>LSHP01000057.1 GCA_001555775.1 Acidovorax delafieldii | reverse complement strand
CCCCTGCCCCCGCCGCAGCTCCGCCGCCGCCGCCGCGTCCGCAGCAGCCGGTTTCGGCGCTGAGCCGCCGCGAGCTGCAGGAAAAGCTGCTGCGCGAGGCCGAGGAAGCACGTCTGGCATCGCTCGAGGAAGCGCGTCGCCGCGAGACCGAGGAGCGTCAGCGGGCCGCCGAGGAAGCGCGCCGCAAGGCCGAGGAAGCGCGCAAGGCTGCGGCTGAACCCGCGCCTGCGCCTGCCGAAACACCCGCACCTGCGGCCGAGACGCAGCAGGTGCCTGCGGCCGAGCCGGTCGAAGCCAAGACCGAGGCCGCGCCTGCCGCCAAGGACGCGGCCAAGCCTGCCAACGAAGAAACGCGTGCGGCCCCGCCGCCGCGCCGGTTCACGCCGGTCGCCCCTGCCCCGCGCCCCGAAATCAAGCCCAAAAAGCCGGCCAGCACCAAGGTGGTCGACAACCGTCGCCAGGCAGGCAAGCTCACCGTCAGCAAGGCGCTGAACGAAGGCGATGGCGGTGCACGAGCCCGCAGCCTTGCCGCGCTCAAGCGTGCGCGTGAAAAGGAGCGCCGTCTGCACATGGGCGGCCAGAGCCGCGATGCGCAGCCCAAGCAGGTGCGCGACGTCGTCGTGCCCGAAGCAATCACCGTCCAGGAACTCGCCAACCGCATGGCGGAAAAGGGCGCGGACCTGGTCAAGTCGCTGTTCAAGATGGGCATGATGGTCACCGTCAACCAGACGATCGACCAGGATACCGCCGAACTGCTGGTCGAGGAATTCGGCCACAAGATCACCCGCGTGTCCGATTCCGATGTGGAAATCGATCACGAGGCGGATGTCGATGCGGCCGAAACGCTGAAACCCCGTGCGCCGGTGGTCACCATCATGGGCCATGTCGACCATGGCAAGACCAGCCTGCTCGATGCGCTGCGCGGCACCGATGTGGTGGCGGGCGAAGCCGGCGGCATCACCCAGCATATCGGCGCCTATCAGGTGCAGGTGAAGTCGGGCGACAAGATCACCTTCCTCGACACGCCGGGCCACGCCGCCTTTACCGAAATGCGTGCGCGCGGGGCCAACGTCACCGATATCGTCATCCTGGTGGTGGCGGCCGATGACGGCCTGATGCCGCAGACGATCGAGGCAATCAACCACACCAAGGCCGCGGGCGTGCCGATGATCGTGGCGATCAACAAGGTCGACAAGGACAGCGCCAACCCGCAGAAGATCCGCGAGCGCCTGCTCGAGCACGAGGTCATCGTGGAAGCGATGTCGGGCGACGTGCAGGACGTGGAAGTTTCCGCGCTCAAGAAGATCAACCTCGACGAACTGGTCGACAAGATCCTGCTCCAGGCCGAACTGCTCGAGCTCAAGGCCAATCCCGATCGTGCTGCCGAGGCCGTGGTGGTCGAAGCCAAGCTCGACAAGGGTCGCGGCCCTGTCGCCACCGTGCTGGTGCAGCGCGGCACGCTCAAGCGCGGCGACGTGTTCGTCGTCGGCGAACAGTCGGGCAAGGTGCGCGCGCTGATCAACGACAAGGGCAAGCAGGTCAACGAGGCCGGCCCGTCGATCCCGGTCGAAGTGCTGGGCCTGACCGGCGTGCCGTCGGCAGGCGACAAGCTGACCGTGGTCGAGAACGAGCAGCGTGCCCGCGAAGTCGCAGACTATCGCCGCCAGAAGGCCTTGGAAAAGCGCACGACCATGGCGCCTGCGAGCATCGACACGATGTTCTCGGCACTCTCGGCCAACCGCGCCAAGGAATATCCGGTGCTGGTCAAGGGCGACGTGCAGGGTTCGGTGGAAGCCATTGTCGGATCGCTCAACAAGATCTCGACCGACGACATCAAGGCCCGCGTGCTGCACTCGGGCGTGGGTGCGATCACCGAATCCGACGTGACCTTGGCCAAGGCCTCGAACGCGCCGATCATCGGCTTCAACGTCCGCGCCAATGCCCAGGCGCGCGCGCTGGCCGAACGCGACGGCGTGCGCTTCAAATATTTCGACATCATCTATGACCTGCTCGACGACATCAAGGGCGAGATGGCGGGCGTGCTGGGTCCGGAGCGGATCGAGACCGTGGTTGGCCGTGCGGAGATCAAGGAGATCTTCCCGGCAGGCAAGAAGGACAAGGCAGCGGGTCTGCTGGTCACCGACGGCTTCATCCGCAAGGGCCTGTATGCACGCATCACCCGCGACGATGTCATCGTGAGCAAGACGAGCATCGCCTCGCTGCGCCGCTTCAAGGACGACGTGGCCGAAGTCCGTGCGGGTCTGGAATGCGGCGTCGTGCTGCAGGATACGAACGACATCAAGCCGGGCGATATCCTGGAGACGTTCGACGTCGAGATGCGCGATCGCACGCTGTAAGGCATGATCCCCGCCGCCCGGCAACGGTCGGCGGGGTATCGTGAAGGAAACGATCATGGCCAGGCATAACGATACCAGCCCCGAAGGGCGTTCGGTGCGCGTGCTGCGCGTCGGCGAGCAGGTACGCCATGTGCTGTCCGAACTGCTGACGCGCGGCGAGGTGCATGACGATGTGCTGAGCAGCACCACCGTATCGGTCACCGAAGTGCGCATGTCGCCCGACCTGCGCCACGCAACCGTGTTCGTGAAGCCGCTACTGGGCAGGCAAGAGGACGTGGTGCTCAAGGCGCTGCGCACCAACACCGCCTATTTCCAGCGCGAGGTCGCGCAGCGCGTGCGGATGAAATATGCCGCCAAGCTTAAATGGCTCGCCGATGACAGCTTCGACACCGGCAGCCATATCGACCGGCTGCTGAGCGATCCCAAAGTGGCGCAGGACCTGGGCGGAGAAGACGAGGCGGACCGCAGCGACGATTGACGTCTTACCGGGTAAGACGTATGTTGGCGCAATGAACGACGTCACACGCCTTTCCGCCAAGGGACAGATCGTCATCCCCAAGGATGTTCGCGATCGCCTGGGCTGGGCACAGGGTCGGGACCTCGAGGTGATCCCGATGGGCGACGGTGTCATGCTCCGCCCCGTGGCGCGCACCAAGCGGCTCTCCATTGAGGAAGCCACACACGAACTTCGGCAGCTGTACCGGCATGAGGGGCCCCCGATACCGATCGAAAGATTGAGCTGGTCACCGGATGTCGACGATCCGGACATGGACGCCGTTGCTGGCCGATAATCGCGTGCGGGCCGTCGATACAAACATTCTGGCGCGATGGCTGCTTGGTGATGATCCTGCGCAATCCTCGCTTGCGATCCAAATTCTTCGTGAACCGGCTTACGTCTCGCTGACAGTGCTCACCGAACTCGGCTGGGTCCTGGAAAAGGCTCTGAAAATCCCGAGGCCCATCGTCGCCAGTATGCTGCACAAAGTCGTTGAAGTCGAACATGTGCAGGTGGAACAGGGCAACTCGGTCTTATGGGCGATAGACCGATTTCTTCAAGGCGCGGATTGGGCCGACATGATGCACATCGTTGCCGCAACCGGCGCAGCCCCGGTTTTCGCGACCTTTGACAAAGCCATTGCTCGCAAGGCTGGAGGCGAAAGCCCGGTTCCGGTTGAAACTCTTGGAAGCCTCCCCTGATGGCCAAGCTCTATTTCTACTACGCCTCGATGAACGCGGGCAAATCCTCCACGCTGCTCCAGGCGGCGTTCAACTATGCCGAGCGCGGGATGCGCGCGATGCTGTGGACCGCGGCGTTCGACGATCGCTATGGCGCGGGCCAGATCACCTCGCGCATCGGCCTCAAGGCGCCCGCGCATCTGTTCGAGCCGGAGACCGACATCTTTGCAGCGGTGGCGCTGGACCTCGCCTCGGCCCCGCTTGATTGCGTGCTGGTCGACGAGGCGCAATTCCTCACCAAGACGCAGGTCTTCCAGTGCGCGCGCATTTGCGACGAGCTGCGGATTCCGGTGCTCTGCTATGGGCTGCGCACCGATTTCCAGGCCGAACTCTTCCCAGGCAGCGCGCAATTGCTGGCGATCGCCGACCATCTGGTCGAGCTGAAGGCCGTGTGCGAATGCGGCGCCAAGGCGACGATGAACCTGCGGGTCGATGCGGCGGGTCATGCGGTGAAACAGGGCGCGCAGACCGAGATTGGCGGCAATGACCGCTATATCGCGCTGTGCCGCAAGCATTTCATGGCGCGGCTGGCATGAGCGGCCTTCGCACTATGCTGAGCGATGGCGACCTTCGGCTCGAGCCCCTGGCAGACCATCATGTCGAACCGCTGCGCGCCGCGTGCGCGCGCGATACCGAGATCTGGGATATCTACCCCATCTCGATGCTGGGCGAGCATTTCGATAAGGCGATGGAGGAGTTCCACGCCACCACCAGCTGGGTGCGCTTTGCCGTGCTATGGCACGATCAGGTGATCGGCATGTCGAGCTATATCGCGCCGGACGAACGCAACCACGTCGTGGAGATCGGCGGAACCTATATCGAGCCGTCGGCGCGGGGTGCTGCGGGCGTCAACACGCGGATGAAGCGGCTGATGATCGACCATGCCTTTGCGCAGGGTTTCACCCGCATCGAATTCCGCGTCGACGCACGCAACCTGCGCAGCCAGGCCGCAGTGCGCAAGCTGGGTGCGATGCATGAAGGGACGCTGCGCCGCAACCGCATCACCTGGACCGGCTTTGTCCGCGACACCTGCGTGTTCGGCCTGCTATGCGAGGATTGGGAACGCAGCCAGGCCTGACATCCCTGCCCTTCGCATTTGGCCATGGGGCGCAACGCTGCTAACGAGCAGCGGATGCACGGATGGATCATTCTCGACAAACCCTATGCCATGGGCTCGACCGACGCGGTGACCGCGGTCAAGCGCGCGTTCCGCCAGGGCGGGTTCGGCAAGGTCAAGGTCGGCCATGGCGGTACGCTCGACCCGCTCGCCACCGGCGTGCTGCCGATCGCGCTCGGCGAGGCGACCAAGCTGACCGGCCAGATGCTCAACGGCGACAAGAACTATGATTTCACGATCCGGTTCGGGGTAGAAACCGACACGCTGGATGTCGAGGGCAAGCCGGTAGCGACGAGCGACGTACGGCCAACGCTGGCCGAGATCGAGGCGGTGCTGCCGCACTTTACCGGCCCGATCGAACAGGTGCCCCCGGCTTTCTCGGCACTCAAGATCGATGGCCAGCGGGCATACGACCTAGCGCGCGCGGGCGAGACGGTGGAACTGGCGAGTCGGGCCGTGACGGTGCATGCGTTGCTTGTCCGTCATCCTGAACTTGTTTCAGGATCCATCGCGCCCCAGCAGCCGAAGCCCCAAGACGATGGATGGACCCTGAAACAAGTTCAGGGTGACGAAATGGGGGCCGGTCGACAGCCGCTTGAAAGCATCACCCTCTCCGCCCATGTCTCCAAGGGCACCTATATCCGCAGCCTCGCCCGCGACATCGCGCAGGCGCTGGGCTCTGTCGGCCATGTGACGATGCTGCGCCGGACCCAGGCCGGACCGTTCGGGCTCGACCAGGCGATTTCGCTGGACAAACTGGATGAAATCCGCCAAGGCGCGGCCCCAGAAGACGTAATCTTGCCATTCGAGGCAGGGCTGGCCGACATCCCGGCTCTTGACCTCACTCCCGATCAGGCAAGGCGGCTCCGCATGGGGCAGGTCGTGACCGGGATTGCCGCACACGATGGGCGTTATTGGGCGCGGGGGAGCGATGATGCTCCGCTCGCTCTGGTATCGCTTTCGGACCAGGAGGTCCGCGTGGTGCGCGGTTTCAACTTTGGATGATGTTCGAGGAATGAAGACATGACGATTACCGCAGAACGCAAGGAAGAAGTGATCAAGGAATATGCGCGCGAAGCCAACGACACCGGCTCGCCCGAGGTACAGGTTGCCATCCTGACCGAGCGCATCAACAACCTGACCGAGCACTTCAAGTCGCACCACAAGGACAACCACTCGCGTCGCGGTCTTCTGATGATGGTCAACAAGCGTCGCTCGCTGCTGGACTATCTCAAGAAGAAGGACGAAGCCCGCTATACCGACCTGATCGGCAAGCTGGGTCTCCGCAAGTAAGCATTCTCGAACGGCCCCCCAGCGGGGCCGTTCGTTTATCCGCGCCATGAAATTAAAGTGCGCGGTATCCAACGGCCCTTTCGCAATGAGGCGGATATGGGCCAGCCGGGGCAAGATATGGCCCCGAACCGCGCCAGGCCGGTCAGCCTGGCAATTGAAGAGGCCCCGGTCCGCAATAGGGCGCACCGGGTTCGACAAGGAAAATCCATGTTTGACGTAAAGACTGTAGAAATCGAGTGGGGCGGAAAGACCCTCAAGCTCGAAACGGGCCGTATTGCCCGTCAGGCAGACGGCGCTGTGCTGGCCACCTATGGCGAGACCGTGGTGCTGTGCGCCGTGACCGCCGCCAAGTCGGTGAAGGAAGGCCAGGACTTCTTCCCGCTGACCGTCCACTACCAGGAAAAATTCTCCGCAGCAGGCCGCATCCCCGGCGGCTTTTTCAAGCGTGAACGCGGCGCGACCGAAAAGGAAACGCTGACCAGCCGCCTGATCGACCGTCCCGTCCGCCCGCTGTTCCCCGAAGGTTTCTACAACGAAATCAACGTGATCGCGCAGGTGCTGTCGTTCGACGGCGAATCCGAGCCCGATATCGTCGCGATGGTTGCTGCCTCGGCTGCGCTCACCCTGTCGGGCGTGCCCTTCATGGGCCCGATCGGCGCGGCGCGCATCGGCTACAAGGACGGCGAATATCAGCTCAACCCGTCGATGGACGAGGTCAAGGAAGGCGAGCTCGATCTGGTCGTCGCCGCCACGCATGACGCGGTGATGATGGTCGAATCGGAAGCCAAGGAGCTTTCCGAGGAAGTGATGCTGGGTGCCGTCGAATTCGCGCACAATGCTTGTCGCGAAGTCACCGACGCGATCATCAAGCTCGCCGAACAGGCTGCCAAGGATCCGTGGGAAATGGCTCCGCAGGCTGACCTGAGCGCCGCCAAGCAGAAGCTCAAGGACCTGATCGGTGCGGACATTGCCGCGGCCTACAAGCTGACCGACAAGTCGGCCCGCTCGAACGCGCTCAACGAAGCGCGCGCCAAGGCGAAGGAAGCCTTTGCCGATGCGACGCCGCAGGACCAGATGGCTGCGCAGAAGCTGATGAAGAAGCTGGAAGCGGAAATCGTGCGCGGTGCCATCCTCAAGGACGGCAGCCGCATCGACGGCCGCACCACCACGCAGATCCGTCCGATCGAGGCGATGGTCGGCTTCCTGCCGCGCACGCACGGTTCGGCGCTGTTCACGCGCGGTGAAACCCAGTCGATCTGCACCACCACCTTGGGCACCAAGGACAGCGAGCAGATGATCGACGGCCTGACCGGCCTGTCGTACGAAAGCTTCATGCTGCACTATAACTTCCCGCCCTATTCGGTCGGTGAGGTGGGCCGCTTCGGCGCGCCGGGTCGCCGCGAAGTCGGCCATGGCAAGCTGGCATGGCGTGCGCTGCACCCCGTGCTGCCCAGCAAGGACGAGTTCCCCTATACCATCCGTGTGCTCTCCGACATTACCGAGTCCAACGGCTCGTCGTCGATGGCCACGGTGTGCGGCGGCTCGCTCTCGATGATGGACGCGGGCGTTCCGCTCAAGCGTCCGGTGTCGGGCATCGCCATGGGCCTGATCCTGGAAGGCAGCGAGTTCGCGGTTCTCTCCGACATCCTGGGTGACGAAGATCATCTGGGCGACATGGACTTCAAGGTCGCCGGCACGTCCGAAGGCATCACCACGATGCAGATGGACATCAAGATCGCCGGTATCACCCGCGAGATCATGGCGCAGGCGCTGGCGCAGGCCAAGGAAGGCCGCGCGCACATCCTGGGTGAAATGGCCAAGGCGCTGGGCGAAGTCCGCACCGAACTGTCGGCGCATGCGCCGCGCATCGAGACGATCCAGATCGACAAGTCGAAGATCCGCGAAGTCATCGGCACCGGCGGCAAGGTGATCCGCGAGATCGTCGCCGAAACCGGCGCGAAGGTGGACATCGACGACGAAGGCCTGATCAAGATCAGCTCGTCCGACCTCAGCCAGATCGAGGCTGCCAAGAAGTGGATTCTGGGCATCGTCGAGGAAGCCGAAGTCGGCAAGATCTACAACGGCAAGGTCGTCAACCTGGTCGATTTCGGCGCGTTCGTGAACTTCATGGGCGGCAAGGACGGTCTGGTCCACGTTTCGGAAATCCGCAACGAGCGGGTTGAGAAGGTGGCCGATGTCCTGTCCGAAGGCCAGGAAGTGAAGGTCAAGGTGCTCGAGATCGATCCGCGCGGCAAGGTGCGCCTGTCGATGCGCGTTGTCGATCAGGAAACCGGTGAAGAGCTGGAAGACACCCGCCCTGCCCGCGAACCGCGCGAGCGTGGCGATCGCGGCGACCGTCGCCCCCGTCGTGACGGCGATGGCGGACGTGGTCGCGGTGGTGACCGTGGCGGCGAACGTTCGGGCGGAGGCGGCCGCGGCCGTGGTCGTCCCGAGCGCTCGGAAGGCGGCGAGACCGGCGGCGACGCCGGCCTGCCCGACTTCATCACCGGCGAAAACTGAGACTAGCAGTTTGCTGCTGGCGTTGCGGGTTCATCCCGTGACGTGACAAAGACCGGCTGGAAGCCCCGCGCTTCCGGCCGGTTTTTTTTGGCTGAAGGGTGATTTGATAGGTTACCAAATTCTGGTATCTTAGTCGGATGTCGAAGAACACCTCCATCGCGCTCGGCGCGCCATTTCAGGAATTTGCCCGCCGCAAGGTGGAATCGGGTGAGTACGGCTCTACCAGCGAGGTTGTGCGCGAGGCAATGCGGCGGTTTATGGCCGAGGATGAACGGCGCGAAGCACTGAACGCTGCGCTTCGCGAGGGTCTGGCAAGCGGACCTGCCGAGCCGTTCGACTGGGACGGGTTCGTGGAACGCCATTTCGGCGATGCCGCATAAGGTCCTCCTGCTCCCCGCTGCTGGCCGGGATCTGGACACCATCGCCGGCTATACCAAACAGCAATGGGGCGCAGCGCAGGCTCGGCACTATCTCGCTGCGATGCGCGCGAGTATTTCGTCGCTGGCCGATTTTCCGCTGCGCAATCCCGTCTATCGCAGTGAGGGGAAGGAATTCCGCAGGCTCCTCTGCGGGCACCACCTGATATTCTATCTGGTCATCGAAGACACGGTGCAGATCATCCGCATCCTGCACGAGCGGATGGATATCGACCGGCACCTTTGACACGACCCAGAAATGCTTCGGGGCAGGAACCGCTTACGGTGCCTGCCCCGAACAATGTCATCGCCAGATGGCCATCCAGCCGATCAATACACCCGCTTCTTGGGCTTGATATACTCGACCTCGTCGCTGAGCGTGTATTCGTGGACCGGGCGGTAATCGAGCGTCACCTTGCCGCCCTTGCCGCCCCAGCCTTCGAACCAGCTGACGGTGTGCTTCATGAAGTTCGCATCGTCGCGCTCGGGATAATCCTCGTGCATGTGCGCGCCGCGGCTTTCCTTGCGGTTGGCAGCGCTTTCGATGGTGCACACGGCCTGGCTGAGCAGGTTGTCGAGCTCCAGCGTCTCGATCAGGTCGGTGTTCCAGATCAGCGAGCGGTCGGTGACGTGGACGTCCTCCATCCGCTTGTTGACGGTCTGCATCAGCGCCGTGCCTTCGGACAGCAGCTGGGTATCGCGGAACACGGCCGCATGCTTCTGCATCGTCTTCTGCATCTCCATGCGAATCTGCGCAGTGGGGGATCCGCCCTTGGCGTTGCGGAAATGGTCGAGACGCGACAGCGCCAGGTCCGCCGCATCCTTGGGCAGCGCCTTGTGCGGGCTGCCGGGCTTGATCGTGTCGCGCAGGTGATGTCCGGTCGCGCGGCCGAACACCACGAGGTCGATCAGCGAGTTCGAGCCCAGACGGTTGGCGCCATGCACCGAGACGCAGGCAGCCTCGCCCACGGCGTAAAGGCCGGGGACCACGGTGTCCGGGTTGCCGTCCTTGATGGTGACGACCTGGCCGTGATAATTGCAGGGAATGCCGCCCATATTGTAGTGCACGGTCGGCACCACCGGCAGCGGCTGGCGCGTCAGATCGACGCCCGCGAAGATCTTGCCCGTCTCGGTAATGCCCGGTAGGCGTTCGGCCAGCACCTTCTCGTCGATATGGTCGAGATGCAGGTAGATATGGTCGTTTTCCTTGCCGACGCCGCGGCCTTCGCGGATTTCGGCGGCCATCGAGCGGCTGACGACGTCGCGGCTCGCCAGGTCCTTGGCGGACGGCGCATAGCGCTCCATGAAGCGCTCGCCTTCGGAATTGGTCAGGTAACCGCCCTCGCCGCGCGCGCCTTCGGTGATCAGCACGCCCGCGCCATAGATGCCGGTCGGGTGGAACTGCACGAATTCCATGTCCTGCAGCGGAAGC
This sequence comes from Acidovorax delafieldii, assembly GCA_001555775.1. Taxonomy (GTDB): domain Bacteria; phylum Pseudomonadota; class Alphaproteobacteria; order Sphingomonadales; family Sphingomonadaceae; genus Blastomonas; species Blastomonas delafieldii_A. The sequence continues at coordinate 38,702 of LSHP01000057.1, read as the reverse complement.
CCTGCGCGCAGCACCATCGCGCCGCCGTCACCCGTGCAGGTGTGCGCCGAGGTCGCCGAGAAATAGCAGCGGCCCGATCCGCCCGTCGCCAGCACCACGGCATGGCTGCGGAAGCGGTGGATGGAGCCATCCTCCATGCACAGCGCGATCACGCCCCGGCATACGCCGTCTTCCATGATCAGGTCGATGGCGAAATATTCGATGAAGAAATCCGAATCGTACTTCAGCGACTGCTGGTACAGCGCGTGCAGCATGGCATGACCGGTGCGGTCGGCGGCGGCGCAGGTGCGCTGCACCGGCGGGCCTTCGCCCATGTTCTGCATGTGCCCGCCGAACGGACGCTGATAGATGGTACCATTGTCGTTGCGGCTGAACGGCACACCGGCATGCTCGAGCTCGTAGACGGCAGCGGGTGCCTCGCGCACCATATATTCGATCGCATCCTGGTCGCCGAGCCAGTCCGATCCCTTGACGGTATCGTACATGTGCCACGACCAGTGGTCGGGCGAATTGTTGCCCAGGCTTGCCGCAATGCCGCCCTGCGCCGCCACGGTATGGCTGCGGGTCGGGAACACCTTGGTGATGCACGCGGTCTTCAGCCCCGCTTCGGCGCTGCCCATGGTGGCGCGCAGGCCCGATCCGCCCGCGCCGACGACAACCGTGTCGTACACATGGTCGATGATCTTATAGGCTTCGGTCATCAGCTGGCAGCTCCGGCAAATGCAATGCGCGCAACGGCGAAAATGCCGAGGGCGGCCCCGGCAACGGCGTAGAAGTTGAGCAGCAGGATCACGCCGAACTTGGTGCCATGGTCATGCACATAGTCCTCGACGATGACCTGCAGGCCCAGGCGCAGGTGATAGAAAACGGTGACGATCAGCAGGATCATCGCGGTCGCGGGCAGCGGCGCAGAGAGCCAGGCGGTGACCGTCGCATGATCGAGCGCAGGCAGGCTGACCAGCGAGGCGATGAACCACAGCATCAGGATGAGATTGCTGACCGCGGTGACCCGCGCCATCACCCAGTGATGCGTTCCCGTTTTGGCGGACCCCAGCCCGCGAACCTTGCCAATTCTGGTGCCACTTCCCATGGTCGACTCCTTGCGCGCAGGCCCCATAGCCCGCCACGCCGCACAGATAATTCAAAAGATCAGGCGAAAAAGATGATCGCCCACAAAAACGCCGTCAGCACGATCGACAGCACCGGCAGCAGCGCCGACCAGCGGTTGTTGTTGTCAACCTCATAGCCCGCGCCGATATCGAGCACAAAATGGCGGAGGCCCGAGAGCATGTGCTGGAAGAAGGCCCAGGACAGGCCGACCATCAGCAGATAGCCGATGGGGCTGGTGGCCCAGCCGACATACCAGGCATAGGCCTCGGGTCCGCTGGCAAGCGCCATCAGCCAGCCGATGAGCAGAATCCCGCCGATCACGGCCATGCCGTCGCCCGTTGCGCGATGGAGGATCGAGACCAGCATGGCCGGGCCCCAACGCCAGATGGAAAGGTGCGGCGACAGCGGCCTGCCCGATGGTTTTGCCATGGTCTCCCCCGTTTAAACGTTCGTGTTCATAAGCGAATTTGCGTCCCGCGCCTGTTTAGCCGATTGCCCACATGATGCAATTGCTGATTGTGCGCGCTCCATTGCAGGCCCGGCATCGGCCTGCGCAGCAATGCAGCTCGAGCGGGCGCAGCAATAACCCGGCGTTAACCATGTGCGCATATGCCGATTGCTCAATCATCCAGCTTGGCAAGAGGACGGCATGGCAGACCACAGCAAGGACACGAAGGGTAGTGCCAGTATCAAGGCACTTTACCAGTCCGTGGCTCACGAGCTTTCGATCAGTCGCAGGCTGGCGGCCTTTGACGCTGCCGGCGACCTGCCTCGCCTCGCGCGCCAGGCGCTGGAACTGCTGAAGCAGGACCAGGACGCCATTGCCCAGTGCTTCTGGGATCATTTCAGTTCTATTGCCGAGCTCGCCAGCAAGACCGATGACATCGAGAAGCTGAAGCATCAGAATATCGAGGCCAGCCGACGCTACACCCACGAGAAAATGGCCAATCTCGATGGTCAACTCTGGGTGGAAATGGCCTTCAGCCACGCCCTGTTCGCCCAGAAACTGGGAGTCCCGATGTGGCAGCTGCTGGCTGCCAATGCGCACACGCACGACTTTGCCGTGAGCAAGATGCGCGAGAAGCTTCCCAATGACGTGGATCGGTATCAGCAGTTGGCGCGCGCCACGGCCCAGGTCATGGTGATCGAGGCCGAGATCATGGCGTTTGCCATCAACACCATGACCCAGCAGGACGCCCAGAAGGTGCGGATCGCGCAGACCGCCAGCTTCAAGCAGACGGTTGATGGCGAGTTGCAACAGGCATCGCATCTGGGCAGCGGCCTGAAGAATCAGGTCGTCAACGCATCCGAAGCCGCACGCCAGATGCTGGGCCGCTCGTCCGAGGTCGCCGCCGCCGCCGAACAATCCGCCATCGCCATGCGCGAGGCGGCGCAGACGGCTGCCGGCCTGATCCGTGCGATCGAGGAAGCCCGCAGCGAGGTCGAGGTCGCGGCCGATGTCGCCGAACGCGCCTCGCGCGAAGCGGGTCACGCCGTGGCCAGCACGCAGACGCTCTCGACCCATGCCGAATCGATCGAATCGATCCTCAGCCTGATCCGCGACATTGCGGGACAGACGAACCTGCTCGCACTGAACGCCACGATCGAGGCGGCGCGCGCGGGCGATGCCGGACGCGGCTTTGCCGTGGTCGCGCAGGAGGTGAAAAGCCTCGCCAATCAGACCGCGCGCGCGACCGACGATATTGCGCACAAGATCACCGCGATCCAGCAGGCCACGCGCGACACGGTCGCCTCGAACGATTCGGTGCGCGCCACGGTCAGCGAGGTGCAGTCGAGCGCCGACCGCATCCGCGAGGCGATGGAAATCCAGGCGCAGACCGTGACGATCATCACCGCTGCGGTCGACGAGACTGCGCTTGCGGCCGATTCGATGTCGAACACCATCGGCACGATCCGCATCGACACCGAAAGCCTGGCGAGCGAGATGGACAAGGTCGGTGCCGGGTTCAGCCATCTGCAGAACCAGCTGGTCGAACTGCGCAACCGATCGGATCGCTTCGCGGTCGAGATCGGCTTGGCCAAGAGCGCCTGACGCCGCCAAATCGCGTTGCAGCGATGGACCGCACCGCAGCGCGGCGATATGCTGACGCGCATGATCAGCGTCGAACAGAATATTCTCGTCACCGGCTCCAGCCGCGGCATCGGCCGCGCGATTGCCGACCTGCTCCACGAAGCCGGCCATCGGGTGGTCGGCCATGCGAGCCGTCCTTTCCCCGATGACAGCCCCGATGCGCCAGAATGGGACGTGGTCGCGGCCGATTTCGGCGATTTTCGCGGGCCCGACCTGCTCTGGCAGGAAGCGATCGATCTTCTCGACGGCCGCATCGACGTGCTGATCAACAATGCCGGCATCTTTGTCGCCAATCCGATCGAACGGGGCGATGCCGAATGGCTCGCCGCCTGGGACGAGACGATGACGATCAACCTCACCGCGAGCGCGCAACTGTGCCGCTTTGCCGTGCAGCATTTTCTCGACCACGCCAATGAGGGGCGCATCGTCAACATCGCCAGCCGCGCCGCCTATCGCGGCGACAGCCCGGCGCACTGGCATTATGCCGCGTCCAAGGGCGGCATGGTGGCGATGACCAAATCGATCGCGCGCGCCTATGCGGGCCATGGCATCTATGCCTTTGCCATCTGCCCCGGTTTCACCATGACCGGCATGGCGGAAGATTATCTGGCGAGCCGCGGCGGCGACAAGCTGCTCGCCGACATCCCGCTGGGCCGCGTCGCCATGCCCGACGAGGTCGCCACCATGGCCAGCTTCTGCGCCATCGACGCGCCGCCCTCAATGACCGGCGCCGTGCTCGACGTGAACGGAGCGAGCTACGTGCGCTAGGGGGTGGTCGAGAGGTTCGTCATCCTGAACTTGTTTCAGGATCCATCGTGCCCCGCACACCAAGGCCCAATCCGGCGAAATGGACCCTGAAACAAGTTCAGGGTGACGGATGGGATAAGTGGGGCAAGCACTGGCCAACATCCCGGCATCGCTTTATGGCCCCAGCAAACCCGAGGCACGAGGACCCCCGCATTGGACAACTGGAAAGTCACCATCCCCTGCACGCTCGCCGAGGCGCAGGCCGTGACCGAGGACATGACGCTCGACGACAGTACCTTCGGCAGCCCAAGCCTGGTGGCGAGCGAGGTCGATGCCTATGCCGATCCGCAGCTGCCCGGCAGCTGGGCGCTGCATGCCTATTTCACCGATGAACCCCAGGCTGAGTGGATCGAGACGCTGCGCGGCCTCGTCCCCAGCGCGGCGGGCGTGGCACTGAGCGCGGAATTGCTGCCCGACGAGGACTGGGTGACGCTGAGCCAGACCGGGCTCGCGCCGATCCGCGCCGGGCGCTTTCATGTCCATACGCCCGAAATGCCTGCGTCCGACGAACCGGGCGTGCGCAGTTTCGAGATTCCCGCGAGCCTCGCCTTCGGCACCGGGCACCACAACACCACGCGCGGCTGCCTGATGATGCTCGATTCGATGCAGGCCGCCGGGCTGCGTGTCACCAACCATATCGATATAGGCACGGGCACGGGGTTGCTCGCTTTTGCCGCGATGCACCTGTGGCCCGAGGCGCGCGCGATCGCGAGCGATATCGACCCGGTCTGCGGGCCTGCGGTCGAACATAATGCAGCGACCAACGGCCTTGCGATCGGCGACCAGCCCGGCGCACTGGCCATGGTGATTGCCGAGGGGCTGGAGGATACGCAGCTTCAGGCCCGCGCGCCTTATGATCTGGTGATCGCCAATATCCTTGCCGGACCGCTGATCGATCTCGCTCCCGATGTCGCGACGGTCACCGCGCCCGGGGGCCATGCGGTGCTGTCCGGCCTGCTCTGCACTCAGGCGGAAGCGGTGGCGGACGCCTATCGCGAACAGGGCTTTGCACTGGAAGGGCGACTGGACCTCGGCGACTGGACGGTATTGCGGCTGTGCAAGTCCGGCGGAGCCTGACTTACAGCCCCCTGGAGCCAAGGCCGTTCTCCGGCGAAAGCCGGAAGGCGGGGCTCGCATCCTCTTTCTTTTGCCCCACTCCGTCACCCCCGCGCAAGCGGGGGTCCCGCTTCTTCTCCAGGGTTGAGCGCAAGCGGGATTCCCGCGTTCGCGGGAATGACGGGGTGCAATGAAACTCGCCCGCACCCTGTTCGCCTGGCTGGCCCTGCTCCTGGGCCTCGTCTTTGCCGCGGGCGAGATCGGCGGCCTGTGGGGCACCAACACCGACTGGCGCGCGCCCGACAACGGCGTGACCATCTATGTCGAGACCAACGGCTTCCACACCGGCTTCATCCTGCCCGCCCGCGCCGAGGGGATCGACTGGCACCGCATCTTCCCGCCGACCGACCTTGGCGACAGCCGCTATCACGCCACCGGCGCGACCGATCACGTCGCGATCGGCTGGGGCGAGCGCGATTTCTATCTGAACACACCGGACTGGCGACAACTCGACCCCATGACGATGGCGCGTGCAGCGATCGGCAGCGACGCTACGCTGATCCACGTCTATCACATGAACCGCCCGCAAGAGGGCCGCTATGCCCGCAGGCTGGTGATCAGCCATGCCGCCTATCGCAGACTTGCCGACCGATTGATGCAGGACATCGCCTTTCCCGAGCGCGGCCCGCTCAAACCCATCCCCGGCTATGGCGGCGACGATGTGTTCTACGCAGCAACCGGGCGATATTCGCTCATTCATAGCTGCAACGCCTGGACCGGCGACCATCTTCGCGCCATCGGCGTGCGGATCGGCGCGTGGACCCCGGCCGAACATCATGTCATGCGCTGGTTTCCCGAAGTTTCGCCTCCAGAAACAATCGCTCCGCCCGCGCCGGATTGAGCGCGAGCGCCCTGCGATAGGCCGCTGCTGCGCCTTCGGGGTCGCCCCTCCGCGCAAGCAGATGCGCGCGCGCCGCGTGCCAGGGGCGATAACCCGCGAGCTTGTCGCCGCCCAGCATCTCGAGTGCAATGAGCCCTGCCTCGGCCCCCTCGACTTTCGACAGCGCGACGGCGCGGTTGATCGCGGTCACCGGTCCGGGTCGCAGCAGGCTGAGCAGATCGTAAAGCTTGAGGATCGCCGCCCAGTCGGTCCGAGCCTCGGCCTTGCGCCGCGCATGGGTGAGGTGGATCGCGGCCATCAGCTGGTACGGCCCGCTGCGCCCGATCGCCGCAGCGCTTCGCATCAGCCTCGCCGCCGAGCCGATCAACCGGTCGTCCCAGAGAGTGCAATCCTGTTCGCTCAGCGGGATCATCCGGCCATCACCATCCACCCGCGCCGCGCGCCGCGCCTCGGCGAATTGCACCAAAGCGGCCAACCCCAGCACCTCGGGGTCATCGGGCAGCAGTTCGGCGAGCATGTCGGTGAGCCGCAGCACCTCCGGCCCCAGATCGGCGGTCGGCTCGCTGCCTGCTGCATCCTGAAAGGCCAGCGCATAGCCAATCTCGAGCGTCGCCAGCACCGATTGCAGACGCTCGGCCCAGAGATGCGGCGGCGGCGTCTCGAACGGCACGCCCGCCTCGCGGATCTTGGCCTTGGCGCGCGTGAGCCGCTGGGCCATGGCGGGCACAGCCATCAGGAACGCTGCCGCGATCCGCTCGGTCGGCACGCCGCAGACCACGCGCAGCGTCAGCGCCGCGCGTGCCTCGGGCGCGATCGCGGGGTGGCAGCAGATGAAGATCAGCCGCAGCCGCTCGTCCGGGATCTGCTCGTCGAAAAGCTGGACGACAGCCATGTCCTCGCCCTCCGCTTGCTCGGGCTGCTCCGCGATGAGCTCGGCCAGCCGCGCCTCGCGCCGCAGCCGGTCGATGATCCGGCGCTTGCCCGCGACATGCAGCCAGCCGCCGAGATTGCAGGGCGGCGGCGCATCGGCGAAATGGCGCATGGCAAGCTCGGCCGCATCGGCAAAGCCATCCTCGGCCAGGTCCAGATCGCGGAACCGCGCCGCGAGCGCCGCCACGACAGCGGGCCGGGCCGCGATGATCGCCGCGCCCAGCCCGTCCGCGCTCATGCGTCGGGGCCGCTCATCGGCCAGATGGGGCGGATTTCGAGCGCGCCCTTGGGGATCGGGATGCGCTTGGCCCAAGCCAGCGCCTCGTCGAGATTGGCGACATCGATGATGTAGAAGCCGCCCAGCTCCTCATGGCTTTCCGAAAATGCCCCGTCGTGGATCTGGTGCTCCCCCATGTTCCAGCGGATCGTCGTCGCGGTCGAAGCGGGCTTCAGGCGCTCGCCCGAATAGCTGACTCCGGCGGCGACCAGCGCCTCGCCCAGCGCCATGTGCGCCGCCAGCGTCTCGGCGAGCAGCTTCTCGCCCTCGGGGCCTTCATAGACGCTCTCGTCCTCGTGGATCATCAGCATATACTGCATCATCATGTCTCCTCATCCGAACGGCCAAACGCGCGTTCTGCCCCATGACGAACGGCGATGGGCGGATTCGACAGCGGCCGAACTTTTTTAGCGCGACGACGCTGGAAGGACCTGGAACTTCACACCGAAGCCATGATCGCCGCCCATTCGGCCTCGTCGACCACGCGCACGCCGAGTTCCGCCGCCTTCTTCAGCTTCGAGCCCGCGCCCGGTCCGGCGACGACCAGATCGGTCTTGGCCGAGACCGATCCCGCCGCCTTGGCCCCCAGCCGTTCCGCCTGCGCCTTGGCCTCGTCGCGGCTCATCGTTTCCAGCTTGCCGGTGAAGACGATGGTCTTGCCGCTCCACTCGGTCTCGCGCGCGGTGGAGACGAACGCGGCGGGGCGGACCTCGGCGATCAGATCGTCGAAGACTTGCGCATTGTGCGGTTCGTGGAAGAAATCGCCCAGCGCCTCGGCGACGGCGGGTCCGATGCCATCGATCGCGGTGACCTCGGCGGTCGCCTCGATGCTGCCCTCTGCCAGCCTGCGGCCGATCGCACCCACCGCCTCGGCGCTGCCGAACGCCTTGACCAGATCCTTCGCGGTCACCGCCCCGACATGCCGGATGCCCAGCGCGAACAGGAAGCGGCCAGGGTCCGCGCCGCGCCGCGCCTCGATGCTGGCGAGCAGATTATCAACCGACTTTTCCTGCCAGCCCTCGCGCGCCAGAATCGCGCTGCGCTGCGCCTTTAGCCGGAAGATATCGCCGGGCAGCTTGATGAAGCCCGCGTCGAGAAACTCGGCAATCGTCTTTTCGCCCAGTCCGTCGATGTCGAGCGCGGCGCGGCTGACGAAGTGCTTCAACCGCTCGCGCTGCTGCGCGGGGCAGATCAGCCCGCCGGTGCAGCGGACATCGACCTCGCCCTCTTCGGCCACCGCCTCGCTGCCGCATTCGGGGCAGTGATCGGGGAAATGATAGGGCTCGCGCAGTTCGTCGCGGGTCAGGTTTTCGACCACCTGCGGGATGACATCGCCCGCGCGCTGCACCTTCACCCGGTCGCCGGGACGCACGCCCAACCGCGCGATCTCGTCGCGATTGTGCAGCGTGACGTTGGAGACGACCACGCCGCCGACGGTGACCGGCACCAGCCTGCCCACCGGGGTCAGCTTGCCGGTCCGTCCGACCTGGATGTCGATCGCCTGCAGCGTCGTCTCGGCGCGTTCCGCCGGGAACTTGTGCGCCAGCGCCCAGCGCGGGGCCTTGGCGACGAAACCCAGCCGCGCCTGCCAGTCGAGCCGGTCGACCTTGTAGACGACGCCATCGATATCATAGGGCAGGTCGGCACGCCGCCGCTCGATCTCGCGATAATGGGCGAGCAGGTCTTCCAATGTCTCGACCCGCACCAGCAGTGGCGAGACCGGCACGCCCATCGCGGCAATCGCCTGCATCCCCTCATGCTGCGTCGCGCCGGGCACCGCGCTCGCCACGCCCCAGCCATGCGCCAGAAAGCGCAAGGGGCGGGCAGCGGTGACCTTCGCGTCCTTCTGCCTGAGCGATCCGGCGGCGGCGTTGCGCGGATTGGCAAACAGCTTCTCGCCCCGTGCCTCCTGCGCGGCATTGAGCGCGGCAAAGTCCGCCTTGGACATGTAAACTTCGCCGCGGATTTCGAGGATGTCGGGGACCGCATCGCCAGCAAGTCGTTCGGGAATATCCGCAATTGTCCGCACATTGGCGGTGACATCCTCGCCCACCTCGCCATCGCCGCGTGTCGCCGCGCGCACGAGCTCACCATTCTCGTAACGCAGCGAGAGCGACAGCCCGTCGATCTTGTCCTCGGCGGTAAAGGCCAGCACCTCGCCTTCGGGCAGCGCGAGATAGCGCCGCACCCGGCCCACGAACTCGGCAATGTCCTCGTCCGAAAAGCCGTTATCCAGGCTCATCATCCGCTGCTCGTGCCGCACCTTGGCGAGCGGCGAGGATTCGACAGCCGCCCCCACCTGCCGGTTGGGACTGTCGGCGCGGATCAGATGCGGAAATGCCGCTTCCAGCTCATTGTTTCGCCGCACCAGCGCGTCATAGTCCGCGTCCGAAATCTCGGGCGAATCCTCGGCATGATAGAGCCGGTTGTGATGCGCGATTCTTTTGGCGAGCCGCTGCAGTTCGATCGCGACTTCGGCTTCGGTGAGGCTCTCGGTAGGTTTGGGGTCGGTCACGGCTGAGCCTCTCGTCGGTAATAGCTGGCCTGGCAATAGGGATCAGTGCGCCATCGTGCATGCCATTGCGGGTGGAGCCGCGCCAACAGCGCGTCCTGCGCTTCGAGCACGCGAGGGCCCATCTGGCTGGCATACGTCATCCCTTCGCGTGCCGTTTCGCAAGCCATATCGAACGTGACATGGTCGAACACCCAGTAGAGCATCTCGTCCAGATCACGGGTCATGCGGCTGTCAAACATCTGCCCGCGCTCGAAATAGCCCAGTTGCAGACCGCGATGATCGACATAGGCAAAAGGCGCGCCATTGTCGGGATAGCCGATCAGCGGCAGCAGCCGATCCCCAAGCCCAAGTTCGCGCGCCTTGGCGCGGATATGGTCATGCAACTGCTCGGTGGTCATCCCGGTATAAGGCGGCATATGGCTTGGTGCCTTGGCGGCGTCCACGTTTGTCTCCGCCATCGGGCCCGGGGATTCAACAGGCTCCGTGCGCGGTTCCGCTTCTGCTATTTGGGGGTCGCCCCTTCGAAAAATCCGCCGCGCCAGCAGGCCAAGTCCCAGCCCGACCGAGGCAACCAGCGCCCAGGGGATGATCGTGAAGATGCCGATATAGCCGACCGCAAGCAGCGCATTGCCCGGCGTCGCCGAGGGGTCGCCTGCGCCGACGGCCAGCAGCAGAACGAAACCTGCGGCCATGGCGATGATGGGCAGCAGCAGCCAGCCCAGCCCTGCGCGCCACAGCCAGCGGCGCGGCACCAGCAGCATCAGCGCCAGCGGCGCGATCAACAGCAGACTGACGAGCAGCCAGAAGCCGGGGGTGATCTCTTGCGGGTCGGCGATCAAGCCCATTGCCGACACTGCCCGTCACCGCGCATCACACCCCCTCCAGCAACCGATCGGCCTGCGCGCGCGCTTCGGGGGTGATTTCCGCGCCCGACAGCATCCGCGCGATTTCCTCCTTGCGGCCAGCATCGTCCAATGTGCGCACGCCGGTGCGCGCGACGGTGCCGTCGCTGGTCTTGGCGATCAGCAGGTGCTGGCTGCCGCGCGCGGCGACCTGGGGCGAATGGGTGACGACCAGCAGCTGCGTACCCCTGGCCAGCCGCGCCAGCCGCTCGCCGATCGCCGAGGCGACCGCGCCGCCGACGCCGCGATCGATCTCGTCGAAGATCATCGTCGCCGCCCCGCCCTGTTCGGCCAGCGCGACCTTCAATGCCAGGATGAAGCGCGAGAGCTCGCCTCCGGACGCAATCTTCATCAGCGGCGCGAAATCGCTGCCTGGATTGGTCGAGATGAGGAATTCGACATGGTCCATGCCGCTCGCCCCCCAGCGCGCCTCGTCGAGCGGCTGGACCAGGGTGCGGAAGCGCGCGGCGTCGAGCTTCAGGGGTTTCAATTCCGCCATCACCGCCGCATCGAGCGCCGCGCCTGCCTTTGCGCGTGCAGCGGACAAAGCCTCGGCCGCGGCGACATAGGCCGCGCGTGCCTTGTGCCGAGCCCGGTCCAATTCGGCGACATTCGCCCCGCCCGATTCGAGCGCGGCCCAATCCGCCTGCATCTTCTTGAGCAGATCGGGCAGCAGGTCGCCCGCGACATTGTGCTTGCGGGCGAGCGCGCGCAGATCGAACAGCCGTCGTTCGAGCTCGTCGAGCCGGACCGCGTCATAGGTCAGCGCCTCGGATGCCGCGCGCAGCTTGGCTTCGGCATCGTCGGCCTCGATCATCGCGCGGTCGAGCGCCTCCATCGCCTCGTCGAGCAGCGGGTGCTCCTCGGCAATCCGGCCGAGCTTGCGCGCCGCGCCGCGCAGCTGCGCCAGCACGCCCTTCGATCCTTCGAAGGTCTCGAACAGCTCGGCGAGATCGCCCGAGAGCCGTTCGCCCTTCTGCATCGCGGCGCGCTCGCCTGCCAATTCCTCCTCCTCGCCCGGCTGCGGGCCGAACGCGGCGAGCTCTTCCAGATTATGCTCGAGCAGTTCGCGGTCGCGCATCGCGGTCTCGATCGCCTCGCTCGCCGCAACGAACGCCCGCTCCGCCGCCTGCCATTCGCGCCACGCCGCCGCGACGCCCGCGACATCGCAGCGCCCGAAACTGTCGAGCAGGTCGCGATGCCCCCTGGGGTTGATGAGGCCGCGATCGTCATGCTGGCCGTGAATCTCGACCAGCATCGCGCCCAGATCGCGCAGCAGCGCGGCGGACACCGGCTGGTCGTTCACGAACGCGCGGCTGCCGCCATCGGCGCGCACCTGCCGCCGGATCAGCAGCGGCTCGCCGGGTTCCTGCGCGATGTCGTTGTCGGCAAGCAGCGCGGCCACGCCAGCATGATCGCCCACGTCGAAACCCGCGATCACCAGCGCGCGCTCCGCCCCCTGGCGCACCAGGCCGCTATCGGCGCGCGCGCCCATGGCAAGGCCGAGCGCATCGAGCAGGATCGACTTGCCCGCCCCGGTCTCCCCGGTCAGCACGCCAAGGCCCGCATGGAAGTCCAGATCGAGCGCCTCGATCAGCACCAGGTCACGAATGGCGAGCGACAGCAGCATGTCCGTGCTTTAGACCATAGCAGGAACATCTGGAAACAGGCTTTTTGGTCGGGCGGGCGCAACGGCAGGGCGCGGGCAGCCGTATATCGGCACGCGGGACATTGACTTGTCCCGACACTGGCCATAGCCCGAGCAACTGGGGCAATACTGCGCAAGGATGACGACGCCGGGATGACCCTTTTGCTACAAATTTCCGCATCGAGCATCGCGCGATGAGTCTGGCCGCGCTGCCCTTTGCGCTGGCACTTGCATCGCTTCAGGCGGGAGGTGCGGAACCGGCACCCATCGCAGCGCCGATCGAGGCACCGGTCAAACCGGTCACACCGGCGGCCGCGCTGCCGCCCTGCCCGGCCATCGACCAGCTCGCTGCTGCTCCTGCCGAAACACCAGCCGCCGCTGCCGCCCCGGTGCAGGATGGCGCCATCGTCGTCACCGCGCGCCCCGATTCGCAGCCCGGCGATCCGATGCTGCAACTGAACGCCCAGTCGTTCGAGGTGGTGCAGGACGTCGACGAAGCGCTCGTCGGCCCGGTGGCGATGGCCTATAAGGATGCGGTGCCCAAGCCGGTGCGGCACGGCCTGCGCAATTTCCTGCGCAACCTCACTGAACCGATCGTGGCATTGAACTTCCTGCTGCAGTTGAAGCCGGGCAAGGCGGCGGAGACCGTGGGCCGGTTCGCGATCAACAGCACCATCGGCATCGGCGGGCTGTTCGACATCGCCAAGCGCGATCCGTTCAAGCTGCCCTATCGCCGCAACGGCTTTGCCAACACGCTCGGCTATTACGGTGTGGAGCCGGGCGCGTATCTGTTCCTGCCGCTGATCGGGCCAACCACGGTGCGCGATCTGGTGGGCGGCACGATCGACGGGCTGCTGCTCCCGAGCGTGGTCGGTGCGCCGTTCAACGACCCCTATTTCACCCTGCCCGCCGCGACGCTGAGCGCGCTGCAGGGGCGCATCCAGATCGACGAGCAGCTGAATGCGCTGCGCAACCAGAGCGGCGACCCCTATATGGCCGCGCGCGATTTCTACCTGAAGCGCCGCCAGGCCGAAATCGATGCGCTCAAGGGCAAGGTGCAATATCCCGATGCCGATCTTCCGTTCGTCAATCCGGGCACGGGTCGGACGATGGTGGTGCCGGTGGTGCCTGCGGCGCCGGGGTTGAACTGCGCGCCGGTGGGTTAAGGCCAAGGTGTTTGTCGCCTAAACACCTCCGCTCAGCCTGAGCCTGTCGAAGGCCCCACACAGACCGTCCGAAAAATTCATTCGTCACCCCCGCGCACGCGGGGGTCCCGCTTTTTCCAATGCTCAGCGCAAAAGCGGGATTCCCGCGTTCGCGGGAATGACGAGAGTTAAGACGCAGGCTTCGGCGCGGGGCCTTCGACAGGCTCAGGCTGAGCGGACATTTGGGCGGTTCAACGCCTGCACATCCGCCGGGCTCACGCCCCCTGCAACAGCCCTTCCCTGGCGATCTTCTCGCGCCACACTAGCGGCGCGAGCTGGTGGACGTTGTTGCCTTCGCTGTCCACCGCGACGGTGACCGGGAAATCGCTGACCTCGAACTCGTAGATCGCTTCCATCCCCAGATCGTGGAAGCCCACCACCGTGCTGCCCTTGATCGCGCGCGCGACGAGATAGGCCGCGCCGCCCACTGCCATCAGATAGGCGCTCTTGTGGTCGCGGATCGCATCGACCGCCGCCGGGCCACGCTCGGCCTTGCCGACCATCGCGAGCAGGCCCTGTTCCAGCATCATGCGGGTGAACTTGTCCATGCGGGTCGCGGTGGTGGGGCCGGCGGGGCCGACAATCTCTTCGCCCACCGGATCGACCGGGCCGACATAATAGATCACGCGGCCGCGGAATTCGACCGGCAGCGGCTCACCCTTGGCCAGCATGTCCTGGATGCGCTTGTGCGCCGCGTCGCGCCCGGTGAGCATCTTGCCATTGAGTAGCAGCCGGTCGCCCTGCTTCCAGCTCTGCACGACCTCCGGCGTCAGCGAATCCAGATCGACGCGGATCGCCGCCTTGTCGGGCGTCCAGTTGACATCGGGCCATTGGTCGAGCTTGGGCGCTTCCAGATAGGCCGGGCCCGAACCATCGAGCGAAAAATGCGCATGGCGCGTCGCAGCGCAATTGGGGATCATCGCGACCGGCTTGCCCGCGGCATGGCAGGGCGCGTCCATGATCTTGACGTCGAGAATGGTCGACAAGCCCCCCAGCCCCTGCGCGCCGATGCCGAGCGCGTTGACCTTGTCGAAAATCTCGATCCGCATCGCTTCCAGATCGTTCTGCGCCCCGCGCTCCTTCAGCGGCCCCATGTCGATCGGCTCCATGAGCGCCTTTTTGGCGAGCAGCACCGCATGTTCCGCCGTTCCGCCGATGCCGATGCCGAGCATGCCCGGCGGACACCAGCCCGCACCCATTTGCGGAATCATCTCGAGCACCCAGTCGACGATATTGTCGCTGGGGTTCATCATCTTGAACTTGGACTTGTTCTCGCTGCCGCCGCCCTTGGCCGCAACGTCGACATGCACGTGATGGCCCGGCACCATCTCGACATGCAGCACGCAGGGCGTATTGTCCTTGGTGTTGCGGCGGGTGAAGGCAGGATCGGCGAGCACCGAGGCGCGCAGCTTGTTGTCCGGGTGCAGATAGGCGCGGCGCACGCCCTCGTCGACAATCTCCTGCAGCGAGCGCGACGTATCGTCGAGGCGGCAGTCCATGCCCCATTTGACGAACACGTTGACGATTCCGGTATCCTGGCAGATCGGGCGATGCCCTTCGGCGCACATGCGGCTGTTGGTGAGGATCTGCGCGATCGCGTCCTTGGCCGCGGGCGACTGCTCCGCCTCATACGCCTTACCGAGCGCGCGGATATAATCCATCGGGTGGTAATAGCTGATGAACTGCAGCGCGTCGGCGACGCTCTCGATCAGGTCGGCGGCTTTGATGGTCACGGTCATGGCATTCCCCCAAGCTGGACGCGCTCTTGCAAGGCGCTGGCGGATGAATTGCGACCGTCTCTATTGTGGGCGCGACGCTATCGCAAGCCGGGGCACAAGGGAATCTGTCATGTTCTCAGCGCATTTGCCAGAATGCCCTGATCGGCTTATTATCTGCACCCGGATGCGTGAAACACGGTGATCTCCCTGCCGTAGCACTGGCCTTGCCAGGAGCGCGTGCGAGGAACTCGGGAGGCCTCGCCACGCATCCACCCCTTGCCACCAGATGTGCTCCGCAGTCTTTTGCACAGCCCCAAATTTGCCGTGCACAAGCCTGTGGAGAGGAAATTGTGGGCAAGCCGCATTTGCCCTCTTGCGATTTTTCGGACCGGCTTTTTTCCGCGCGTCGCGCCGCCTCGGTCCGGTTGCATCAGCGACGAGTGGAATCCCACGCGCGACGAACGGTTGGCCTAATTAACCATTTACCCTCTTGCGCCGGAATCAGGAAACGGCACTATAGGTAGTGGGGCATGCGGACGGGGCATACCAATACCAGTGGTTCAATCGAAGCGCGGGGGCAGACATCGGCTTCCACGTCAAGGGCGTTTTACCCCTTTTCGACGCATCACTGGGGATAAGTTTTCCCCCGTCGCGGGCCACAAGATGCTATACGGGACGCTTGCGCCCCGAGTCGAACAATTGCGGAACAAAGTTTCCCATCAACGGTCTTACGGGGGCGTCATGGATTTCAGAGATACGGGCAAGGGTAGCGCAGACGATATGGGTGAAGCAGATGTACTGGACGCAGCCGCAAAGACGGATTCGGGCGCAAAAATCGCGTCGGGCGAGGCCAATTCTGCGGAAATGGCGCTGATCGCCATGGCCGCCACCCAGGCTGCTGCCGCCGCCAAGCCCGCAGAGGCTCTGGACAGCAAGGCCGTCGCCGCGCGCCGGTTCCATGTCGTGACCGACAAGAGCCGCGATGTGCTGCTCACCGATTTCGGCAAGGAGACGCTGGAAGACCGCTATCTGCTGCCCGGCGAATCTTATCAGGACCTGTTCGCGCGCGTGGCGGATGCCTATGCCGACGATCAGGAGCACGCCCAGCGGCTCTATGATTATATCTCCAAGCTGTGGTTCATGCCCGCAACACCGGTGCTGTCGAACGGCGGCACGGGCCGGGGCCTGCCGATCAGCTGCTATCTCAACAGCGTCGATGACAGCCTTGAGGGCATCGTCAACACCTGGAACGAGAATGTCTGGCTCGCCTCGCGCGGCGGCGGCATCGGCACCTATTGGGGCAATGTGCGCGGCATCGGCGAGCCGGTCGGCCTCAATGGCAAGACCAGCGGCATCATTCCGTTCGTGCGCGTGATGGATTCGCTGACCCTCGCGATTTCGCAAGGTTCGCTGCGCCGTGGCTCGGCCGCCTGTTATCTCGATGTCTCGCATCCGGAGATCGAGGAGTTCCTCGAAATCCGCAAGCCTTCGGGCGATTTCAACCGCAAGGCGCTGAACCTGCACCATGGCGTGCTGCTGACCGACGAGTTCATGGAAGCGGTGCGCGACGGCGCGGACTTCAACCTGAAGAGCCCCAAGGACGGCAGCGTTCGCGGCACGGTGAATGCGCGCGCGCTGTTCCAGAAGCTGGTGGAAACGCGCCTCGCCACCGGCGAGCCCTATATCGTGTTCAACGATACCGTGAACCGCATGATGCCCGCGCATCACCGCGAACTCGGCCTCAAGGTCTCGACCTCGAACCTGTGCAGCGAGATCACCCTGCCCACGGGCCGCGATCACCTGGGCAACGACCGCACCGCCGTGTGCTGCCTGTCCTCGCTCAACATCGAGACCTGGGACCAGTGGCACGACGACAAGCGCTTCATCGAGGACGTGATGCGCTTCCTCGACAATGTGCTGCAGGACTATATCGACCGCGCCCCGCCCGAAATGGCGCGCGCCCGCTACAGCGCGATGCGCGAGCGTTCGGTCGGCATGGGCGTGATGGGCTTCCACTCGTTCCTCCAGGCACGCGGCCTCGGCTTCGAATCGGCGCTCGCCAAGTCGTGGAACATGAAGATCTTCAAGCACATCGCGGCCAAGGCATCCGAGGCCTCGATGCTGCTCGCCAAGGAACGTGGCCCCTGCCCCGATGCCGCCGACCAGGGCGTGATGGAGCGCTTCAGCTGCAAGATGGCGATCGCGCCGACCGCGTCGATCTCGATCATCTGCGGCGGCACCAGCGCGTGCATCGAGCCGATCCCCGCGAACATCTATACCCACAAGACGCTCTCGGGCAGCTTCGTGGTCAAGAACCCGTATCTGGAAAAGCTGCTGCGCGAAAAGTCGAAGGATTCGACCAATGTGTGGAACTCGATCCTCGAAAAGGGCGGCTCGGTCCAGCATCTCGACTTCCTGAGCGCGGAGGAAAAGGACGCGTTCAAGACCAGCTTCGAGATCGACCAGCGCTGGCTGCTCGAACTGGCCGCCGACCGCACGCCGTACATTGACCAGGCGCAGTCGCTGAACCTGTTCATCCCGGCGGACGTGGACAAATGGGACCTCTTGATGCTGCACTTCCGCGCGTGGGAACTGGGCATCAAGTCGCTCTATTATCTGCGCTCCAAATCGGTCCAGCGCGCAGGCTTTGCCGGCGGCGTCGAGGCGGACAACACCATCGACGCACCCAAGTTCGAGCTCGGCGAAACAACGGATTACGACGAGTGCCTGGCCTGCCAGTGAGCAATTCCCTCTCCCACCGGGAGAGGGAGGGAGCCGCGCAGCGGCGGAAGGGTGAGGGTGAAAGGCGGGCAGCCATGCGCACCTATCGCAATCAGCCTTCCGGCACTGTCCCCCGCGCCCGCCAGTTGCGCCACGATGCCACCGATGCAGAGCGCGCTTTTTGGCTGGCGTTACGCGAGAATTTCCCGGCTGCGCGGTTTCGCAGACAAGTGCCGATCGGGCCGTATTTCGCGGATTTCCTCAGCTTCCGGGAGAAGCTGGTGATCGAAGTGGACGGCGGCCAGCACGATCAGCGGGCAGAATATGACGCGGCCCGGACGCGCTTCATCGAAGCGCAGGGCTACCGGGTCATCCGGTTCTGGAACAGCGATGTGCTGCCCGACCCGGAATATGTTGTGAACGCCATATCCCTCTCCCTCAAGGGAGAGGGAAGGAGCGACGAAGTCGCGGAAGGGTGAGGGCGACAGCCTGATCCCCACCGCATCACCCTCACCCTCCCAGGCTGCGCCTGGGCCCCTCCCTCTCCCACTGGGAGAGGGGAATTCGGAGTAACTCGATGTCGTTGTTAGAAGCCCGCACGCAGTACAAGCCCTTCGAATATCCCTGGGCCTATGATTTCTGGAAGCGCCAGCAGCAGATCCACTGGATGCCCGAAGAGGTGCCGCTCGGCGAGGATTGCCGCGACTGGGCGCAGAAGCTGTCCGACCATGAGCGCAACCTGCTGACCCAGATCTTCCGCTTCTTCACCCAGGCCGATGTCGAGGTGCAGAATTGCTATCACGAAAATTATGGCCGCGTGTTCAAGCCGACCGAGGTCAAGATGATGCTGACCGCGTTCAGCAACATGGAAACCGTGCACATCGCCGCCTACAGCCATCTGCTCGACACCATCGGCATGCCGGAAAGCGAATATGGCATGTTCCTCGAATATGAGGAGATGAAGGCCAAGCACGATTATCTCGCGACCTTCGGCGTCGACAGCGACCAGGACATCGCGCGCACGCTCGCCATGTTCGGCGGCTTTACCGAAGGGCTGCAGCTGTTCGCCAGCTTCGCGATGCTGATGAACTTCCCGCGCTTCAACAAGATGAAGGGCATGGGCCAGATCGTCAGCTGGTCGGTGCGCGACGAGAGCCTGCACTGCGAAGGCATCATCCGCCTGTTCCACGCCTTCTGCGCCGAGCGCGGCTGCCTGACCAAGGCAGTGAAAGAGGACATTATCGACTGCTGCCAGAAGACCGTGCGGCTGGAAGATGCGTTCATCGACCTGGCATTCGAACAGGGCCCGGTCAGCGGCATGACGGCGAAGGAGATCAAGCGCTATATCCGCTATATCGCCGACTGGCGCCTGAGCCAGCTTGGGCTGCCTGCGATCTACATGATCGAGGACCACCCCCTCCCTTGGCTCGCCCCGCTGCTCAACGGCGTTGAGCACGCCAACTTCTTCGAAACCCGCGCAACGGAATATTCGAAGGGCGCAACCCGCGGCAACTGGAACGACGTGTGGAGCGCCTTCGACAAACGCCAGAAGAAGAGCGCCGCCAACGAGGTCGCCGTGGTCGACGACAGCGAGGACATGTTCAAGCAGGCGGGGATTGCGGCGGAGTAATCACACCGGTGATCGAGTTCGATCCGGTGAAGAACAATATCAATATCCATGAGCGTGGCCTGCCCTTCCAGCTCGCGGCCCTGCTTTTCGATGGCCCTTTCATCGAGGAGCAGGACAGCCGGCAGGATTATGGCGAGCCACGCTTCATTGCGACAGGCCCTATCGCGGCTTTGGGCGACCGCGTCTTTGTGGTAGTCTATACATGGCGCGGCACCAACCGTCGCATCGTCAGTTTCCGGAAAGCCAATGACCGCGAAGTCAAAAGATACCGAGCAAGTCTCCCGCGATGAGGCCTTGGCCTTTGCCAGGAAATGGGCGACGCCGGAAAATATGGCGCGGCTCGACGCGGTGACAGACGACGACATCGCGCGGCAAATTGCTGCAGATGCTGACACGGCTCCGGAGCTCACTGACGACTGGTTCGAGAACGCACGGCTGGTCATCCCGCTCAAGAAGCCGCGCGCAGCTTAGCACCAAATCGGACCCATTTTGCGGTGATCCGGAGCATTTCGGACCAACCCCGCCTGCAGGTTCCTTCGCCGCCTCGCTAGATTAATGCGAGGAAAGGAGCCTCGATCATGCCCAGCTATATCGTCAACAAGCAAGCCCAGTCCAATGGCGACCATGAGGTGCATAATGCCTCAGACGATTGCCCCTATATGCCAAACGTCTCCAATCGGCTCGATCTGGGATATCACGATAACTGCCATGGCGCTGTGAAAAAGGCCAAGGAGACCTATGCGCAATCCAATGGCTGCTATTACTGCTGCCCCGCCTGCCACACGAGCTAACCTTATCCCCGCTCTCCCATGGTGATCAGCCTGATCCCCGCGCGCTGGGTCGCGTAGCTCCATAGCCAGTTGACGATCACCGCGGCGCGGTTGCGGAAGCCTGCCAGGAAGCCGATGTGCACCGCGCCCCATAGCCACCACGCCGGGGCGCCGTGCAGGCGGAGCCAGCCGAAATCGGCGATCGCGCTTTTGCGGCCGATTGTGGCGAGGCTGCCCTGATGGCGATAGATAAAGGGCGCGTCCGCCGGTTTGCCGCGCAGCTCCTGCCCGATCAGCCGGGCGACATGCTGGCCCGCCTGTTTGGCGGCGGGCGCGAGGCCGGGGACGGGCTTGCCCTGCCAGCCGAGGCTCGCCGCGGCATCGCCGATCACAAACACATTGCCCTGGCCCGCGACGCGCAGGCACGGATCGACCGTCACCCGGCCCGAGGGATCGGTGGCAGCATTCAGCCAGCGTCCGGCGGGCGAGGCGGCGACGCCGGCGGCCCAGAGCACGGTCTCGCTCTCGATCGCCTCCTCGCCGATCAGCACGCGCTCGGCCTCGATGCCGGTCACGCGCGCGTCGAGCCGGATCTCAACGCCCAGCCGTTCGAGCGAATGGGCAGCCTCAGCGGACAATTCGGGCGGAAAGGCGGGCAGGATGCGGTCGGCGGCCTGGACCAGGATCACCCGGGCATCGGCGGGATCTATGCTGCGATATTCATGCTCCAGCCCGTGCCGCGCCAGTTCGGCGATAGCGCCAGCCAGCTCGACCCCGGTCGGCCCCGCACCGATGATGACGAAAGTGAGCAGCCGCCGCGCGCGCGCAGGATCGCCGCAGCTTTCGGCCTTTTCGAACGCGCCGAGCAGCGCGGCGCGCACCGCGATGGCGTCTTCCACGCGCTTGAGGCCGGGGGCGAAGGGTGCCCAGTCGTCGCGACCGAAATAGCTGTGCGTCGCGCCGGTGGCGAGCACGAGATAGTCGTAAGCGAGCGCGTTGCCGCCAAAGCCGATGGTGCGCTGGGCCGCGTCGACCCGGTCGACCTCGCCGAGCAGCACGCGCACATTGCCGTCGGCGCGGAACAGCTGGCGGATGGGGATGGCGACATCGGCAGGCGAGAGCGCGGCGGTCGCGATCTGGTAAAGCAAGGGCTGGAACAGGTGATAATTCTGCCGGTCGATCAGCGTGATCCGCACCGGCAGGCGGCGCAAAGCCAGCGCGCAGGCGAGCCCGCCAAAGCCGCCGCCGACGATCACGACATGCGGCCAGTCATCAGGCACCATGCCGGGCTTTGCATCGCGCAGCACGTTCGCCTGCAGCCAGGCCGCGATGACTGCATCGATCGAGGCGCGCCCACTGCCATGGGCGATGAAAAGGCCGAGCGTCGCCATCGCCAGCAGTGGCAGGCCCGCGCCATAGCCCATCAGCATCGCCCCCTGCAGCCCCAGGATCGCGAGCAGCGACACCAGCGGCATGGCGAACCCGGCGAGCATCAGCAGCGCGTAGAGCGCGGCGCTGGCAGGCGGCAGCGCCGCGAAGCTGGCGAGCGGCAGCAGCACCTGCGGCTCGGGCAAGGCGAGCCATCCCGCGTGCACCACTAGCGCCAGCGCGAGCCAGAGCCGCAGACCGGCGAGATACCAGGGCGCGGCATGGCGGGTCAGCGCCTCGCCCGCCGCGATCAGCAAAGGCGCGAGCGGAACCGCGCTGCCTTTCAGCCCGCGCGCCAGCAGCCGGTCGAGCGACAGCGCCCCTGCGCCGCGCATCGCGTACCAGCCCATCAGCGCGATGGTAAACAGTTGCGTGTCGGTCGGCAGATAGCCGAGCTGCGCGACCAGCATCAGTGCGCCCACCGCCAGCGCCGCGCCGCGCGTCATCAGCCCCAAAGCGAGCAGCACCGCACCGCCGAGTTCTATGCTGAGGCCCAGAGCGGCGGCATAAGGCGGCGACAGGAAGCTCACAGGATATTCCTGGCTCGCCAGGGTGAGCGCGCGCTCCCAGTCCATCAGCTTGACCAGGCCCGAGGCGAGCAGTCCTTGCGCGATGATCAGCCGCACGGCCAGATCGAACAGCGGGCGCGCCGAGGCGATCAGCGCGGCATAGAGCTTGAGCCAGACGCGGAAGGTTATGCGCAGCGCCGGCGGAAGCGGGCGCGGCTGCACCCCCTTCGCCTTGCCCTTTACTGTGGCAGCCTCCATCCCCGCGCATCCCGATTGCGTGCACCCGCTAACGGGTTCGCTTGGGCGGGACGATCGTTACACGGATGGAGCGTCCGGCTCGGGCACGCGCAGCGTCGCGAGCGCGGCGAGCGCTAGCACGGCCGCCGCGAAGGCCATGGTCCAGACCGGCTCGGTCGGGAAGAACGCCTTGAGCAGGCTGCCCATCACCGTCGCCACCAATAGCTGTGGCAGCACGACGAAGACGTTGAACAGCCCCATGAAGATGCCGAGCTTCGATTGCGGCAGGCTGGAGGCGAGGATGGCATAGGGCATGGCGAGGATCGACGCCCAGGCAATGCCGATGCCGATCTCGCTGACGATCAGAAGGTTGGCATCACGGATGAACAGGAAGCTTGCGAACCCGGCCGCCCCGCAGAGCAGGCACAGGGCATGCGTGCGCACCTTGCCGATGCGCGCGGCGAGCCAGGGCAGCAGAGTCAGCGCCGCGATTGCCGCGATGCCGTTATAGATCGCGAACAGCACGCCTACCCAGTTGCCCGCCTCGTTATAGGCCGGGCTCGCCGCATCGGTCGCGCCGAACACGGTCTGCGCGACCACCGGGGTGGTGTATATCCACATGATGAACAGCGACGACCAGCTGAAGAACTGCACCAGCGACAGCCGCTTCATCATCGGCGGCATGCCCGAAAAATCGCCGACGATAGCGCCGAGCAGACTGTTGTCGCGCCCTGCGCGCGCCATGCGGATCGCGATCAGGCTGGCCAGGCCATAGCCGGCGAGCAGCCCGCCGAGCAGGTACAGCTCCTTCTCGAGATCGAAGCTTCCCACCAGAACGATGACGACCGCCCCTGCGGCGATCCAGGCGATGGCGCTGGTGAGCGTCCGCGTGGCGAGCGCACGGATCGGCTGGGCATCGGGCGCATCGGGCGCGCCTTTCGCAAAGGCGCGCATTTCCTCAGGGCTGTATTCGCGCGTGGTGACGATCGTCCAGAGCACTGCGACGAACAGCGCGACCGCGCCGAACCAGAAGCTGATCCGCACCGTATCGGGCACCTGGCCCGCAGGCGCGGTGTTGGCGATACCGAGATCGGTCAGCAGATAGGGGAAGAGCGATCCCGCCACCGCGCCCGCACCGATGAACGCGGTCTGGATCGCATAGCCCATGGTATGCTGGTCCTTGCGCAGATTGTCGCCGACAAAGGCGCGGAACGGCTCCATCGAGA
Source organism: Acidovorax delafieldii (assembly GCA_001555775.1). Taxonomy (GTDB): domain Bacteria; phylum Pseudomonadota; class Alphaproteobacteria; order Sphingomonadales; family Sphingomonadaceae; genus Blastomonas; species Blastomonas delafieldii_A. The sequence goes on along the minus strand of LSHP01000057.1, from coordinate 15,020 downwards.
TGTTGAGCGACGCATCGAGAATCCACAGCATCATTGCGGCGAGCAGCAGCGATTGCGACAGCGGCATGATCACGAGCGACAGCGCCGCGAGCACGGCTCCGGCGAGAAAATAGGGGCGGCGGCGGCCGAGCCGGGTCCAGGTGCGGTCCGAATAATGGCCGACGATCGGCTGGACGAGCAGGCCGGTGAGCGGGGCAGCGATCCACAAGGCGGGCAGGTTGTCGAGGCTTTCGCCCAGCGACTGGAAGATGCGGCTCATGTTCGCATTCTGCAGCGCGAACCCGATCTGGATGCCGAAGAATCCGAAGCTCAGGTTGAACAGCTGCCAAAAGCTCTTGCGCGGTTTTTCCGCGATCATGCGCCTCTCCCTGGATGTCCGCCTTATGCTGTTCGCGGGGTTCCTGGCCCGAACCGTGGCAGAGCGCCCGTCAGCGCACAACCGCAGCGCATACGTATACTTGGCAGCGCGCGTTCAGCCGCTGGAGCCGCGCACGATCAGCTGGGTTGGCAGCATATAGGGCTCGACCGCCTGCCCGCGGATCTTGCGCAGCAGCGTATCGACCAGCGCCTCGCCCGCCGCCTTCACATCCTGGCTGACCGTGGTGAGCGGGGGGTTGGTGAAGCTCGCTGCGGGAATATCGTCGAACCCGACCAGAGCGACATCGCCGGGGACGGACAGGCCCGCCTCGGCGAGCGCGCGCATCGCGCCGATCGCGATCAGGTCGGACGCGGCGAAGATCGCATCAAATGCCGTCCCAGAGCTGAGCAGCGCCTGCACCGCCTCGTGCCCCGCCTCTTCGGAGGTGACGGAATCGCGCTGCAGCGCCGGATCGGCCTCCAGCCCTGCCTCGGCCAGCGCATCGCGATAGCCGCGCCAGCGGTCCTCGAACTCGGGCGCATGGCTCGATGCGATACCGATGAACGCGATCCGCCGTCGCCCGCGCGCGATCAGGTGGCGGGTCGCGGCATAGCCTCCGCTGCGGTTCTCCGACCCCAGGGTGATGCCCGGCTCGTTCGCCATCGGCGATCCCCAGCGCACGAAATGCGTGCCCTGCTGCACCAGATGCGTCAGTCGCGCGCGATAGTCCTCGTAATCGCCATAGCCCAAGAGGATGATGCCATCGGCCTTGTGGCTGTCCTGATAATCGACATGCCAGTCGCTGGAGAGCTGCTGGAACGAGATTAAAAGGTCGAACCCGGCGCGCGAGGCGGTGCGCGTGATCGATCCGAGCATCGCCAGGAAGAACGGGTTGATCATCGAATCGTCGGGCGTCGGGTCCTCGAAGAACAGCAACGCGAGCGTGTTCGCCTGTTGCCGGCGCAGCGACGAGGCGTTCTTGTCGACCGAATAATTGAGCTGCGCGGCGATCGCCTGGATGCGCCGACGCGTCTGTTCACTGACCGCCGGATTGCCGCTGAGCGCGCGCGAAACCGTGGGTTGCGAGACGCCCGCCAGCTGTGCGATGTCGAATGAGGTTGGCCTGCGTCCCATCCTGCCCCTTAGCGTCCAGTGGCCTGCAAAACCCCGATTTTTTAAGGCTCTTTGCGACCTTTCAGCCTGAATACGTATGCGTATGCCTTTTGCAATCGTGGTGCAAAGGTTATTCAAACTGCCGACCGGTTCACCTGAAAACCGGCGGCCCTGGACTTTTTCCAGACGCCAGAAATCATCCCCGCCACTGCCGCGCGGGGCCCCTGGGGAGAGTGATCATGAAAGCGATTTTTCGCGCCCGTCGACTGCGCCTTGCGTCCGGCCGCACCAGCCTTGCCGCCCTGTCCACCGCGCTGATGATCGGTGCTGCCAGCCCCGGGCTCGCGCAGAGCGCCGATGCCGACCAGCCGCAGGGCACCGCCGAGATCGACGAGGAAGGCGGCGTCATCGTCGTCACCGGTTTCCGCGCCAGTGTCGAAAACTCGATCGCCGCCAAGCGCGAGAGCAACTTCATCGTCGACATCGTCACCGCCGATGACATTGCCGGTCTTCCCGACGTATCGATCGCGGAATCGCTGGCGCGCCTGCCCGGCGTGACCTCGCAGCGCACCGGCGGCCAGGCGAGCGCGATCAACATTCGCGGGCTTTCGCAGGACCTCGTCTCGGCGACGCTCAACGGCCGCGAACAGGTCGCCACCAGCGGCAACCGCGTCATCGAATTCGACCAGTATCCCTCGGAACTGATCAACCAGGCCGCGGTCTACAAGACGCCGCTCGCCAGCCATATCGAAGGCGGCATCGCGGGCAAGGTCGAACTCAAGACCGTGCGCCCGCTCGACAATGCCGACGCCTTCAAGGCGACCGTCAACCTGCGCGGCCTGTACAATGACCGCGCCAGCGAAAGCCCGGACGTCTCGTCCTATGGCTATCGCGTGTCCGGATCGGTCCAGGCCAAGCTGCTCGACGACACGCTCGGCATCGCGTTGGGTTATGCACGGCTCTACCAGCCCAACGTCGCGACGCGCTTCGTGCAGTTCGACTTCCCGATCCCCGGCACCAACGGATCGCCCACCCGCGACCTCAATGGCGATGGCGTTGCGGACTCGCTCAATTTCGGCTTCGAGGGCATCCAGTTCGGCGGACGCGAGACCCGCGATGCGGCAATCGGCGTGATCCAGTGGGAGCCGAGCGATCGCCTCCGCGTGCTGATCGACGGCTATTATTCGCGCTTCAAATCTGACGTGCAGCGTCGCGGCCTGCGCGTCGTGTCGCCGCAATCGGGCGATAACCAGTTCATCAACCCGGTGATCGCCAACAATGCGCTGATTGGCGGGCGCATCGTCAACCAGGTGGGCTCGAACGGCTTCGGCTTTGGTCTCGGCACCGAGCTGGTCAATCAGGACGAAAGCCGCCGCGACGAGCTGTACACCATCGGCGGCAACCTGGCCTATGACTTCAGCGACCGCGTCACGCTCGCCGTCGATGTCGGCTATTCGAAGGGCACCAGCTTCTTCAACAACGCCGGCATCAACCTGCGCCCCTATGTGAACACGCCCACCGGCCTTCGCCGCGCGGATTCGATCCCGGGGCTGATCTCGGTCGACTATCAGCTCAACGGCACGCGTCTTCCGACCATCCGCTCGATCAGCTCGAACTTCACCGATGTCGATCCGGCGGGCGGCGGCTTCTTCCTCGACGGCCAGTTCCTGGTGCCGCAGGCGGATAGCGACGAGCTGTTCGCGACCGCAGCCGACCTGGTCATCCGCTTCGACGAGGCCAATTTCCTCGACGCACTGCGCTTCGGCTTCCGCTATGCCGACCGCCGCGGCGACCGCCGGGTGACTTCGTTCAACACCTTCGGCATTCCCGGCAGCCCGCTGGCAGTGCCCGGAAATCTGGTCAAGCAGGCCGGCTTCTCGGGCGGCTATGCGGCAGCGGGCCTGCCCGGCTTTGCGGTGGTCGATATCGATGGCGCGTTCAATCTCGCCTTCGGCAACACGCTGGGCGTGCGCCAGCCCACCGACCAGATCGCGTTCGATTTCACCATCGACCAGAGCTTCCGGATCGATGAAGAGACCTATGCGGGCTATGCCCAGCTCGATTTCGATACCGAGCTCGGCGGCCTGCGCTTCCACGGCAATATCGGCGCGCGCTATGTTCGCACCGACCAGAGCTCGACCGTCAATTTTGCCGACCCGAACCTGGTCGACAACCCCGCCACCCCGCCGCCGGCACGCGAGAACCGTCGTCCGGTAACGCGCGGACGCACGTTCAACGACTTCCTGCCGGCCGTGAACCTGATCCTGGACCTGTCGGACCGCGACATTCTGCGCATGAGCTACAGCCGCCAGATCTCTCGCCCGCGCTTCTTCGAGCTGCGCGGTTCGATCAGCGTCAATACCGGATCGGACGGCAACACCAGCGGCGGCGGCGGCAACCCCGAGCTTTCGCCCTATCGCGCCAACCAGTTCGACCTCGCTTATGAGCACTATTTCGGCAATTCGGGCGTGTTCGCGGTCAGCGCCTATTACAAGGACCTCGAATCGTACATCATCAACGGCACGATTCCGCAGTTCAACTATGTCGAAAACGGCATCATCCCGCCGCCGATCCCGGGCACCAACATTCCCGGCAACGCGGTGGGCAGCTTCTCCTCGCCGATCAATGGCGACGGCGGCTATGTCTATGGCTTCGAATTCCAGTTCTCCAAGACCTTCGTCGAACTGCCCGCTCCGTTCGATGGTCTTGGGGTTCAGCTGAACTATGCGTACAGCAAGAGCGATCTGGAATTCCCCAGCGCGACCAGCGGCGCGTCGATCAACCTGCCGCTGCCGGGCCTGTCCGAGCACGTGTTCAACCCGACCGTGTTCTACGAAAAGGCCGGATTCGGGGCACGCCTCAGCACCCGCCACCGCTCGAGCTTCGTCAGCCCGCAGATCGGCATCAGCGAGCTGGTCCTGACCAGCGCCAAGGAAACGGTGATGGATGCGCAGCTTTCCTACCAGTTCCAGGAAGGCAGCGCGCTGCGCGGGCTCAAGCTGCTTGCGCAGGTCAATAACCTGACCGATGAACCGACCCGGACCTATTGGGGCAATGTCGCCCAGACGGGTACGATCCAGAATTTCGGCCGCACCTTCTTCCTGGGTGCAACCTACGAATTCTGATCCGGTCACCAGTCGGGGGGCGGGTTTCCCCACCCGCTCCCCGTTATTTTACGAGGTTTGCCGCATGGTGCGACACTGGATGACGCTGGCCGGACTGGTCGCCCTGGCCGCATCGGCCCCGGCCGCAGCGCAGGCCCCCGATTACAGCGCCGCCACCGTGCGCAGCCGTCCGCCGCAGGACGAGATCATCTATTTCGTGCTGCCCGACCGCTTCGCCAATGGCGATCCCGCCAACGATCGCGGCGGACTGAAGGGCGACCGGCTGAAGACCGGGTTCGACCCCGCGCACAAGGGCTTCTTCCATGGGGGCGATCTTAAGGGCCTCACGCAGAAGCTCGATTACATCCAGCGCCTTGGCGTCACCGCGATCTGGTTCGCACCGATCTTCCAGAACAAGCCCGTGCAGGGCGAACCGGGCCAGGAAAGCGCGGGCTATCATGGCTATTGGGTGACCGATTTCACGCGCGTCGACAGCCATTTCGGCACCAATGACGAGTTCAGGGCCTTTGTCGATGCGGCGCACGCGCGCGGCATCAAGGTCTATATGGACATCATCACCAACCACACCGCCGATGTCATCTATTTCAAGGAATGCGCCGGGAAACCGGTCTGCGCCTATCGCTCCAAGGCGGATTATCCCTATTGGACCAAGGGCGGCCTCGAGGGCGCGCGGATCAATGCAGGGTTCGAGGGCGATAGCGTTCGCACGCAGGAGAATTCCGCGCGGCTGACCGACCCGACCTATGCCTATACGCCGCAACTGCCCAAAGGCGAGGAGCAGATCAAGGTCCCCGCCTGGCTCAACGATCCGATCCATTACCACAATCGCGGCAATACCAGCTTCTATGGCGAGGATTCGCGCTATGGCGATTTCGTCGGACTAGACGATCTGATGACCGAAAGCCCGCGCGTGGTCGACGGGTTCATCGACATTTATGCCAGCTGGATCGACCGTTTCAGCATCGACGGCTTCCGCATCGATACCGCGCGGCACGTGAACCCCGAATTCTGGGCACGCTTTGCCCCCGCGATGCTCGAACGCGCCAGGGCCAAGGGCATCCCGAACTTCCACATCTTCGGCGAGGTCGCCAACGACGCGATGGACCCCGGTTTCCTGGCGCAGCACACGCGGCGCGACAAGCTGCCCGCCGTGCTCGATTTCGCCTTCCAGGCCGCGGTGCGCGACATGCTCACCGGCAAGGCGGGGACCGACCTGTTCGCCGGGCTGATCGCAGGCGATGTATTGTACGAAGGCGGCGAAGCGACCGCACTGACACTGCCCACGTTCCTCGGCAATCACGACATGGGCCGGCTGGGGCACATGCTCGACAAGGCCTATCCCGACGCCAGCGAGAAAGAGCGGCTGGCGCGGATGAAGCTGGCGCATGTGCTGCTGATGACCGCGCGCGGCGTGCCGACCGTCTATTATGGCGACGAGCAGGGCTTTACCGGCGACGGCAACGATCAGGACGCGCGCGAGGACATGTTCGCCAGCCGGGTCGCCAGCTATAACGATAACCGGCTGGTCGGCTCTGCGGCGACCACGGCGACCGACAATTTCGACCCCGCGCACCCGCTCTATACGCTGATCGCCGAGCTGTCGGCGATCCGCAAGGCGCACGCCCGGCTGCGCGAAGGGCGCACCGTGCTGCGCCATTATGGGCCGAAGCCCGGCCTGCTCGCCTTCACGCGCGGCGAAGACGATGGCGAGGAAATCCTCGTCGCGGTCAACACCTCGGACCAGCCGGTCAGCATGAACGTCGAGGTCGGCTATCGCTCGCGCGCGTTCATCGGCCTTGCCGGCACCTGCCCGACCACCGCGAGCGCGCCGGGATCGGTCGCGATCAGCCTGCCTGCGTTCGGCTACGCCGTCTGCCGCGCCACCCCGATCGACTGAGAGCCGAAAAATGACCAAGCCGATCTGCGACGCCCGGCCCGCCATGGACAGTGATACCGGTGCCAGCCGCCCCTGGTGGAAGGGCGCGGTGATCTATCAGATCTATCCGCGCAGCTTTGCCGATGCGAATGGCGATGGCATCGGCGACCTGGCAGGCATTACCGCCAAGCTCGACCATATTGCCGAGCTTGGCGTCGATGCGATCTGGCTCTCGCCCTTCTTCCCATCGCCGATGAAGGATTTCGGCTATGACGTGGCCGATTATTGCGGGGTCGATCCGATCTTCGGCACGCTCAAGGATTTCGACGCCCTGGTCGCGCGCGCGCACGCTCTCGGCCTCAAGGTGCTGATCGACCAGGTCTTCTCGCACAGCTCGGACCAGCATCCCTGGTTCGTCGACAGCCGAGCGAGCGCGCACGCCGACAAGGCCGACTGGTATGTCTGGGCCGATGCCAAGGCGGACGGCAGCCCGCCGAGCAACTGGCAGTCGGTGTTCGGCGGCCCGGCCTGGACCTGGGATGCGCGGCGCGGACAGTATTACATGCACAATTTTTTGAAGGAGCAGCCGCAGCTCAACGTGCACAACCCGGCGGTGCAGGCGGCGCTGCTCGATGTGCTGCGTTTCTGGCTCGATCGCGGCGTCGACGGCTTCCGCATGGATGCGGTCAATTTCGCGATGCACGATCCGCAATTGCGCGACAATCCGCCCGCGCCCGATACCGGCAAGCCGCGCACCCGCCCGTTCGATTTCCAGCTGAAGGTCTACAACCAGTCGCATGCCGACATTCCCGGCTTTGTCGAGCGGATGCGCGCGCTGATCGACACCTATGGCGACAAGTTCACCGTCGCCGAAGTGGGCGGAGACGATGCCGAGCGCGAGATGAAGCTGTTCACTGCTGGCGGCACCCGCTTCGACAGCGCCTATGGTTTCGATTTCCTCTATGCCGAGCGCCTGACGCCGCAGATCGTCGCGCAGGCGCTCACCGGCTGGCCCGATGCGCCCGGCACCGGCTGGCCGAGCTGGGCGTTCGAGAACCACGACGCGCCGCGCGCGCTCTCGCGCTGGGCCGCGCCCGAGCATCGCGAAGCCTTCGCGCGGCTCAAGATCCTGCTGCTCGTCGCACTGCGCGGCAATATCTTCCTCTACCAGGGCGAGGAGCTGGGCCTGCCGCAGGTCGAAATCCCGTTCGATCGGCTGCAGGACCCCGAGGCGATCGCCAACTGGCCGCTGACGCTGAGCCGCGACGGCGCGCGCACGCCGATGCCGTGGCGCAGGAACGCCAACGACATGGGTTTCGGCAGCGGTGATCCCTGGCTGCCCTTCGGCGACGAGCATGGCCCGCTCGCGGTCGATGCGCAGAGCGCCGATCCGGCCTCGCTGCTCAACCTCACCCGCGCCGCGCTCGCTCTGCGCAAGACGCACCCGGCGCTGGCGGTGGGCAGCATCGCGATCCTGCATTGCGACGCGCAGGTGCTGGCCTTCGAGCGGATCGAGGGAAGTGAGCGCATCATCGCCGCGTTCAACCTGTCCGCCGAGCCCGCCGCCTGGCCCGCCGCGTTGCCTGAGAAGGGCGCGGTGGTGATGGCGGTAAATGACGCCACGCCAGGCAGCCTGCCCGGCCATGGCGCGCTGCTCTACACCCCCGACTGATCCCTTCCCCAGGAGATTCCCGATGCGATCGCTGCTGTTAGCCCTTCTCACCTGGCTCGCGGCGCTCGCCGCGCCCGCGCTTGCGCAATCCGCCCCGGTGGCCAGTATCGCCTCGCCCGATGGCCGGGTGCGCATCGACGTGACGATCGATGGCGAGGGCTGGGCGAACTACACCGTCAGCCGCGACGGCAAGCCGCTGATCGCGCCCTCACGCCTGGGGTTCCAGTTCACCGATCAGGACGGCTTCGGCCGCAACAGCCGCTTCGTCGCCAGCGAGACCGCCAGCGCAGATACACGCTGGGACCAGCCCTGGGGCGAGCGCAGAACGGTGACCGACCGGCATAACGAGCTGCTGGTCCGGCTCGTCTCGTCCGGCGCCAGCGATGCGCTGAACGACGCGCCCGCCGACCGCCCGATCGCGATCCGTTTCCGCGCCTTCGACAATGGCATCGGCTTTCGCTACGAGTTCGCCGCGCGCGCCGATGGCAAGCCCTGGCGCATCGCCGACGAGCTGACCGAATTCGTCATCGCCGCGCCCGGCCAGGCCTGGTGGATCCCGGCGGGCGACTGGAACCGCTACGAATATTTGTATCACGCAACAGCCATCGATCAGGTCTCCGCCGCGCACACGCCGATGACGGTGAAGCTGGTGGGCGGCACGCATCTGGCGTTCCACGAAGCCGCCCTGGTCGATTATGCCGGAATGTGGCTCAAGCGCGTCGACGGCCAGCGTTTCCGCGCCACGCTCTCGCCCTCGAGCCGCGGCGCGAGGGTCGAGCGTTCAGGTGCCTTCACCACCCCCTGGCGCACGATCCGCATCGCCGACAGCGCGGGCGGGCTGTACGACAATGATCTCGAGCTCAACCTCAACGAGCCCAACCGGCTCGGCGATACGAGCTGGTTCACCCCGCACAAATATGTCGGCGTGTGGTGGGAAATGCACCTCGAGACGAAAAGCTGGGCGAGCGGGCCGAAGCACGGCGCGACCAACGACAATGTCCGCCGCCATATCGATTTCGCCGCTCGCCATGGCTTTCGCGGCGTGCTGGTCGAAGGCTGGAACAAGGGCTGGGACGGCAACTGGTTCGGCAATGGCCGCGATTTCGATTTCATTGAGAGCACCCCCGATTTCGACCTGCCCGACCTGGCCGCCTATGCGCGCCAGCATGCCGTGCGGCTGATCGGCCATCACGAGACCGGCGGCAATATCGCGAAATACGAAAGCCAGCTCGGCGCGGCGCTCGATCTTTATGCCCGGCACGGCGTCGATGCGGTCAAGACCGGCTATGTCGCCGATGCGGGCGGCATCATCGCGCCGGGCGACAAACCCGGCGAGCAGCGGATGGAATGGCATGACGGCCAGCGCATGGCGCAGCATCATCTGCGCGTGGTGCAGGAGGCCGCCGCGCGCCGCATCGCGGTCAACCCGCATGAGCCGATCAAGGACACGGGGCTCCGCCGCACATATCCCAACTGGGTGAGCCGCGAGGGCGCGCGCGGGGGTGAATATCAGGCCTGGGGCACGCCCGGCAACGGACCCAAGCACGCCCCCACCCTGGTGTTCACGCGCATGCTCGCAGGGCCGATGGACTATACGCCGGGCATCCTCTCGCTCAAGGGACGCGGCGGGCGCGATCTCGAATCGACGCTGGCGCGCGAGCTGGCGCTGTACGTGGTGCTCTACTCGCCGATCCAGATGGTCGCCGACCTGATCGAGAATCTGGAAGCGCACCCGCGCGAGCTGGCGTTCATCGAGAAGGTGCCGACCGACTGGGAGCAGAGCCGCACATTGCTCGGCGAGGTCGGCCAGCTCGCGGTGATCGCGCGCAAGGACCGCAACGGGCCCGACTGGTATATCGGCGGCGTCACCGACGAGACCGCGCGCGAGGCCGCGATCGACCTGTCCTTCCTGCCCAGGGGCTCGCGCTGGCGCGCTTATGTATGGCGCGATGGCGACAACGCCGATTACCGCACCGAGGCGCGGCACCAGATCGTGATCGAGCAGAAGGCCGTCGCCGCCGGGGACACGCTGAATATCCGCATGGCACCGGGCGGCGGCTTTGCCATCCGGCTCGAGCGGCTGGACCGGTGAGCCTGATCCGGTTCGCGCTGGCGCTGCTGGCCCTGGCGCTCGCGCCTGCGCTCCGGGCCGAGGATGCGGGACGGCTGCTGCAATACGAGCGGGTCGCCGCCGCCGGCCTGCCCGACCAGCGGCTGACCATCTGGCTGCCGCCGGGCTATGGCGCTGGGGCCCGGCGCTATCCGGTGCTGTACATGCACGACGGGCACAATCTGTTCGACCGGCGCTTGTCCAATTTCGACAAGATCTGGGCGGCGGACAAGGCGATGCTGCAGGCAGTGGCCAGCGGCGCGGTCGAGCCGCATATCATCATCGGCATCTGGGCCCCCGGCGCGGACCGCTTCCGCCAGTATCTGCCGCGCGACATTCACGACGCCGCCTCGCCCGGATTGCGCGCACGGATGGACGCGGCCGCCGGTGGTCCGATCCTTTCGCAAGCCTATCTCGCCTGGATCGCAGGGCCGCTCAAGACCTGGGTGGATGCAAGCTTCCGCACCCGCACCGGGCGCGACGATACCGCGATCATGGGATCGAGCATGGGCGGACTGATGAGCTGCTACGCCTTCCTCGACCGCCCCGACATTTTCGGCCGCGCCGCGTGCATCAGCTCGCACTGGCCCGCCATCGATCCGCGCGCGGTGGAGGGCGGCGATCCCGAGCTGATCCGGCTATGGGACCGCTGGTTCGCCGAGAAGCTCGGCCCACCCGATGGCCGCCGCCTCTGGCTCGACCACGGCACCGCGACGCTCGACGCCTTCTACGCGCCCTATCAGCAGGCCGTCGACGCCCGCATCGCCGCCTCGGGCTGGCAGAAGGGCAAGGACTGGGAAAGCCGGGTGTACGAAGGCGCCGAACACGAGGAAAACGCCTGGGCCGCGCGTTTGCCGGAGATCATGGGGTGGGTGTTGCGGCGGGAGTGAGGGGTAGGATGGCGGTTTATTAGGGTATCAGGCTACGGCCCTGTGCCACTTGGAATTCGAAGGGGCCCGCATGGCGCGATGCGCCATGCGGGTTCTACTAAGCGTTAAAACCGAGGCAACGCCTCTAGATTGTCAGTCCAGCGGCCATTGGCATAAGTCTTCAGGTATTCCCGTCCAGCGGAAGACACCCAAACACCAATGCGTTCAGACACTCCATTGTGGTTTGTGCGAAAGTCCCACTCGGCCTTGACCAGCTTGATAATGCCATCGAGGGAGTCCGCCCATTCCCGGCCATTTGTGTCATAGCCCTTCAGACGATCGATGCGGCAATCGTTGTCAGGTCCATCTACACGAATATGAGTTACGTAATAAACGGTCATCGGCAAATCCTTTGTTGCCAATGCCGTTGGTGCGACGCATAGTTTATCTGCAAGACACGTCGTACCAACGGCTGTTGCGGTGACCGGACCTTGTAGGAGAGGGCCGGTCACCTTTGCATCGGGTGCTCATCACGTCGATGCACGCCTTTCGACGCGCGCTCAGGCTGCATCAGAATATTGTAACCCCGCAAGCGAAAAGCGCATAGCGGTGGATAACTCGCAATATTATCTGTGCGTAAACCATGGAAAAAGTGCGAATAGCGGTATTCAAGTTGAGCACCATATCTCGCGGTTTTCGGCTGGCAGAGTCACCCTTTACACAGCGACTCGGCAAATCCATGAGAACTGCGGTGAAACTGAGCGCAGCCGCTTCTGCCCCAGTCTGCTCTAGCCTCACATCTACGGCTTATAGCATCAGGCACTACCCCACCTCATAAGTTAAAGCCCCCCGCCCCATCCCGACGCATCCTCCCTCCTCCACTGAGGAGCAACGAACCATGCCCGCAAAATCCAAGGCACAGCAGAAGGCGGCGGGGGCGGCGCTTGCGGCCAAGCGCGGGGATGCGCCCAAGAAGAGCCTCAAGGGCGCGTCGAGGCAGATGGAAGAGTCCATGTCCGAAAAGGAGCTGGAGGACATGGCCTCGACCAGGCGCAAGACACTGCCCGAGCGCAAGTCCTGAGCGGCCGGGCATGCAGGCCGACATCACCCGTGAGCATCACGATGCCGCGTCCGCCGTGACGCGGGACATGCCGCGCTGGAGCATCTGGCGCAAATATGCCTATGGCTGGCTGACGCTGCTGTTCTTTGCGGTGTCGCTGGCGCTGCACTGGTATTTCGGCTGGCGCGCGTTTTCGAACGAGGCGTTGCAGCACGGCCAGGTGCCCGACCTGCCCGGCTATCTCGACGAGATGGCGCGCGACACGTTCGAGAACTGGCAGTCCGAATTCCTCCAGCTGATCTGGCAGGTCGTGGGCCTCGCCTATTTCCTCTATGTCAGCTCGCCCAGCTCCAAGGAGAATGACGACCGGCTGGAGGCCAAGATCGATGCGCTGCTGCGGCTGCAGGGGGGTGAGCAGGCCGAAACGATCATCCGCAGCATCGACGCGCGCTATCTGCGCGATGCGGGCCATGCCGAGCCGCATGGCTGAACAGGCCCTGCCGATGCCAGCGGGCAGTTCGGCGCAGGGCTAAACTATGTGGTTTCGCCCATCGCTCGCTGCAGCAGAAATGCGCGCACCGCCTCGCCCGACCCCGGTGCAGGCGCATTTCCCCCAATGGAGGCTTATCATGGCCAGCTATGACAATGACATCTCGCTCCTCAACTCGCTGATCGCGACGACGCTCGACAGCGTCGAGGGCTATCGCGAATCGGCCAAGGATGCCGAGGACCCGCAGCTCAAGTCGAACTTCGCCGAGCGCGCGACCGAGCGCACCCAGGTCGTCGCGATGCTGCGCGACCAGGTGCGCACATTGGGCGGCACGCCCGAGGATGACGGCACCGTGCTCGGCGGCGCGCACCGCATGTTCGTGAACCTGAAATCGATGATCGTGGCGCGTGACGACAAGGCGGTGCTGGAGGAGGTCCAGCGCGGCGAGACCTATCTCATGGAAAAGTTCGAGACCGCGCTCAATGACCGCAATGCCTCGCCCGAGACGCTTCGCGTGATCGAGCAGGCGCACAGCCAGATCGCATCGGGCAGCAGCGCGATGCAGGGCCTGGGATCGACCACCGGCAGCTACTGACGCTGCTTCGCACCGCGCGACCGACCTCGCGCCTGGGGAAAGAGGGGCCGCACGCGCCCCTCTTTTTTTTTGCGCGCACGCGCAGCAGCGATCAGGCCGAAGCCTGATGCGATGTCGCTGCGAAATATCGAAAAAACTGGAGCGGGCGAAGGGATTCGAACCCTCGACCCCAACCTTGGCAAGAAGACCGACGGGCTTTTCTCCAGTACGCTCCACATCGCTATACCACGATAGAAGCTCGATATATCTAGCATTCCAGTTTTCCTTAATGCGATCAGGATGCCTGAAATGGACTTGCATCTGCTGACAATTTGGTGACAAAAGGTTCGGCAGAGAATTTTGTCACCAAATGAGGAGTGGGGATGACTCCGGTCAAGCTAAACAAGCGCTGCGTCGATAGCCTGCTTCCGCCCTCCAAGGGGCAAGCGGTTCTCTGGGATACCGAGGTACGCGGCTATGGCGTACGTGTCCTTCCGTCGGGCACAAAGACCTTCATCCTCCAGTATCGCAACCCAGAGGGAATTCAGCGCCGCATCAATATTGGCCGATACGGCGTCCTTACCGTCGATCAGGCGCGCGATCAGGCCAAGCTGTTCCTGGCCTCCGTGATCAAGGGAGAAGATCCGGCTGATGAAACACGTCGTGCGCGCAAAGGCATGACGGTCGCGGAGATGTGCGAATGGTATCTGGCCGAAGCGCGGGCCGGGAACATCTTGGGACGACTGAACCGACCGATAAAGGCATCGTCCCTTGATATGGACGAGAGCCGTATCAAGACGCACATAATCCCACTCCTCGGAAAGCGCGTGGTGGCGCAGCTGAGCGTCGCCGATGTCGAGCAAATGCAGTCCGATGTTAAGAACGGGAAAACCGCTAAAGCTCGGACCGGTGGTCGTGGCGGACAGGCGACCGGGGGAGCTGGTGTAGCCTCGCGATGCCTGGGCACGCTTCAAGCGATCATAGGGCATGCCAAGCACAAGGGGTTGCTGGCGGCCCATCCAACCCAAGGTGCGAAAAAGCTGGCCAGCGCAAAGCGGACCCGACGGCTGAGCGTCGCCGAGATTGAGACGCTGGGTAAGGCAATCGCGTTTGCCGAGCGAAACCACGAAAATCCTGTGGCGCTGGCCGTTCTGAAGACGCTTCTGCTAACCGGTTATCGCCGGGAAGAAGCCCAAGCCATGCAGAGGTCCTGGGTTAACGCTGCGGGAGGCTTCATCAGTTTCCCGGACACCAAAGGCGGTGCGCAAGTCCGTGCCATTGGCCCTGCGGCCCTGAAGATCGTCCTGAGCCAGCCAGAAATGCTCGGCAATCCTTATGTCTTCGCATCAGAAACCGGGGCCGGGCCATATACTGCTGTGAGTTCCTGTCTTGACCGTGTTTGCAAGCTCGCCGGGATTTCGGGCGTCACGCCCCATACCCTTCGGCATACGTTCGGAAGCATCGCAGGCGAACTGGGTTTTTCGGAACTGACAATCCGCGCTATGCTCGGTCACGCTTCGCAAAACGTGACGCAAGACTATATCCATATCGACGAAGCGCTGAAGCTGGCTGTTCAAAGGACATCGGATGAAATTGCGCGTCTACTCGACTTGGGGACAAAACGTCTTGCAATGATGTCCTATCCATAACCAGCGCCTTGTCCCGATCCTTGTTGGGACTGCCACCGGCTAGCTGCATCGAGACTCCCGGCGCCCAGTCTGTAGATTTCCGTTGAGATTTGACCCGGGAGGGTGGTGAGTTTTCGTTGAGATT
>LSHP01000056.1 GCA_001555775.1 Acidovorax delafieldii | reverse complement strand
CGCAAAGTCGATGCTGTCAGCGATCAGCGCAAGGTGGGGTCAGCGCCCCGCTTACGATGACTCAGCGTTGCTGCTTTATTGCATGCATTGCTTCGCGAGGGTCAATATCGCGCTGGTCGGGCTGGTGGCCGTGACGGTCCTTGTCATCGCCGAAATAATTTTCGTCTGGCGCTGGCTCGACGTTATTCTTCACAACGTATGGCGGATTGCTGGCGGTAGAACTGGGTCTGGTCGGGGTTATGCTGCTGTGTACGGCGCGCAATTCAATGATAGCTCGTGGTCTGAGCCCCAACGTTCCTCCCGATACAATGGGCGAAACTTCTTGTGGTTGATCATGCTGCCCTCGCGTCCCAGCAGCCAATGCAGGCGGCGATAGCCAAACCGGCGACGCTCCGCCGCAAGGCCACGCATCCGTTCCCGGATCGCCCCATCATCGCCTCGCCGGCTGCGATACCGAACCATCGTCCGGTCCACGCCCAGCACATTACTCGCCCGCCGCTGGCTCACCTCGAATACCTGTTCGAGGTGAGCCACTGCTTCTCGCCTGGCAAATGGGACTACCTTTTTTACGGTGATCTCCTTAAGCATCGCGTTATCCAGCATTGCCTCCACCAGTAGCTTCTTCAGCTTGGCGATCTCGTCTTCTAACTGCTGCAGGCGCTTGGCCTTAGATACCTCCAAGCCTCCGACCTTGGCGTTCCACTTGTAGCGGGTCGCGCTGCTGACCCTGAGCCGCCGGCAGACATCCGCTGTTGGCACACCAGCCGCCTGCTCCTTCAATATCAGGATGAGCTGCTCTTCGCTGAACATGCTGCGTTTCATCCTGTCGACTCGTTCCTGAGGGCCGGATTTTACTCAAATCTGAAGGAAAATGTGGGGATCAGACCACGAGCATGATCGCGGGCGAGTTTACCTTTGAATTTCGTCGAGATGAATTTCACCCATAGCGTCAACGACCATTCACACGCAGACTTTGATGCCCTCCAACCCGCTGAAAACCTTGGCTCAACAGGAGGTTTCAAATTGACCCGTTTTTACCTCTGGCGAACGAGCGTTCGCACGAGAGACGTGCAATGGTAACGCTGCGTGTGCTCACCCGCGTCCTATTCTCGTGCTCACATGCGAAGCGACACGCCAAGACGCACCGTGCGCGGAACGCCCGGCAAAATGCCGCGCGAACGATCGACGATTGTCAATCGGTCGAAAACGTTGTACGCGCTTGCAAAAATCTCCCACTTGCCCTTAGGAGGGCCATAGCTGAGCGCGAGGTTTGCCGTGGTCCAGCCGGGTATGCGTCCGCGCTGGCCGTCGGGCGTCACGGGCAGCAGATTAACGTCATCGGCGAACATTGCAGATTGGCCAACGACCTCGATCTGGCCTGTAAAGCCCTGACGGGCAATGCCGACCGCTGCGCTCAACAGGACTCGAGGACTATAGGGAAGCCGGTTGCCCTCCACGTTACGGGCGATCCCACACGCCACAGGTCCGCTGCCTGTCGCCACCATCGTTCCCACCGCCCCGCCGTCAAGGCACGGTGCCGTGGCGATACGGGTCGATGCATAGCGCGCTGTCGGCACCCAGGTCGCAGCCATACGAGCAAAGAAATCAGTCTCGCTGGTCAGTCCCGCATCCGAACTCGACGCTTTTAACGAGAACTCGCCACCGCGATGCAACGTGCGGCCTGCCGACGTCAACGTGGCCCCGGTTCCCCCGGCGACAGATTGAGGCACAATCTGATTTTCAAAGTCCATCACGAAGAAGGTTGCGTCCGCGTACAGTCCACGAACCAGCGTCCCGCGCATGCCTAGTTCCCAGTTCCAGCTCAACTCTGCATCGAGATCGACAGAACCACCGGCGCTTGTGATGACATCTTCCACCCGCGGTGGCGCGAAACCGCGATGGACGCCGCCGTAAGCAATGATGCCATCGGCAAGATCGAATGTCGCCCCGATCCCCGGGATGATTTTTTGTAATTTGCTTGTGCCGGCGGTCTCGGCCGTCAGCCCACCCGACGGCCTACCACCGATCAGAACGTCGACTGGCAGGTTGCGGCGACGAAAATCGATTGCTTCAACCCTCGCGCCCGGGATGATCGCAAGCCTCCCGAACTCAAATGTGGACTGCACGAATCCCGACCATGCCGACGCATTGCGAAGCTGATTTTCGCGCAGGCCGCCATTGACGCTACTCCCAGCCACCCGGGATGCGGCCGCGTCGCCGTTGACCTGGCGACGGCGCTGTCGTTCGTCATGGTACCGGATGCCGATTTCGGTTTGTCCGCCAAAGCCAAGCCCCAACCCGTCGCGATGCCCCAGCGTGATTCGCGTTTCGACACCCCAGGTATCGTAGTTTCGAAGCCTTCCCTCGTTGCCGCACACGGTCAACAGGTTGGCCATGCCGCCACATAGCGGATCCGAAGCATCGGAGGGGCGCTGGGTGGAGTTCGAGGACTGTCGCCACCAGTCGCGGTCAAACCGTTGCCAATAAGCCACCGTCCGCAGGCTGATACCATTGGCGAGTATCCAGCCATGGGCCGCCGAAAGGCCATAGCGATCGGCAGAAAATGTGTCGCTGCCGCGCGGGAACGGGTTGCCGCGTGGCGCAGCCGCGAATTCTGCACGCGTGACCCCTGAATAGGTGATGTCCGACCGCTCACGGAACCAGCTTGCCTTCAAAACTAGCTGCTGATCTGACGACAAATCCCATTCGCCCTTGGCGAACAGGTCGGTGAACCGGAGCAACTGATTGTCCCTGCTCCCCGCAGCCTGACGATGATCAGCGGTGAGGAAGGCGCGTCCGCCCATTACCGGCCCACCGATCTGCGCGTCTGCGGCGAGTCCGTTCCGGTTGCCACCCTGCAACGACAGCTTGCCCTCAACCGTCTCCGGGGCTCGCGGTGTGATGTAGTTGATAACACCGCCAATGGTCTGCGGACCGAACCGCACCTGCGAAGCGCCCTTCAATACTTCGATGCGATCAAACCGGCTCAGCGGCGGATGATAATAACTGGCGTTGTCGCCATATGGTGCGAAAGCCAGTGGGATCCCGTCTTCGAGCAACAGAACCTTGGTAGACCGCGTCGGGTTCAATCCCCTGATCCCGATGTTGGGCCGCGCCCCCGTCCCCTCCTCGTCACGCGGAAAGACACCGGCCACTTGGCGCAACGCATCGTTTACCGTCAGGACGCGGCTCCGATCTAGATCCTCGCGCGTGACAATCGAACCTGAACCCGCGATTTCTAGCAGGCTCTCAGCGTTTCCGATCACAATGATTTGCGGTGTCTTACTGTCGGCGACATTGTCGACAGCGACATTTTGGGCGAGCACCGGAGACGAGATCGTCACAGCGATTGCAGCCATAGGCCCAACATTTATAAAACCAGGCAACGTAGGTCTCCGACATATCTAATAGTGGTTCTCATTAGCGATTAAACTGTCTTTTTAATATTAGCAAACTGTTTCGCCGGGATTGTGGGCCAAAGGCCCGTGAGTGCCCTCAGGTACCGCTTGGCTCTGCCCTGCGAGCCGGTCGCGCCGGCGGCCGACTTGACACCGGCCCCGCCCCAGACGTCGCGAGCAATGCTGCATGTCATTGCGGACCGAACGCCAGAGGCGGTACTGAGTACGCGCGAGGGCTCGGGATGAAAACCCGCCGAGAAGGCTTGCGGCAGGCCTGTCCGTTACTGCCTCATCGCGCCAAAGGAGGAGCCTAAGCGTTGGGTACCGCACGCTCACTCAATTCGCCAGATAGCCATGGCCAGTGCATCGCTGACCAGTCGCGCCGTGATCGCATCGCTCATCGACCAGCCGACCATGCGGCGTAATACCAGTGACGTGCTCCCCTGATTGTTTTCAGTCAGAGGTAGAGTCTCGCTCCTTCATGATGATTGTTTGATGGGATGGCAAACGTGTCTGGGGGCATGCCCCCAGGCATGTTTGTCGGCGATCTCGGCGGGCGTCTTCCCGCCTAGTTTCGAGTGTGGCCTGATGGTGTTGTAATCGTGCCGCCAAGCGGCCAGCATGTACCGAGCGTGGGCCAGCGAGGTGAACAGGGTCTCGTTCAGGCATTCGTCCCGCAGGCGGCCGTTGATGCTATCGACGAAGCTGTTCTGCATCGGCTTGCCCGGCACGATGTAGTGGCGCTCGACCCGCCGCTCCTGCGACCAGCGCAGTATGGCCGGCGGGGTCAGCTCAGTTGTCTCATTGATTTTGGCATTTTTCTTCCTTCTTCTCGTTCGCCAATGGTTGTCTTCGGGGTCATCGGGCAGCGGAAGAAGCACTGTGTCCGAGCCTTCATGATCGCGGACGAGCGGAGTAGGTGGACTTCCCTGAGTCCCATACGAGGTTTGACCCTCTACTTGGCTGACGAGATCGTCCGGGGCATGACTGATCGGAATGAGGGACGCCGGGATCAGGCCCAACGGAACTCAGTCTCGTTCAACCAAAGCGTATGGAGTAATGCAGGAGCTTTGGTGTAACGAACGTTCCAGCACGCTTTGCGCCTTTGGCTCCCGCCATTTTCCCGCCCCAAAGCTGAAGGGCGAATGACCGTTTCAACTGGAACAACGCGGAGATGGCGGCTTCACAAAGCGCCTTACGCAACATAGGATCTCCTGCCGTGGAGATGTGGCTATTCATGTCGCGTTCTCCAGATTGACTACTTCGGGGCACGAACCCTGCGTCGTCGCCGACATCACAAAAGGGTGCGAATTCTCGATGGTCGAGGTAAAAGTGAGCGCGGTAATCGGTCCGACGCCAGGGACGCTCATCAGCCGGTGCAGACGCCATCTGTCTTTGTCCGGTCATTCAACAGACGATTGGATTCACGCTGCTGGTTGGCCATCGACGTCCGCGCTGTGATCAGCTGCGACCGGATTCGCAGAGCTGCCCTGTCGATGTGAGTGGCTGATGCCTTCATGTGGACGCGTTTATACCAGCCAGTGCGTGCCAGATGCGCGAGTCCTTCTGCATCGTGGACGTCGCTTTTGTTGACCTGCGCGGAAAGAACACCCTTGGCGTGCCGCGCACAGATGCACTCAACCTTGACGCCGCGTTCGATCAATCTGTGGTATGGAAATGTCGATAATGTACCCGTCTCGAGCACCACGCGCGCGAGATCCAGGTAATGCCGGTTGAGCCACCTTGCCAAGACATCGGGATCGCTGACGACAACATCTCGCCGCACAGCTCTACCTTCGACATCGACCACGCAAATGTGCTTTGTCTTGTCACTCACGTCCAATCCTGCATAAATCGACATCGGTCATCCTCCTGCATTGAAGCGCCAAAGCGACTTCGTACCATGCACGAGGGTGGCTAGATAAACTACGCGGTGGCCCATTGTCGCTGACCACCGTGCGCAGTTTGCCGTGTATGCCGGTCAAGCTGGTCAGTTCCCGTGCCACCCTTCCGCCCGACAGCGACGTATCAGCCACCAGCGCCAGCCACTCGCGCGTGATGTCATCGACCACGCACCGGATACGGAAGCGCCGACCGCAGATCAGGCTGTCAGAGACGAAGTCGAGCGACCAACGCTGGTTTGGGACCGTCCAGCAGCACCATCGGCCTGCGCGTCCGCGGCAGCCCGGAGCCGAACGCTATCGGATTCCCAAGGCGCTGCCGCGCTATCCCGATCCTCGCACAACCCAAGTATCATGGCCTCGCGCGTAGCATCGATCCAGGATGCGAGTCGTTCGTCGCGGCCCGAGAGCTGCTCGGTGGGCGGGTAGCCCGTGTACAAGATGGCTACAATCCGGCAGTAGTTTGTCGAACGCTGCCTTATGCGGGCTCGCCCGCAGCACGACAGTGCCTAGTGGCGGCGCCCATGCCCGCCGCGATAACCACCGAAGTGACTGCCGCGATGCGAACCAAACCCGAACCCGATACCGACCGACCCAAAATACGGTCGACCATAACCTCGACCGTATGCGCCATAACCACCATATCCGCCGGCGTAGCCCGAGCGCGAATCGCTTACGGCGATGACGCAGAGGCGCGGCGAGGCAGCGGGAGTTGCCGGGGTGCTTGGAGCGGGGATCGGCGCCGCCGGATCGTCTAAGACGATAGGCTCGGCGATTACCGCTCCCGGTGTATTGCAGGGAACCTTGTAATAGGCAAGGCGCGCAGGTGTGTGCGTCGTCGCGCAACCTCCCAGAAGGGCGACCGGCGCCGCGACCACAGCTACCAGCTTCAGGAAACGCATTGTCATCGTCTCTCTCCCGCCCAGATCTAGGCCACCGCCAAACGCTACCACCGAATAGGCTTTAAACATACTGAATAAAGGTGATTGAACCGCGCCGGGTCTGCCGGAGGCGTTGGGTTGTGAGTCACGCTGCCATATCGATGTTGTCTGCGGCAGGGTAATATTGATCTTCGGCTTCGGCAGGCGGCATGTTGCCGATGGGCTCCAGCAGCCGGCGATGGTTGAACCAATCGACCCATTCGAGGGTCGCGTATTCCACCGCTTCGAAGGGTCGCCAGGGTCCACGACGATGGATGACCTCGGCTTTGTAAATGCCGTTGATCGTCTCGGCTAAAGCGTTGTTGTAGCTGTCGCCGACGCTGCCAACTGAGGGCTCGATCCCGGCCTCGGCGAGGCGTTCGGTGTATTTGATGGACACGTATTGCGATCCGCGGTCGCTATGATGGATGAGGCCGCCCCGATGGGTCGGCCGGCGATCGTGAAGCGCCTGTTCCAGCGCATCGAGGACGAAGCTGGCATGCGCCGTCCTGCTGGCCCGCCAGCCAACGATCCGCCGAGCATAGGTATCGATGACGAAGGCGACGTAGACGAACCCCGCCCAGGTCGCGACGTAAGTGAAGTCAGACACCCACAGCATGTTCGGCGCTGGCGCGTATAACTGGCGGTTGACGTGATCGAGCGGGCAATGCGCCGCCTTGTCGCTGATCGTGGTGCGCACCGGCTTGCCCCGGATCACGCCTGCCAGGCCCATCTCGCGCATCAGTCGCGCGACCGTACAGCGGGCGACGGGCACGCCCTCCCGTATCATCTGCCGCCAGACCTTGCGCACGCCGTAAACCGCGAAGTTCTCGGCTAACACGCGGGCGATCTCCAGCTTGAGCGCCACATCCTGCCGTGACCGCGCCGAGAGGCGTGTCGGATCCTGTCGCTGCGCGACCCGCTCGTGGTAGGTGGATGAGCGATCGGCAGGACGCGGCAGATCGGCTCGACCCCATAGGCATCGCGCTGATCGTCAACCATCCGCACCGCTCGCTCTCGGACTTCCGGCGCAAACTTGTCTTCGACAACCTCGGCCTGTTCGACCCGCAGGGTCTCGACGCCGACATCGAGTGATCCGGCCTCGCGCGCAGCCGACACCCGCGCTTCGACCAACCCCAGAAATTCTTCGAAGATCGCATTCTGCATTCCGATCGGCAGTGCAAGGATGCGGTTGAGCCAGCGCTGGATCGGGGGAAGGTCCTCTTCGAGAATGCCGTCGTCGGAGACAATCTTGAGCCCGCTGCGGCGCTGGAAATCGATCAGCGTTGCGCTCTTGAGCTTGCCGTCCGCCAGCAATGCAAACCAGGTCGAGAGAGCCGCCTTGGCATATTCGCTTTCGAGATTGTCGGCAGGGTCAAACAGGTTCTGGCCGCCCGTCTGGCGTTGGCCTCGCGTCAGCGCCCCCAGGCTGTCGAGCCTGCGCGCAATGGTGCTTGTG
This sequence comes from Acidovorax delafieldii, assembly GCA_001555775.1. GTDB lineage: Bacteria > Pseudomonadota > Alphaproteobacteria > Sphingomonadales > Sphingomonadaceae > Blastomonas > Blastomonas delafieldii_A. The sequence continues at coordinate 6,691 of LSHP01000056.1, read as the reverse complement.
AACCGCAGTTCCCCCTTGCAGTTCGTGGTCACAGGCCGGAACAGCGGTGTGTTGGCTTGATGGGTCCGGTGCGTTCGGCCCCTCGCCTCCTGCAACACCGCCCATCTCGTGGCTCTCATCGAAGGCGATGACACCGTCGAAATCCTCGCCCGCCCAATCGAGCAGCTGCTTCAGGCGGGTGGCGTCCTGACGCTGGCTGCGAAGGGTCGGGTAGGTGACGAACAGGATCCCTTCGCGAAACGGAACCGCCTGGTCGATCTTCCAGTTGGAAAGCGGCTGAATGTCGGCCGCAAGGCCGCCGACGGCGCTCCAGTCCCGGCGAGCATCCTCAAGCAGGCTCTCGTTCTTCGAGACCCAGATGGCCTTCCGGCGTCCGGCAAGCCATCCATCAAGGATGCAGGCGGCGATCTGCCTGCCCTTCCCTGCCCCCGTGCCATCGCCGAGGAAATAGCCCTTGCGATAGGCGCGCCCTTGCTCCTCGAGCTGTAGACCGACGCCTTCCTCAGCCGGGACAAACAGGCCAGGCAGATACTGCTGCCACGCGTTCCCGGCATAGATGACAGTTTCGATCTGCGCCTCGGAGAGCAGGCTTTCCTGCAAGACCCGATCCTGCAGCGCCGGGACATAATCCGGGATCGGTGCCGGGATCGAACCCATGGCCACGCTTTCGACCAGCGGCGTCGGATGTTCGCGTGCACCAACAATGTCGACGCGGCTTGGCCGGTACGGGATGTAGACCCCGCTTTGCTCACCGAGAACGCGCGGCTTGTCCAGGGTACTGAACGCCAGTGCTTCGATCTTGGGCGCTTGGGCTGCCCTCGCTTTGACGGGCTTTGTGATCGGCGTTGCCCGCATGGCTTTGAAGAGCCCACCCGGTTTCGCCTTCGGCAGCGCCGCGCGCGGTTCGCAGTCGGGCTGGGCTGTCACGCGTTTCACGATTGGAACCGCAGACGCGACGTCTGCAACCGTCTCCCGCGCCAAAACTGCTGGCCTGATTTGCCCCGGGATCTTGTCGATCACGTACAAGCGCACGGCCACGCTGGTGCCTTGTTTGTGATAGCATTTATCGAGCCGGATCGATGTGCGGACCGTGCAAGAGGCGAAGGTGTCGTCGTAGATTTTCGCAAGCTTTGCGCTCGTCGTGAACCAGTCCGGCATGATCGCGACGATCCGCCCCCCCTGCCTGAGGCGCGTTATGGCAGCGCGCAAGTGACGCACCGCAGCGAACGCGTCTGCCCCTCGTCCCAGTGAACGGGAAAACGGCGGGTTCATCAGGATGAGGCTTGGCTGCACAGCCGCGTCGAGATGGGAGGCCAGCATGGCTCCATCGATCCCTGTGATGGTGGCTTGGGGGAACAGCAGAGCCAGCTTCTCCCGCCTACGCGGATCGATTTCGTTGAGATGCAATGCGCTGACACTGGGCAAAGTTGCCACGAGAGCGCCATGTCCCGCGCTCGGCTCAAGAACGATATCGGTGGCAAGCGGCTGCGCCAAAATCACGCAGAGCGCTGCGAGGTCTGCGGGCGTCGAGAATTGCTGGTACCTGATCTGGTCTTCACTTCTGACCGTATGTGTCGGCAGCGCCTCGATAAGCGCATTGATCTCCGAAATCCGGGTCAGCATCTGAGGTTTGTCCAGCAGTCCGGCCATGTGGCGCGTCAACGCCGCCTCGAGCAGGTCAAAAGCGTCCCTCTGGCACCAGGCGCCGTTTGCGGAGCCCTCCCCATAGAGCTGGCGCATCGTCCCAAACAGGCGTTGCTTGTTCGCCATTCCGGTGGCGATGCCGTGCTGGATTTCGGTGATTGCTGCGTCCAGCTTCTGGCTGGATTGTTCAATAAGGTCGGTCACGGTCTGCTCCTGATGCTGAACCGCATCAGGCCATCCCCCTCCCCTCTCGCCTCGGGGTTATGAGCCCGTGATCACCACAGGCTATGCGACAAGGGGTGCCCGGCAGCGCCGGGAATTCGGGACCGGCACCATCCCGATGATATCGGTTTGACTTCTACCGCCAAAAATGATCATAAAACACGAACTGGGTCGCAGAACTGCGATTCATCGAAAGGCAGACGCATGTCCTACACCGTGAACACACTGCGAAATATGACCAGATCCTGCGAAATGATGCGCGATCGGGTCAAAGCTGTGGTGTTCAAACCTGATGAACGCAAGGTCCTGGATATCACGTTTGGGCCTACGGCGGCAGCGGAATTGGTCGGAAGAACGCCTGAAGCGCTTGCCAAGGCAGAGAAGGAGGGACGTCTCGCGCCTCCGAAGCAGCTTAACAATGGCCGTCGCTATTACACGCTCGAAGACCTTACTCATATTCGCAAGGCGCTGAACATTCATCCGGGCAAGCTAGCCCATGAGAATGCGGTCGTAGTAGCCGTGCAGAATTTCAAGGGCGGCGTCGGCAAGAGTACGATTACCAAGCATTTCGCCGATTTTCTTGCACTGAACGGATATAGCGTTCTCGTGATCGACTGCGATCCGCAGGCGTCAACGACAACTATGTTCGACATCCAGCCCGAAGCACTTATCGATGAAGAGGAGACTTTAGGAAACTTCCTGTCGCCTCGCAGTACATTCGATGATTTCAGGAAGGCAATCCGAGAAACCGCTTGGCCTACAATCAAAATAGTGCCGTCAAGCCTTGGCCTGCAGGATGCAGAGTGGGACCTCACGGCAACGTTGACGGAGGGCGGACAAGCAGTGCGCGAGGGACTTCAGCGTCTCCGTATTGGCATCGACAGTATCATCAAGGACTTCGACGTCGTCTTGCTCGATCCTCCGCCGGCCATGGGGTTCCTGGGCCTCAATGTGATGGCCGCTGCAACAGGTATGCTCATCCCGGTTCCGGCAAGGCAGCTCGACTATCTTTCAACCATCCATTTCATGGACACCATCGCCGAGAATATCGAGATCCTCGAGGATCACGGAACACCTGTTGATTATGGGTTCATTCGCGTCGTCTGCTCGGCCTACACCCCCAGCAAGCCAGGTGAAGCCGACATGTGGAAGATGATGAAGGCCACATATGCCAATTTCCTGCTGAATCAGCCGATCCTGGCTTCTGAGGAAATCAAGAATGCCACTCAGGCATTCCGGTCGATCTATGAAAGCAAGCCTTCAGCTGCGCACGCAACCTACCAGCGTTGCCGGGACAATCTCAACGCAGTCTTCGGAGAAGTTCTGAACGAAATACATGAGCAGTGGCCGTCGAAGAGCATTTCGAGACGGTCATCTGACACGGCAGGGAGTGTTGTAGCGTGAGCCGTCGTTCATTGATTGGCGAGGCCCTCGCCTCCCCTGCCCCTGACCAGCCTTCCGTCTCTGAAGCCAAGGACGCTGCAGGGGCAACCGCATCGCGCAATTTCACAACACGTCGGCTTGAAGGCTTCACGGAAGCAGCGCGGATGGTCAAGCGTCCGACCATTCGGCTCAAACCTGCAGAATGTTCAATCTGGCCGGGAAACGCCCGTGATTACGAACAGCTCACCGAACCCCGTTTGCGATCTCTGATTGAATCGATCCAAGCAGAAAACGGGAACCGCATCCCAGTTGTCGTGCGTCGGAAACAGCAAGGTGAGCTGCAGTACGAACTGATCATTGGCACAAGGCGCCACTGGGCTGTCGCGTGGCTCAACGCCAATCACTACCCGGATATCGAGCTCGTAGCGATTATCGAAGATCTCGATGACGAAGCTGCGTTCCGCCTTGCTGATATCGAGAACCGCGAGAGGGAAGATATCTCAGATTTAGAACGCGGTTTGAACTACAAGGCAGCAGTCGACACCTATTACGATGGCCTTCAGGCACGGCTTGCTGAACGCGTGAAGATCTCGAAATCTACGCTCGCCCGGTACATCGGCCTGACAGAGATCCCGCAAACAATCGTAAGCGCATTTGCCTCGCCAATGGAACTTCAGGTCCGGTACGGTGACAAGCTCCTTCCAGCCATACGCAACCCATCGCTGCGCCCCAGGATGGAGGAAGCAGCAAAGCAAATCGCTGCGGAACAAAGTTTCCGGCAATCCGGAGACGAAGAGCCAATTTCTGGCCCTCAGGTTGTTGTCCGTCTGCTCAAGGCAGTTTCGGGCAGGCCTGGCCGTGCCCAGAAAGCCGTAATCGAAGCCGCAGGATCGTCCATTGGTGTCATCGAAAAGGATCGTGCACGAGGGCTCACGATAACGATCAACCCCACTGATTTGAGCGCTGACGAAATCCTCGATGCATTGCGCCCTCTGATTGAGAAGGCGAAGATTCTAAAAAGGCCTGCCCCATGAAGGAGGGTTTCGAACCCACCTATGGCCATGCCTTTACCACTCTGAAAATGTGGCTTTTATCGTTTTATTTCATATGTTTAACACACTTGTCCCACATGTGGGACAGCGGCAGATTTACTAGGCGAAGAACGTGAGCGAGAAAGATCAGTCCTCCTCCGGTCGCCGGGTGCAGTTCGAGATGTTCTTCACGCTGCCTGATTTCAGCGACATCTCGCTGCGGGACTATCAGGAGACCATGCAGCGTCCTTTCTTCAGCCTTTCGAAGAAGAAGCGCCTGAAACCCATTGAGTACCTCAGCCCGGACAAGTCGGTCACCGTCCATGTATCAGCCAACCCAGCCTATGGGATGGCGACCATCTGGGATGCAGATATCATGATCTATCTGGCGTCTCACCTCAACGAATTGCGCGAGCGGGGTGACAACGACCTGTCGCCGACCATTCGTGTTCAACCTGGCGATCTTCTCAAGCGAATCTGCTGGGGTGTAAGCGGGCGCGCCTATGAGCGACTGATCGCAGCGCTTGATCGTCTTCAGGCCACGACGATCAAGACGAACATCCGAGCAAACTCCAAATCCCGCGAGACCACATTTTCGTGGATCGATAGCTATACTCATCTCGTTGATGAGCGAACCCAGCGTTCGCTTGGGATGGAAATCACGCTTTCCAAGTGGTTCTTCGACGGGGTCATGGACAAGCGAAATGTCCTTGCGATTTCGCCTTTGTATTTCGAGATAACGAGCGGACTTGGGAAATGGCTCTACCGCGCAGCTCGCAAGCACGCTGGTGGCAATGGGCCAGAAGGTTTCACGATCGGCTTCGAAACTCTTCATCAGAAAAGCGGCAGCGAAAGCTCCCTACCCTCGTTCAAGAACAAGATTCTTGAATTGGCGCGAGCTAACAACCTGCCGGATATCAGTCTGGAGGTCATTGGAGCAGAGACGCCGCGTCCAAAGCTAAAGATGGTGATGCGTCGCCATCTCGAAAAACCTTCTGGAAAAACCGAGGATAGTGGCTCTGTCACCACGGAGAGCAGAGCCCAGCGCATTCAGCGCGCAACCCCCGAAAAGGCAGCCAAGGTCAGCCCTCCGCAGGAATTCGTTGATCCTGCCCTCGTGCGCAAGCTCCTTGCAACAACGAGCGCGAGCTTGCGCCCCGAACAGCAAGCCGATGCATCAGCGGCATTGGACAGCAATGCAAGCCAATCTCAGTCACGACGAAGGGGAGGGGGCGCGCAGGACACTCTTGACCCCGAAATCTATCAGGCCATCCGTGCTGAATGTCCTGGTTGGGATCTCGATGTGCTGATGCGGCAATTCGATTCCTTCTTGAACAGCAATCCGCATGAGTTGCCAAGGAACTACTCGAAACGGTTCTACGGCTTCATGAAGAAGCACCACGAGCGCAACAAGCATACGCTTCCGGGCTTTTGAAGATCGCGCCCTTCTGCAGGACTTGGTAGCGGCGCCCGGCGCGCTGGTAGAGCTGCCGCTCGGCTTCAGGCCTGATTACGCTCTGCCGCAGGCATAGCGATCTATCGTAACATTAAGAACAGTCTCATCATGCACGGCAGCTAGCGAACGTGTTTTCGGGAATCACTTCGCTTAGCCCGCCCGATCAGCGGACCGCGTCTACGTTCGGCGCCTGCTAATAAATCGCTGACTAGGCCCAAGAGCACCGGCATAGACACTACGGCCGTGCTTCTGCCGTCCATCTTTGACTGAAATCAGCGATCTACTCTGCAGCGCTCAAGCCAGCTGGCAGATCGCCTAAGGCTCCACTTCGGTCACTGCGATCCAGAAACCCGACAGGTCGGCCTTCAAGCTGGGCGATGGAAAATGCCTCCAAAAACCATTCCTGAAAACACGTTCGACCGGAAATACCACATTTCCGAAAACACGTTCGTTTCAGCATAGGGGCAAAAGGGGGATCAGAAAGTTTGGGATCGGCGCATCATATGTGAATCGGAACGCTAACTGATCCTCTGGCCTCACGTTCTCAGCCGCGCTTTCAAAGTTATCAACAGGGCGAGGAGGTGGCGAACGTGTGATCAGGCATCAGATGACGTGTTATTAGAATCTGGCGGTCGTGCTATCAGAAACCGAACATCGTGTTTTCAGATTCGGCATAGCCGCCCCGACTCGCGAGAAATCAGGAGTTTGCAGGCTGATCGCGAGCAGGTAACCTCTTAACCTTAGAATCTAAATCCCCTAACGTTCACGCCTGCGGCGGATTTGTTATTGATTTGATTCAAGATTAGGGAAGGCCGACATATCCCTTCGACGATGACCGCTTTGCGTGCGATGCGTACATTCCACTAGGATGGCAGCTCGGCAGATTAGCGCTGGTGACAGGGTCACGTCCGTCAATGAGGTGTAATTTGGGGTGTGGTCACCGGGCTGCATGGTC
>LSHP01000055.1 GCA_001555775.1 Acidovorax delafieldii | reverse complement strand
CCTGTTATCCCCCTCCCCCTTGCCGGGAGAGACATCCCCACCCCTCTCCCTCGATGGGAGAGGGCTGCGAAGACTTGGTGCTCAAAGCACCTAGTCGAAGCTGGGTGAGGGTGAAAATGCGCCAATATCCGCGCCCATCACCCTCATCCAACTGCGCCTAGCCGGCTCCGCCGACAAGGCTCCGTATCCTTCTCCCTTCAAGGGAGAAGGTTTGATGCTCAATGCCCCTCGCCCTTGGGCGTCTCCATGATCTCGGTCAGCACCCCGCCCATGTCCTTCGGGTGCACGAAGAAGATCAGCGTCCCATGCGCGCCGATGCGCGGCTCGCCCAGCACGCGCTTGCCTAAGCCCTCGAACTCCGCCTTGGCCGCGTGAATATCGGGCACCTCATAGCAGACATGATGCTGCCCACCGCTCGGGTTCTTCTCAAGGAACGACGCAATCGAGGCATTGCCCGGCAGCGGCTCGATCAGCTCGATCTGCGTGCCATTCAGCGCGCCATCCGCTCCCGGCGTATCGACAAAGCAAACCTTCACCCCCTGTTCGGGCAGGTCGAAAGGTTCATGAATCTTGGTCGCGCCCATGACATCGCGGTAGAACACGATCGAGTCCGCTATGGAGGGCGTAGCAACCCCGATGTGGTTCAGTCTTCCCAGCTTCACTGGCGTATTCCTCTCTCAAATCCCGTCAAGCTGAACTTGTTTCAGCATCCAATCGGCTCCCCGTAACGTCGGCGCGTGGGGCGAGCTGGACCCTGAAACAAATTCAACCCGAAGCCTTGGGGCGCGGGTCATACACCGCATCGAAAAATTCGATCATGAATACCTGATGACCATGTAGACGATAGCGCCCACGGTGACCCCAAGGGCTAAAATTGCGACCTGAGTCGCATCTTTGCGTGAGGAGTTGTTGTTCACGCGCTGCTCCTAAAGCGGAATATTGTCATGCTTCTTCCACGGGTTCTCGAGGCTCTTGTTCCGCAGCTTGCGTAGCCCCAGCGCGATCCGCCGACGGGTCGAGTGCGGCATGATCACCTCGTCGATAAAGCCCTTGCTTGCCGCCACGAACGGGTTGGCGAAGCGCGCTTCGTATTCCTTCGTGCGCTCGGCGATCTCTTCGGGCGTACGCCCACGGAAAATAATCTCGACCGCGCCCTTGGCCCCCATCACCGCGATTTCCGCAGTCGGCCAGGCGTAGTTCAAGTCGCCACGCAGGTGCTTGGATGCCATCACGTCATACGCGCCGCCATAGGCCTTGCGGGTGATGACGGTGATCTTGGGCACGGTCGCCTCGGCATAGGCGAAGAGCAGCTTCGCGCCGTGCTTGATGATGCCCGAATGCTCCTGCGCGACACCGGGCAGGAAGCCTGGCACGTCGACAAACGTGATGATCGGAATGTCGAAGCAATCGCAAAACCGAACAAAACGCGCGGCCTTTTTGGACGAGTTGATGTCGAGACAGCCCGCCAGCACCATCGGCTGGTTGGCGACCACGCCTACGGTGCGGCCCTCGATGCGCCCGAAGCCGGTGATGATATTGCCCGCATGCGTGGGCTGAAGCTCGAAGAATTCGCCCTCGTCGAGCGTCTTTTTGATCAGCTCGTGCATGTCATAGGGCATGTTCGGATTGGCCGGGATCAGCGTGTCGAGGCTGTTCTCGATCCGGTCCCAGGGGTCGGCGGTCGGGCGCTCGGGCAATGCTTCGCGGTTCGACAGCGGCAGATAGTCGATCAGGTCGCGCGCGGCGAGCAGCGCCTCGATGTCATTATCGAACGCGACATCGGCGACGCCCGACTTGGCCGTATGCGTCACCGCCCCGCCCAGTTCCTCCTGCGTCACCACCTCGTTGGTCACCGTCTTCACCACATCGGGGCCGGTGACGAACATGTAACTCGAATCCTTCACCATGAAGATGAAGTCGGTCATCGCCGGGCTGTAGACCGCGCCGCCCGCGCAAGGCCCCATGATCACCGACAGCTGCGGCACCACGCCAGAGGCCAGCACGTTGCGCTGGAACACCTCGGCATAGCCGCCCAAGGACGCCACGCCTTCCTGGATGCGCGCACCGCCGGAATCGTTGAGGCCGATCACCGGCGCGCCGACCTTCATCGCCATGTCCATGATCTTGCAGATCTTCTGCGCGTGCCGTTCGGACAATGAGCCGCCGAACACGGTGAAATCCTGGCTGAACACGAAGACCAGGCGGCCATTGACCGTTCCCGATCCGGTGACCACGCCATCGCCGGGGATCACCGTGTCCTGCATGCCGAAATCGACGCAGTTATGCTCGACATACATGTCATATTCTTCGAAGCTGCCCGGATCGAGCAGCACGTCGATCCGCTCGCGGGCGGTGAGCTTGCCCTTGGCGTGCTGTGCCTCGATGCGCTTGGTGCCGCCACCCAGATGCGCCTTGTCGCGCCGGGCTGCCAGTTCTTCCAATATGGCCTGCATCGCATCCTCTTCAGCTGAAATCGGGACCCTTCCTTTCCAGCCTTTGACCCGACACGCAAATGTTAAATAGCGAACTTGCAAACCGCCAGTTTGCAAACTAGTCGATCGGCACGATGTCTCGCCGCAAACGCCTTTATGCCGGAGCCCGCGTCCGCGCCGTCCGCCGCCATTCCGGCCTCAACCAGGCCGCGATGGCCGAGGCCTTGGGTATTTCGACCAGTTACCTCAGCCAGATCGAAAATGACGAGCGGCCGATCACGCCGCAGGTGCTCACCCAATTGTCGCGGCACTTCGCGTTCGAGCTGGAGGACGCGCCCGAGGGTGCGCCGTCGCTCAACTGGCAGAGCCTGCTCGACGATCCGGTGCTGGGCGGGCTGGAGATCGATCCGGTGCGCTTTGCGCGGCTGCGCGACAGCCATCCCGAGATCGCGCACCTCATCACCAACCTCTATCAGGGCTATCGCCAGGCGCAGGAGCGCTCGGCGATGCTCGATGACAGCCTGGCGGCGACCGGGCAGCACAATGCGCGCCTGCCTTGGGAAGAGGTGCGCGACTGGTTTCATGAATCGGGCAACTATATCGACCAGCTCGATCGCAATGCGGAGCAGATTGCCGGGGAACTGGGCGAGGACCTCACCCCCGATGGCCTGATCGCCCGGCTGCACCGCGACCATGGCATCACAGTGAAGCCGCTGCGCGCCGCCGATCCCAATGCCCCGCTCAGCCAGTACGATGCCGCAAGCCGCACGCTCTATCTAGCGGAAGGGATCGCACCGGAATCGCGCTATTTCATGCTCGCGCACCGGCTGATGGCGCACGAGATGCGTTTTGCCATCGCGATCCTCGCCGCCAATGCCAAGCTCAAGAGCGAGCAGGCGCAGAAGCTGGTCTCGGTGGGCCTCGCCAATTATGCCGCCGGAGCGCTCGTCATGCCCTATGCGCGCTTTCGCGAGGCGGCGATGGCGTGCCGCCATGATATCGATCAGCTGACGCACCGCTTCGGTGTGAGCTTCGAACAGGCCTGCCACCGTCTATCGACGCTGCAGCGCCCCGGCGCGCGCGGGCTTCCGGTCTTCTTCTGCCGGGTGGACATGGCGGGCAACATTACCAAGCGGCACAGTGCCACCCGGCTGCAGTTCGCCCGCTTCGGTGGCGCGTGTCCGCTCTGGGTGGTGCACGAGGCCGCCGCCATCCCCGACCGTATCCTGGTGCAGATGGCCGAAACGCCTGACGGGCTGCGCTACGTGTCGATGGCCAAGGGGCTGGTCAAGCCGTCGGGCAGCTATGGCCGCAAGCCGCGCCGCTACGCGGTCGCGCTGGGCTGCGAGGTCGAGCATGCCCGCCATTTCATCTATGCCGACGGGCTCGATACCGCGGCCGCCGGGGCCGTGACCCCGATCGGCATCAGCTGCCGCACCTGCCCGCGCGACAATTGCGACCAGCGCGCCTTTCCGCCGACCGATCGCCCGCTGGTGATCGATCCCGACCGGCGCGGCATGGTGCCGTACCGGATCGGGTAACGATCAAAAGCGCAGCGGCGCTTACTTCATCAGCACAAGCTCTTCGGCCATGCTGGGGTGCAGGGCAACGGTATCGTCGAACGCCTGCTTGGTCAGCCCCGCCTTGACCGCGATCGCGGCGGCCTGAAGGATTTCCGGCGAATCCGGGCCGATCATGTGCAGCCCCAGGATCTTGCCCGAGGGCTCTTCGGTGATCATCTTGTAGAGGCCACGTTCGGCGCGGTGTGCGAAGACGTTGCGCATCGGGCGGAAATCCGCCGAATAGACGCGGATATTGCCATAGCGGTTGCGCGCCTCGCCTTCGGTCAGCCCGACCGAGGCGATCGGGGGCTGCGAGAACACGGCGGTCGGGATGCAATTGTAATCCACGGTCTTCGGCTTTCCGCCGAACACGGTGTCGGCGAACGCCTGGCCCTCGCGGATCGCCACCGGGGTCAGCTGCACCCGGTTGGTGACATCACCCACCGCATAGATGCTGTCGCACGCGGTCTTGCTGTATTCGTCGACAGGGATCGCGCCCTGATCGTCGGTCTCGATGCCGACATGCTCGAGCCCCAGCCCCTCGACCTTGGGCACGCGGCCCGTGGCGACCATCACGATATCGGTGTTGATCGGGTCATGCCCCTTCAGGAACACGTCCAGCGTGCCGTCCTCGCGCTTCTCGATCTTCTCGAACGGGGCCTTGAACTTGAACTCGATACCCTTGGTCATCGAAATCTGCAGCAGGCGATCGCGCAGCGATTCATCATAGCCGCGCAGGATCGTGTCGCCGCGATTGACCACGGTGACGCGGGTGCCGAGCCCGTTGAGGATGCCGGCGAACTCGTTGGCGATATAGCCACCGCCCGCGATCACCGCACGGCGCGGCAGTTCCTCGAGATGGAACATCTCGTTCGAGGTGAGACAATGTTCGGAGCCCGGGAATTCGGGCACATAGGGCCGCGCACCGACCGCGATCAGGATATATTTCGCGCTGATCTCCTGCCCGCTCGCCAGCTTCACCCGGTGCGGCGCGATGATCTCTGCGCGCTCCTCGATGATCGTGACATTGTGGTTGGTCAGCGTCGACTTGTATGCCGCATTGAGCCGGTCGACATCGCCCAGCACGCGGTCGCGCAGCACCTGCCAGCTGAACTTGGTGCCCTCGATGTCCCAGCCGTAATTCTGCGCATCTTCAAGGTCCTCGGCGAAGTGCGATCCATAGACCAGCAGCTTCTTGGGCACGCAACCGCGGATGACGCAGGTGCCACCGACGCGATATTCCTCGGCGACGGCGACCTTGGCGCCATAGGACGAGGCGATACGCGAGGCGCGCACCCCGCCGGACCCTGCTCCGATGACGAACAGGTCGTAGTCAAACTCACTCATGCGAAAAAACTCCTGGGTTCGTGTCCCTTACAGGCCCGCCGCCTCGATCAGCGCAGCGGTGGAGGGGTCGAAATCGCCGGACTGGCGGTTGCCCATGGATTTGGCGATTTCCTTGCCCAGTTCAACACCGAACTGATCAAAAGGATTGATCCCCAGCAGCATGGCATTGGCGAAGGTGCGGTGTTCGTAGAACGCGATCAGCGCACCCAGGCTTTGCGGATCGACATTGTCGAGCAGGATCGTCATCGAAGGCCGGTCGCCGGGATAGCTGCGCTGCGGATCGTCGCTGGCCTTGCCCTGCATCAGCGCCGCGCCCTGCGCGAAGCAGTTGGTCAGCAGCGCGCGGTGATGCGCCTCGTCGAATTCGTGCGCGCTGAGGCGCGACGCGATGAACTCGACCGGCACCAGATGCGTGCCCTGATGCAGCAGCTGGAACACCGCATGCTGCGCATCGGTGCCGACGCCACCCCAGGTGATCGGCGCGCTGGCGCGGCCGAGCGGCGATCCGTCGCGGCGCACGCCCTTGCCGTTGCTCTCCATTTCCAGCTGCTGGAGATAATCGGGGAGCAACCGCAGCCGCTCGTCATAGGCGAACACCGCACGCGTCTGGCAATGACGGACCTGCGCATAATAAAGGTCCGCAAAGGCCGCGAGCACGGGCATGTTGGCAGAGAGCGGCGCAGTCGCGAAATGCCGGTCCATCGCCAGCGCCCCGGCGCGGAACTCGGCAAAGCCGTTATTGCCCAGCGCCATCGCAACGGGAAAGCCGATGCTCGACCAGACCGAATAACGCCCGCCCACGGTCTCGGAAAAAGGCAGGATGCGCGTCTCGTCGATGCCGAATTCCATCGCCTTTTCGGGCGCGGCGGTCAGTGCGACGAGCTGGCCATAGGGATCTTCCACCCCGCCGCCGCGCAGCCAGTCGATCGCACTTTCCGCATTCATCAGCGTCTCGGTGGTGGTGAAGGTCTTGGACGCGATCGCGACCAGCGTCTTTGCGGGATCGAACCTGTCCACCGCCTCGGACAGCGCCTCGCCATCGACATTGGCAACGACCGCCACATCATAGCGGTCGCTGTCGCGGCACAGGGCATCGATGATCAGCTTGGGCCCAAGCGCCGAACCGCCGATGCCGATGTGCAGCACATGCTTGATCTCGCCGAACACGCCCTGGTCGATCGCTTCGACCAGCGCCGCCATGCGCTGGTGCAGCCGCTGCGCGTTCTCGACCGAATCCTCGGCGCCCATGCCACGCTCGGCCGGGTGCTCGGCGGCGCGATCCTCGCTGGTGTTGATCTTGGCGCCCGCGAGCAGCTGATCGCGCATGCCCGCCAGATGCATCGCTGCGGACAGTTCCTCGAACTTCTTGATCAGCGCGGCATCGAGATGCGTCTTGGAAAAATCGAACAGGATGTCGGTGCCCGCCAGCGGGATGCGGTGCGACAGGTTCGATACTCGCGCCGTATCATCGGCAAACAGCGTGGCGAGGGTCGGGCGCGGCATTTCTGCAATCGATTGCCAAATGGCATCGGCTTGGACGGACATCGTGTACCTTTCAGGCTGGGGGCGCTGGGGCGGGGTTTAGCGGGCCGATCCCGGCTTGGCGAGAGGCTTTGCCCGCTCGCGATGGGACTTGACGCCGGATTGCCGGGTCATCAAAGGGGAAAAATGACCGAAACCGCCGCCACATCGCCCAAGCCCAAGTCGGAAACGGCGGACTTTCTGCAATTTCTGGTCAAGCTTGCGATCTTCTTCTTCATTCTGCGTAGCTTCATCGTCTCGCCGTTCAATATCCCTTCGGAATCGATGCAGCCCCGGCTGGTGGTCGGCGACTATCTGCTCGTGTCGAAATGGTCCTATGGCTATTCGCGCTACAGCCTGCCGTTCAACCTGCCGCTGATCCCCGGACGCATCTTTGCCAGCCAGCCCGAGCGCGGCGACGTGGTGGTGTTCAAGGCGCCGCCGGGTGCCAGCGCGGACTATATCAAGCGCGTCATCGGGTTGCCTGGCGATACCATCCAGATGCGCGATGGCGTCGTGTGGCTCAACGGCAAACCGATTGCGAAGAAGCGTATTTCCGATTTCGTCATCCCCGTCTCGCCCAATACGCGCTGCTATGACCGCAGCTTCGAGCTTCCGCGGCCCGATGGCAGCGCCGTGTGCAGCTATCCGCGCTTTCAGGAAACGCTTCCCAACGGCAAGACCTACAATGTGCTCGACCTGATCGACGCGCCGCGCGACACGACCGAAGCGATCATCGTTCCGCAAGGTCACATGTTCCTGATGGGCGACAATCGCGACAACAGCCTCGACAGCCGTTTTCCCGCCGTCGAAGGCCAGGGCATCGGCATCGTACCGCAGAAATATCTGGTCGGCCGCGCGCTGGTCACGGTGTTCTCGACCGATGGCTCGGCGAGCTGGTTCCTGCCCTGGACCTGGTTCTCCGCCGCGCGCTGGGACCGCATCGGGGAAGGCTTTTGAGCGCTGAGCCAGACCTTGCGGCGCTGCTGCCCATCCTCGATTACAAGCCGCGCCAACCTGCCCTGTTCGTCCAGGCGCTGACCCATGGCAGTACGGGGGTGACTCCCGATTATCAGCGGCTCGAGTTTCTGGGCGATCGCGTCCTGGGCATGGTGATCGCGGAACTGCTCTACACGCGCTTTCCCAAGGCGGCCGAGGGGCAGATGTCGGCCTTTCTCAACCGGCTGGTCTCGCGCGAAAGCTGCGCGCAGATCGCCCGCGCGTGTAACCTCGGCCCGCTGATCCGGCTGGGCAAGCAGGCGCGCGACGATGGCGGCGCGGGCAGCACGAACATCCTGGGCGATGTGGTCGAGGCGCTGATCGGCGCGCTCTATATCGATGGGGGTCTTTCGGTCGCGCGCGCGTTTGTCGAGCGGCACTGGGCCGACCGGATCGGCGCGATCAGCGAAGCGCCGCGCCATCCCAAGTCCGAGCTGCAGGAATGGGCCGCCGCGCGCAATCGCAAGACCCCGGTCTATACGCTGTTGCGCAAGTCGGGGCCTGACCATGATTTGCGCTTTACCGTGCAGGTCGAGATCAAGGGGCTGGGCATCGCCGAGGCCACCGGCACCAGCAAGCAGGAGGCCGAAACGCTGGCCGCAAAACAGTTTCTCGCGGAGCATGGACGATGAGCGAAGATACCAATCCCACCCGCTGCGGCCTTGTCGCGGTGCTCGGTGCACCCAATGCGGGCAAATCGACCCTGGTGAATCAGCTGGTCGGGCAGAAGGTCGCGATCACCAGCCCCAAGGCGCAGACCACGCGCACCCGGCTGCTGGGCATCGCGCTGGCAGGCCCGGCGCAGATCATGCTGGTCGATACGCCCGGAATTTTCGATCCCGATCGCCGCTTCGATCGCGCGATGGTCAATGCCGCCTGGGAAGGATCGGACGGCGCAGACGTGATCGCACTGGTCGTCGATGCCAAGGCCAAGCGCTCCGACCGGCTCGAGCGACTGGTCGAGCAGGTCGCGATGCGGCCCGAGCGCAAGATCCTGGTGCTCAACAAGGTCGATATCGCCGCCAAGGACAAGCTGCTGGTCCAGGCGCAGCATCTGCACGCGGCGGGCGGGTTTGATGAAGTGTTCTTCATCAGCGCGCTGACCGGCGATGGGGTCGAGGAACTCAAGGCCTGGCTTGCCGCTGCGATGCCCGAAGGCCAGTGGCATTTCCCGGAAGACCAGGTTTCCGACGCCAGCGAGCGCCTGCTCGCCACCGAGATCACACGCGAGCAGCTGTTCAACCAGCTCCACGCCGAACTGCCTTATGCCAGCGCGGTGGTCCCCGAAAAGTATATCACCCGCAAGGACGGCTCGATCGAGATCCACCAGCAGATCCTCGTCGCGCGGGACACCCAGCGCGCGATCGTGCTGGGCAAGGGCGGTGCGCGGATCAAGGAAATCGGCGAACGCGCGCGCGCAGAGCTGTCAAAGGTGCTCGGCGTTCCCGTCCATCTGTTCCTGCACGTCAAGGTACAGGAAGGCTGGGACGAGGACCGCGAGATCTACGAGACGATCGGCCTGGGCTGGGTGAAGTAACCAAAGCTATGCGTTAGCCGCCCGAATCCCTATCTGGGATGGCATGATGACTCGCGTCCGCGTTCTCCTGTTCAACTCGGCGGTCGGCCCGTTCGATTACAGCGTGCCTGCGGGCATGGACCTCCCCGTCGGCAGCGTGGTGCAGGTGCCGCTGGGGCCGCGCCGGATCGATGGTATCGTCTGGGATGCTGGCGCTTTCGGCGCCGAGGAGATCGAGGCGAGCCGCTTGCGCCCGGTGCTCGCGCGCTATGACATGCCGCCATTGTCGCAAGCCCTGCGCCGCCTGATCGAATGGACCGCAGATTATTATCTTGCCAGCCCTGCCGCGGTCGCGCGAATGGCGCTGCCTAGCGGATCGCTGCTCGGGCCCGGCCGGTCGATCACCGAATATCGGCTGACCGGCGAGCCCCCTGCCCGCATGACGCCGCAGCGTCAGCAGGTCTATGACAGGCTGGCCGGAGAGCAGGCGACGGTACGCGAGCTGGCCGCGCTGGCGGAGGTGTCCGAAGGGGTGATCCGCTCGCTGGTGACCTCGGGCGCGTTCGAGGCGGTGGAGGTACCGAACGACCGCCCCTGGCCGCGCCCGGATCCTGACCATATCGTGCCTGCCCTCAACGATGAACAGCAGGCAGCTGCCGACCGGCTTGCCGAGGCAGTCCGCAACGCCGAACCGATGCCCTTCCTGCTCGACGGCGTTACCGGATCAGGCAAGACCGAGGTCTATTTCGAAGCTGTCGCCGAAGCGCTTCGACAGAACAAGCAGACACTGTTGCTGCTCCCCGAAATTGCGCTGACTCAGCCTTTCCTCACCCGCATCGAGGCGCGCTTCGGGGCCGCGCCGGTGCCATGGCATTCGGGCCTGAAGCAGACCGAACGGCGGCGCGCATGGAACGCGATCATCAGCGGCGACGCGAAGATCGTCGTCGGCGCACGCTCGGCGCTGTTCCTGCCTTATGCGAATCTCGGCGTCATCATCGTCGACGAGGCGCACGAGACCAGCTTCAAGCAGGAGGACGGCGTGCGCTACAATGCGCGCGATGTCGCGGTGATGCGCGGGCGGTTCGAGGGCTGCCCGGTCGTGCTTTCGAGCGCGACGCCTGCGCTCGAAAGCCGGGTGATGGCCGAGGCGGGACGCTATGAGCCGCTTACCCTTACCCACCGCTATGGCGGCGCGCAGCTGCCGCGCATCGGCTTGATCGACCTGACGCAGAACCCGCCGCCCCGCAACCAGTGGATCGCGCCGCCGCTGCTCGAGGCGATGCAGGAACGGTTGGCGCGGGGCGAACAGTCGCTGCTGTTCCTCAACCGGCGCGGCTATGCCCCGCTGACGTTGTGCCGCCATTGCGGCCACCGGTTCAAATGCCCCAATTGCAGCGCCTGGATGGTCGATCACCGCCTGTCCGGGCGGCTCGCCTGCCATCATTGCGGCCATGCCGAGCCCTCGCCCAGCGCCTGCCCCGAATGCGGCGAGACCGATTGCCTGGTCGCTTGCGGCCCTGGCGTCGAGCGGATCGCCGACGAGGTCGCCGCGCTGATGCCCGAGGCACGCCGGGCGATCGTGACATCGGATACCATCTGGTCGCCCGAAAAGGCCGCCGAGTTCGTCGCACAGGTCGAGGCAAGAGCGATCGACGTCATCATCGGCACCCAGCTGGTCACCAAGGGCTATCACTTTCCCGACCTGACACTGGTCGGGGTGATCGATGCGGACATCGGCCTGGAAGGCGGCGATCTGCGCGCGGGCGAGCGCACCTTCCAGCAGATCGCGCAGGTGGCCGGCCGCGCGGGCCGCGCCGCAAAGCCTGGCGAGGTCTTCATCCAGACCCGCCATCCCGAGGCGCCGGTAATCGACGCGCTCGTCCAGGGCGACCGCGAGGCCTTCTATGCCGCCGAAACCCAGGCGCGGCGCGATGCGAACGTGCCGCCGTTCGGCAGGCTGGCGGCCATCATCATCTCGTCCGAAGACCATGCCGAAGCCCACGAGGCGGCGCGCCAGGCCGGGGCCGTCGCGCCCGAGCACGATGGCTTTGCCGTCTATGGCCCCGCCCCTGCCCCGCTCTCGCTGCTGCGCGGACGGCATCGATTCCGGCTGCTCGTCCATGCCAGGCGCAATGTCGAGATGCAGCGGATCATCCGCGAGTGGCTGCAGCCGATGCGCTGGGCTCCGGGCGTGCGCGTGGCGGTGGACGTCGATCCCTATAGCTTTGTCTGACAGCAGCGCTATGAGGTTCTCCTCATGAACCCGATGCGCTTTATCGTCCTGCTGATCGCCGCATGTGCGGCGCTCGTCGCCGTGCCGCTCGCCGCCGATCCCGCCGATATCCAGGCCGCCAGCCGCTCTGTCGTGCGCGTCGTGCTGGTCGCGGAGGAAGATGGCGAGACCTTCTATGTCGGCCATGGCAGCGGCTTTGCCGTCGCGCCGGACAAGATCATCACCAATGCCCATCTGGTCGCCCCGCTGCGCGAGGATGCCAGCATCCGCATCGGCATCATCCCGTCCGAGGGCACCACCACCTATGGTGGCCGTCTCGTGGCATTATCGCCGCGCAACGACCTCGCGCTGATCCAGCTGGAACGCGGCCGCCTGCCTGCCCTCGCCTTGCTGCAGACGCCGCTCGACGATGGGGCTTCGGTGATGGCGATAGGCTATCCGGCAGCTGTGGACCGCGCGCAGGGGCTCGATGCGCGCGAGACGATCGCGCCCATGGCCCCGGTCAAGGCGCCAGGCGTGGTTTCCGGCGGCAGGACCACTCGGGATTTCGACACGATCCTGCATACCGCTGCGCTGGCCAAGGGCAATAGCGGCGGCCCGCTGGTCGATATGTGCGGCCGCGCGGTCGGGGTGAACAGCTTCGGCTCGCTGTCCGACGGCAATGATGCCGAATATGGCTTCGCCGTTTCCAACCGCGAGGTGCTCGGCTTCCTGCGTTCGGCCAAGGCCGATTATCAGCTGGCCGATTCCCCCTGCCGTTCGGTCGCCGAGTTGTCTGCGGAAGAGCGCGAGCGGTCGGCCGAGGCTGCCGAAGCGGCGCGCGAAAAGGCACTGACCGAGAAGGCCGAGCGGCGCGATCTGGAAGAGCGCGCACTGCGCGATGCCGAACATGCGGTAATCAGCGCGCGCGAGAACCATATCGCCTTTGCCGCTTTGTTCCTGGTTCTGGCCGGGCTGGCAAGCGGCGCGACCTGGGTGTTGCACGATCGCGGCGAGATGGAGCGGCGCAAGATCGCCGCCGGGGCCACGGGCGCGCTCGCGCTGACGGCAGTCCTGATCTTTGTGCTGCGGCCCGGCTTCAACAAGGCCGAAGATATTGCCCTTGCAATGGTGAAGAAGGAACTGGGAGGCAAGGACGAGCTCGCGGCCAGTCGCGACGGCACCTATATGTGCCGGATCGTTCCCGAGCGCAGCAAGATCACCACGTCCAGCCCCGATCCGGTCGAAATCGCCTGGACCGCGAGCGGCTGCGTCAACAATCGCACGCAGTACGGGCAGGATGTCGACGGCTGGACGCGGGTGTTCGTGCGCAACGAGGACCAGCTGGTCGCGATCAACCAGTTCAGCCCCGACACGCGCGAATTCCGCACCGAGAATTTCCAGCTCGGACTCGACGCGATGAACAACGCCCGCAAGATCCGTGCGCGCTATGCGGACAAGAGCTGCACCGCCGAGCCCGATCGCATGGCCGAGCTGGAGGACATGCAGAAGGCGCTGCGCCAAGCGCTGCCGGCACAGCCCAACGAGGTGCTGACCTATAGCTGCACGCTCAAGCCTGGGGCCAAGCCCAAGGAATGAGCTTGCGGCGGGTCACTCGCCTTCGCGCTTGAGCAGTTCGGTCTTGATGCCCAGGCCATAGGCATAGCCCCCCAGCGTGCCATCGGTGCGCAGCGCGCGGTGGCAGGGAATCAGCACCGCGACCGGGTTCGCCCCGCAGGCCGATCCCACCGCGCGCACCGCTGCGGGCTTGCCGATGCTGGCCGCAATCTGCGCATAGCTGCGTGTCTCGCCCGGCGGAATGTCGGACAGCGCCTTCCACACCGCTTCCTGGAACGCGGTACCGCGTACATCGACCGGTATCTCGGCGCCGGTGCGCGGGCTTTCCACCTCGGCGACGATCGCGGAGACGAATTGCGCCGCTTCCTCGCCCGCCGCTTTCAGCTCGGCCGCAGGAAAGCGCCTGGCCAGCGCCTCGGCCTCTTCCTCGAACGACAGGCGGCACACCCCCTTGTCGGTCCAGGCGACCAGCATGCGGCCCAGCGAGGTAGCCGCCTGGGTCCAGTGGATCAGCACCCCCTGCCCGCCATTCTTCCAGACGCTTGGTTCCATCCCCATCCGTCCCTTCATCGAATCGTAAAAGCGCGACGGCGCACTGAACCCTGCTTCGTAGATCGCATCGACCACCCGCTCGCTGCCGCTCAGCGCGTCGCGGGCGCGCTCGGTGCGCAGTGCTCGGGCATAGGCGCTGGGCGACAGGCCGGTATGCCGGGTAAACACGCGCTGGAAATGCGCGGGCGAATAACCGCATTCGGCCGCCAGCGACGCCAAGGCCAGTGGCTCCTCGCTCGCGCGGATCGCGCGGATCGCGGTGAGCACCGCCGTCTCATCGCGCGCGACATCATCGGGCAGGCAGCGCTTGCACGCGCGCAAGCCAGCGGCTCTGGCGGCAGCGCCATCGGCGAAGAAACGGACATTGGCGCGCGCAGGATGCCGCGCAGCGCATGATGGGCGGCAATAGATGCCGGTGCTGAGCACGCCGGTGACGAAGCGCCCGTCATGGCTGCGGTCGCGGCGCAGAACGGCAGCCCAGGCCGCATCCTCGTCCAGATCGATCAGCCCGCTCATGCCCGGTCCACCCTCGCCACAAAGCAGCCATGTGCCGCGTTGTGGGCGTGGATATAGGCGATCTCCGGATCGCCGAACAGATCGCGGATGCCCGCATCGGCCTCACCGGGGGGCGCGAGCCTGGCATCGCGCAGCATTCCCGCTGCATCGAACCCGCGCAGTCCCAAAGACCGCCCCTGCATCACCGGCGGAAGAACCTCCCGACAATCTGCCGCAATGTCGGCCTGACTGACATAGATCGCAAAGGCGCTGCGATAGGGCGTCGCGACATCATGGCTGACATGGTGGAGCAGGATCAGTTCCTCGCCCACCGGCGCATCGCGGAGCGTTACGCGGCAGGGATAGCCGGGATGCTGGCTCGCAGTGACGCGCACGGCGCGGTGCTGAGCAAGCTCGGCATCGGATAGCGCGAACAGCGGCAGGAAGTCGGCTGGCGGCAGGCCAGCTATGCGGTAGGTCATCGAACATCTCCGTGTGAATGGGATGTCTGCAGTCCTATCGAGAGCGGATTTTCGGCGCGTCCCGCTTCATGCGGTCAAAGCGGCGATCACGCCGCTCGCACTGCCTGAGCCAATTGCCGCATCTGTTCGCGCGACTCCTGCGATTGGCGCGCGACCGCTTCGGCTGTCTGGCTCAGCGCCTCGGCCGAGAGATTGGCATAAGCCGACTTGTCCGTCAGCTCGGCGATCTGATCCATCACCTCGTCCCCATTGGTCATCAGCGAGCGGAGCGCATCAAGGATATCCCGGCTGGCGTCATGCTGCTCGCTCACGGCCTCGTCGATCCGATCCGCATTGTGTCGGATCATGTCGACATGCCCGTCCACCGAATTGACCGCATGCGACACTTGCTGGGTCATCGCCGAAACGCTGCCGAGGCGTTGTTCGACCAGCGCCGCTGCTGCCTGAGTCTGGCTGGCAAGATTCTTCACCTCCTGCGCCACGACGGCAAAACCCCGACCGGCCTCGCCCGCACGCGCGGCCTCGATCGTCGCGTTCAGCGCCAGCAGGTTGGTCTGCTTGGCGATATGCGTGATCATCGCGAGAATACCAGAAATTTCGCCAGCGACCTCGTGAAGCTGGTCTGCCGTCTCGCGGCTCAGGCGGCTGGCATGATGCGCGTCATAGATGTTGCGCGAACTGTCGGCGACGAGTTCACGCACGCCCCCACCCGTCTGCTGCAGCCGGCGTCCATGGCGGTCTATGACCTTCATCGATTCGGCTGCGCGGGTTGCCCGGTCGGCGAAATTCTGGCTGAAGGTCTGATGCTGCGCAGCGTTGCGCTGCATGTCCTGCGCACCTTCGCGCATGCCGTTCGCCGCCTTGGCGAGCTGCTCGGACAATTCGGAGAGCTTGGCCTCGTAGCTCGCGAACAGCGCATCGATCGTCACCGCGCGGCGATGGCGTTCCTCCTGCCACTGAAGCTGCTCGCGCTGGAGCTTGAGTTCGGCCAGCCGTCGTTCCTGCTCGGCCTTGAGCGCCCGCTCGGCCTTGCCGTGCGAACGGTGAATGGCGCGGGCAATGGCGCCGATCTCATCGCGCCGGCGCAGCCCGAGATCATGGGCTTTCACGCTGTTGCGCCTTTCCGGCAGCGCATATTGCGCCAGCGCCACCAACGGCACCAGAAAATCGCGCATGGCATAGCCGATGCACCAGCGCACGAACAGCCCGGCACCCAGCATCAGCAGCGAACAGAAGATCAGCGCTGCGATCTGGATGACGTTCAGCCACACCAGGGTGGTCCGCGCAAGGCCGCGCATTTCGGTAACGGCGGCCTGGCTTTGGGCCAGCAGAGGATCGATCTGTCGATGCAGCGCTACCGGCGGATCGACACGCCTGCCGTGACGGTTGAAAGCCACGATCTGCCTGCGCAACTCGTCGATAGCGCCGTCAGCCGGCACCCTTGCGCGGCGCAGCTGGACAATCCTCTTCGGGAATTCATGGCCGAACGCACCGTCTTCTATCCGCTTCCAGTCGCCGGTAATCCGGCGCTTGCGCGCATCCAGCTCGATCAATGCCTCCTTGCCGCTTATTAGGCCCCAGCGCACCTTGGTCGCAAGGCGCATTGTCTCGCGATAGCCATCACCCAGGGACTGCATCTGCATCGTCGGCTGGATGCGAGCCGTTACCAGATGGCGCGTCGTATACTGGGTGACGCCAACCACACCGATCGCCACAAAGGCCAGCAGCGCGAGCATGGCAAGCATGGCCGTCAGGCTGAAGCGAACCTTGGCTTCCACGCCCATGCTCGCAAAGCCCTTGGACAGATCAGAGCGCAAATCTTGAATTTTCCGCATCGGCAAGGCGATTCCATGGTTGGCCTAAGACAAAATGCCATGCTGGCCTCATGCCCGCCCGATGCGAAAATTTGGTAAACGCCGCCTTCACGTTGAAGCAAAAAATCCCCATTTTTTGCGGGGGAAGACCGGCTGGACCCGATGTTTGCCGGGCGTCTTGCAATGCAGCAATATGAGTGCTAACCGCCGCGCCGACAGGTGAGGGAGGCTGGCGTCTCCCGCCCAGCGCCTGACGCAATATCATAACGGCAAGGGAAAGCATTCGCGTGGACATTTCCGGCGGGATACAGGCCAGTCTGGCAGGGCGTTACGCCTCGGCGCTCTTTTCGCTCGCGCGCGACGAAAAGCAGCTTGCCGAAGTCGAAACCAGCGTCGCGACGCTGCGCGCCGCGCTGAACGAGTCGGAAGATTTCGCTGCGCTGACCAAGAGCCAGACGATCAGCCGCGCCGCGGCCGAGAAGATCGTCGCCTCGCTCGCCGAAACGATCAAGCTCGACAAGATGACCGGCAACCTGCTCGGTGTGCTGGCGACCAACCGTCGCCTGGGCCAGCTTTCGTCGATCCTCGCCGCCTTCGACCAGCTCGTTGCCGCCCATCGCGGAGAAGTTACCGCCGAAGTCACATCGGCCTTCCCGCTTTCGGAAGCGCAGCTCGACGAAATCCGCAAGCAGCTGAAGGACCGCGCCGGTCGCAGCATCAAGATCACCGCGAAAGTCGATCCGTCCATCCTGGGCGGCCTGATTGTCCGCATGGGCAGCCAGATGATCGATTCCAGCATCAAGACCCGTCTCAACACGCTCAGCCAAGCGATGAAAGGCTAACATTCTCATGGACATTCGTGCCGCAGAAATCTCCAAGGTTATCAAGGATCAGATCGCCAATTTTGGCACGGATGCGCAAGTGTCCGAAGTGGGCAGCGTGCTGAGCGTCGGCGACGGCATCGCGCGCATCCACGGCCTCGACAACGTTCAGGCCGGTGAAATGGTCGAGTTCTCGAACGGCGTGCAGGGCATGGCGCTCAACCTCGAAGCCGACAATGTCGGCGTCGTGATCTTCGGCTCGGACGCCGAGATCAAGGAAGGCGATGTCGTCAAGCGCACCGGCACCATCGTGGACGTGCCCGTCGGCAAGGGCCTGCTGGGCCGCGTGGTCGATGGTCTCGGCAACCCGATCGACGGCAAGGGCCCGATCGTCGCCGAAAAGCGCATGCGCGTCGAAACCAAGGCACCGGGTATCATCCCGCGCACCTCGGTGCACGAACCCGTGCAGACCGGCCTCAAGGCGATCGACGCGCTCGTTCCCGTCGGCCGCGGCCAGCGCGAGCTGATCATCGGTGACCGTCAGACCGGCAAGACCGCCGTCGCGATCGACACCTTCATCAACCAGAAGGGCGCCAATGCCGGCGACGATGAAGGCAAGAAGCTGTACTGCATCTATGTCGCCATCGGCCAGAAGCGTTCGACCGTGGCGCAGATCGTGCGTCAGCTCGAGGAATCGGGCGCGATGGAATATACCATCGTCGTCGCCGCGACCGCTTCGGAACCGGCTCCGCTTCAGTTCCTGGCACCGTATACCGGCTGCACCATGGGCGAATATTTCCGCGACAACGGCATGCACGCGCTGATCGTCTATGACGATCTGTCGAAGCAGGCCGTTGCCTATCGCCAGATGTCGCTGCTGCTGCGTCGTCCTCCGGGCCGCGAAGCCTATCCCGGCGACGTGTTCTATCTCCACTCGCGCCTGCTGGAGCGCGCCGCGAAGATGAACTCGGCCAACGGCTCGGGCTCACTGACCGCGCTTCCGATCATCGAAACCCAGGCGGGCGACGTGTCGGCCTATATTCCGACCAACGTGATCTCAATCACCGACGGCCAGATCTTCCTTGAAACCAACCTGTTCTACCAGGGCATCCGTCCGGCCATCAACGTCGGCCTGTCGGTGTCGCGCGTGGGATCGGCGGCTCAGACCAAGGCGATGAAGAAGGTGTCGGGCTCGATCAAGCTCGAGCTCGCGCAGTATCGCGAAATGGCCGCGTTCGCCCAGTTCGGTTCGGACCTCGACGCTTCGACCCAGAAGCTGCTCAACCGCGGCCAGCGCCTGACCGAGCTGCTCAAGCAGCCGCAGTTCAGCCCGCTGCCGTTCGAAGAGCAGACTGCCTCGATCTTCGCCGGCACCAACGGCTATCTCGATGCGCTGCCGGTCAACCGGGTGAACGAATATGAAGCCGCGATGCTGAGCTTCCTGCGCACCGACCATGCCGACTTGCTCGCCACGATCCGCGAAACCAAGGATCTGGGCGACGATGCCAAGGCTGGCCTCAAGGCTGCGCTGGACGCGTTCGCGAAGACGTTTGCTTGATATCACATAGCCCTCTCTCCTTGAGGGGAGAGGGTTGGGAGAGGGGCTGCCGCGCCAGCGGTGCATGGTCCCCCCTC
>LSHP01000054.1 GCA_001555775.1 Acidovorax delafieldii | reverse complement strand
TCCCAGGGTGACGCTGCAATAATCGTTCTAGCCCTCCCCCATCAAGGGGGAGGGCTAGAACGATTATTGCAGCGTCACCCTGGGATCATCGCTGTCGCGCCGCCCGAAGAACTGCATCAGCTGCACCAGCAGGTCGGCGCGGACCTTGAGACCCTCGGCCTCGAGCAGCGCCTGTTTGGCCGCTGCATCGAACGGCGCGATCTGCGCGATGCCGTTGACCAGCGAACGATCGTCGAGCCGCGCCACCGAATCCCAGTCGACGCTATAGCCCTGCGCGTTGGCGAAGCGCTGCGATTCGCGCTCCAGGCTCGCGCGCTCGATGCTGGAGAGCGCCTGATCGTTCTCGTTCTCCTCGATCAGCTCGGCCTCGATCTGGCGGAACGGCGTGGTCACCTCGAGCTCGCGCAGCACGCGGAACCGGGCAAAGCCTTCCAGCACAAGATTGTAGCGGCCATCCTCGAGCGCCTCGACATCGATGATCCGCCCGACACAGCCCATGTCGAACAGCGGCGGCGGTTCGCCCGCCGCGCGCGGCTGGATCATCCCGATCTGCCGGTCGCGCGCCATCGCGTCGCTGACCAGCGCGCGATAGCGCGGCTCGAAAATATGCAGCGGCACCTGCAGCCCGGGGAACAGGATGACGCCGGTCAAGGGAAAGAGAGAGATGCGCTGTGCGACCATTGCGGATATCGCCCTCAGCCGAACAATGCGGCGGAAAGCTTGCGCCGCGTCGCCGAGACCCAGGGATCTTCGAGCCCGACCGCTTCGAAGATCTGCAACAGCCGCGCGCGCGCCGCGCCCTCGTTCCAGTCCTTGTCGGCGCGCACGATGGCGAGCAGATGATCGGCCGCCTCGTCGCGCGACCCGGCGGCGAACAAGGCGACCGCCAGGTCATAGCGCGCGGCATGATCGTCGGCATTCGCCTCGACCGCCGCGCGCAGCCCTGCAATCTCGCTGTCGTCGGCCTTGTCGGCGACCAGCGCCAGCGCCGATTTCGCGCGCTCCAGCAGCGGGTCGGAGGCGATTTCGGGCGGCAGGTCGTCGAGCAGCGCCTGCGCCTCTTCAGTCTTGCCGGCCAGGGTGAGCGCGCGCACGAGGCCCGCGAGCGCCGCGACGCTATCGGGCGCCATGTCCAGTATCTGCGCAAAGATGCCCGCAGCACGCTCGCCATCGCCGCTGGCCAGCACCTCTTCCCCCATGTCGAGCAGCGGCGCGATATCGGGTCCCTGCGGCTCGCCATCGCCCGCCTGGATCGGCAGCTTGTCGAGCAGCTGGTCGAGTATGCCCGCAAGCTGCGATTCGGTGCGCGCGTTGGTCAGATTGGCGACCGGCTGGCCCTGGAACATCGCATAGACGGTGGGGATCGACTGGATCTGGAATTGCGAGGCGATGAAGCGCTCTTCATCGACATTGACCTTGACCAGTACAACGCCGCGATCGGCATATTGCGCGGCGACCTTTTCCAGCACCGGGGTCAGCGCCTTGCACGGCCCGCACCATTCCGCCCAGAAATCGAGGATGACGAGCTTGGTCATCGAAGGCTCGACGACATTCTTGCGGAATGCCTCGACCGCCTTGTGCTCTTCGGTGGTCAAACCCATGCTTGCCAAGTTCCATGCTCCTGCTGTCCGGCGCGCCCGCTTGCATCGCGATAGGGCCATCGGGAGGTGCATCCTCCCCTGTCTCGCGCGCCCTTATCCGAAACCCCAAGATGGTGCGCAAGCCGCATATGCCAAGGGCTGCAAAAGGAATCGTCACGAATCGCAAATAGGGGCTTGCCGGACCAGAAAGCCGCTGCTAATTGCGCGCCTCACCCGCTGGACCGACACACCGGACCAGCCGCCGAGCGGGCGTAGCTCAGGGGTAGAGCACAACCTTGCCAAGGTTGGGGTCGAGGGTTCGAATCCCTTCGCCCGCTCCAGTTTTCTCCCAGAAAACCAATTGTTTGAACCTCGCGAAGCTCGCGAGGGCTTGGTGACAACAGTCAATTCCCCCGGGATTGTCACCACATTGTCACCAGTGCAATTCCAGCTTGGGACAATTCAGGCGTGCTCACGTCCCAGCCAGCCCAATCAATAACATCGATAATCACACGACCGGTGGTCGGGACAGGCCAATCTTGTTGGGGCGCCGGTTACGCGAATTGCCTGCACCCGGGCATGACCAACCACTCGCATTAGCCGCTGATCCCTGGGCTCGAAGCCTGTCCTCCTTCAATCAACCCGTGAAGGGTCCGCTACGCTAGCGCGTGCGGCCGCAGCCGAGCCGCGGTGATTGCGGCCAGCCCCCGGCCCTTGGGGCGACTGTCGAGCGGGGTGGTCCCGCTCCTCGACAGGAGCCGCATCATGCCACTTGCAACCGCACAATCACTTGGCTTGAACCTTTCCCGGACGCTGATGACGGTTATCGTCCTGATCAAGACCGGTCAGGGCTATTTTGTCATCCCTGCCGACGAATTTGACGGCGACCCCGATCAGGTCGTGCGCGAATATGACCCATTCGCCCGCTGACTTCAGGGACACTCGGACGTTTCGAACCGAGATTCATTGTGCTAATCTTGCCGCGCAGATTGCGCTGAGGTGGTGGTGGCGAGCGCGTCCAGACAAGGGGCGCCTATGACCATTCTTCTCATCCTCGGGAGCATCGCCGGCCTTTACATGCTCTC
This sequence comes from Acidovorax delafieldii, assembly GCA_001555775.1. Classification (GTDB taxonomy): domain Bacteria; phylum Pseudomonadota; class Alphaproteobacteria; order Sphingomonadales; family Sphingomonadaceae; genus Blastomonas; species Blastomonas delafieldii_A. Next base: position 619 of record LSHP01000054.1, on the reverse strand, counting down.
GCTCCTGTTCCGGCTCGCCAGCCTGGCGCTGCCAGTCTACGTCGCCATCGGTACGAGCTTTGCCCTGCTTCGCGGCGCGCACGGTTATCCTGCGGCAATTCTGACTGGCTTTTTCGCTGGAATCGCTACCCTGCTTATCGGCCGATTTCTGATCGCCTATATCCGATCACCCTCGGTTCGGCTTGGAATTGCGCTGCTCTTTGCGGTGCCGGCCGCCTTCGCCGGCTATCAAGCTGCCCACGGCCTGGCTTCACTAGCGACGAGCAGCGATCCCGCATTGGCGATTCTCGGAACGATCGCGGCTGTCGCCACATCCATCTCCGCCTGGCGAAACGTAATGAGTGGCAGCGATCTGTTCGACATGGCCTCAGCTACCGACCGATCAGATGGAAGCTATCCCCGATAGCGCTGCATTCGTCGGAAACGAATAGCAGGACGGCGTGGTCAGGGCGATTGCCTCCTGCAGCGTCATCGACTGACCAGGTTCGAGCTTCCTCTGGACCGGCCCTCCCGACGATTGACCTCGCGAACTGCGTACCGGGCTTCATTTCCAGACGGACAGCTTGTCAATCGGCGTTCAATCGGGACCCCCTATCGGCGCGCAAAAGGGACCCCCTTG
>LSHP01000053.1 GCA_001555775.1 Acidovorax delafieldii | reverse complement strand
GATTTTGGTGCTGCCCTGATGACCCTCCCCCTCGATGGGGAGGGTTGGGTGGGGGTGAACGCGCCGGGTTGTGCCGCCAATCAATCTATGCATTGACAGCACTGCATCAGGGCGATGTCTGCCTTTGGAGGAAGCCCCGCCCTGCGCGAATGTCTGAGATTGGGTGGGAAGCTGCCGCTAGTATTCTGGCGAACCAAACTTAGCACCGAGACAGTAGCCGCCCGGTGTTTCCCAACCGCCACCTGCATCAAGGCAAGCGGAAATGTCTCGCTGCTCCCGCAGCCACCAGCCCAGAAACGCCCCGGCGATCAGCGCAGCAACAAGCAGTGAAATGAACTTCGCGCGACTACTCATTTTCTGACGTTCGCATTGATGGCAAATGGCCGCAATGGGGTCGTTTGCGGAACGGCAGGCTTTTTCTTCCACGGTTCCAAAGCCGCCCCACCCCCGCTCAGCCTGAGCCTGTCGAAGGCCCCGCGAAACCGCTATTCTGGGCTATGCCTTTTTACGCTTAGCTTTTGCTGTGCAGGGACGGCAGCTATTATGCCGGTCATACTGACGACCTCGAACACCGGATGTCCCAGCATGCCAGCGGTGTCTGCGGGGGCTATACCGCGAAAAGGCGTCCTGTTGAATTGGTCTGGTCGGAGGATTTCCCCACGCGTGAGGATGCGTTTGGGGTGGAGTGGCAGATCAAGGGTTGGTCGCGGGCGAAGAAGGAAGCGCTGATTAGGGGTGATTGGGATTTGATTTCGAGGCTATCGAGGGGGTTACGTAATTCCGCTGGTGAGGGCGCGGGGCCTTCGACAGGCTCAGGCTGAGCGGGCGTGGTGCTGGGTGGCGCGGGGCCGGGGCGCGCAGTCCACCCCTCGTCATCCTGAACTCGTTTCAGGATCCATCGTGCCCCAGCCGCCGAAGCTGCGTGGGGACAAATGGACCCAGAAACAAGTTCAGGGTGACGGCTGGAAGCATGTGGAGTGGTCGGTTTTTTGACCAACAAAAAAGCCGCGCGAACCATCCGGCTCGCGCGGCTTTTCGTAACTCTTGACTCCAGCAATCAGGCGTCGAAATCGCCGCCCATGCTGCTGGTGCGCGCCGGGGCCGAGGCCGTCAGGCGGAGAGCCTCGGCGGACAGGCTCAGCGAGCCGATTTCGTCGGCATCGTCATCGTCGTCGACCTGGACCTTCTGCATCGACTGGGTCAGGCTTTCCTTGAGGTCTTCCGGCAGGATCGTCTCGTCGGCGATCTCTCGCAGCGCGACGACGGGGTTCTTGTCGCGGTCGCGGTCGATGGTCAGTTCGGCACCGCCGCTGATCTCGCGCGCGCGCTGCGCGGCGAGCAGAACCAGGTCGAACCGGTTGGTGACCTTGTCGATGCAATCTTCAACGGTAACGCGCGCCATGAACGGGCTCCAGACTCTGTGCGAATATGAGGGAAAGGCGGCCCCTAGCGGCTACGGGCCGCAGAGTCAATGATAGGTCGGCGTCTGCGTGGCTTCGCCGCCGGCCTTCCAGCCCCAGAACAGGTAGCAGGGGGGCACGTTCCAGCTTTCGAAGCCGCGATCGACACGGTCGAAATAGGGACGGATCAGCTGGTTGGTGAAGCGGGTAAACTGATAGACCAGGAACGCGCCGCCGGGGCGCAGCGCGCGATAGGTCCCTTGCGCGATCGCATCGGCCACGCCGTCGGGCAGGGTCGAGAGCGGCAGGCCCGACAGCACGTAATCGGCATGGTCGAAACCGTGCGCGGCAATGATTGCCTCGACATCGGCCGCCGATCCATGGACCGCGATGAAGCGGCTGTCGGGAATGGTCTTGCGCAGATAGCGGATGAAATCGGGATTGGTGTCGATCGCGATATAGGTCGCGTTGCGCGGCAGACGGTCGAGCACCGCGCGGCAGAAGGTGCCGACGCCGGGGCCGTATTCGACGAACAGCTGCACGCTCTGCCAGTCGACCGGGCCCAGCATCTTGCGGATGGTGCGGTCGGACGAGGGAACGATCGATCCCACCATGCGTGGGTGCTTGAAGAATTCCCTGGCAAACACGCCCCAGGCCCCGAAAACCCGCTCCGCGCGCGCTTTTAGCCGCTGCCGCAACGGCAGCTGGACCAGGTCCGTAGAATGCATGCAAAACCCCTCGAAATGGCTGTCAACGAAGTGCCACAATTGCAGATTCCAGAGGGTTAAGCAATCATGTGTGTCAGTGTTGCATAGCAGTACTTTGCAAGCGGACGCCGAGCGCCTAGACCAGCGCGCATGAGCGGAAAAGCGGATTCCCGGATTCATGCCAACGGCGCGATCGCCGTGATCTTTGCTGCGCAGCATAGCGGCCGCGATGCCGAGGGCTATGGCATGATGGCTGATGCGATGGACGCGCTTGCCGCGCGCCAGCCGGGCTATCTGGGCATGGACCATGCCGGCGTGCAGGGCGGATTCGGCATCACCGTGAGCTACTGGGCGGACGATGCGAGCGCCAAGGCCTGGCGCGACAATCCCGAGCATCGCGCCGCGCGCGAGGCGGGGCGGGATCGCTGGTACGCGCATTACACGCTGCATGTCGCCCGCATCGAACGGGGTTATGCCTGGCCATGAACGTGCACCAGCCCCCCGAACCGGCGCTCGAAGCCACGCAGAAACTGCCCGCCGACCGCATGGCGTTGTTGTTCACGGTCATGCTGGTGACCGCGGCGGGCAATACCGCGATGCAATCGGTAATGCCCGCGATCGGCACGCGGCTGGGGGTCGCCGATTTCTGGGTGAGCCTGGCCTATAGCTGGTCGGCGCTGTTGTGGATGGTATGTGCTCCGCGCTGGGCGCGCATGTCCGACCGACGCGGGCGCAAGGCGTTGATGAACCTTGGGCTGCTCGGCTTCATATCCTCGTTCGCGCTGTGCGGGCTGACGCTGATCGCGGGGCTGCACGGCTATCTCTCGGCGCTCGCGACGATGCTGATCTTCGCGCTGTTCCGCAGTCTTTATGGCGGGTTGGGCTCGGCGGGGCCGCCTGCGGTGCAGGCCTATGTCGCCGCGCGCACCAGCCGTGCGGAGCGCACGCAGGCGCTCTCGATGATCTCCTCCTCGTTCGGGCTCGGCACGGTGATCGGCCCCGCGCTTGCGCCGCTGATCATCCTGCCCTTTCTCGGCTTGCCCAGCCCGTTCTTCGTCTTTGCGGCCTTCGGCCTGCTGGTGCTGGTGACATTGAAGCTGCGGCTGCCCGACGATACGCCGAGCTATGCCGCGCGCGGACGGCTGGTGTCCGAGCCGATGAGCTCGGGATCGGCGGGCGAGGTCTATGATGCCGACGAGCATGATGCCGAGCCCGAGCCGGTCGCTCCCGTGGTCGAGCGCCTGTCCTGGCGCGATGCGCGGCTGCGGCCATGGCTGATCGCGGGGCTTGTGGGCGGCCATGCCAACGCGATGATCCTGGGGCTGGTCGGCTTCATGCTGCTCGATCGGCTCGATCTGCGCGCGACGCCCGAGCTGGCGGCTGGCCCGACCGGCCTGGTGCTGATGGCGGGCGCGTTCGCGACATTGCTCGCGCAATGGGGGCTGATCCCCTATCTCAAGATGGGGCCGCGCACCTCGACGCTCTGGGGCATGGCGCTGGCTGCGAGCGGGTGCACGATGGTCGCCTTTTCGGAAAGCCTCAATGCCATCACCCTGGGCTTTGCCATTGCCTCGCTGGGATTTGGCCTTTTCCGCCCGGGCTTTACCGCGGGTTCCTCGCTCGCGGTGACAAGGGCGGAGCAGGGGCAGGTGGCGGGCATCGTCGCCTCGGTCAACGGCGCGGCCTATATCATCGCGCCTGCGATCGGCGTGTGGCTGTACAATATCGCGCCGCTCGAATCGTTCGCGATCATCATCGGGCTGTGCGTGTTCGTGCTGGTCTGGGGGCGCACGGCGCTGCAGGCGGACGAGGTGCTGGTGCGGCCGAACTAGAGCCCGCGCCAGATCTTCAAGGGCGTATCGCCACGCGACTGGCGGACATAAGCCGGGCAGGCGCGCGGGCGGTAATCCATCCCCAGGCACAGCCGCACCTCCTGCAGCCAGCCGCGGCCGTTCGCCTTGAGCGCGATGGCGGTTGCTGGCATTCCCGGGTTCAGCCTCGCGATCTCGCGCCGCATCATCCCCTGGGTCAGCGGGCGACGCGACAGCCGCTCCATATCGGGCAACTTCACCGACTGGTACAGCTTTCGCGCGGTCAGGAAATAGCGTGCGGGATCGCGCGCCATGCAGCTGCCGTGCTTGTCCCACTGATGCTGGATGAGCCGCTGCGAGGGCATGGAGCAGAGGTTCTGGCGGACCACCGACAGCGGCACCGGTGCGGGCGGCGTGGCGCAATATTGCGGATAGCCGGCGGTTTTGCCTTCTGGCCAAAGCCCGTGCAGCACGAAGCCGAATTCGCCGAAGCGGCGGCTGCATTGCAGCGTCTGCGCCTTGTCATCCTCGCGTCCCCGGCAGAATTCCGGCGACCAGCTGAGCGCCAGCGTATAGCCCGCGACCGGGACCACGCGCTTCACCGCATCGCGCCCGCGTTTTTCCTGCGGCAGCGGCGAGAGCTTTTCGGGCATGCGGCACTGATAGGCCTGGGCGAGCAGCGGCATGGGCGCCAGCGCGGTGCCCAAGGCAAACAGGGCGACGACGCGGCGCATCAGGCCGCTTTGAAATCCAGCCCGATATCGGCGGCGGGCGCGGACTGGGTGATGCGGCCGACCGAGATATAATCGACCCCGGTCTCGGCAATCGCGCGGATCGTCTCCAATGTCACCCCGCCCGAGGCTTCGCACGGCACCCGACCGCCGACCAGTGTCACCGCGCCGCGCAGCGTCGCGGGGGACATGTTATCGAGCAGCAGATGGGTGGCACCGGCGGCGAGCGCGGGTTCGATCTGTTCGACATGATCGACCTCGACGATGATCTGGTCGATCCCGGCGGCGACCGCGCGGCGCACCGCCTCGCCGATATGGCCTGCCACCGCGACATGATTGTCCTTGATCATCGCCGCATCCCACAGGCCCATGCGGTGGTTCTTCGCGCCTCCCATGCGGGTCGCGTATTTCTCGAGGCTGCGGAGCCCCGGGATCGTCTTGCGGGTATCGAGCAGCACCGCGCCGGTGCCCGCGATCGCATCGACATAGGCCCGCGTCAGTGTCGCGATGCCGCTCAGATGCTGGACGGTGTTGAGCGCCGAACGTTCGGCGGTGAGCAGTGCGCGTGCCTTGCCCGAAACGCTGAGGAGGTCGGTGCCCGCCTCGATCACCGCGCCCTCGTCCACCAGAAGCTCCACCGTGCAATCGGGATCGAGCGCGCGGAAAAACGCCTCCGCGATCGGCAGGCCTGCAACCACAATTGGGTGCCGTGCGTCCATAACGCCGTCGAACCGCGCCTCGGCAGGGATCACGCTTTCCGACGTCACGTCGCGGGAATTAGGGCCGAGGTCTTCGGCCAAGGTTGCGGAAACGAACCGTCCCATATCGAAGTCGTTGATCGAAAAGACCATCCCGCTAAATCCCCTGGCTGATACCGCGCGCTGCGGATGGGGCGGAGCACCGCCCATACGTGTTCGAACCCGCATTAGGACAAGCCTGGGACTGCTGCCAGAATGAAGTTGATGCTGCCTCATCGATCGGACAGCCCCGGGCCGTGGTGGCCGCCGCGCAGCGCAGCGCTGGCTGCGCTGATCTTTTGCGTCTCCACATTCTGCGTCTCCGCCTTTCGGGCTTCGCTCAATCCCGATGAGGTTTTCGATCTCTACAATCCCAAGCGGATCGTGCTGATTGTTGCTGGCGCACTGGTCTTCTGGCTGTCGATTCACGGGCGGGCCGGGGCGCGACCGGGTCTGAAGATGCTGCGACGCATGGCGCTGGTCGGCCTGCCGGGGCTGGTGGTCCTGTTCGTCCTGGCCATGGCCATGGATATCTGGGTGCTGCACGACACGGCCAATATGGCTGCGTTTAACTTGCGCTGGATTCTGCTCTGGAGCGGGTATTTCGGCACCGGCCTCGCCGCCTGGCTGGCGCTGCGCTATGGCATCGCGCTGGCCGAAGTGGAGCGACAGGCGGCGCTGGATCCGAGGGCGGCGACAGCCCGGGCCGATGCGCCTGATCAGGGCTTCTGGGTCAAGACCGGGCGGCAGACCATCCATATCGCTCACGCCAAGGTCGAATGGATCGAGGCGGAAGGCAATTATGTCCGCATCCATGCGGGCGGGCATAGCGGGCTCGTTCGCTCCACTTTGGCGGCAATCGAATCGCAGCTGATTGCCGAGGATTTCGTCCGGATCCACCGGTCGGCACTGTGCCGACGATCGGCCATCAAGGGCTATCGCCGCAAGCCCAGCGGAGCCTTGCTCGCGTTGCTCGCCAGCGGAGCCGAAGCCCCGATGGGGCGGCGTTTTGCACGCCATCTGACCGACGAGCTGCGACCGTTTATCGCCGATAATAAAGTAGCGGATGATACCGTATCACAGCCCGAACGCGATATCCGGGCGGCTTGACGTTCGTCACAAATGCTGGATATCCGCGTCACTCGGCTTGGGACGCAGGCTGGCTCCGCGCAAGGCGGAACGATGTTGGAATTGCTCGAACGTCCCGCCGTGACATCTGCACGCGGCACCCAGGATGATGTGATGAACCGTGCCGCCTTGTGGATCGTCGATGCGCTAGCCGAAGAGCTGGCACGCGACATGACGCAGGATCGCAGGATGCTGGTTCAGGCACTGCTGCGTCGCGCCGGCTATGAGCAGGCGGATAATCTGGCGCCGGGGGACGCCGAGGCTGTTCGCGCCGCACTGGTCGCGCGGCTCGCGGGGCGGCTGGCGCAGGGCTGAACGATCCCTGCACCAGCCGTCTTTCCCGATTACCGGGCGATGCGGTGCTCGCCCTTGACCCAGCGCACGGTGCCGCTGGCCGAGCGCATCACCACGGTTTCGGTGGTCATGATGCCGTCGCGGCGACGCTTGACGCCCTGCAGCAGCGAACCATCGGTCACGCCGGTCGCAGCGAAAATGCAATCGCCCTTGGCAAGGTCGGTCAGGTCATAGACCGCGTTCAGGTCTTCGATGCCCCATTTGCGCGCGCGGGCACGCTCGTCGTCGTTGCGGAACAGCAGTCGGCCCTTGAACTGGCCGCCGACGCAGCGCAGCGCGGCAGCCGCCAGCACGCCCTCTGGCGCACCGCCAGAGCCCATGTACAGGTCGATGGTGGTTTCGGGGTTGGTGGTGGCGATCACCCCGGCAACGTCACCATCGGGGATCAGCATGATGCCGCAGCCGAGCCCACGCAGTTCGGCGATCAGATCGGCATGGCGCGGACGGTCGAGCACACAGACGATGATCTCGCCCGGCTTGACGCCCTTGGCGGCGGCAACCGCCTGGACGTTCTCGGTCGGGCTCTTGTTGAGATCGATCACGCCTTCGGGATAGCCCGGGCCGACCGCAATCTTGTCCATGTACACGTCGGGTGCGTTGAGCAGGCAGCCGTTTTCGGCGATCGCCAGCACGGCCAGCGCATTGGGGCCGGCCTTGGCAGTGATGGTGGTGCCTTCGAGCGGATCGAGCGCGATGTCGATGCGCGGCGCGCCTTCATTGCCCAGGCCAACCTTCTCGCCGATATACAGCATCGGCGCCTCGTCACGCTCGCCTTCGCCGATCACCACGGTGCCGTCGATGTCCAGCCCGTTGAGCGCTGCGCGCATCGCTTCCACCGCCGCTGCGTCCGCCGCCTTTTCGTCACCGCGGCCGATCAGGTTCGATGCGGCGATCGCGGCAGCCTCGGTCACGCGGACCATTTCGAGCACGAGCACGCGGTCGAGCTGCGGGGTTTGTGAGGGGGGCGTCGCTTTCAGGCTTGCGCTGGACATGGCAGGCGGGTCATCCTTCTTTTGTGGGGCACCAGTTGCGTTCCAGGCCTGGTGCGTTGCGCCCGGTCCATAAGGGAGCATTATTGCATTGTCGAGAATGCTGTTGGTGGCCGCCGCGCTCGCCATTTCGGGGGTTTTTGCGCCGGTGGCGCTCGCGCAGGAGGCGCAGGACGACACGCGTCTGCCCGAGCCGGAGAAGCGCGAGCCCGATCCGGTCGAAGCCAAGGTAAAGCAGCTGATTCGCAAGGCCGACGAATGGACCGGCAAGGAAGAGCGCGCCAAGCGCTGCGCACCGAGCGCTGCCGGCAAGGATATCGTGGTCTGCGGAGAGGCGGATGCCGGGGCGAAATTCCGCGTTCCGGCCGATACCGAGGGACGTCTCGCGACCGGCGGTCCGCCGCCCGCGCCCGATGTCGCGGGTGATGGCATCTTCAAGGGCAAGGCGACGATGGGGCTGGGCTGCATCGTTCCGCCGTGCCCACCGCCCAAGGCCTATATGATCGACTTTTCCAAGCTTCCTGAGGTCGACGAGGAATATCTGCAAAAGGCGCGCGAAGCCGAGGCGGCCGAAAAGGCGCGCGAGGCCGACGAGGGGGCGCCGCAATGACCGATATTCCGGTAATCGAGACCGAGAGGTTGCGCCTCCGCGCGCCGGTCATGGCGGATTTCGATGCTTATGCCACAATGTGGGCCGACGAGCGCGTCACCGCCTATATCGGCGGCAAGCCGCGCACCCGCAACGAGAGCTGGACGCGCTTCATCGGCATGCACGGGCTGTGGGCGCTGACCGGCTATGGTTACTGGCTGTTCACGGACCGGCAGAGCGACGCGCTGGTGGGGGTAGGGGGCCTTGCCAATTTCGAGCGCGGCATCGATCTGCTGGACGGTTATCCCGAGGCCGGCTGGGCGATCGCGCCGGACCATTGGGGGCAAGGCCTCGTCAGCGAGGCGATGAACGCGGTGATGGCGTGGAATGACAGCGCGCTGGGCGGCGGCGAGGTGCGCTGCATCATCGAGCCCGGCCATGGCGCGTCCGAGCATGTGGCGGCCAAGCTGGGCTTCGCGGCCATCGGCGATGCGCCGCTCGGGGATGTGACGGTGAACGTGTACGCGCGGGAAAGTAATCGGTAAGCCCTCCCCCTTGATGGGGGAGGGTTGGGCGGGGG
>LSHP01000006.1 GCA_001555775.1 Acidovorax delafieldii | reverse complement strand
CACCAGCAGCACCTAAATCTCCACCGAAAATTACACCACGAGCGCGGACGCTAACACCGGCTGGCTGCAAAAGCTGTAAAATCAGTGCGATCGCGCAGGCAATCCGGCTTCGGCCAGCGCGCGATGGGCATCGGCGATGCTGGCTTCGCCGAAATGGAAGATCGATGCTGCAAGCACCGCGCTGGCATGGCCCTGGGTCACGCCTTCGACCAGATGGCCGATATGCCCCACCCCGCCACTGGCGACGACGGGGATATCGACCTGGTTGGCTATCGTGCGGATGAGCTCGAGATCATAGCCGTCGCGCGTGCCGTCGCGGTCCATCGAGGTGACGAGCAGCTCGCCTGCCCCAAGCCGGGTCAGCTTCAACGCGTGCTCGATCGCATCGATGCCGGTTTCCTTGCGCCCGCCATGGGTGAAGATTTCCCAGCCCTGGCCGTCGGCGCGGCGGCGCGCGTCGATCGACGCGACGATGCACTGGCTGCCGAAGCGCTCGGCGATATCGGCGACGACCTCGGGGCGCGACACCGCCGCGCTGTTCACCGCGACCTTGTCGGCCCCGGCGAGCAGCAGCGCGCGGGCATCCTCGGCGCTGCGCACCCCTCCGCCAACGGTGACCGGCATGAAGCAGACTTCGGCAGTTCGGCGAACGACATCGATGATGGTCCCGCGCGCCTCATGGCTTGCCGAAATGTCGAGAAAGCATAGCTCGTCGGCCCCGGCGGCGTCATAGGCGCGCGCCTGTTCGACCGGATCGCCCGCATCGCGCAGATCAACGAAGTTCACGCCCTTGACCACGCGGCCATTGGCGACGTCGAGACAGGGGATGACGCGGACGCGAACGCTCATCCGCGCGACGCCATGGCGATCGCGGTGGCGAGATCGAGGCGGCCATCGTAGAGCGCGCGGCCCGTAATGACGCCTTCGATGCCGTCTTCGGCGTGGAGACTGAGCAGATGAATGTCGTCGAGCCCCTTCACCCCACCGCTGGCGATCACCGGAATGTCGGTGGTGCGGGCGAGTGCGACGGTCGCATCGATGTTGCACCCCTTGAGCAGCCCATCGCGCCCGACATCGGTGAAGAGGAGGCTGGCGACACCGGCGTCCTCGAAACGGCGCGCCATGTCGGCGACGGGAACGTCGGAGACATCGGCCCAACCATGCGTCGCGACCATGCCGTCGCGCGCATCGACCGCAACGACGATGCCACCCTCATAGGCCTTGGCCATGTCGCGCACGAATTCGGGATCGGTCAACGCCGCCGTGCCGATAACGACGCGAGCTACGCCGAGGTCGAACCAGCCTCCGACAGCGGTGCGGGTGCGAATACCGCCGCCGAGCTGGAGATAGCCGGGAAAGCTCTTGATGATCGATTCCACCGCGCTGCGGTTGACCGCTTCACCGGCAAAGGCTCCGTCCAGATCGACGACGTGCAAATGCTGGGCACCCGCTTCCGCAAAGAGCTGCGCCTGGGCTGCGGGATCGTCGCCATAGACCGTCGCGCGGTCCATATCGCCTTCGGCAAGACGAACCACCTGGCCGCCTTTCAGGTCGATCGCGGGAAAGACGATGATGCTCATGACACGGTCCAGTCGAGAAAGCGGCGGAGCAGATCGAGGCCATAAGCCTGGCTCTTTTCCGGATGGAATTGCACGCCCAGGATGTTGCCGCGCGCGACGGCGGCGGTCACCGGGCCGCCATGATCGGTGACGGCGGCGACATCATCAGCGTCGGCAGCGGCAAAATGGTAGCTGTGCAGGAAATAGGCCTCGCCCGGCACAATCAGGGGCGCGCCATCCGAGGGCGTGACATCGTTCCATCCCATATGCGGGACCTTGATCGATGGCGTCGCGTCCATCGCGCGCACTTCGCCCGCAATCCAGCCGAGCCCCGCATGCGTGGCATGCTCGAGCCCGCGCGTCGCGAGCAGCTGCATGCCGACACAGATGCCGAGGAACGGCACTCTGTCGCCGCGCACCCGGTCTTCGAGCGCATCGATCATGCCGGGGATGGCGGACAGCCCGTTCATGCACGCGGCAAAGGCACCGACGCCGGGCAGGACGATGCGGTCGGCCGCGCGCACCAGCGCGGGATCATCGGTCACCGCGACATCGGCGGCGCCGACGGCCCTCAGCGCATTGTGCACACTGTGCAGATTGCCCGCGCCATAATCGATCAGCGCGACCCGATCAGCCACCCAATATTCCCTTTGTCGAGGGCACTGCGCCCTGCTTGCGCGGGTCGATCTCGACCGCGGCGCGCATCGCACGGGCGAAGCCCTTGTAGATGCTCTCGCAGATATGGTGGTTGTTCGCTCCGTAGAGCAGCTCGATATGCAGCGTCAGCCCTGCGGTCTGTGCGATCGAGTGGAACCAGTGCTCGAACAGCTCGGTATCCATCTCGCCCAGGCGCGGCTGCGTGAAACCCGCCTTCCAGACGAAATAGGGTCGGCCCGAGATGTCGACCGCGACACGGCTCAGCGTCTCGTCCATCGGCGAATAGGCATGGCCATAGCGGACGATGCCGCCCTTGTCGCCCAGCGCCTGGGTGAGCGCCTGGCCGATGGCGAGCGCGCAATCCTCGGTCGTGTGGTGCTGATCGACATGCAGATCGCCCTTGATCCGGCAGGTCAGGTCGATCAGCGAATGGCGCGAGAACTGCTCTACCATGTGGTCGAGAAAACCGATGCCGGTCGACACGTCGAACTGGCCTGTCCCATCGAGGTTCAACTCGACGAAAATGTCGGTTTCGTGGGTCTTGCGTTCTATCCGGGCGGTGCGCATGCTGCGCCCTATAATCAGCTTGCGGAGACGCGCAACATTTTTGCCACTTGTTGCAGCGTGCTGTCGTGCGGCCCATTAGCGCCTTGACCCTGAACGAATGTCGGTCCAACAAATTGGGCATGAGTGACGATGCGCCCGACAGCCTGATTCCCTACGACGAGATCGTCCAGGAAGCCCTGCGCGCAGTCGTCGGCCGCGTGCTGGGCGAAGTCGAATCGAATGGTCTCCCCGGCAGCCATCATTTCTACATCACGTTCAAGACGCGCTCGCCCGGCGTGGACATTCCGCGCCATCTCGTCGAGCGCTTCCCGGACGAGATGACGATCGTCCTCCAGCAGAAATTCTGGGACCTGAAGGTCGAGAAGACAGGCTTTTCGGTGGGGCTGAGCTTCAACCGCGTGCCCGCGCACCTGTTCATCCCGTTCAGTGCGATCACCGCATTTGTCGACCCGGCGGTCGATTTCGGCCTGCAGTTCCAGGTTTCGGGCGATACGCCTCCGCCCGAGCCGCACGAAGCGGCGGAAAATGATCATCCCGGCGGCGATGGCGACGGATCCAACGTCGTCAGCGTGGATTTCGGCAAGCGCAAATAGCGGCTTTGAGGGCCGCCTTTCACGGACAGGGCCTTTGACAGACATCGATACCCGCATCGAAAGCGACTCGCTGGGCGAGATCGCGGTCCCGGCGAGCTGCTATTGGGGCGCTCAGACGCAGCGCAGCCTCGAGAATTTCCCCTTCGCGCCGCACGAGCGCATGCCGATCGGCATCGTGCATGGCCTCGCGGTGGTCAAGCAGGCGGCGGCGCGCGTGAACCGCGACCATGGCCTGCCCGCAGAGCTCGCCGATGCGATCGAGAACGCGGCGGCCGAAGTCGCCTCCGGTGCACTCGACGATCAGTTCCCGCTCACCATCTGGCAGACCGGCAGCGGCACGCAGAGCAACATGAACGTCAACGAGGTGATCGCGGGCCGCGCCAACGAGCTGCTGACCGGCCAGCGTGGCGGCAAGGCGCCGGTGCACCCCAACGATCATGTCAACAAGAGCCAGTCGTCGAACGACGCCTTTCCGACCGCGATCCATATCGCGGCCAGCCTTGCGGTGCAGACGCGGTTGCGCCCTGCCCTCGACCGGCTGACCGCTGCGCTGGCGGCAAAAGTGCAGGCATGGGATCACATCGTCAAGATCGGGCGCACCCATTTGCAGGATGCGACTCCGCTGACCTTGGGCCAGGAATTTTCCGGCTATGCCAACCAGCTCTATCGCTGCGGACGACGGATCGAACCGGCGATAGTGGCGGGCACCTATCGGCTCGCGATCGGCGGCACCGCAGTCGGCACCGGCCTCAATGCCCCCAGGGGCTTTGCGCAGGCCATGTGCGAAGCGATCGCCGAGATCACCGGCCATCCCTTTCACCCGGCGGAGAACAGCTTCGAGGCGCTGGCGAGCAACGACCCGCTGGTGCACTTGTCGGGCACGCTCAACACGCTGGCGGTGGCGCTGACCAAGATCGCCAACGATATCCGCCTGCTCGGCTCGGGCCCGCGCTCGGGCCTTGGCGAACTCGAGCTTCCCGCCAACGAGCCGGGCAGCTCGATCATGCCTGGCAAGGTCAATCCGACCCAGTGCGAGATGCTGACCATGGTGGCAGCCCAGGTGATGGGCAACCATCAGGCGATCACCATCGGCGGGCTGCAGGGGCATATGGAGCTCAACGTGTTCAAGCCGCTGATCGGCGCGAACGTGCTGCGGTCGATCGATCTGCTGGCGACGGGGATGGAGGGCTTTGCCGAGCGCTGCGTCGAGGGGATGAAGGCCAACGAGTCGCGGATCGCCGAGTTGGTGGATCGCTCGCTGATGCTCGTCACCGCGCTTGCCCCGGTTATCGGCTATGACCATGCCGCGAAGATCGCCAAGCACGCGCACGAGCACGGGCTGACGCTCAAGCAGGCGGGGCTGGCACTGGGGCTGGTCGACGAGGCGACGTTCGATGCGCGTGTCCGCCCGCAGGACATGATCGGTCGCTGACTGGTTGCGGGAACGCTCCTGCGGCGGCAGGCGTTTGAGGACGGAGCCCAAATCAGCTATGGATGTGCCATGACCAACCCCGTGAACAACAGCCCGTCCACCCCCGAAACGCCTGCAAGCACCGCGCCGGTGGTGAACGCACCGGCACCGGTCGACGGGACCGGCGTCACCGCTGCGCCACCCGCCGCCCGCCCGCATTGGACGGTCGGTGCCTGGAATGGCGCGAGCCGCCTGATCACCACAGCGGCCAATGACGAGCTGGTGCGCAACATGATCGGTGCCAAGGCGCGCAGCCAGATTGCCGCAACGGTGTTCGGCGGCACGGTCATGGGCGCCATTGCCGCGCGCATTGCCACCCGCTCGGTTCCCGGTGCGCTGCTCGTCGGCGGAGCGCTGCTTGCCAAGGCGGTCTATGACCAGCGCAAGCAGAAGGCCAAGCCGCCCAAGCCTTGACGCGCCAATTGTAACACACAAACTGGTTGACCTTTGGCGGCGGCTTTGGCCATGAGCCGCCATGGTCAACACCGTTATCCAAGCCCCCCTTGCCCGCCGCGGCCTGCTTTTCATCCTGTCTTCGCCATCTGGCGCGGGCAAATCGACCATCGCGCGGATGCTTCTCGAGCAGGACGGACATATCGCACTGTCGGTGTCGGTAACCACGCGCCCGCCGCGCCCCGGCGAGGTCGATGGCAAGGATTATCATTTCATCGACGAGGCCGAATTCCATCGCCTGGTCGAGGAAAACGCATTGCTCGAATGGGCCAAGGTGTTCGGGCATTACTACGGAACGCCCAAGGCCCAGGTGAAACAGGGTCTTCGCGACGGGCAGGACTTCCTCTTCGACATCGACTGGCAGGGTACGCAACAGCTGTATCAGCGCGCCGAGGGCGATGTCGTGCGCGTGTTCATCCTGCCGCCGTCGCTCGAGGAATTGCACCGCCGCCTCCGCAGCCGCAACACCGACAGCGAAGAGGTGATCGCCGGACGGATGGCGCGCGCGCAGGACGAGATCAGCCATTGGGACGGCTATGATTTCGTCGTCATCAACGACAATGTCGAAAGCTGTTTCGACAAGGTCCGCCAGATTTTGAACTCGGAACGGATGCGCCGCGCGCGCCAGACCGGGCTGATCGATTATGTCCGCGACCTGATGAACGCGCCCGCCCCCTGAGGCAGCTTACATCACCCGGTCGAGCAACTTCTTGCCGGACTTGAGCGGGTTCTTCCGGAATTTGGCTTCCTCGCGTCCGATATAGGTGAAGATGCCCGACATTGCCTGGTCGGTGACGCTATCGATCAGGCCGTCGCGGCTGAGATCGACGCCTGCCAGCGCTCCCAGAACCCCGCCGGTACCGCTGCTGCCAAGACTGTCGAGCTGCTTGAAAGCGCCGGTCCGGCCCAGCGCATTGCTCACCAGCGGCCGCATTTTCTGCCGCAGCACCTCGCCCGAGGTGCGCCGGAGATATTGCGTGCCTGCGGTATCGCCGCCCGCGACGATGCCGACGCCATCGGCCAGCGTCATCGAATCGATCGCCGAGCGGAACACCGGCTTGGCCTCCTGCGCCGCAAGCCCGGCGGCATCGTTGAGCGATTTGACCAGATTGTTGGTGATGCCCGCCCGGTCGGTGAGCCGCATCAGCTTGGTCGCCTTTTGCAGCGTGCCGGGGAGGAGGATGCGCACAGCCTGGTCCGCATAGAAGGCACCGGGCTGTCCGAGCTGATCGAGCGCGCTGTCCGATGCATTGCCAAGCAGGCTCTTCATCGATCCGCCGAGTGAGGGAGAGGATTTGCGGGATTGCGCCTCGGCGATCGGACCGGTCGCAACAACTGCCATGCTTAGGCCGATTGCCATCGCCACGTTGCGCATTCCCATCACACAGCTCCCCATGAATATTTCCAGGCACTGTGCATGAAAACGGCACGCGCAACCAGTGCGCGCGCCGTGATTTTACGTCCTGTCGGGACCGATCAATGGCCTTCGGGATCGTAACCACCCTGCGGGACCGAAGCATTGACGATGCCGCCATCGACCGGGATGGTCGTGCCGATGACGTAATCGCCCGCGCGGCTGGCGAGGAAGATCACCGCGCCCGAAATGTCCTGCCAGTCGCCGACGCGCTTGTTGGGGATGCCGCTGGCCACCTTGTCGCCATAATCGCGCGCGGCCTTGTTCATGTCCGACGGAAACGCGCCGGGGCCGATGCCGGTGACATAGATATGGTCGCGCAGCAGGCGGACCGCCATGCGCTTGGTAAGCTGGATCAGAGCCGCCTTGCTCGCCTGATAGCTATAGGTTTCCCACGGATTGACCCGCATGCCATCGACCGAGGAGATGTTGATCACCTTGGCCGGGGTTTCGGCGCTGGCACCGGCCTTGAGCAGGCCATGCAGCGCCTGGGTCAGGAAGAAGGGCGACTTGACGTTGAGGTCCATCACCTTGTCCCAGCCGATTTCGGGAAAATCCTCGAACTCTGCACCCCAGGCAGCGCCGGCATTGTTGACCAGAATGTCGAGGCGGCTCTCGTGCTCGGCGAGATTCGCGGCGAGCTGGCGTGCGCCCTCGACGCTGGAGACGTCGCAGGGCAGCGAGATGCAGTTGGGGCCCAGCTCCTCGGCGGTCGCATCGCAGGCGGCGGCCTTGCGCGCCGAGATATAGACCTTGGCGCCAGCGGCGATCAGGCCCTGTGCGATCATCTTGCCGATGCCGCGCGAGCCACCGGTGACGAGCGCCACCTTGCCCTTGACCGAAAACAGATTTTCAATGCTCATGTTCATCCCTCCGAACGCAAGGCTTCCCTTGCAATGATGGTCCGCTGAATCTCGCTGGTTCCCTCGTAGATGCGGAACAGGCGGACATCGCGGTAGAAGCGTTCGATGCCATAGTCGGCGATATAGCCCGCGCCACCGAAGATCTGGACCGCGCGGTCGGCGACGCGGCCGACCATCTCGGAAGCGATCAGCTTGGCGCAGGCGCAGTCCTCGGTGATGCGCTCGCCGCGGTCCTTGGCCCTGGCGGTCTGCAGCACCAGCGCCTTGGCCGCCTTGCACTCGGCCACCGAGTCGGCGATCATCGCCTGGATCAGCTGGAATTCGGCGATCGGCTTGCCGAACTGCTGGCGCTCCCTGGCATAGGCGATGCTGTCCGCGATCAGCCGCTCGGCCGCCCCGACGCACACCGCCGAAATGTGCAGCCGCCCGCGATCGAGCACCCGCATCGCGACCTTGAAGCCGTCACCTTCCGCGCCCAGGCGATTTTCCACGGGCACGCGCACATTGTCGAAATTGACGTCGCAGACATGCGCGCCCTGCTGGCCCATCTTGCGCTCGGGCTTGCCGACCGAAAGGCCGGGCAGATTGCGCGGCACCAGGAACGCGGTGACCCCCTTGGGTCCGGGCCCGCCGGTGCGCGCCATCACCGTGAACAGGTCAGCCTTGTCGGCATTGGTGATGTAACGCTTCGAGCCGTTGAGCACATAGGCGTCGCCATCGAGCTCGGCGCGGGTCTTGACCGAGCCGCTGTCCGATCCGACATCGGGCTCGGTCAGCGCGAACGAGGTGATGATCTCGCCGCTGGCGATCAGCGGCAGGTACTTCGCCTTCTGCGCCTCGTTGCCGTCCATCACCAGCCCCTGGCTGCCGATGCCGACATTGGTGCCGAAAGTGGAGCGCATCGCGGGCGACGTACGCCCGAGTTCGAAGGCGATGCGGACCTCCTCCTCCATGTTGAGGCCGAGACCGCCATAATCCTCGCTGATCGACAGGCCGAACAGGCCAAGCTCGCGCATGTCCTGCACCAGATCGTCGGGGATTTCGTCGGTTTCGGAAACCTGGGCTTCGAGCGGACGCAGGCGTTCGGCAACGAAGCGGCGGACGCCCTCTAGCAGCGCGTCGAAAATTTCGGGATCGAGTGCCATGCAAATACTCCCCTCTCCTTTTGGGGGCGGGGCTGGGAGTGGGGCATAGCTGCGCCACCCTTGAATTCCCCACCGCAACCCCTCCCCTCAAGGGGAGGGGCTAGAGGTTGATCAATATCCGAAGATTTCTGCCACGCGGCCTGCGTGGAAGTTCGCATCGCCCATGAACTCGTTGAGCGCCCGGTCGCGTTTCATGTAGAAGCCGATATCATACTCGTCGGTCATGCCGATGCCGCCGTGCATCTGCACACCTTCGCGGACCGCCAGATTGGCGCTGCGTCCGGCCTTGGCCTTGGCGACCGACACGAAGATGTCGGCGCTGTCCTGGCCCTCGTCGAGCAGCTGCTGCGCCTTGAGCACGGCGGCGCGGGCAATTTCCATCTCGCTGTAGAGGTGCGCCGCACGGTGCTGCAGCGCCTGGAACTCGCCGATCAGACGGCCGAACTGCTTGCGCTGCTTGAGATAATCGACGGTCATGTCCATCGCGCCCGATCCGACGCCGACCAGCTCGGCGGCAGAACCTGCGCGCCCCGCCTTGAGCAGCGCGGTAAGCACCTGCCAGCCCTGATCGACCTCGCCGATCACCGCATCACCATCGACCTCGACACCGTCGAGCGTGACATGCGCGGCCATCGAGCTGTCGACCAGCCGGGTGTTGTCGACGCCCAAGTTGGCAGCGTCCTTGTCGACGACGAACAGCGTGATCCCGTCGGTCTCGCCCGGAGCTCCGGCGGTGCGGGCAGCGACGATCAGCGCGTCGGCGCTCGCGCCCTGTACGACGAACTGCTTCTTGCCAGAGAGCTTGAAGCCGTTGCCCGATTTCTCCGCCTTGGTCGCGATCTGCGCCGGGCGATGCTTGGCATGCTCGTCGATCGCCAGCGCCAGCACGGTCTCGCCCGCGAGGATGCCGGGGAAGAACTTGTCCTTGAGGTGCTGGCCACCATGGTTGAGCGCGGACACGCCCGCGACCGCCGTGGTCAGGAACGGCGAAGGCGACAGATTGCGACCGATTTCTTCGAGCACCACGCCGGCCTCGACATGGCCCAGGCCAAGCCCGCCATCGTCTTCGCCGATCAGGATGCCGGTAAAGCCCATCTCGCCGAACTGCTTCCACAGCGCGTGGCGGAAACCGTCCTTGCAGCCTTCGTCGCGCAGCTTGCGCATATGGCCGACCGGGGCTTCGGATTTGAGAAATTCGCGCGCGCTGTCGCGCAGCATGGCTTGGTCTTCGTTGAGGAACATGGGCATTTTAAGTCTCCCTCTCCCCTTCAGGGGAGACGGCCGGGGAGAGGGGAACGAAGCCCTGCCCGGCCCTTTGAATGATGTGAAAAACGAGAGGGTTGCCCCTTCTCCCAACCCTCTCCCCTCAAGGGGAGAGGGCCAAAATGGTTCACGCGCCCGGCAAATCCAGGATGCGCTTGGAGATGACGTTGAGCATCACCTCGCTGGTGCCGCCCTCGATGCTGTTCGCCTTGGTGCGCAGCCAGTTGCGCGCCTTGGCACCGCCCTTCGAGGCTTCGCTTTCCCATTCGAGCGCGTCCGAACCATTGCCTGCCATCACCAGCTCGTGGCGGCGCTTGTTGAGTTCGGTTCCGGCGTATTTCATCATGTTGGGCTGGGCGGGATGGCCCTTGCCCGCCTTCATCTCGTCGCCGAAGCGCTCGGCCATCGCCTTGAACGCCAGCGCATCGACATCGAACTGCGCAAGTTCGGCACGCAGGATGCCGTCGTCGAGCTGACCGAGGCCATTGGTGCCGATCGAGTTCTTGAGCTGCGCGCCGAGCGAAGGCGCGCCATCGCCGAGACCCCCGCCCGAGATCATCTCGCGCTCATGGCCGAGCAGATATTTGGCAACATCCCAGCCGCGGTTGAGTTCGCCGACGATCTGGTGCTTGGGCACCACGACATTGTCGAAGAAGGTCTCGCAAAAGGGAGAATTGCCGCTGATCAGCTTGATCGGCTTGGTGGTGACGCCGGGCGTCTCCATGTCGAACAGCAGGAACGAGATCCCCTGATACTTGTTCGTCTTGTCGGTGCGCACCAGGCAGAAGATCCAGTCGCACTTGTCGGCATAGCTGGTCCAGATTTTCTGGCCGTTGACCACCCAGTGATCGCCCTTGTCCTCGCCATAGGTCTGCAAGCTGACGAGGTCCGATCCCGAACCCGGCTCCGAATAACCCTGGCACCAGCGGATTTCGCCGCGCGCGATCTGGTTCAGATAATGCACCTTCTGCTCTTCGGTACCGAAATGCAGAAGCGCGGGGCCAAGCATCCAGATGCCGAAGCTCGAAAGCGGCGGACGCGCGTTGATGCGCGCCATTTCCTGGCGCAGGATCTTGGTTTCAGGCCCGGTCAGGCCGGCACCGCCATAGGGCTTGGGCCAATCGGGCACGGTATAGCCCTTGGCGACGCAGCGCTCGAGCCACAGCTTCTGCGCCTCGTTCTTGAACTGCCAGTTGCGTCCGCCCCAGCACACATCGTCATCGCCGCGCACCGGCTCGCGCATTTCGGCGGGGCAATTTTCCTCCAGCCATGCGCGCACTTCTGTCCTGAACTGATCGAGATCGCTCATCGTCATCCTCTCTGCGCCTGTATTCCCAATAGGGTCCCAAAGGGCGGGGCCGGGAAGCTTTTCCTGCGGCCAAAACCGTCCGTCGCGGGCCAGTCTATGGTGGACGCAAGGCGGCTGCAAGCCTGTTGAATCCTAGGCCGGATGCCGTAACGTCACCCTCACGGCAGTTGACGTTTACGGTAGCTGCCATATGGTATTGGCCCAAGGACACGAACGGGAGAGAATCAATGCAGCGGGCCATACCGGCCATCGCAACGCAGGTGCATCGGCACCGGGCGGACGGGCTGCTCGGCGGCGGGCAAAGCTCCATCGCATGACCGTTGCCGGAGTCCCTCCCCTGCCTGCGGCCGCGCAAAAGGTGTCGATGGGCACCAAGCTCGCCTTCGGATTCGGTTCGGTCGCCTATGGCATCAAGGACAACGGCTTTGCCGTCTTCCTGCTGATCTATTTCAACCAGGTCATCGGCATGCCCGCCGAGCAGGTTGGCCTCGCCGTCGCGCTGGCGCTGGTGGCCGATGCGTTCTTCGATCCCTTTGTCGGCCACCGGTCGGATGCGACGCGCAGCCGCTGGGGTCGCCGCCATCCCTGGTTGTACGGCGCAGCGCTGCCGATCGCGCTGTCATGGCTGCTGCTGTGGAATCCGCCCGAATGGAGCAATGGCGCGCTGTTCTTCTACCTGATCGCGGTGGCGATGGCGGTGCGTTTCTCGTTCTCGGCCTATGAGGTCCCGGCGCTCGCCATGCTGCCCGAGATGACCCGCGATTATCACGAGCGCACCGAAGTGCTGCGCTACCGCTTCCTGTTCGGCTGGATGGGCGGGCTGGTGATGCTCTACGCGGCCTACGCGCTGCTGCTGGTGCCCGAGCCGGGTTTTGACAATGGCGTGCTCAACCCCAATGGCTATCACCGCTATGCGTTGGTCGGATCGGTGGTGATGATCGTTTCGGTAGTGGTCTCGGCGCTGGGCACGCACCGGCTGCTCGCGCACCCCAATACCGATGCCCCCGCCGCGCATTCACACGGTTTCAGGGACTTCATTGCCGCGCTGCGCTTCAAGCCGTTCCAGCTGCTGCTCGCCGCCGGAATGTGCGCCTTTGCCAATCAGGGACTGTTTTTCGCGCTACAGAACTATCTGATGCTGTACGTCTGGGAATTCGAACAGAGCGTGTTCAACATCTACCCGTTCGTGCTGTTCCTGGGGGTCGCGGTCGCCTTTTTCATTGTTGGCCCCGCCTCGCGCCGGCTCGAAAAGCCGCGGACCGCCGCGATCGCCTCGCTGCTGTCGCTGATGTTTGCCACCGCGCCCTATTGGCTGCGGCTGGCGGGCCTGTTTCCGGCAACCGGCGGCGGCACGATAACGATCGTGATCCTGTCGCTGATCGCGCTTTCGATCACCTTCGGCATCTGTGCGATGATGATGATCAGTTCGATGATCGCCGATGTCACCGACGCGAGCGAGGCCGAGACCGGCAAGCGCACCGAAGGCATCTTCTTTCCCGGTTTCTTCTTCATGCAGAAATGCATCGGCGGGCTCGGTATCCTCGCCTCGGCGCTGATCCTCGCCATTGCCGGTTTCCCCGACAATGCCCAGCCGGGCCAGGTCGCGCCGGACGTGATCGACCGGCTCGCACTGACCTTTGCCATCGCCACGACGCTGATCGGTCTCGTCTGCGCGTGGCTGTTCACCCGCTTTCCCCTGGGCCGCGCCGATCATGAGGCGCGCCTGGCCCAGATCGCCCAACCCTGAAGAGTTTCACGAAAGGAAGATGAGCCATGGATTTTGATCTTACCGAACGCCAGGCCTATTGGCGCGACCGCGTCCGCAGCCATATCGAGGCGCATGTCCGCCCGCGCGTGAAGGACTATTACGCGCAGCAGGCCGAGGGTGGCCGCTGGAAGGTGCTGCAGGTCATCGAGGACGAAAAGGCCAAGGCCAAGGCCGCCGGCATCTGGAACCTGTTCATGCCGCCGTCGAACCCCAACCTGCCGCATGTCGACGACAGCTTCGAATTCGACGGTCCCGGTCTCACCAACCTCGAATATGCGCTGTGCGCCGAGGAGATGGGCCGGGTGGAGATGGCGAGCGAGATCTTCAACTGCTCCGCGCCCGACACCGGCAACATGGAAGTGCTGCACCGCTATGGCACCGCTGCACACAAGGAGCAGTGGCTGAAGCCGCTGATGAACGGCGAGATTCGCTCGGCCTTCCTGATGACCGAGCCGCAGGTCGCCTCGTCCGATGCGACCAATATCGAAACCTCGATCCGCCGCGAGGGCGACGAATATGTCATCAACGGCCGCAAATGGTGGTCGTCGGGTGCGGGCGATCCGCGCTGCAAGATCGCGATCGTCATGGGCAAGACCGATTTCGAGGCCAAGCGCCACGCGCAGCAGTCGATGGTGCTGATGCCGCTCGACGCGCCCGGCGTGAACATCGTGCGTCATCTTCCGGTGTTCGGCTATGACGATGCGCCGCACGGCCATATGGAAATCGAACTCAAGGACGTGCGCATCCCGGCGAGCAACATGCTGCTCGGGGAAGGCCGCGGCTTCGAGATCGCGCAGGGCCGCCTTGGACCGGGCCGCATCCACCACTGCATGCGCACCATCGGTGTCGCCGAAGAGGCGCTCGCCAAGATGGTCCGCCGCCTCCAGTCGCGCGTCGCCTTCGGCAAGCGGATTTCGGAGCATTCGATCTGGGAACAGCGGATCGCCGAAGCGCGCATCGATATCGAGATGACGCGCCTGCTCTGCCTCAAGGCGGCGGACATGATGGACAAGGTCGGCAACAAATACGCCAAGGCCGAGATCGCGATGATCAAGGTCGCCGCTCCCCGCATCGCACTCAAGGTCATCGACGATGCCATCCAGGCGCATGGTGGCGCGGGTGTCAGCGAGGACTTCGGCCTCGCCAAGGCCTATGCGCACATGCGCACGCTGCGTCTCGCCGACGGTCCGGACGAGGTGCACAACCGCACCATCGCACGGCTCGAAATGGGCAAGCATGGCGCCAACGATGCCGAGGGTGGCTTCACCTCGGGCGATCTGGGCGTAGCGCGCTGACGATCAGGCCCTCTCCCCTTCAGGGGAGAGGGAAAGCTTTGCTTTAGCGAAGCAGGGAGAGGGGCAAGCGTGCGTTAGGCCGCATCCCCTCTCCAACTGCGCCTAGGCAGCAAGCTGCCAAGGCTTCGTTTCCTCTCCCCTGAAGGGGCGAGGAGCAATGGAGAGAGACTCATGAAAGCTGCCATCTGTTTCGAACCGGGCAAGCCGCTCGAGATCCGCGACGTCACCATCGACAAGCCCGGCCCGCGCGAGGTGCTGATCCGCACCGCGGCGACCGGGGTGTGCCGATCCGACCTGCATTTCGTCGATGGCAGCTATCCCGCCCCCCTGCCCTTCATCCCCGGCCATGAAGCTGCCGGCATTGTCGAGGCGGTCGGCGATGGCGTGACCACGGTGAAACCCGGCGATGCCGTGGTCACCTGCCTCAGCGCCTATTGCGGCCATTGCGAATTCTGCGTCACCGGGCGCATGGCCTTGTGCATCGGCCAGGATACCAAGCGCGCTCCCCACCAGCACCCGCGGCTCAGCCTCGATGGCGCGCCAGTCAACCAGCTGCTCAACCTGTCGGCCTATGCCGAACAGATGTTGGTGCATGAACATGCCTGTGTCGCGATCAACCCCGATATGCCGCTCGATCGCGCCTGCGTGATCGGCTGCGCGGTAACGACGGGCGCGGGCGCGGTGTTCAACGCAGCGGACGTGACGCCGGGCGAGACGGTCGCGATCGTCGGCTGCGGCGGCGTCGGCCTGGCGGCAGTGAACGCAGCCAAGATCGCGGGCGCGGGCCGCATCATCGCGATCGATCCGGTGGCCGACAAGCGCGCGCTCGCCGAGAAGCTGGGCGCGACCGATTGCATCGATTCGAGCGCCGATGGCGCGGCCGAACAGGTGATCGAACTGACCAAGGGTGGCGTGCACCATGCCATCGAAGCGGTGGGTCGTCCGGCGTCGGCCAATCTGGCGGTCAGGGTGCTCCGGCGCGGCGGCACCGCGACAATCCTGGGCATGATGCCGCTCGCCGAGAAGGTCGGCCTGTCGGCAATGGAACTGCTGCAGGGCAAAAAGCTGCAGGGCTCGCTGATGGGCGACAATCGTTTTCCGGTTGAAATCCCGCGCCTGGTCGAGTTCTACATGCGCGGAATGCTTGACCTCGACACGATCATTGCCGAACGCTTGCCGCTGGGACGCATCAACGAGGCTTTCGACGCGCTCAGGGTCGGTGATTCTGCGCGGTCAGTCATCGTCTATAATTGAATTGGGTGAGGACAGAATCTGATGGAACAGATCGACGCGCAGGCGACGATGACCGGCACGATGGACGTGCCCGAACAGGACCGGCTCGACGAAGCGAGCCTCACCCGCTGGTTCGAGGGCAATGTCGAAGGCTTCGAAGGCCCGCTCACCCTTTCCAAGTTCAAGGGCGGCCAGTCGAACCCGACCTACAAGGTGACCACGCCGAAAGCGGCCTATGTGCTGCGGCGCAAGCCCTTCGGCCCGCTGCTGCCCTCGGCGCATGCTGTGGACCGCGAATATCGCGTCCAGGCCGCGCTCTACGATCAGGGCTTCCCTGTCTCGCGCCAGTTCGGGCTGTGCGAGGATGACTCGGTCATCGGATCGATGTTCTACGTGATGGCGTTCACCGATGGCGCGAGCTATTGGGACGGCACGCTGCCCGGCAAGACCCCCGAACAGCGCACCGCGATCTACAACGCGATGATCGATACGCTGGCGCATCTGCACAGCTTCGATCCCGCCGCGATCGGCCTGGAAGACTACGGCAAGCCCGGCAATTACTGCGCGCGCCAGATCTCGCGCTGGACCAAGCAGTATCGCCTTTCCGAGACCGAGACGATTCCGGAAATGGACCAGCTGATCGAGTGGCTGGAAAAGACCGTGCCCGAACAGCGCGGCGTCGGCATCGCGCACGGCGATTTCCGCATCGACAACATGATCTTCGCGCATGACGAGCCCAGGGTCATCGCGCTGCTCGACTGGGAGCTCTCGACGCTGGGCGATCCGATCGCGGACCTCAGCTATTTCCTGATGAGCTGGGTGCAGCCCGCCGAGGGCCGCAACGGCCTGCTCGGTGTCGACACCAAGGCGCTGGGCATCCCGACGCTCGAGGAGGCGCTGGCGCGCTATGTCGAGAAGGCCGGGCTGGACGAGGTCCCGGACATGGACTGGTATCTCGCCTATAACCAGTTCCGCATCGCCGCGATCCTGCAGGGCATCAAGAAACGCGTGATCGACGGCACCGCATCGAGCGCGCAGGCCGCGCAGATGGCGCAGCGCGTCATCCCGCTCGCCCAGGCGGCGTGGGAATATGCCAAGAAAGCCGGCGCACAGTGAGCGATCGCAGCTTCGATCTGACCGGGCGCGTCGCGATCGTCACTGGCTCCTCGCGCGGGATCGGCGCGGCGATCGCGCGCAAATATGCCGCTCACGGGGCGAAGGTCGCGATCTCGAGCCGCAATCAGGACGCCTGCGATGCAGTCGCTGCCGAACTCAATAGCGAGTTTGGCGAAGGCACCGCGATTGCTGTTGCCGCCAGCATCTCGCGCAAGGAAGACCTGCAGAACCTCGTCGATCGCACCCGGGCCGAGCTGGGGCCGGTCGACATCCTCGTCTGCAATGCCGCCAGCAACCCCTATTACGGGCCGATGGGCGGGATCAGCGACGACCAGTTCCGCAAGATCATGGACAACAATATCCTGTCCAACCACTGGCTGGTGCAGATGGTGCTGCCCGACATGAAGGCTGCGGGCAAGGGATCGGTGATCATCATCTCGTCGATCGGCGGGATGCAGGGATCGGGCAGTATCGGCGTCTACAATATCAGCAAGGCGGCGGACTTTCAGCTGGCGCGCAACCTCGCCTATGAGCTGGGACCCGACGCGATCCGCGTGAATTGCATCGCGCCGGGGCTGATCCAGACCGACATGGCCCGGGCGCTGTGGGAGGACGAGAAGGTGATGGGCTATGTCCGCCGGATCACTCCGCTGCGCCGCATCGGCCAGCCCGACGAGATTGCAGGCGCAGCTGTGTTTCTGGCATCAGATGCGTCGACCTATATCACCGGCCAGTCGATCGTGATCGACGGCGGCACATCCATAGCAGCGGCGCTTTAAGTCGCGCGAAACGAAAGCGAGAGGAAATTCCATGGATTTGCAGGGCAAGGTTGCAATCGTTACCGGGGCGGGCAGCGGCATTGGCCGGGCAAGTTCGCTGCTGTTCGCCGCGCATGGCGCAAAGGTCATCGCCACCGACATTACCGGCAAGCAGGATGACACCGCCGCGCAGAACCCCGATGCCATCACCGCCGTTCAGGCCGATGCCAGCAGCGAAGCCGATGTCCAGATGCTGGTTGCCAAGGCGCTCGAGCTGCATGGTCGGCTCGATGTCTTTTTCGCCAATGCGGGCGTCTCGGGTGGGTTCGAGGGCATTTTCGACCAGACCGTGGAGGAATGGGAGCGCATCCTGAAGATCAACCTGATCGGCCCGTTCCTTGCGATCAAGCATGCAGGCAAGGCCATGGCGGATGCCGGAAACGGCGGCTCGATCATCTGCACCGCCTCGGTCGCGGGGCTCCGTTCGGGCGCGGGTGGCCCCGCCTATACCGCGAGCAAGGCGGGCGTGATCAACCTGGTGCGCATCGGCGCGCAGCAGCTCACCGGCAGCAACGTGCGCTGTAATGCGATCTGCCCCGGCCTGATCGAGACCGGCATGACCGAGTTCATCTATAGCAAGGCGCGCGAAAAGGGCTTCGAAGACAAGATCGGCCAGCTCAACCCGATGCAGCGCGGCGGGGTGCCGAACGAGATTGCCGAGGCGGCGCTGTTCCTGGCGTCCGATCGTTCCAGCTATGTCAACGGCCATGCGCTGGTCGTCGACGGTGGCCTCACCAGCTCGCACCCCTATGCGCGCCAGCGTTTCGGCCAGACAGCCACCTGATCCCTGTCCTCCCTGGAGAAATGAAAGTTATCTGATGTCTCTCTCTGTGTCCGATCCGGCCGATCTTGGCTTCAACCAGAGCCTGCTGGAGCGCATTCCTGCCCATATTCGGGCCAAATATCTCGATACCGGTCGCCTGCCGCACGCAGCCTTGCTGATCGGGCGCGGCCACGAACTGGCGCACCTGTCGCTGCAGGGCAATGCGCGCGAAGGTCAGCCGCTGCAGCAGGATGCGATCTTTCGCATCGCCAGCATGACCAAGCCGATCACCTCGGTCGCCTTCATGCAGCTGGTCGAGGAAGGCCGTATCGCGCTGTCAGACCCTGTCCACCGCATCATCCCCGAATGGAAGGACCTGGGCGTGTTCGTTTCGGGCGGCGGCGCGCAGCCGTTCGTCACGCGCCCCACGACGCAGCCGATGCGGATGATCGATCTGTTGCGGCATACTTCGGGCCTGACCTATGGGTTCCAGGAACGCACGCCGATCGACGCCGCCTATCGCGCGCGCAAGCTTGAGGCGTTTGCCGGGCCGGACCTCGAGGAATTCATCAAGATCCTCGCGCAGATCCCGCTGCAGTTCGATCCCGGCACGGCGTGGAATTATTCGATCTCGACCGACATCCTCGGCGCGATCTTGCAGCGGATGGACGACAAGCCGCTCGACCAGGTCATCGCCGATCGCATCACGAAGCCGCTCGGCATGGTCGACACCCATTTCCAGATCCCTGAAGACAAGCTCGGCCGCGTGCCCGATTGCTATGTCTTCCACCCGACCGAGAAGATGAAGCTCTACGATCCGGGCGCGACCACCGCCTGGGGCCGCAAGCCCAGCCAGCTTTCGGGCGGCGGCGGAATGGCCTCGACGCTTGCCGACTATCACCGATTCTGCCGTATGCTCTTGAACGGTGGGCGGCTCGAAGGGGCACGCATCCTGGGTCGCAAGACGCTCGACCTGATGGTCGCGAACCATCTGCCCGGCGGCGGCGACCTGACCCAGCACAGCAAGGCGCTGTTCAGCGAGGCGGAAAATGCCGGCGCTGGCTTCGGTCTCGGCTTTGCCACCACCATCGACAGTGCAGCGACCGGTGTCGCGGGGTCGAATGGCGATTTCTACTGGGGCGGCATGTTTTCGACCGCCTTTTTCGTCGACCCGGCAGAGGATGTGATCATGATCTTCATGACGCAGCTGATGCCGTCCAGCACCTACCCGATCCGGCGCGAGATCAAGTCGATGCTCTACGCCGCAGTCGAATAAGCTCAAGGAACCAGAACCATGACCGATTCCCCGATTTCCACCGCCAAACATGGCGATATTCTCGTCGTCACCTCGGACAGCCCGCCGGTCAACGCGCTGGGCGCGGCCGTGCGCATCGGCCTCGACAAGGCGTTCGACGAAGCCGCCAGCGACGACAGCATCAAGGCCGTTGTCCTCATCTGCGCCGGGCAGACCTTCTTTGCCGGAGCCGACATCACCGAATTCGGCAAGCCCCCGGTCGAACCGATGCTGCCTGCGGTCATCGCCAAGATGGAAGCGCTCGACAAGCCGGTGGTCGCCGCGATCCATGGCACCGCATTGGGCGGCGGCCTGGAAACGGCCCTTTGCGCGCATTATCGCGTCGCCGTTCCCTCGGCCAAGCTGGGCGTGCCCGAGGTGAAGCTGGGCCTGCTGCCCGGCGCGGGCGGCACGCAGCGCCTGCCGCGCGTCGTCGGCGTCAAGGCCGCGCTTGAAATGACCGCCAAGGGCGATCCGATCCCGGCCAAACTCGCCAACCAATGGGGCCTGGTCGATGAGGTGGTCGAGGAAGGCAAGCTGCTCGAAGGCGCGCTCGCCTTTGCCGAGAAGGTCAAGGCCGTGCGCCCTGTCCCGCGGATCAGTGAGCGCGAGGCAAAGGCCGATCCCGAGGCCATCGAAGCGTTCAAGAAGGAAAATGCCCGCAAGTTCCGCGGCTTCGATGCACCGGCTGCGAACATCGCCTGCGTCGAGGCGGCAACCCGCCTGCCCTTTGCCGAGGGCCTGGAGTTCGAGCGCGGCGAGTTCATGAAGCTGATGTTCGGGTCGCAGTCCGCAGCACAGCGGCACATCTTCTTCGCCGAACGCAAGGCGAGCAAGATCGACGGCATCGCCAGCGACATCGCGCTGCGTCCGATCGCCAAGGTCGGCGTGATCGGCGCTGGCACGATGGGCGGCGGCATCACCATGAACTTCCTGTCGGCAGGCATTCCGGTGACGATCGTCGAACAGGCCGAGGAAGCGCTCAATCGCGGCGTCGGTGTCGTGCGCAAGAATTACGAGGCGAGTGCGTCCAAGGGACGTCTGACGACCGAGCAGGTGGAAAAGGCGATGGGCCTGCTCACGCCGTCGCTGTCGCTCGACGATCTTGCCGATTGCGACCTCATCATCGAGGCGATCTTCGAGAATATGGACGTGAAGAAGGAGGTGTTTGGCAAGCTCGACGTGATCGCCAAGCCCGGCGCGATCCTGGCCAGCAACACCAGCTACCTCAATGTCGACGAAATCGCGGCATCGACCAGCCGCCCAGCTGACGTGCTCGGCATGCACTTCTTCTCGCCCGCCAATGTCATGAAGCTGCTCGAGGTCGTTCGCGGCGCGAAGACCGCCGATGACGTGCTGGCGACGGTCATGAACCTGTCGAAGAAGATCAAGAAGGTCGCAGTGGTTGCCGGCGTCTGCCACGGCTTTATCGGCAACCGCATGCTGATGCCGCGCCAGGTCGAGGCGAACAAGCTGCTCATGGAAGGCGCAACGCCCGAGCAGATCGACCGCGTCCATGTCGAGTTCGGCATGCCGATGGGTCCGTTCCAGATGAGCGACCTTGCCGGTGTCGATATCGGCTGGCACCGCGATCCGAGCCGGATCGAAAGCATCCGCGACGCCTTGTGCGCCGAAGACCGCTGGGGCCAGAAGAAAGGCGCGGGCTTCTATGATTATGACGAGAAGCGAAACCCCACGCCCAGCGCACGCGTCGCCGAGATCATCGAGGATTTCCGCTCGCGCTCGAACATGCCCAAGCGCGAGATCAGCGACCAGGAGATCATTGAGCGCACGCTCTACACCATGGTCAACGAAGGCGCGATGATCCTCGAAGAAGGCATGGCGCAGCGCGCATCGGATATCGATGTGGTGTGGATCTATGGCTATGGCTGGCCGGTCTATCGCGGCGGCCCGATGTTTTGGGCAGGCCTTGAAGGCACGCCCAAGATCGTCGAGGGGCTGAAGAAGCACGGCTTCGCAGTGTCGCCACTGCTCGCGGAAAAGGCGGAGAAGAACGAAGGGTTCTGAGCGCCCCTTTCCTTCGACCGGATACGAAAAGCCCCGCCGGAGCGATCCGGCGGGGCCTTCTTTTGGCGTGTGCCGTCCTTTTTATGCTGCGCCGAGAATGGCATCGACGGCAGGCTTGTTCGCCGCGCTGACAATGCCCTTCTCGCGAAGCTCGGTGCCGACCGGCTTCGCAGCCTCGAGATAGCTCGCGTCACCCGTTGCCTGGTTAAGACCGATCAGGCTGGAAAATTCGGCATTGGCGAGATCGGCATTGGCCGGATCAGACGCGCGCCCTTCCTTGGCAATGGCCAGAGCCTGCTCGAAATGCGGCTTGGCACCCGCCTTGTCCTGCTGGGTCAGGCCGAAATTGCCGAGGTTTACCAGAATGGCCACAAGCGTGTTGCGCACGCCCGCATTGGCCTTGTCCGCTTCGTAAACCTTCATCCACTGGGGCGCGGCTTCCTTGTAGAGCGGCGGGATCGCATCAATCTTGCCCAGCGCGCCCTGCGAATTCGCGGTGATCGTCAGAGCACTTGCCAGGAATCCCGCATTCTGGACATTGCCCGGATCACGAGCGACGATCTCGCGGATGGTTGGCAGCGCGGGTTCGAGCTTGGCAATCACTTCCGCATGGTTGCCCGCCGCCTGGGCCTGCTGAGCGGCAGTGAAATCGGCGATCGCCTTGTTCTGCGCTTCAGCCTGTTCGGGGGTCAGCGCCGCTGCTGCCGCCTGACCGGCGGGTGCAGCGGCATCCTGTGCCATGGCGGGCGCGGCCAGCATAGCGGTTGAAAGAGACAGGGCGGTGATCGCAGATTTCAACATTTCGGAACATCTCCTGATGGGGTTTGCGCGCCTGTCCGGTCGGACGCTCGTGCGTCTGGCTGAAACGGAAAGGCTGGTCTGCAACGAAAAACGATAGCAACGTTTCAAAAACGCCCGGTCCCGGGGATCGTTCCGCGCTCAGCCTTGGGCAATACAGCAAAACCGCCAGGCAGCGTCAAATGCCGCACGGCGATGCTCACGTGCCTGCACCGCCTCGCCATCGGCGCCCCACAGTTCTTCCTGCCACAATTCCTCGAGGCAGATCGCCTGCCAGATTCGTTCGGAATCAAAGGCTTTTTCGAGAAGTGCCAGCGCACAGACGAGCGAACCACCCAGGCTGGTCAGCGTTGAAAATCCGGTCAGGGTGAATGGATCCATTGCCATGACGGGTGCTTTAAGCCGGGACAGGCTGTGCGTCGATTGCGGCTGATGGATGATCCCGGCGACGCGGATCATGCTGATATCATAGCGATTTTCCGCCCATTTCAGAATCGGCTCCCAATCGCGATCCTGGCGTTCGGCCAGCGGATCGCCGGGATCGGCGCGATAGCACAGCGTGTCCGTCTCGCCATAAGCGGCGATGTCATCGACAAAGCGCTGCCGCTGCGGTGCCACCTGATCGATCGCGGCATTGGCAAAGCCGGTCAGCGGCATCGATGCGATGACGATCTCTTCGCCTTGCGCATCCCATTCGCCAGCCACCGCATCGGCCATGGCAGCGGTGGGCAGC
The DNA here is from genome assembly GCA_001555775.1 of Acidovorax delafieldii. Taxonomy (GTDB): domain Bacteria; phylum Pseudomonadota; class Alphaproteobacteria; order Sphingomonadales; family Sphingomonadaceae; genus Blastomonas; species Blastomonas delafieldii_A. The sequence goes on along the minus strand of LSHP01000006.1, from coordinate 37,467 downwards.
ACTAGCGGTGCGCGCAGCGGGGTTTTTACCGGGCGGTTGTCGAGCAGGAGCGCACGGCCATTTTCGACAGGCTGGGTGGTGACAGTCTTGTAGAAGCGTTTCATGCAATCACGTTCATTCGGTCGGAGGGCTCTTCCAGCGCTTGACCAGCATCTGCGGCAGGACGAGGAATTCGATCACACCCAGAGCGAGCAGTGCATAGCCCAGCTCTCCGGGGAACCCCTCGATCCGGCCATAGCTGATGGCGACTGCCAGCGCGATGGTCAGCGCGCCTGCCAGTCGCACTGCGCCGATGATGAAGAACCGCGCGCGCGCGCGCTGGTCTTCCGCGTTCATGGCGTGCCGCCGACGATATGGTCGAAGAGCTGGTCCATGGTGAAGGCAATCGACGCCGCGCCTGCCGCCTCTAGCTCATGCGCATCATGATAGCCCCAGTCGACGCCAATCGGGCGGACATTCGCCGCCACGCCCATGGCCATGTCATAGCTGGTATCGCCGATCATGACCGCGGCCTGGGGTTCGGCCCCGGCATCGCTCAACGCCTCGAAAATCATCGAGGGGTGCGGCTTGGAGGGGTGCCGGTCGGCGGTCTGCAGCGAGACGAAGCGCTGCTTGATGCCGTGGTGCGTCAGGCACAGGTCGAGCCCACGATCGGACTTGCCCGTCGCCACTGCAAGCAGCCAGCCCGCCGCATCGAGCCGATCGAGCAGATCGGGAAGCCCGTCATAAAGCGGCTCGTGCTGCAGCGTGCCGTTGCCGCGCAGTTCGTGAAACGCGTTCTTGTAATGATCGGCCAGCACGACATGAAAGGCCGGGTCCGCTTCCGGCAGCATCACCCGCATCGCCTCGACGAGCGAAAGCCCGACGATCCGTCGTACCAGATGGTGATCGGGATGGCCGAGCCCCTCGGCGGCATAGGCCATTTCCATCGCCTTGCAGATATTCGCCTGGCTATCGACCAGCGTGCCGTCGCAGTCGAAGATCGCGAGTCTGGTCGTCATGGCTTGCGCGGGCCAGTCTTCGGGGCTGTCCGTGGCTTGACCGGCCGAGGCTTTCCAGCGGTTCCGGCAGATTTCGCCTTGGGCCTGCCGCTTGGTTTGGTCGGAGCGGATCGGCTGCGCCGTTCGCCCCGTCGTTCCTTGCGCAGTGTCTTGGCATGCGCCTTGGCCTGCTGCTTCTTCACCTCGCGCGTCGCGGGCGGCGGGCCGTCATCGGCAAAGGCAGCGTCGCCCAGCGACAGGTCGAAGCCCAGCTGCTCCATCGAATCTGCGAAATGCTCGGGCAGATCAGCGATCACGTCGAGGGCGGGACCATCGGGATGCGCGATCTTCAGGCGGCGCGCGTGCAGATGCATCTTGCGGCTGATCGTTCCGGTCAGGAACGCATCGGGCCCGCCATATTTGCCGTCACCGACAATCGGATGACCGATCGCGGCGAGATGGACGCGCAGCTGGTGCGTACGCCCCGTGAACGGCTGAAGCGCGATCCAGGCGGCGCGCGAACCGGCGCGCTCAATCACCTGATAGGCGGTGCGCGATGGCTGGCCGTTTTCCTTGTCGACATGCATCTTCTCGCCGCCGGTCCCCGGCTGCTTGGCGATGGGCAGTTCGATGAGCCCCGAATAGATATCGGGCACGCCGACGACGAGCGCCCAGTAGATCTTCTTCGCGCTGCGTCCGGCAAAGCGCTTGGAGAAATAGGCGGCACTGCCCGGCGTGCGCGCGAGCAGCAGGGCGCCCGACGTATCCTTGTCGAGACGGTGGACCAGCTTGGGGCGAACCGGGCTCTCGTACATGAGCGCCTCGGTCAGGCCATCGACATGCGCATGGGTGCGCGTGCCACCCTGGGTGGCGAGGCCCGGCGGCTTGTTGATGACGAGCGCGGCGCGATCCTTGTGGATCACCAGCGATTGCGCGAACGCGACTTGGTCCTCGCTCAGCGTTCGCGGCGCCGGCTTGGCGGCGGGCCGGTCGATATCTCCATCGGCGGGCGGGATGCGGATCGTCTGTCCGGCCACGATGCGGTCGCCGGGGCCGACGCGCTTGCCGTCGAGCCGCACCTGTCCCGTGCGCGCCCAGCGCGAGACGAGGTTGAAGTTCACATCGGGCAGATGCCGGTGGAACCAGCGATCGAGCCGGATGCCGTCATCGTCCGCATCGACCGTGAACTGCCGGGCTTCGGCAGATTCCTTCGAAATCGATGCGCCCACACCTGCGGTGCGTGCGCGGGCAGTTGCCGGACGACGCGGGCCAGAAGGCTTCCGGGCGGCGGGCTTGCGCGCGGGGGTTCGAGCCGGCGGCTTCATGCGATCGACCTCGTGACGACAAAGCCTGCGGCCACGGCCGCCAGCGAAAGCAGGACCGAGGCCAGCGCATAGCCCAGTGCGGTCAGCGCCGCGCCGCGCTCCAGCATCTGGAACAGCTCAAGCGAGAAAGCGGAAAAGGTAGTAAAACCGCCAAGCACCCCGACGCCGAGAAACAGCCGGAGCGGTTCTGCGACCTGGCCCTTCAGCACGAGCGCCGCCAGCACGCCCATCGCCAGCCCGCCGAGCACGTTCACCGAGAGCGTGGCTGCAGGATAGCCGGTGTGCCCCAGCCGAACAGCGAGCAGCGTCGCCTGAAACCGAAGCGCCGCGCCGATTGCGCCGCCCGCCATCACCAGACCGGTGGCCTTGAAAGTCAAATGCGCGTCCATTCCGCTGCCTTAGCGGGATTGGACGCGCATTGGGAAGGGTTATTCGGTGTTTCGGGTCCCTGTCAGGCGGCGTGACCGTCGCGCGCAGCAGCCTCGGCCTGTTCGAGTTCGGCGGCTTCGGGGCCATCAAGCGCATCGGCGGCCTCGCGAGCCTTTTCCTCGACCTGCTGCTTGTCGGCAGCAAAGTCTTCCTGGGCTTCGCGATAATTCTGCGCGGCCTTGTAATTGCCTTCGCCAAATTCCTTGCCCGCGTTCGGGTTCTCGGCCTTGTCGGTCATGTGCATGCTCCTGATCGAGTGGGTTCTCGTCTCGATACGCGGACCGCAAAAGCCGGTTCCCTTCAGCGCCTGAACAGTGTCGCCAACCAGCCCGCATCGGCCTTGGCGATGTGGCGCGGCGGCAATGCGCCCGAACATTCGAGGCACCACGCCTGCACGCCTTGCGCCCCGCCCAGCACGTTGAGGTCGCCCAGCACCTGGCCCAAGGCCGCGCGCTGCTGCCAGGCAAGCCGGGCGACGAGGCCGGTCGCCTGCTTTTCCTCCTCGGCGGGCGCGAACATGCCGGAGACGAACTGCTCGAACGGATCGGGCTCAGTCTCGAGATATTTGACGCTGTAGCTGTCCTTGCCAAGCTTGGCGCGCTTCGCCGCCTCGGCAATCGCATCGTCGATCGACCCGAAACGGTCGACCAGCTTGATCTGGCGCGCAGTGCCGCCGTCCCAGACGCGGCCCTGGGCAATATTGTCGACCTGATCGACGCTCATCCCGCGGGCCTTGCCGACCAGCGCCAGGAAGCGGCGATAGTCATGCTCGATCGTGCCCTGGATAAAGGTGTCGACCGTGCTGTTGAAACCGCCGAACACATCGGGCTGGCCCGAGAGCGGCGTGGTCGCAACCCCATCGGCCTTGACGCCATATTCGGCGAGCGCGCGCTCGAAGCTCGGCAGCACCGCGAAGATGCCGATCGATCCGGTGATCGTCGAAGGCTCGGCAAAGATCGCATCTCCCGCAGTCGAGACCCAATAGCCGCCGCTGGCCGCGACATTGCCCATCGACACGATGACCGGAATCTTGCGCGCGCGATATTCCTCGATCGCGCGGCGGATCTGTTCGGACGCAAAGGCCGATCCGCCGGGCGAATCGACGCGGACCACCAGCGCCTTCACCTTGTCGCGCTTGAGCCCGTCGTGGAGCAGCTTCTCGATGCGATCGCCGCCGGCGGTGCCGGGGCCGGCCTCGCCATCGACAATGGTGCCCGCAATGGTCACGACCTGCACCTCGTCGCCGCCGGTCTTGGCCGGGTTGGCCGCGACCCAGTCCTTGAGGCTGGTATGCTTGAATGCGCCGGGCCCCTCGTCCTCGTCGGCGCCTGCCAGCTTGGCGACGCGCTTGCCGAATGTGGTGCGGTCACCGACCTTGTCGACGATCTTGCGCTCGGTCGCGATCTTGACCAGATCGCCATTGGCCGCTGTCACCGCGCCTGCGGGATCGGCGATCAGCCCGGCAATATCGGCCTGGGGCCGCGCCTTCTTGACCACTGCCTGCCAGTTTTCCCAGATCGGACGGTAGACCGCGAGCAGCGCTTGCTCGGCCTCGGGCGACTGGTCGGAGCGCAGATAGGGTTCGACCGCGCTCTTGAACGTGCCGACGCGATAGACATGCGCGGTTACCTTGAAGCGGTCGAGCGCGTCCTTGTAATAGAGCCGCGTGCCTCCGGGGCCGGTAAAGGCCGAGCCGCCCATCGGATCGACCCAGATCTCGCTGCCGTGCGCGGCGAGCATATAGGCTGCGTCGCTGTAGAAGGTGGCGAAGCTGAGCACCGGTTTGCCCTTGGCCTTGGCGCGGCCGATCGCCTCGCCCACCTGTTCGAGCGACACCTGGCCTCCACCCATGAAGCTGGCGAGATCGAGCACGATGACCTTGATCCGGTCGTCGGTCGCTGCGGTATCGATTGCGCGGATCAGGTCGCGCTCGCGATATTGCTTGAGCGGCGCCTGACCGCCAAGGATGGTGGCGAACGGGTCGATATTCTCGGGCTCCTCGACGATGACGCCGTCGAGCTTGACCAGCAATGCGCCGTCGGTCACCGCCGCCGGATTGGGCCGCCATGACAGCGCCGCAAGGATCAGGCCGAAGAACAACAGCATCGCGATCAGGACCAGACCGTCCTTGATCGCCACCAGCACCTTCCAGGCGCCCTTCACAAAACCCATTATCTGCTCCGCATCGGGCGGACATGCCCCAGAGGCCCTATCTAGGCGAGCCCGGGTTAATTTGCCACTGCCTCGCGCGACAGACGGGTGATGCAGTTCGACCGCCGACTTCGCGAAAGCCTTGGGTCAGTGCGCGAAGCCCGATGTGCGCGGCGGCGCTGCGAGCGAGAGGCGGCGATCGAACAGCCGGTCGAGCGCGAACAAGCCGCCCCCACGCGCAATCAGGATCGCCGAAAGCCCAAACCACATGACATGCGGGTTCCAGAAGGCTTCGGGATAGACGAACAGCTGGATCACCGTGGTCATCACGAACAACCCCGCCGCCCCGAAGCGCGTCGCCAGGCCCAGCATCACCAGAATCGGCAGCGCATGTTCGGCATAGGTCGCGATCGTGCCGGTGATCTCGGGCGCGGGCATGTGGTATTCGTCGCGGAACAGGTCATAGGTGATCGGGTTGATCGTGAGGAAGCTCCCCTCCTCCACCTTGGTGCGCGCCGATCGCCAGAATTGCGCGGCGAGCGCAAGCCGCACGACCAGCAGGGCAAGGCCATTGAAGGCAGGGCTATCGAGCAGCGCGAGGCCGCGTTGGATCAGGGTTTTCATCACGGGCTATCCGGCAAGTGGGGACTGGTGCGAGATCGAGACGCCCCGGATCACACCGGGCACCCTGCCCGGCCTTACCCTAAGGATCGAACCAGCGCCCCTGCGCCGACCAGCGCAAAGACTGCCGGCAGTGCCTCTGCCTCTCCAGCGCTTTCGATGGCTTGCGCCAAAAGGTTACCCATGGTCGCGGGAAATTGCGTCTGCATTACCAGATTGGCGGATAGCGGGGCGAGCGGATGCAGCAGCACCTCATGCGCTGGCCGCGTGATCAGCAGGTAACGCATTTCGGGCGCGGCACGTTCGGAAAGCTCAGGCATCAGCGCCCTCAGCGCAGCGTGGGTTTCGACAATCCGCATGGAAGGATGGAGCGCAAGACCAAGGTCGAGCAGCCCCTGCTCGTCCAGGCCGGCCAGGTCGGCCAGCTCGAGTGCCTGCGCCTCTGGCGAATGATAGCTCTGCAGCCACGCCCATTCAATCCGCGCAAGATCGACGGCTGCCGCATCATGGGTTTGGTCTGCGAGATATTCGGCAAGTCCCTCGCCAAGCCCCATCAGCTTGCGGCGGCGGACATCGGGCCGTTCGATGAAGGTCCGGGACAGTGCGTTGAATTCGGGCTCGCCAAGATGTTCACGGGTGCGCGGATAGGTCTCTTCCAGCGCAACTAGCCTGGCATGGCTGATGGTGTTGGCGTGCGCCCTGAGGCCCAGCAGCGCGCGGTCGGGGGCGCCGGCAAACAGGCCTTCGGGAAATGCCGATGGCCCCTTTTGCAGCACCGCGATGAAACGGGCCTGATCGTCCAGCAGATCGCCCATGTCGGTCAGGCTACCAAAGGCGCGTTGGCGCGTGCCATCACCGATGCCGCACGCTCGACCTCGCCCATGATTGAGGCGTAATCGGGGACGTTGGTGTCCCATTCGATCAGCACCGGCCTAGGGCCTGCGCGGCGGACGAACCGCTCGAACAGCGCCCAGGTGAGATCGGTGACTGCACTGCCGTGATCGTCAATCAGCAGCGGCCTTCCGTCGTGCCATTCGGTGGCGTGGCCTGCGAGATGGATTTCCCCGACCAGTGCCGGGTCGATCGCATCGACATAGGCTTGCGCGTCGGTGCCCAGATTGGTGCAGCTGACCTCGACATTGTTGATGTCGAACAACAGGCCGCAACCCGAGCGGCGGCACAGGGCATGGATGAATTCGACCTCGTCCATCTCGTCCTGCGCGAAGGCGAGATAGCGTGAGGGATTTTCGATCAGAATGGTTCGGCCGAGCCTCTCCTGCACGCGTTCGACCTGCGCGGCAGCATGGGCGAGCGATCCGCTAGTGTAGGGAATCGGAAGAAGATCGGGATAGCGATCGTCGGCATTGCCCGACCAGCTGAGGTGATCGGAAACGCTGGCGGGACTGTAGCGGGCGCATAAAGCGGCGAGCTGATCAAGCTCGTCCTCGTCCAGCCCCTGCGCCGTGCCGATCGAAAGGCCGACGCTGTGAAAGCTTAGCGGATAGCGTTCTGCCACTGCCGAGAGCCAGCGATGAGGTGGCCCACCATCGACGAAATAGTTCTGCGGGTGAACCTCCAGCCATCCGGGCAGCGGAACACCGGTTTGGGGGTTCAGAACGTCGCGATAATGGGCCGGTTTCAGCCCTATGCCGACAAGGGGGGGAAGCATGAGCTGAAGGACTACCTCATCTGCAGGTCCGGCGCTGGCGGCTCAGGGTGCCGCCAGCGCCGGTGCCGTTGCATCAGCCGCGCGGGGTCGGCTTCTTGGCGCCCTTGAGCGCGGTCAGCGAGCCGCCCAGCTTGGCGCACTCGCCCTTGGCGACATATTTCCAGGCATTGCCCTGATAATCGACGGTCGAAGTGCCGGCGCACGAGGTGCCCGGGCCGGCGGCGCAGTCGTTCTTGCCCTTTAGCGAGACGCCGTAGCACTTTTCCTTTTCGCCGGCTGCGGCAGCAGGGGTTGCTGCGATGGTGGCAGCGGCCAGAACGGCAGCAGCTGCTGCGCCCAGAGTGATGATCGAGTTCGACATGGCAAGTTCCTTCAAGAGAATAAGGGTTGGCAAGTTGGACAGCGCGGCTGTCTAGCCTGCCTGTCAGTGCGATCTTTCGTGCGAGCCTGGGCGCAGGTTACCGCGATCGCGCTCTTCCCGCAAAAAATTTCCTGCGTGAATCGCTTGACCCTTCGAACACGAGCGCTATCTAGCGCCTCGTTAGCACTCACCCCAGCCGAGTGCTAATCGCGAGAGCGGGCGCAACACCCTGTGCCAGCCGCGAAGGGGGTTTCACTAATTTCAGTGACGCAAGGAAAGGCTTAACGCATGACATTTCGTCCGTTGCACGACCGGGTTCTGGTGCGCCGCATCGAAGCCGAAGAAAAGACCGCTGGCGGGATCATCATCCCCGACGCCGCCAAGGAAAAGCCGTCGGAAGGCGAAGTGATCGCCGTCGGCGAAGGCACCCGTGACGAAGCCGGCAACCGCATCGCGCTCGACGTCAAGGTCGGCGACAAGATCCTGTTCGGCAAGTGGTCGGGCACCGAAGTGAAGATCAACGGCGAAGACCGGATCATCATGAAGGAAAGCGACATTCTGGGCATTCTGGGCTGATTTTTTTCGCCCCTGACCCACCGATCCAATTCGACAAGAAGGAACATTTCTCATGGCAGCTAAAGACGTAAAGTTTGGCCGCGACGCACGCGAACGCATCCTGCGCGGCGTGGATATCTTGGCAGATGCCGTCAAGGTGACCCTGGGCCCCAAGGGCCGCAACGTCGTCATCGACAAGAGCTTCGGCGCTCCCCGCATCACAAAGGACGGCGTCAGCGTCGCCAAGGAAATCGAACTGAAGGACAAGTTCGAGAACATGGGCGCGCAGATGGTCAAGGAAGTCGCTTCCAAGACCAACGACATTGCCGGTGACGGCACCACCACCGCGACCGTTCTGGCCCAGGCGATCGTGCGCGAAGGCATGAAGTCGGTTGCCGCTGGCATGAACCCGATGGACCTGAAGCGGGGCATCGACCTCGCTGTCACCAAGGTCGTCGAGAACCTGAAGAGCCGCTCGAAGGACGTCGCCGGTTCGAACGAGATCGCCCAAGTCGGCATCATCTCGGCCAATGGCGACCGTGAAGTCGGCGAGAAGATCGCCGAAGCCATGGAGCGCGTCGGCAAGGAAGGCGTGATCACCGTCGAGGAAGCCAAGGGCCTCGAGTTCGAACTCGATGTCGTCGAAGGCATGCAGTTCGATCGCGGCTATCTGTCGCCGTACTTCATCACCAACCCCGACAAGATGACCGTGGAACTGGATAACCCCTATATCCTGATCCACGAGAAGAAGCTGTCGAACCTGCAGGCGATGCTTCCGATCCTGGAAGCCGTCGTCCAGACCGGCCGTCCGCTGCTGATCATCGCCGAAGACATCGAAGGCGAAGCGCTGGCCACCCTGGTGGTGAACAAGCTCCGCGGTGGCCTGAAGGTCGCGGCCGTAAAGGCTCCGGGCTTCGGTGATCGTCGCAAGGCGATGCTGGAAGACATCGCGATCCTGTCGAAGGGCGAGATGATCAGCGAAGACCTGGGCATCAAGCTCGAGAACGTCACGCTCGGCATGCTCGGCCAGGCCAAGCGCGTCTCGATCGACAAGGACAACACCACCATCGTCGATGGCGCCGGTGAAGCCGATGCGATCAAGGCTCGCGTCGAAGCGATCCGCACCCAGATCGACAACACCACCAGCGATTACGACCGCGAGAAGCTCCAGGAGCGTCTGGCCAAGCTCGCTGGCGGCGTCGCCGTGATCAAGGTTGGCGGTGCTTCGGAAGTTGAAGTGAAGGAAAAGAAGGACCGCGTCGACGATGCGCTGCACGCAACCCGCGCAGCCGTCGAAGAAGGCATCGTCCCCGGCGGTGGTACGGCGCTTCTGTACGCCACCTCGGCGCTCGAAGGCCTGACCGGCGAGAACGACGACCAGACCCGCGGTATCGACATCATCCGCAAGGCGCTGTTCGCCCCCGTCCGTCAGATCGCGCAGAACGCCGGTCACGACGGTGCTGTGGTCTCGGGCAAGCTGCTCGACGGCAACGATCCGACGCTGGGCTTCAACGCCGCGACCGACACCTATGAAAACCTCGTCGCCGCTGGCGTTATCGACCCGACCAAGGTCGTGCGCGCTGCGCTGCAGGATGCTGCCTCGGTCGCTGGTCTGCTGATCACCACCGAAGCCGCGATCTGCGACGCTCCGGAAGACAAGGCAGCTGGCGGCGGCATGGGCGGTATGCCCGGCGGCATGGGCGGCATGGGCGGCATGGATTTCTGATCCACACCGCCTGGCCACAAGCCAGAGCAAGAAACGGGGCCGGAGGGGAAACCTTCCGGCCCTTTTTCTTTGGATCAGGCCGTGGCGTTCAGGGCTGCTTGCATCTCGGCAGCGCGGACATCGTAAAAGCGCTGGCGCATCATCGCGACGATCGGTTCGGGACTGGTCGCAGGCGTACCGCCGACAAAGGGCGGCGCGGGGTCATATTCGAAATTGAGCTGCAGCGAGCGGGCGACATCTTCGCCGTGCAGTTCTGCAATGATCGTCAGCGCGAAATCGATGCCTGAGGTCACGCCGCCTGCGGTCACGACATTGCCGTCGAACACCGTCCGCGCGTCCTTATACACGGCACCGACCATCGGAAGCAGGGCGGTATAGCCCCAATGCGTCGTCGCCCGCCTGCCCTGGAGCAGCCCGGCGCGGCCGAGGATGAAGGCGCCGGTGCATACGCTGGTCACCCATTGCGCCTCTGCTGCCTGGTTGCGGACGAAATCGATCAGCCGCGCATCGCTGAGCGCTGGGGCGACGCCCAGCCCGCCGGGGACACAGAGCAAGTCGGCCTGCGGGCAATCCGCAAATGTCGTGGTGGGAACGATCGCAAAGCCGACATCGGTCATGACCGGATCGAGCGTCGCAGCGGCCACATGAACCTGCGCCCCGGGCATACGGCAGAGAAACTGCGCTGGCCCGGTGAAATCGAGCTGGGTGATCTGGTCAAAGATCGCGAACACGACGTGGAACGGGGTTTGGGTCACAGGACATTCCTTTCATCTTGGAAGAATGCCCAGGCGCGCGACAACACACAATCGCCCGCTCCCCGATGGTGACCCATCTGATGCGCCAGTTGCGGGCGAGCGCAGGATAACCGCTGTTCACTGCGCCGCCAAGCGGCCTTTCGTATCAGCGCTCGAATGGATATACTGGTCCAATGGCAACCAGTCCCAGACCAGGCCTCATTACGGCAGCCCAGTTTCTCGAGATCGACTTCGGTCCCGACATCAAGGCTGAACTCGACAATGGCGTGATCCGGGTCGTGCGGAACATGGCAGGCGGGTCCTACCGAAACTCGCGTATCCAGATGAATATCGGTGGGATCTTGTGGACTGCGCTCAAGGGTTCGAAATGCCATGTACACGGGTCGGACATGGCCATCCTCATCGACGATTATTCCGTCCGATATCCCGACCTCAGCGTGTTTTGCGGCAAGCAGGATGAAGCCTTCGACGAAATCAAGGCGGCGAATGACCCTGTCATGATTGTCGAAATCCTCTCGCCGTCTACCGCATTGCTCGATCAGGGCCTGAAGCTGGATGAATATCGCACCATCCCGAGCGTCAAGGCCGTGCTTCTTGTTGATCCAAAAGCGGAATGCGTGCGCGTGTTGTCGCGGACTGGCCCCAATGCTTGGACCGACGAAATGCATGGAGACGACGAGGCTATCTCGATTGCGGGTCTGAACATTGAAATTCCTTTGACCGACATCTTCGCCCGCTGAAAAACCACTGGCGGCTCGGTCTATATTATGTCACTATATGTGACATAATATGCGGGAGGGGTATATGCGCCGCGTCGTCCTCGAACTGTTGGTCATCATGATGATAATCGCCGGCCTCGCCTGGCTTTCGCGTGACAGGCTGGGCGAGATCGTGTTCGAGCGCGCGGTCAAGGCGAGCTATGGCGCAGACGCTACGCGCGGACTGCCCGATGGGCTCCATGTGATCCTGTGCGGCACCGGCTCCCCCCTGCCCGACCCGCAACGTTCCGGACCTTGCACGCTGGTGCTGGCGGGCAAGCAGCTGTTCCTGGTCGATGCCGGTGCAGGCGCGGGGCGACGGATAGGGCAGATTGGGATACCGCCCGGCAAGATCGATGCGACGCTGCTCACGCATTTCCATTCCGATCATATCGACGGGCTGGGCGAGGTGCTGATGCTGCGTTGGGCTGGCAGCGGACGGATGGCGCAGATGCCGATCTATGGCCCGAAAGGCGTCGACAAGGTAGTCGGCGGTTTCGACACCGCCTATACCGCTGATTACGGCTATCGCATCGCGCATCACGGCGCCGACATCATGCCGCGCAGCGGTGCGGGCGGGCAAGCGGTGACAGTTCCCGCGTCGGTCAGGCCGGTGCCGATCTACAATCGCGGCGGCGTGAAGATCAGCGCGTTTCAGGTAAAGCACGATCCGGTAGAGCCCGCGCTGGGCTATCGCTTCGATTACAAGGGACGCTCGGTCGTGATCAGCGGCGATACCGCGCCCACGGCGACTGTTTCAAGCGCGTGCAGCGGCTGCGACGTTCTGGTGCACGAAGTGCTCAACCCGGCAATGGTCGGCAAGATTGCGCAAGCCGCAGCCGATCATGGCGACAGACGCATTGCCAAGATCATGTCCGACATTCCCGGCTATCACAGCTCGCCGGTTGCAGTGGCCACGATCGCTCGCAAGGGCAAAGCGCAGATGCTGGTCTTCACCCATATCGTGCCGCGCATGCCATCGAGACTGCTCCACCCCTATTTCCTGCGCGGTGTTGCCCAGGCCTTTTCTGGCCCCGTGGTGATGGGCGAGGATGGAAATCGGATCAGCCTGCCCGCCGGTAGCGACCGGATCGAACAGGCTGATCTGTTGTAAGCTGAAAGGGTCGGATTACTGAGCTTCCTGCTCGGCTTCGGCCTTGGCTTCGTCCCATTCCTTCTCGATCTTGTCGCCTGCCTTGTCGGCTTCGGCATCCAGATCCTTTGCGGCCTTGTCGACACCGGCTTCGACATCGTCGGCAGCATTCTCGATGACTTCACCTGCCGCGTTGGCATTGGCTTCGATGTCATCGCCAGCAGCTTCGGCGGCAGCATCGGCCTTCTGTTCGGTTTCGGCCGAGCAGGCTGCAAGTCCGAGCGCGAGGGCGCTGACGCTGGCAATGGCTAGATTTCGCATGGGATAGCTCCTTCAATAGGGTGCCCGATACGGCACCTTCCCCGACCCGCTTACGCGCCACGACATGGGCGGTTCCAAAATCGCATGACCCTGCGCACCGCCGCTGCTATCGCTGCCGCCATGGCACAGCAGAACCATCTCTATCTCGTCGACGGCTCCTCGTACATCTTCCGCGCCTATCACCGGCTCCCGCCGCTGACCAATCCGGAAGGCACGCCCGTGGGCGCGGTTTATGGCTACACGACCATGCTGTGGAAGCTGGCCGAAGATCTGCACAAGGCCGATGGGCCGACGCATATGGCGGTGATTCTCGACAAGAGCTCGCAGAGTTTCCGCAACGAACTCTACGACCAGTACAAGGCGCACCGGCCCGAGCCGCCAGAGGATCTGCGCCCGCAATTCCCGCTGATCCGCGATGCGACCCGCGCCTTTTCCATGCCCTGCATCGAGGAGGACAATGTCGAGGCCGACGACATCATCGCGAGCTATGCCAAGGACGCGCTCGCCAAGGGCTGGAAGGTCACCATCGTCAGCTCCGACAAGGACCTGATGCAGCTGATCCAGCCGGGGCTCGACATGCTCGACACGATGAAGAACGCGCGGCTGGGCCCCGAGGCGGTGATGGAGAAATTCGGTGTCACCCCCGAGCAGCTAGGCGACGTGCTCGCGTTGATGGGCGATGCGGTGGACAACGTGCCGGGCATTCGCGGCATCGGCCCCAAGACGGCCTCGAAACTGATCGTCGAGCATGGCGATCTGGAAAGCGTGCTCGCCGCCGCGCCATCGATGAAGCCCTCCAAGATGCGCGACAGCCTGATCGAGCAGGCCGATATGGCGCGGCTGAGCAAGGTGCTGGTGACGCTGAAGGATGATTGCCCGCTGCCCAACGAACTCGATGATTTCCTGCTCAAGGACATTCCGCCCGAGCCGCTCGCCGCATTCCTCACCAAGCACGGCTTTACCAGCCTGCTGCGCAAGCTTGGCGCCAGCGGCCCGGCGGATGCGGCCCCTGTCCCCTCCGACGCTGCGAACGATGCTCCGCGCAGCGACAATGCCATCCCGCCGCAGCCGCTTGCGATGCCCGCGATCAACCTGGACGATTATGTCTGCGTGCAGGACCTCGACACGCTCGATGCCTGGATCGCCAGAGCGCGCGCTGTCGGCATGGTCGCGGTCGACACCGAAACGGATTCGCTCGATTCGATGCAGGCAGCTTTGGTCGGCGTGAGCCTGGCGGTCGCTCCGGGCGAGGCCTGCTACATCCCGCTCGGCCATGGCAGCAACGACATGTTTGCCGAAAAGCCGCAGCAGATCGCGCTCGACGAGGCGATCGCCCGGCTCAAGCCGCTGCTCGAGGACGATGCGATCCTCAAGATCGGCCAAAACCTGAAATACGATCTCAATGTGCTCGCGCGCCATGGCGTCCATGTCTCGCCCATCGACGACACGATGGTGATGAGCTTCAACCTCGATGCAGGGCACGAATTCGGCAGCGGCGGCCACGGCATGGATGCGCTCGCCGAACGGCATCTGGGGCACACGTGCATCAGCTTCAAGTCGCTGACCGGCACGGGCAAGAAGCAGATCGGCTTCAACGAGGTGCCGCTCGCCGATGCGACCCGCTATGCCGCCGAAGATGCCGATGTCACGCTGCGGCTGTGGCATGTGCTGCGCCCGCGTTTGCCGGTCGAAGGCGCAACGCGCATCTACCAGAATGTCGACCGCCCGCTGATCCCCGTCGTCGCCGGGATGGAGCGCCACGGCATCAAGGTCGATCGCGAACAGCTCGCGGCGCTGAGCCAGGATTTCGCCACGCGCATGACCGCGCTGGAAAGCGAGATCCACGAGCTTGCGGGCCAGAGTTTCGCCATCGGCAGCCCCAAGCAGCTCGGGGAAATCCTGTTCGACAAGCTTGGCCTCAAGGGCGGCAAGAAGGGCAAGACCGGCGCCTATTCGACCGACGTCACCGTGCTTGAAAAGCTCGCGGGCGAAGGATCGGAAATCTCGCGCAAGGTGCTCGACTGGCGCCAGTTGTCGAAGCTCAAGTCGACCTATACCGATGCGCTGCAGGAACAGATCAACCCGAACACGGGCCGGGTGCACACCAGCTACAGCCTGGTCGGCGCGCAGACCGGGCGCTTGTCCTCGACCGAACCGAACCTGCAGAACATCCCGATCCGCACTGAGATCGGCCGCCAGATCCGTCATGCCTTTGTCGCCGAGCCCGGCAATGTCATCCTTGCGGCCGACTATAGCCAGATCGAACTTCGGCTCGCCGCGCACATGGCCGATGTCGAGACGCTGCGCGATGCCTTTGCCAAGGGTGAGGACATCCACAACCGCACCGCGCAGGAGCTGTTCGGTGAGGTCAACCGCGACACGCGCGGCCGCGCCAAGACGATCAACTTCGCGATCCTCTATGGCATCTCGCGCTGGGGCCTGGCCGGGCGGCTAGAGGTCAGCGCGGACGAGGCACAGGCGATGATCGATACCTATTTCCAGCGCTTTCCTGGCATCAACCGCTATATTGCCGAGACGCTGGAAAGCACGCGCGAATGCGGCTTCACCGAAACGTTGTTCGGCCGCAAGACGCACTTCCCGCGCATCACCTCGAAGAACCAGGCAGAGCGCCAGGGCAGCGAGCGCGCGGCGATCAACGCACCAATCCAGGGCACCAGCGCCGACATCATCAAGCGCGCGATGGTGCGCATGGGCCCCGCGCTCGAAGCCGCTGGCCTTGGTCACGTCCGCATGCTGCTGCAGGTGCATGACGAGCTGGTGTTTGAACTGCCCGAAGGCGATGTGGAGGCAGCCTCCGCCGTGATCCGATCGGTCATGGAAAATGCGGCGGAACCGGCCGTCACGCTCAGCGTACCCTTGGGCGTAGAGATCGGCACCGGGCCGAGTTGGGGGACCGCGCACTGATGATCGATACTGTGCGGCAGACCATCGTTCCGCAGACCCCGGACCTCGACGTCACCGCCTTTGCCGATCCGATGTTCACCTCGGTGATTGGACAGTTCCTGCTCGACAATTACAAGCTTTGGTTGCTCGGGATCGGGCTCGTGGTGTTGCTGGTCGCGTGGCTGCCGCTGCTGCTCAAGAAATTGCCGCTATCCTTGCCGATCATCTTTGTCGGTATGGGCATGGCGATCTTCGCCTGGACGCCGCTCGCGCAATTCTCGCCGCATCCGGTCGAATCGCCGGTGCTGATCGAAAAGGCGAGCGAGTTCATCGTCATCATTTCGCTGATGGGGGCGGGGTTGAAAATCGGCAGGCCGCTGAGCTGGCGCGGGTGGAACCTGACCATCCGGCTGCTCGCCATCGTCATGCCGCTGACCATCCTGTTCATCGCCCTGTCTGGGCTGTGGATTCTCGGGCTGCCCCTGGCCTCTACGCTGCTGCTGGGTGCCTGTCTGGCGCCCACCGATCCGGTACTGGCCTCCGACGTTCAGATCGAGCGGCCCGATAGTGAAGACAGCGACGAGGCCCGTTTTGCGCTCACCTCGGAAGCCGGGCTGAACGATGCGCTCGCCTTTCCCTTCGTACACCTTGCGCTTGCCGCGAGTGCCGCTTCGCTGACTGGAGGCGTGCTCGCCGAATGGCTGTGGCACGATGTCGCCTGGCGTCTGGGCGTCGGCGCGCTGGTGGGCACGTTCGGCGGCTGGCTGCTTGGCCAGATCATCTATCGCCTGCCCCAGGACACCCGCCTGTCGCGGACCGGCGACGGCTTTATCGCATTGGGCGCCACGCTCGCCATCTATGCGCTCACCGAGTTCGCGCATGGTTACGGGTTTCTGGCCGTGTTCATCGCCGGTCTGATCCTGCGGCGTTCGGCCGAGGGAGACGAGTTCAACAGCGAGCTTCACGATTTTGCCGACGAAACCGAGCGGTTGGTGATGATGGTGCTGCTGGTGTTGTTCGGCGGGATGCTGACCGGCGGCGAATTGCTGAGCGATATCGGCTGGACCAATGTGCTCGTGGCAGCCCTGGTGCTCCTGGTGATCCGTCCTGTGATCGGCTATCTCGGGCTGATTGGAGTTGACCGGCCTCCGCTGGAAAAGTTCGTCATCGCCTTTTTCGGCATACGGGGGCTGGGTTCGGTCTATTATCTCGCCTTCGGCCTCAACCATGGCGATTTTCCGATGCAGCACACCCTATGGGAAACCCTGGGGCTGATCGTGCTCGGATCGATCCTGCTGCACGGCCTGACGGTGACGCCGATCATGCGCCATCTGACCAAGCGCATCTACGGCAAGGACGACTGAAACCGCCTATTCGCGCGACATGGCCTGCGGATAGCTGCCCAGGATGCGCACCCATTTGCTGTGATAGCCGAGCACTTCGAGCGCGCGATCGACTGCGGGGTGGCCGGGCATTCCCTCGATATCGGCATAAAATTCCGCTGCGGCGAAGCTGCCGTCGCGGATATAGCTTTCCAGCTTGGTCATGTTGATGCCGTTGGTGGCGAAGCCCGAGAGCGCCATGAACAACGCGGCGGGAATGTTCTTCACCTCGAAGATGAAGGTCGTCATCACCTTGGCGACATCGGGCATCGGATCGTCGCGATGCGCAGCCAGCACGACGAAGCGCGTCATGTTGTGCGCGGCGTCCTCGATGCCTTCGTCGACCACCTTGAGGCCGAACACGTCTCCCGCCAGCCGCGAGGCGACCGCGCACAGTCCCGGTTCGCTCGATTCGGCGACAAACGCCGCCGCGCCTGCGGTATCGGGATAATTGACCGGCTCGATCCCGCGTGCCCGCAGATAGTGCCGGGTCTGGCCGAGTGCCTGCGGGTGGCTGACGGCCGAATGATAGGGGCCGTCGTCCTTGGCGAGCAGGCAGTGACGCACCGGCAGGAAATATTCGGCAACGATGGTGAGGCCGCTTTCGGGCAGCAGGAAATGAATGTCCGCGACCCGCCCGTGCTGCGAGTTCTCGATCGGGATGATCGCGCGCGCGGCGCGGCCGTCCTTCACCGCATCCATTGCGTCCTGGAACGAGAAGCACGGCAGCGGGTGCCAGTCGGGAGCAAAGGCCCGCGCGGCAATGTGTGAATAGGCGCCCGGCGCGCCCTGATAGGCAATCGACCGCTCCGGTTCGGCAGAGGCGATTCGGGCCATGTCCTCGACCATCTGGCGGGCGATCTCAGGGTAGCTTTGCATGGGCACGGCGCATAGGCAGGCCCAGCAGTAACGACAAGGCGAAATCGCGCGTGTCGGGGCTTGCAGTGCGAACGGACCATGATTAGAGGGGGCGGCTGACCGGCCCTGTTGCGACGCGGCAACGGGGTCTTTCAACAGGGCGAAAAGGCCGGTGATCGATCGCTGGTCTTATCGGATGACGACCTTTCAGGGCGCCGTGGCCGCATGGCGTCGCTATCAAAGATGAGGCAACAGGGCATGCAGGACAGCAAAAACACGATTGCAGGTTGGGTTCTTGCGGGGGGCATTTGTGCCCTTGGCCTGTCGATCGTCAGCGGCAAGGTGTTCCATGCCGACAAGCCGGAGCGTCCCGAAAAGCTGGGCTATGTCATCGAAGGCGTCGTTTCTTCCGAAGGCGAAGGCGGTGCGGCTGAAGTTCCGATCGAAACCCTGCTCGCCAGCGCCGACCCTGCCAAGGGCGAGAAGGTCTTCGCCAAGTGCTCGTCGTGCCATTCGATCAACAGCGGTGGTGCCAACGGCATCGGTCCCAATCTTTACGGCGTTCTCGGCAAGCCGCACGCTTCGGTGGCGGGCTTTGCCTATTCGGACGCGCTGAAGAGCAAGTCGGGCCCCTGGACCTTCCAGGAAATGAACAAGTGGCTCACCTCGCCCAAAGCCTATGCCGACGGCACCAAGATGAGCTTTGCGGGCCTCGGCAAGGCTGAAGACCGCGCCAACCTGATGGCGTGGATGAACACCCAGTCGGGCAGCCCGCTGCCGCTGCCGGCAGCCCCCGCTGCCGAAGCTGCTCCGGCAGCTGAAGGCGCAGCATCGACCGAAGATCCGGCTGCAGAAGCCGCTGCCGACGATGCCGCCGCAGCCGGTGCGGTCGCTGCCCCGACCGGCGGCTGATAACTCCGCAGTTCATTGCAAATCCTGAAGGGGCCCTGCCAGCGATGGCGGGGCCTTTTTCATTCCCCGTCGAGCTTGAGCAGCCGCTCCTCGATCCGGATGGTGTGCATCGCCATGCGAATCTCGAGCACGAACAGCACTAGCCCCGAGATCAGGAACGCCATCGCCAGGATGAAACCGCCAGCGACGATCTGCCCGAAGCGATAGCCGGTGAGCGACAGCACGAAGATCGACGCGATCACCACGCCGACCGTGATCGCGCTCAATGTCCCCATCAGGATCGCCTTGTTGACGATATCCGCGCGCCGATCGAGGATCCGCAGCTCGTTGACCACGCGGACATGCGCCTCGCCCTGGGTGCGATGAAATTCCGCCATCTGGACCCGTTCGCGGTCGACAACGCGGGCAAGGCGATTGGCGAACATCTGCAGGATATTGCCCGTCGCCAGCAGCAGGAAGGCCGGGGCCATGGCGATCTGGATCAGCTTGCCGATCTGCCCGATATCAAAATCCGCCATGAACATGCTGGCCCGCCCTCCCTTCGCGAAGCGCGACTATAGCCGGGTGACGCCGCCCATCAATCGCTTATCCCGGCGGCTGAGGCTGGACAGGAGATGCGGCGGCGTCATGCTGGCGGTGCTGCAGCGTCGCGGGGTGCATGTGTAACCCATTGACCTCGGCGCTGCAGCGTGCACAGTCCGCAGCGCATGTTACAGCTTTCCTCCGCACTCCCTGCCGCATCCCGAATCGGCCGCCGCATATGACCAGGACAGAGACGATGTCAGGCGGGTTCGATCCCAGTGCTTTCGAAGGCATATTGGGCAAGCTCGGGCATGGTGGGCATCTCGGCATGCGCTATCGCGCGCATGGCACTGGCTGGGTAGAGATGGAGCTGCCCTATTCCGAAAGGCTGATCGGCGATGTGCAAAGCGGAGTGATCGCGTCGGGCCCGATCATCAGCCTGATGGACAATGCCACCAGCCTGTCGGTCTGGACCGCGATCGGCGAATTCCGCCCGCAGGTGACGCTCGATCTGCGCGTCGACTATATGCGCCCCGCCACGCCGGGCAAGTCCGTGATCGGACGCGGCGAATGCTACAAGGTCACGCGGTCGATGGCGTTCGTGCGGGGCATCGCGCATGATGGCGATCCCGATGATCCGGTCGCGCATGTTGCGGGCACGTTCATCCGCGTCGAAAATTTTCTGGGCTGAGCGATGAGCACCGATCCCGATATGAACGCGATCCTCGGCTTCATGCCGCCTTTTGCAGAGACGATGGGCATTACCGTCGATCACCTCCACAAGGGCCTGCCGGTGATGGCGTTCGATTATGGTCCCCAGGTCATGGGACGGCCCGGTTTTCTGCACGGCGGCGCAATGAGCGGGCTGATGGAGATCGCCGCGATCGCCGCGCTGCGCGTCACGGTGGCGGCGGAAGAACCCGCAGTGCGGATCAAGCCGGTCAACATCACGATCAATTTCATGCGCGGCGGGCGCGAGGCGCGGACATATGCGCTGGGCGAAGTGACGCGCATCGGGCGGCGTGTCGCCAATGTCGAGGCCAAGGCCTGGCAGGACGATCCCGCCAAGCCGATCGCCACGATCTTCATGAATTTCCGGCTGTCGTCGCCCAAACCAGCCTGACGACCACGCCGGGCTCTTCAGAGTCGCCATCATCGACGCGCATCGCCGCATCGGCGCGGGCGCGCGACAGGATGGCCCTGGGCATATCGGCAGGGTGCAGCACCAGATCCGCGCTTCCGAGCAGGCGTACCTGGCGCAGCGTCAGATCGTCGGGATCGGGCGAGGCAATGCCGAGGGTATAGACGCCGGAGGCGACGCCTTGGCCGCCATGTTCGATCCACTGCTCTACGGCATCGTCGCTCTGATCGGTCAGCGGATCGAGCGCGCCGCCCGGTGCCAGCGCCGCATCGATCGCGCGTCTGCGGTCCGGTCCTCCGGGCCAGCGCTGGCGGATGGCGTCACGGGCGGCATCGAGCGCCTTGGCAAGTTCGCCCAGCCTCGCAGGCAGCATTGCTTCCAGACGCTGACGCAGCGCCTTGGCGAGCCCCGCCGACGCGCCGCCGGTGCCGATCCCAATCAGCACGGGATCACGGTCGATGATCGCGGGCGTGGTGAAATCGCACAATGCAGGTCGATCGACGGCGTTGACGAGCAGCCCGCGCGCCTTCAGCCGAGCGACGGCCTCAACCGCTTCGGCCTCATCCTCCAGGGCGACGATGGCGATGCGGGCATCACGATCATCCTCGCCAACGCACAGCCCCCCTGCCCGCTCGATCAGCCGCCTTTTGGCATCCGCCATCTCGCCACCGCCCAGCAGGATGACCGGCATCCCGCGCAGGTTCACGAAGATGGGGAGCTGGTTCACAGCCAGTCAGGCACGGTCTCTGCCGCCATGATCTCGGCAGGGCTGATCCGGTTGGCGACGACGGCAAAGCGGTCGCCATCGACCAGCACCTCGGCGACAATGCCGCGGCTGTTATAGCTGCTAGCCATGGTCGCGCCATAGGCTCCGGCGGTGCGGAAGATTGCCAGATCGCCGTCGCTGACGGTGTCGATGTCGCGACCCATCGCGAAGGTATCGCCGCTCTCGCACACCGGCCCCACGATATTCGCCATCATCCGGGTGCCATCGGGGCGCACGGCCTCGAAATCGTGCCACGCGTCGTAGAGCGCGGGCCGGGCGAGGTCGTTCATCGCAGCATCGACGACCACGAACGGATCGCGAATGCCGGGCTTGATACGGATCACGCGGGTGAGCAGCACGCCGGCATTTCCAGCAATCACCCGGCCCGGTTCGAACTGGATAACCGCATCCCAGTCGCGCGTCACACGGGCAACGAGCGCGCCATAATCGGCGGGCGATGGCGGTTCGGTCGCGGCTTGATAAGGCACGCCCAGGCCCCCGCCCAGATCGACATGGGTGATCGTATGCCCCTGGCTCCGCAGTTGCGCGACCAGCTCGCCGATCTTGCCGAACGCGGCTTCGAGCGGATCGAGGCTGAGCAGCTGGCTGCCGATATGCACCGCCACGCCGCGCAGCGCGATGCCGGGGAGCTGCGACAGCCGCTGGTAGATACCGGGCCCGACATGCAGGCCGACGCCGAACTTGTTATCTGCCTTGCCGGTCGAGATCTTGGCATGCGTGCCGGCATCGACATCGGGATTGATGCGCAGCGTCGCTTGCGCGGTCAGCCCCATCGAAGCGGCCACCTCGGCAAGCATCCGGCCTTCCTCTTCGGATTCGATGTTGAACTGGCCGATCTGCCTGGCCAGCGCATGGCGCATCTCGGTCTCGGTCTTGCCGACGCCCGAGAACACGATGTCATGCGCAGCGATGCCAGCGGCCAATGCGCGGTCGAGCTCGCCTGCAGAAACGACATCGGCGCCATAACCGCGTCCGGCGAGCACCTTGAGCACCGCGAGGTTGGGATTGGATTTTACCGCGAACGCCAGATGCTTGCGCGGCACGCCTGCCAGGCCTTCACGAAACACGTCGGCATGGCGCTCGAGCGTTGCGCGCGAATAGACATAGACCGGGGTGCCGACTTCCTCGGCAATGCGCGCCAGCGGAACGCGTTCGGCAAACAGCTCGCCGTCTACCAGTGCGAAATGATCCATGGGGGGAACGGTCCTGTTATTCGGGAGGAAGATCGAACGGATCGTCGACCCGCGCTTCGGACTTGCGGCGCAGTTCGACGTTGCGCTCTGGCCGCGCCTGGGTGCTCGGCTCGAGCAGCTCGTTGGGTCCGGCGGCACCGACAGCGCCATAGGCGGGAGGCACCGGTTTCGTGCCCTCGACCGTGGTCAGCTTTTGCCGACTGCCGCAGCCGGGGAGCGCAACCAAGGCGGCAATGGCGGCACCGGCAATCAGAATCGAGCTACGCGGCATCATGCTTCTCCCGCCAGCGCGGCACGGGCGCGGGCCACCTGATGCCTTACCTGATCGGGCGCAGTGCCGCCATAGCTGTTGCGGCTGGCGACCGAGGCATCGACCGAAAGCGCGGGATACACCGCTTGCGAGATGCGTGGATCGATCGCCTGGAGTTCGTCCAGCGCGAGCGCATCGAGCGCGACACCCTTGCCCTCTGCCAGCTTGACCACCGCACCCGTAATGTGATGCGCCTCGCGGAAGGGGATGCCGGCCTGACGCACCAGCCAGTCGGCAAGGTCGGTCGCGGTGGCAAAGCCGCGCTCGGTCGCCTTGCGCATTGCGGCGGTATCGAAGCCGGTCTCGGCAACCATGCCGGTCATCGCGGCAAGGCTCAGCATCAGCAGGCCCTCGCATTCGAACACCGGCGGCTTGTCGTCCTGCATGTCCTTGGAATAGGCGAGCGGCAGGCCCTTCATCGTCACCATCAGCGCGGTCTGGCAGCCGATGATCCGCCCGGCATGGCCGCGCACCAGCTCGGCCGCATCGGGGTTGCGCTTCTGCGGCATGATCGACGATCCGGTCGAGAAGCTGTCGGGCAGCTTGACGAAACCATAAGGCTGGCTCGCCCAGATGATGAACTCTTCGGCCAGGCGCGACAGATGCAGCGCGCACTGTGCGGCCGCATTCAGGTAATCGAGCGCGAAATCGCGATCGGACACGGCATCGAGCGAATTGGCCGTCGGGCGGTCGAAACCTAGCGCCTTCGCGGTGGCGTCGCGGTCGATCGGAAAGCCCGTGCCGGCGAGCGCCGCCGAACCCAGCGGACACTGGTTCATCCGTGCGCGGGCACTGGCGAAGCGGTCGCGGTCGCGCGCGAACATCTCGTAATAGGCGAGCAGATGGTGGCCCAGCGTCACCGGCTGGGCGATCTGCAAATGGGTGAAGCCCGGCATGATCGCGTCGACATGGCTCTCGGCGCGGTCGACCAGAGCGGTCTGCAGGGCTTTCAGCGCGGCATCGGCGGCATCGCAGGCATCGCGCACCCACAGGCGAAAGTCCGTCGCGACCTGGTCATTGCGCGAGCGCGCGGTATGCAGCCGCCCGGCTGCGGGCCCTATCAGCTCGGACAGCCGCGCCTCGACATGCATGTGAATGTCTTCGAGCGCCCAGTCCTCGGCGACACCATTGGCGGCATATTCCTCCGCGATCTGCTTGAGGCCTTGCGTGATCGCCTCGGCATCTTCGGCGGGAATGATGCCCTGCGCGCCCAGCATCGCGACATGCGCCAGCGACCCGTCAATATCCTGCCGCCACAGCGCCTTGTCGAACGGGATCGAAGCATTTATGGCCCGCATCACGTCGGATGGCCCGGCGGCGAAGCGTCCGCCCCACATGCTGTTGGAGTTGTTTCCCATGCCTATCGTCCATCTTTCGCGCCGCAGCCTCTGGCCGGTGCTGGCCCTGGCCGCGCTGACAATCGGCGGCTGCGATAGGCAATCGCCCGCCGGGGAGCAACCCGCAGGCGCGGAAAAAACCGCAGAAAAGGCCGGGGCCGATGTGCCGCTCTCGGGCACGCTCGATATCTCGCAGCGGGGCAAGGCCGCGCCCGACGTCAGCTTCAAGGCTCCCGACGGCAAGACGGTCACGCTCGCCGCGTTCAAGGGTAAGCCGGTGCTGGTCAATCTCTGGGCGACCTGGTGCGGCCCGTGCGTGGTGGAGATGCCGACACTGGATGCCCTGGCCGCGCGCGAGAAGGACCGGCTGGTCGTGCTGACCATCTCGCAGGACATGCAGAATCTGGACAAGATCGCGCCGTTCTTTGCCGAAAAAGGCTTCAAGAACCTGCAGCCCTATACCGATCAGGAAAACAATCTGGGCTTTAGCTATCAGACCGGCGTGATGCCGACGACGGTGCTGTATGATGCGCAAGGCAAGGAGGTCTGGCGGATGATCGGCGGGATGGACTGGAACGGCACCCGCGCATCGGCGCTGATGGAAGAAACGCTCGCCGCCAAGGGTTGAGCGCTAAGCATCACATCAGGATCGGCGCGATCACGCGGCAGCGCTTGCGCGGGCTTTCCTTCTTGGCGCGGGTCGGCATGGTCGCCACGCGCTTCTTGCCGATGCACTCTTCCTGCGCAGGAATATTGCGATCGAGGTTGACGAACGTCACCGGCAGCAGCGGCAGGGCTGCACCCAGAATCACGGTGAGGACATACTGGCTCGACATGCGCGTGTGATGTGGCGCACAGCCTGACCGGTAGCTGAACGAAACCGGCTTCGTGGAATTTTGCCGAACGGCGTTGCCCTTGCGCAACGCATTGCCGACCATGGTGGGCGATGACAGGCTCGAACTGCCGACCCTCTCGGTGTAAACGAGATGCTCTACCAACTGAGCTAATCGCCCATGGTCGCTGGCAAGGCGCGTCCCCTGCCATTTTTGCACTCGGCTGGCAAGAGGCTTGGCGCTTTCCAATCTGCCAACCGCCCGCTATCGGCGCGGAACGGACAGCGGGTCCGACCTATTGGAGAATCACTTATGCGCCCATCCGGCCGCGCCCCCGACGAAATGCGGACCATCAGCATCGAAACCGGCTTTACCAAGCATGCCGAAGGCAGCTGCCTGATCGGTTTCGGCGATACCCGCGTGCTGGTGACTGCAAGCATCGAGGAGCGCCTTCCGCCCTGGCTCAAGGGCAAGGGCGAAGGCTGGGTGACGGCGGAATATTCGATGCTGCCGCGCGCGACGCACACGCGCGGCCAGCGCGAGGCGGCCAAGGGCAAGCAGTCGGGCCGTACGCAGGAAATCCAGCGGCTTATCGGGCGTTCCTTGCGCGCGGTCGTCGATCTCAAGAAGCTCGGCGAGCGTCAGATCACGGTCGATTGCGACGTCATCCAGGCCGATGGTGGCACGCGCACCGCGTCGATCTCGGGCGCGTGGGTGGCGCTGCGCCTCGCAGTCAACGGACTGATGGCGCAGGGGCTGATCAAGGAAGACCCGATCACTGCCAAGGTCGCTGCGATCAGCTGCGGCATCCACCAGGGCACGCCGGTGCTCGACCTCGACTATATCGAGGATTCGAATGCCGATGCCGATGCCAATTTCGTGCTGATCGAGGGCGGCAATATCGCCGAAGCGCAGGCGACCGCCGAGGGCGCGCCCTATGATGAGGAAGCGCTGTTGCGCCTGCTGCGCCTCGCCCGCATGGGCTGCGCGCAGATTTTCGAAGCGCAGGGCAAGGCGGTCGGTTGACGTCATGGCGGCACGCAGGCTCGAACCCGGCAGGCTGGTGATCGCCAGCCATAACCAGGGCAAGGTGCGCGAGATTCGCGCGCTGCTCGAACCGTTCGGCATCGAGCCCGTCTCGGCGGGCGATCTCGGCCTGCCCGAGCCCGAAGAGACCGGTACGACCTTCGCCGAGAACGCGCTGCTCAAGGCGCATGCCTCGGCCAAGGGGGCCAATTGCGTCGCACTCGCCGATGACAGCGGTCTGTGCGTCGCGGCGCTGGACGGCGCGCCCGGCGTCTACACCGCCGACTGGGCGGAACGTCAATGGTTCGAAGGCGCACCGGGCCGCGACTGGTATATGGCCATGGGCAAGGTCGAGGGGCGGCTGTGCGAACTCGGCCCCGATGTCGATCGCAGCGCCTATTTCATCTGCACCCTGGCGCTCGCCTGGCCTGATGGTCATGCTGAAGTGTTCGAAGGCCGTGTCAGCGGATCGCTGACCTGGCCACCGCGCGGCAAGCTCGGTTTCGGCTACGACCCGGTGTTCGTCGCCAATGGCTTCGAGCAGACCTTTGCGGAACTGGACCCCGAGCACAAGCACGCCATCAGCCACCGCGCCGATGCCTTTGCCAAGCTGGTCAAGGCCTGTCTTGAGCGCTGAACCCGTGACTGCGTCTCCGGTGGCGGATGACCGGGCGGAGCCGCTGGCGCTCTATATCCACTGGCCGTTCTGCGTCTCCAAATGCCCCTATTGCGATTTCAACAGCCATGTCCGCGAGAGCGTCGACATCCCTGAATGGCAGGCGGCCCTGCTCGCCGATCTCGCGCATGAAGCCGCGCTGCTGCCGGGTCGCAGGCTCGGCTCGATCTTCTTCGGTGGCGGCACGCCGTCGCTGATGCCGCCCGCCTTGGTCGAGGCGCTGATCGAGGCGGCCACCGGCCATTGGCCCGCCAGCCAGGACATCGAGATCACGCTCGAAGCCAACCCCTCTTCGGTCGAGGCCGCGCGCTTTGTCGATCTCGCGCGCGCGGGGGTCAACCGCGTGTCGCTCGGCCTGCAGGCGCTCGACGATGCGACGCTCGGCTTTCTCGGACGTGCGCATGGCGTCGAGGAGGGAGTACGCGCGCTCGCTACCGCGCAGCAGCATTTCGGCCGCGTCTCGTTCGACCTGATCTATGCCCGGCCCGGCCAGACGCTCAGCCAATGGGAGGCCGAGCTGCGCCGCGCGCTCAGCTTCGGCACCGGGCATCTCTCGCTCTACCAGCTGACCATTGAGCCCGGCACGCGCTTCGAGACGCTGGTGCGGCGCGGCGAGCTCATTCCCGCCGATGACGACCATTGCGCCGACTTGTTCGAACTGACCCGCAGCCTGACCAGCGCGCACGGCCTGCTCGCCTATGAGATCAGCAACCACGCCCGCCCCGGCGAACAGAGCCGCCACAATCTCACCTATTGGCGCTATGGCGATTATGCCGGGATCGGTCCCGGCGCGCACGGGCGGCGCGGTAGCCTTGCGAC
Source organism: Acidovorax delafieldii (assembly GCA_001555775.1). GTDB lineage: Bacteria > Pseudomonadota > Alphaproteobacteria > Sphingomonadales > Sphingomonadaceae > Blastomonas > Blastomonas delafieldii_A. Next base: position 10,023 of record LSHP01000006.1, on the reverse strand, counting down.
CGAGCGGCACCGCAAGCCGGAAAACTATCTCGGCGCGATTGCGCGCAACGGTCATGGCCTGTCGGTCGAGCGCCCGCTGGATGCGGAGACGCGCGCGATGGAAGCGCTGCTGATGGGCCTGCGCCTGGCAGAAGGTGTCGATCTGGCCCGGATCGCCGCGCTATCGGGCGTGGAAGAGGCTGCGCTGATCGACCGGGCGGCTGCCGAAAAGCTGGCGGCGCTGGGCCTGGTGCACATGACCGACTCGCATCTGACCGTGACCGAGCAAGGCATGCCGCTGCTCGATGCCCTGCTCGCTGAACTGGTTGCGATTGAGCCGCCGCAAGCGCTCTGATAGCCTGACAGCATGACCGCGAACCCGCCCCCGCACCTGCTCGAGCGCTGGCGGTCGCACCTTGCCGACAATCGCCGCCGTTCGCTGCACACCGTGCGCGCCTATGTCGCCACCGCCGAGCGGCTGGTCGATTTTCTGGGCGATCATTGGGGTGAGGCTGCGACCGACCGCCGCCTTGCCAGCGCGACTCCGGCGGACCTGCGCGCCTTTCTGGCGTCAAGACGCGGCGATGGCCTGAGCAACCGCAGCACCGCACGCGAACTGTCGGCGATCCGCGCCTTCCTCGCCTTTGCTGCGTCCGAAGCTGGTAGTGAGGTTGCACCTCCCCGCCTCAAGGGGCCAAGGCTCAAGCGTTCGCTCCCTCGCCCGATCGCGCCCGATGACATCATGGCGCTGGGCGACAGCATGGCGGCGCGCGACGCTCCGGCCTGGGTGCAGGCACGCGACTGGGCGGTGCTGCTGCTGCTCTATGGTGCGGGCTTGCGCATCAGTGAGGCTGCGGGACTGAAGGCCGAGATTTTGCCGGTCGGCGAGACGCTGCGCATCATCGGCAAGGGCAACAAGCCGCGCGTCGTACCGGTGCTGCCGCAGCTTCGCGAGGCGATTGCGCATTATGCCGCGCTGGTTCCCTTTGGGCTGGAGCACGACCAGCCGCTGTTCCGGGGTACGCGCGGCGGGCCGCTTTCCCCGGCTTTGGTCCGCCGCGCGATGATGAATGCGCGCCGCCTCCTCGGACTGCCTGAGGATGCGACGCCGCACGCCCTGCGCCACAGCTTTGCGACGCATCTGCTCGCGGGCGGCGCGGACCTGCGCTCGCTGCAGGAATTGCTCGGCCACGCGAGCCTGTCATCGACCCAAATCTACACCCAGGTCGATGCCGCGCATCTGCTCGACGTGTACGAGAACGCGCATCCGCGCGCCTGATCGCGCTCAGTCCTGCTGGACGGGATCGGGATGCGGCCGCCAGAAGATCACGCGGATCACATAGACCAGCACGATGATACCGATCACTGCGGTCGACGCCGGGCCGGTATATTTGTCGATTTCCTCGAACCGTGCGCCCAGCTGATAGCCAATGCTTGCGAACACGACGTTCCACACGCCCGCACCCGCGAAGGTCCAGACGAGGAACTTGGTGCGGCTCATCTCGAAAATCCCTGCGGGCAGCGAGATCAGCGTGCGCACCGTCGGGATCATGCGCGCGAAGAACATGGTCGCGCCGCCATAGCGGTGAAACAGCGTGGTAAATCGATCAATCTCATACCGATCGAGCGTGAACCAGCGGCCCCAGCGCGCGACGAAATGATCCAGCCGCTTGAGCCCGAACGCGCGGCCGATGGCATACCAGAAATAATTGCCGGCGACCGATCCGATGGTGCCTGCGAAGATCACCAGCCACAAGTTCATGTTGCCCTTGCCCGCCTCGATGCCGGCCAGGCCCATGATCACCTCGGAAGGGATCGGCGGAAACACGTTTTCCAGCGCCATCAGGAACGCGACGCCCCAATATCCGCCGCGCGCGACCAGATCGATGACGAAATCGCTCATGCCTTGTTCTCCAGCCGCGCCTCGATCGCGTCCCAGATCATGCCCGCAACATCGCTGTTGTTGAACGCGCTGATCGCAACGATGCCGGTCGGCGAGGTGACGTTGATCTCGGTCAGCCAATGGCCCCCGATCACATCGATACCCACGAACAGCAGCCCGCGTTCCTTAAGCTCGGGCCCCATGGCGTCGCAGATCTCCTGCTCGCGTGTCGTTAGCTCCGCCGCCTCGGCATAGCCGCCGACCGCGAGGTTGGAGCGGAATTCGCCCTCGCCCGGCTTGCGGTTGATCGCGCCGGCGACCTTGCCATCGACCAGCACGATGCGTTTGTCGCCCTGTGCGACTTCGGGAAGGAAGGGCTGGACCATGAACGGCTCGCGCCAGATCTGGCCGAACAGCTCGACCAGGGCGGAGAGGTTCGCGCCATCCTCGCCGATCAGGAACACCGCCTTGCCGCCATTGCCGTGCAGCGGCTTGACCACGATCGCGCCGTGCTTCGCCTGGAAGCGCTTCACCTCGTCGAGCGATCGGGTGATCAGCGTCGGCGGCATGAAGCGCTCGAAATCGAGCACATAGACCTTTTCGGGCGCATTGCGCACCGATGCGGGGTCGTTGACCACGAGGGTGCGGCCCTTCAGGCGCTCGAGAATGTGCGTCGCGGTGATATAGCCGACATCGAAGGGAGGATCCTGCCGCATCAGCACGACATCGACATCCTCGCCGAGATCGAGCCGCACCGGATCGCCGAAGCTGTAATGATCGCCCGGAACGTTGCGCACCGTCACCGGATGCGCGTGGCACGTGATCTGGCCCGCCTCGTAGCTGAGCGTCGCGACGTCATAATGATAGAGCGTGTAGCCGCGCGCCTGTGCCGCCAGCATCAGCGCGAAGCTGCTGTCACCCTTGATGTTGATGCCGGGCATCGGGTCCATCTGCACCGCGATTTTCATGGGGGAAAAGCCTTTGTTCGAACCAGAAAGAGGGGCAGCGGCGGTCAGTCACCCTGCCAGACGTGCGTCAGATGGCGCGGCAAGCGCCCCGGCGCAAGCAGGATCACGTCGATGCGTGCATCCTGGCCGTCGCGCACGAAGCGCGGCATCAGCGCCTCGGCGGCGGCAGCGACGCGGCGCAGGCGGTGATGATCGATCGCCTCGTCGAGCTCGCGCAGGCTCTGGCGGTGCTTGACCTCGACAAAGGCGACGATGCGCCCGCGCCGCGCCACCAGATCGACCTCGCCAAAGGGGGTGCGCACGCGATGGGCCAGGATGCGCCAGCCCTTGAGCCGCAGCCACCAGGCCGCGAGCGTCTCGGCGCGCCGTCCCGCCGCCTCGGCCTGCTTGCGCCGCGCTTCAGCCATCGCGCTCGGCCATGATCCGCGCATAGAGCGCCTTGCGATCGAGCCCGAAGCGCTTTGCGACCTCACCTGCGGCCTTGCCCGGGGGCATGGCGGCGAGCGCCAGTTTCAACGCGGTTTCGACCTCATCCTCGTCCGCCTCGACTTCATCCTCCAGTGGCGGGCCGACGACGATCACGATCTCGCCCTTGGGCGCTGCATCGGCATAGCTTTCGGCCAGCTCGGCAAGCGTACCGGTGCGGGTTTCCTCGAATTTCTTGCTGATCTCGCGCACCACCGCCGCCTCGCGGTTACCGAGCCCCGCGTGCAGTGCTGCGAGACACGCCGCGAGCCGCTTGGCGCTTTCGTAGAAGACCAGGGTCGCAGGGATTGTCGACAGCGCCGCAATTTCGCGGTCGCGCGCGCCTGCCTTGTTGGGCAGGAAGCCGTGGAAGTAAAATCTGTCGGTGGGCAGCCCCGCCAGGGTCAGCGCGACGATCACCGCCGACGGTCCCGGCACCGAATGGATCGCCACCCCTGCCGCGCGTGCCTCGCGCACCAGCTTGTAACCGGGGTCGGAGATCAGCGGCGTGCCCGCATCGCTGACCAGCGCGACAGGCCCTTGTAATGCCGCGGAAATCAGCCGCTCGCGATCCGATGCGCGGGCATGGTCGTCATACCGTATGAGAGGGCGCTTGAAGCCGAGATGATGGAGCAGGCCGCCCGTGACCCGGCTGTCCTCGCACGCGATCAGATCGGCCTGTTCCAGCACCTGCCGGGCGCGTTCCGAAAGATCACCAAGGTTGCCGATTGGGGTCGCAACGATATACAGGCCGGGTTCGGGATCATGAATCACGCGGATGTTCATGGACCGGCAGGGCGGGAGCGACAAGCAGTGAAACAGTTTTATCGCAAATGGCAGGCCATTCTCATGCTGGTGCTGGGGTCGATGGCTTTGGCGGCGTGCCAGACGATGGTACCCAAGACCGCCCCGCCGCCGACGCCCAGCCAGCAGCCGGACAAGCCTGTGACCAAGCCCGATGACGGCAAGATCACCGGCGTGCTGCCGACCGACGAAACGCGCCATCGTATCGCCCTTCTGCTGCCGCTGTCGGGCAAGGACGCCGCGGTCGGCAAGTCGATCGCCAATGCCACGACGCTCGCGCTGATGGACACCAAGGCCAGCAACATCCGCATCACCAGCTATGACACCGCGCTCGGCGCGCAGGCCGCCGCGCAGCGCGCGATCGCCGATGGCAACCGCCTGATCCTCGGCCCGCTGCTGGGCGACGACGTCGTCGCCATCGCCGCCGCCGCCAATGCCGCGCGCGTGCCGATCATCAGCTATTCGAACGATGTCGGCATCGCTGGCAACAACGTCTTCGTCATGGGCTATGTGCCCGCCCAGTCGATCGACCGCGTCGTGCGCCATGCCCGGTCGCAGGGCATCACCCGCTTTGCCGCGCTCGTCCCCGCCGGCACCTATGGCCAGCGCGCCTCATCCGCCATGCTCGCCTCGGTCAAGGCTGCGGGCGGCACGGTCGTGTCGATGCAGAGCTATGGCGCGGGCAATGCCGCGATTACCGCTGCGCTGAAGAAGATGCAGGGCGACACCGCCTATGAAGCGATCCTGATCGCCGATAGCGGCGCGGCCGCGATCCGCATCGTACCGCTGATCCGCGCCAATGGCGGGACCGATGCGCGCATCCTGGGTACGGAATTGTGGAACACCGAACGCGCCCTGCCTTCGTCGGCCGCGATGCGCGGCGCGTGGTTCGCCAGCGTCTCGGACGGCCTTTACCGCCAATATGCCGCGAAATACCGCGCGCAATTCGGCACCGATCCCTTCCGCCTCTCAACGCTCGGCTATGACAGCGTGCTGCTCACCACCCGCATCGCCCGCGACTGGAAGCCCGGCACCCCCTTCCCGATGGACCGCCTGCGCGACGAAGGCGGCTTTATCGGCCTGGACGGCGCGTTCCGCTTCAACCGTGCGGGTGTTGCGGAGCGTCTGCTCGAAGTGCAGCAGGTGGGCGCGGGCACGCTGACGGTCGCGTCGCCTGCACCGAAGAGCTTTGCAGATTGATTAGCTATCGTAACCCCAGTTCCATCGCAAATTCGGCGGCTCCCAATATGGTGGTACGTTGGTGGCGGCGCAGGACAAGTAAGTCGTCCTTGTCCCCTGTTACCAGCCGATCGGCAGCCCCTGCCTCACATAGAGCCAGAAGAAAATCGTCCCGGGCGTCGCGGGAGCGTTGAACCGGGGGAAGCCGGACGGGAATTTCGGCAAGCGAGGTTATGCGGTTAAGCAAGCGTCCTGCCTCATGGGGTTTGACCAGTGCTTTGATCTTTTCGCGTCTGCTTACCTCGCGGAACTCGGCAAACTGAAGTGCATGACTGACCAGTGTGTATCGATTATCAATCCATGCTTGGATCAATATCGCTGGAATGCCATTGGGTGAAATGACGCCGCTGAGCAGGACGTTCGTGTCCAGCACCACGCGCATGCCCTAGCTGCGCTGATCCGGCCAAAAATTCGCACGGACGTCCCGCATCTCGTTTTCAATCACCTGCTCGACATCGGCTGCGCGCAGATGAGCGTTGCGTGCATGGATGTCGTTGATCATTTCTCGCAAAACCTGACGGTTCACCGCATCTTCGACAAAGCGTGACAGGTCTCCGCGCTTCGCACCCTTACCAGCCAGCCATTTGCGCAGAGCGCTATCTGTGTCGCTCGAAACCGACAGATTCCAGCGTACGGCTTCTTCCGGCAATGCGTTGGAGCGCTTGGTCATGGCATCATCCATACACCAAGAGCAAAGATTCAACAATCAGTGGCCCTGCCGAAAGCGACCATTACCCGATCGACTGCCCCGTCTTCGCCCAGTCGGCCATGAAGCCCTCGATGCCCTTGTCGGTCAGCACGTGCTTGAACAGGCCGCGGATCACGCTCGGCGGCATGGTGGCGACGTCCGCGCCGATGCGGGCGGATTCGAGGACGTGGATCGGGTGGCGGATCGAGGCGACCAGGATTTCGGTGTCGAAGGCGTAATTGTCGTAAATCAGGCGGATGTCCTCGATCAGCGCCATGCCGTCGAAGCCGTTATCGTCATGACGGCCGACGAACGGCGAGATGAAGGTCGCGCCCGCCTTGGCCGCGAGCAGCGCCTGGTTGGCCGAGAAGCACAAGGTCACGTTGACCATCGTGCCGTCGTCGGTCAGCTTCTTGCAGGTCTTGAGGCCGTCGAGCGTCAGCGGCACTTTGATCGCGACATTGTCGGCGATCTTGCGCAGGATCTCGGCCTCTTTCATCATCGTCTCATGGTCGAGCGCGACCACCTCTGCCGAAACCGGGCCTTCGACCAGCGCGCAGATTTCCTTCGTCACTTCGAGAAAATCACGGCCCGACTTGGCGATCAGCGACGGGTTGGTGGTGACGCCATCGAGCAGGCCGGTCGCGGCGAGATCGGCGATTTCGGCGGTGTCTGCGGTGTCGACGAAGAATTTCATGGGCTGGCTCCTCAGCAAGGGGGCGATTCTCGCTGGCCTATAGCGCGCGGGGGCTTGCGCGTTAACGGAAATCGGCCCGAGGGCGATTGTCGCCCATGCAAAAGGCCCGCCCCGCGTGGTGCGGAGCGGGCCCTTATCTGTCCTGGTTCCGGCAGATCCGGAACGCAGCGGATCAGTAGCGATATTCGTCCTTCTTGAACGGACCGGTCAGCGGCACGTCGATATAGGCTGCCTGTTCCTTGGTCAGTTCGGTCAGCTTCACGCCCAGCTTGGCGAGGTGCAGACGGGCGACCTTCTCGTCGAGGTGCTTGGGCAGCACATAGACCTGGTTCTCGTACTTGTTGGCGCCGCTGAACAGTTCGATCTGTGCCAGCACCTGGTTGGTGAAGCTGGCCGACATCACGAAGCTGGGATGGCCGGTGGCGTTGCCGAGGTTGAGCAGACGGCCCTTGGACAGCATGATGATGCGCTTGCCATCGGGGAATTCGACCATATCGACTTGCGGCTTGATCTCGGTCCACTTCATGTTCTCGAGCGCACCAACCTGGATCTCGTTGTCGAAGTGACCAATGTTGCCGACGATCGCCATGTCCTTCATCGCGCGCATGTGATCGAGCGTGATGACGTCCTTGTTGCCGGTGGTGGTGACGAAGATGTCGGCGGTCGACACGACGTCTTCCAGCGTCTGCACGGCAAAACCGTCCATCGCCGCCTGGAGCGCGCAGATCGGGTCAATTTCGGTGACGATCACGCGCGCGCCGGCGCCCTGCAGCGAAGCCGCCGAACCCTTGCCCACATCGCCATAGCCGCACACGACGGCGACCTTGCCGGCCATCATCACATCGGTACCGCGACGGATGCCGTCGACCAGCGATTCCTTGCAGCCGTACTTGTTGTCGAACTTCGACTTGGTGACGCTGTCGTTGACGTTGATCGCGGGGAACGGCAGCTTGCCCTTCTTGGCGAGGTCATACAGGCGGTGCACGCCGGTGGTGGTTTCTTCCGACACGCCCTTGATATTCTGGACGGTCTTGGTGAGGTAGCCGGGGGTCTGGGCCAGGCGGCGCTTCAGCACCTTGACGAAGCACTCTTCTTCCTCGTTGGTCGGGGTGAACAGCTCTTCACCCGCTTCCACGCGCGCGCCCCACAGCGCGTACATGGTGGCATCGCCGCCATCGTCGAGGATCATGTTGCAGGTGGTGCCTTCTTCGGCGCCCCAATCGAAAATGCGATCGACATATTCCCAATATTCTTCCAGCGTCTCGCCCTTGATGGCGAACACGGGGATGCCCTGCGCGGCGATCGCGGCAGCGGCGTGATCCTGGGTCGAATAGATGTTGCAGGTTGCCCAGCGGACTTCGGCACCCAGCGCGACCAGCGTCTCGATGAGCACGGCGGTCTGGATGGTCATGTGCAGCGATCCGGTGATCTTGGCACCCTTGAGCGGCTGGGCGGCGCGATATTCTTCGCGGATCGCCATCAGGCCGGGCATTTCGGTTTCGGCGATCGCGATTTCCTTGCGGCCGAAATCGGCGAGCGAAAGGTCGGCAACGACATAATCGTTGCGGTCGAGGGTCGGGGCACTGGCCACGCAATATCTCCTGAATGTCTGTCCGAATGGCCAAGGGGGCGATCGGAAACTCCGGCTCCCATAGCCAGACTCGGCCTGACAGGCAAATATAAAGATTCCTTTATATGCCTCGACCAAGACCAACAATCGGGAATTGGGGCAGGCTCGGCGATGGGCTCTTGCAATGCGCTGGCGACGGGACAACATGCAGCCCGGTTCCAATATCCAGCAGGAGACGAATGCCATGATCAACGTCGGCGACACCATCCCCAACACCAAGTTCGTCCGCGCGACCGCCGAAGGGCCGCAGCAGGTCGAGGCGAAGGATTTCTTCGCGGGCAAGACCGTCGCGCTGTTCTCGGTCCCCGGTGCGTTCACGCCGACCTGTTCGGCCCGTCACCTTCCCGGCTTTGTCGAAAAGGCCGATGCGCTCAAGGCCAAGGGGGTCGACGAGATCGCCTGTACCGCCGTGAACGATGCGTTCGTGATGGGCGCCTGGGGCAAGTCAGCCAATGCCGATTCGATCGCGATGCTCGCGGATGGCAATGGCGATTTCGTCGAGGCTCTGGGCCTCACCATGGACGGCACCGGCTTCGGCATGGGCAAGCGCGGCCAGCGGTTCGCCATGGTCGTCAAGGACGGCGTGGTCGACAAGCTGTTCGTCGAAGAGCCGGGCGACTTCAAGGTCAGCAGCGCGGATTACATGCTCGAGCAGCTTTGAACTTTGCTGAATGCCCTCTCCCCTGGCAGGGAGAGGGCTATTCGGGCCTCAATAGCCCATCAGGCCCATCACTTCCTTGCGCGAGCGATGGTCATCCAGGAAGCAGCCGAGAAGGCGACTGGTGATCATGCCGACACCCGGGGTGCGGACGCCGCGCGCGGTCATGCAGCTGTGGCTCGCCTCGATCACCACCGCCACGCCATGCGGCTGCAGATGCTCCCAGATGCAGGCGGCGACTTCTGCGGTCAGACGCTCCTGTACCTGCAGCCGCCTGGCATAGCCGTGCAGCACGCGCGCCAGCTTGGAAATGCCCACCACGCGATCCCTGGGCATATAGGCGATCGAGGCCTTGCCGATAATCGGCGCCATATGGTGCTCGCAGTGCGACTGGAACGGAATGTCCTTGAGCAGCACCAGCTCGTCATAACCACCGACCTCCTCGAACGTGCGGCTGAGATGCACGCTCGGATCGTCGCCATAGCCCGAGCAATATTCCTTCCACGCCCGTGCGACGCGCAGCGGCGTATCGCGCAAGCCTTCGCGCTCGGGATCGTCGCCGGTCCAGCGCAGCAATGTGACTATGGCCTGCTGAACGTCCTGGGGAACGGGTATCTTGCCCTTTTCCGTCAGATCGCCGTCATCCTCGGCATCATGGTACAACATCAGGCATTCCCCCTTCATCGTGAACTTCCGCGTCAGATAGGGTGCGCGACACCGCACTACAACCTTGCAAGGGAGCGCGCTCGGCCTGGTCCGCTACAACCTGACCACGATTGTGGAACAATCCTCGCATTTGCGGGTTGCGCCAGATGAGTTGCAAAAAACAAACATAGATTAGTTGTTAATTGCAACTTTTTTCTCTGGACCTTCCGTTACGTTTCCGCCACGATGTTGCGGTGCAATATCAAAATCCGGAGTCACTGATGCGCGTCCCCCCCCAGATGCGCGCTCTTCGCGGCAGCCTTCGCGCTGCTCGTCAGCGCTTGTTCGTCCGAGCCACCCACGCCGCC
>LSHP01000052.1 GCA_001555775.1 Acidovorax delafieldii | reverse complement strand
GACCATGCAGCCCGGTGACCACACCCCAAATTACACCTCATTGACGGACGTGACCCGTGGCCAAGGCCTCCTGTCAGGCCTGCGCCAGTCCGTCCGGACAGAACGCCTCCGCTGCGACCCGTCAAGCGCAACGGATATACATATCACCTCGATGAAAATGGCGACCCGCATGAAATCGAGGTACCAAAGCTGGGCACCGAAGCGCAGACGCCACGCTCACGATCGGCGCAGCGGAATGCGGGCAAGCCTGACCGGCTCCCCACCGATGATGGAGGCCATTTCATCGCGCATCGTTTTAATGGTCCGAATGATGCCTTCAACCATTTTGCACAGGACAGGTCGTCGAACCGTGGCCGTTACCGCGTGGTTGAACAGAGATGGGCTGACGCCCAAGCGGAAGGCAAGGATGTGTCGTTCAAAATGAGGATCGATTATCCAAAAGGATCAAGACGGCCTGACTTTGTCCATATCTGGTATAGCGCTGGCGGGCCGACTATCTATGAAAAGATAGACAATCGTCCGACTCATTCTCCAGTGAGTCCCAAAACACGGAGAAAAAATGAAGGACTGGAAAACTGAAATGGCTGACATCATTTATGACGTCGCCTGCAACCTGGCCCGCAAGCATGGGGACGACAATCGAGGAATCCTTGTTTTGGCTGACCTTTATGGAGGCGTTGGCTATTCGGTCTATGTAGGCCGGGAGCGCTTCGTGGAGTATATATTCGTCACCGAAGACGAGTTCAAGAATGTCGATCTTCTCAATGATCTCAGGTTCGTTCCGCCGCCTGACAAGGTGCCGCTAGGAATCGAAATTTTTATCCAAGATGGCGGGGCGTCCTCAAAAATAGTGTATCCGCAGGATGTACCCGAAGATCAGCTGCCCTATGATGACCGGGAGTCATTCGTCATTTCCTATTTTGGGGATTATCCCATCAGATATCCGCCAATGCCCAGCGTCGCGCAGAAACTTCCTCGTTCGGGTTGGCGCACGAAGATGCGCTGAGCGACGGGCAGAGCCGTGCCTAGTGTTTGACAGGGGGAAACAATGTGGAACGTGGGGCCCAGGCGATGGAAAGGCGAACTGATTGCTGATCTCGCCTCGACCCTGCGCGCAGAGACCAGTTTCAGTCCGCTGGGCACGCTGTTTATCGCGTTAGTTGAAAGTCGGTACATCAGCCTCGCGCGTTTCCTCGATCGTGGCAGTTATATCGCCTTCGCGCAGCCCGATTATGAAAAATATCGCGATACGCTGCTAGAGCTCTGGGTCCTGGAGCCGCTCGGCAGCCGCTGGGACGAGATGCACTATCTTGTCCGTGGAGGCGACACGCGGATCACCTATCTCTATCCCGAGGATATCGAGACCGACATTCCCGAGCTCGACCGCTGGCGCGGCGCGGCGCAGGCCGCGTTCGGCGTGAAAAGGATCGTCTTCCCGCATGGTAGCGGCAGCGCCCAGATCAGATAGCGCTGCCGATATGCCTCACCCGCTGTTCCGCAGCGCCGTCGCGATCGCGTTGATCGACAGCTGGATGCCCTCGGATATCCGCTCGTCCGCCTCGCCTGCGCGGTGGCGCTTGATCAGTTCGATCTGCAGCAGGTTCAAGGGCTCGATATAGGGCAGGCGCAGCCGGATCGAGGTGTCGAGCGCGGGGTTGTTCGCCAGCAGCCGCGACTGGCCCGTCACGCTCAGCAGATTGTCATGCGCGGCCTGCCAGCCGGTGCGGATTTCCCCGAAGACAAGCTCGCGCAAGCCCTCGTCGGGCACCAGCCCGGCATAATGGCGCGCGATGGTCATGTCCGACTTGGCCAGCACCATCTCCATATTGCCGAGCAGCGCCTGGAAGAAGGGCCAGCCCTGCGCCATGTCGGAGAGCAGCGCCTTGTCAGCAAAGCCGCCCAGCGCCTGGCCCACGCCGTACCAGCCGGGCAGCATGATGCGCGCCTGTGCCCAGCTGAACACCCAAGGAATGGCGCGGAGATCCTCGATCCGCTGGCTTTTCGATCGGCTGGCGGGGCGCGATCCGATCTTCAGATCGGCAATCTCGCTGATCGGCGTGGCAGCGCGGAAGAACTGGTTGAAACCCTCGGTGCCATAGACCAGCCCGCGATAGGCGCGGAAGGCATCGCGCGAGATCATGTCCATCGCTGCGGCAAAGCGCGTCTCGTCGGCCTCGCTGAGGCCATCATGGTCGAGCGTCGCGATCAGCGCGGCCGAGGTGATCGCCTCGAGATTCAGCTCGGCGCTTTCCACCGTGCCGTATTTGGCCGCGATGACCTCGCCCTGTTCGGTGATGCGGATGCGGCCCTGCACCGTGCCCTTGGGTTGCGCGCGGATCGCGGCAAAGCTCGATCCGCCGCCGCGCCCGACCGCGCCGCCACGCCCGTGGAACAGCTGCATCGCGATACCGGTCTCGGCAAACACCTTGGCCAGCGCGCGGCTGGCATGGTTGAGCGACCAGGTGGAGGTGAGATAGCCGCCGTCCTTGTTGCTGTCCGAATAGCCGACCATCACCTCCTGATAGCCGCGCGCCTTCACCAAAGCAGCGATTTCAGGCAGCGCGAAATAGGCGCGCATGATCTGCGGCGCATTCTCGAGGTCGCCGATCGTTTCGAACAGCGGCACCGCCATGATCGCGGCCTGCGGCACGGGACCGGGGCGGAACAGTCCAGCTTCCTTGAGCAGCAGGTTGACCTCCAGCATGTCCGAGACGCTTTCGGCCTTGCTAATATTGTAGGCGGTGATTGCCTGCGGGCCGTAGAGCGCGTGCGCCTGCGCCGCCGCCTCGACGATCGCGAGCTCCTTGACCGTTTCCTCGCCATAGTCGTGCCAGCGGTTGATCAGCAGCCGCGCATGGCCAAGCTCGCTTCGCAGCAAGGCGATACGCGCAGCCTCGTCGAGCGCCGAATAATCCGCGCAGACCCCCGCGACCTTGAGCAGCTCGCCAACGACGCGCTCGTGAACGTCGCTGTTCTGGCGAAGGTCGAGCGTCGCGAGGTGGAAGCCGAACACTTCGACCGCGCGGATCAGCCGCCCGAGCGCGCCGCCGCTGGCCAGCAGGCGCGCGCCATCATCGGCGAGGCCATTGGCCAGCACCGCCAGATCGTGGCGCAGCTCGCCGGGCGTGGCATAGGCTTCGCCTTCGATGGCAGAGGGTCGCGGCGGCTGCTTGCCGGTCAGCGCCACATGCGTGGCGCACAGCCGGGCGTAAATGCCGGCCAATGCGCGACGATAGGGCTCGTCTGCGCGGCTCGGCGCATTGTCGCCGCTCCTTTCGGCAAGCGCCTGCACGGCGTCGGGGGTCTGCGACAGGCCGGTGGCGATGCTGAGATCCTGGCCCAGCGCGTGGACGCCATCCAGATAATGGACGATCGCGGTTTCCGCCTGCCGTCCGAGCGCGTGGCGCAGCGCCTCTGCGGTGACGAAAGGATTGCCGTCGCGGTCGCCGCCGATCCAGCTGCCCAGCCGCAGAAAGGCAGGCGGGCGATGGCCGAGCACGCGTTCCCATCGTGCATACAGCATCGGCAGCACGGGCAGGAACACGTCCTGCATATAGGCGCGCGCATTTTCGACCTCGTCGGCGACGAACAGCCGTTCGCGGCGCAGCGGGCGGGTCTGCCAGAGCAGCGCGATCTGCCGGTGGAGCGCCTCGTCGATCCGGTCGCCATGGGGGGTCTCGTTCAGCCCCGCGTCGCGCAGCTTCATGAGGTCGGCGACGCGGTTCTTGTGATCGATCATCGACTTGCGCCGCACCTCGGTCGGGTGCGCGGTCAACACGGGAACGATCAGGCTGTGACCCAGCAGGTCGCCGATTGCGGTGTCGCTGACACCATGCTCGCGCAGTCGCTCGACCGCCTCGGCGAGGGTCGCGCCCTTTTCTTGCGCCACGCCCTGCCGGTCCTCGGCAAGGTTGGCGAGCATCGAGAACAGCATGAAGCCGCGCACGAACGACAATGTGTCGTCGAGGTTGAGGGCCTCGAGCCCGGTATCGATCTCGTCCGCGCCCGCAACGCCGCGATGCCGATCGACGCTGGCCGAGCGGATATATTCGGTCTGGCGGAACAGCTTCTCGCCGCCATAAGCGCGGATGACATCGCCCAATATCCGGCCGAGATAGCGGATATCCGGGTTCTGACTGATCGGGGCGAGGTGAGCGGTGTCAATGTCGGCCATGCGCGCATGCTGCGCTGCAAAATGGATCGGGTCAAGTATGTGTGCAGGACTTATGCAATCGATTGTAACCAATTGGGCGCATGCAGTCCCGAAAAGTCTCGAATTTGTCATGGCTTCGTGACAGAGCGGCGGCAGCTTTGGAGGAGATTGCGCCATGAACCGCCCGCTTGCCACCCTGTTGTGCCTCGCCGCCCTTTGGTCGGCGCCGGTGCTGGCTCAGCACAATGCACCCAAGGAAGCCGCGCCGGACAAGGAGCGGGGCGAGCAGACCGCAGCCGATTATGCCGCACAGGGCCAGGCGCAGCTACAGGCGCGGCTGGCAATGCCAGCGCGCACCGGCAAGGCAAAGAACCTCATCATCTTCATCGGCGACGGCATGGGGGTGAGCACGCTCACCGCAGGGCGCATATGGGAAGGGCAGAAGGCCGGGCGCGACGGCGAATCGAATGAGACCGCGATTGATGCCATGCCCTATTCGGCGATGGTGAAGACTTATAGCCATGACTTCCAGGTCGCCGATTCCGCCGCGACCGCTACCGCGCTGGTGACGGGCACCAAGACGCGATCAGGCATGCTGTCGGTCGCGCCGGCGGCGCTGCGCGGCAAATGCGAAACGGCGGCGGGCAAGGACGTGCCGACATTGTTCGAACAGGCAGAAAGCGCGGGCAAGGCGCTCGGCGTCATTTCCACCGCGCGCATCACCCATGCGACGCCCGCCTCGACCTATGCGCACAGCGTCGACCGCAACTGGGAAGCGGACAGCGAGCTGCCCGCCGGAGCCAGCTGCCGCGATATCGCGCGCCAGCTTATCGAATGGCCGCATGCCAAGGGGCTGAAGCTGGTGCTCGGCGGCGGTCGCGCGGCATTCATGCCCAAGGACCAGACCGATCCCGAATATGCGGGCAAGAAGGGCAGCCGCGCCGATGGCCGCGACCTGATCGCCGAATGGAAGAAGAAGCACCCCAAGGGCCAGTATGTCTGGAACGCGGCGCAGTTCGCGGCGCTGAACCCGGCGGACAACGCGCCGGTCTTCGGCCTGTTCGAGCCCAGCCACATGCAGTTCGAAGCCGATCGCGCGGGCGACAAGGCGGGTGAGCCTGCGCTGGCCGAGATGGTCGAGCTGGCGGTGAAGAAGCTCGGCACGTCAGAGCAGGGCTATGTGCTGATGGTCGAAGGAGGGCGAATCGACCATGCGCATCATGGCGGCAATGCGCACCGTGCGCTCGACGATACCGTCGCGTTCGATGCGGCGATCGCCAAGGCGCTGGAGATGGTCAATCTGGACGAGACGCTGGTGCTGGTCACCGCCGATCACAGCCATGTGTTCACGATTGCGGGCTATCCGCCGCGCGGCAATTCGATCTTCGGGCTGGCCAGCGTGACCGAGGACGGCGAGCCGATCACCGCCAAGGACGGCAAGGCGTACACGACATTAGGCTATGCCAACGGCCCCGGTGCCAAGGTAGGCGAACAACGCGCCGACCCCGCGCAGGAGGATACCGAGGCGCTCAACTATCTGCAGCAGTCGCTGGTGCCGACCTCGGGCGAGACGCATGGCGGCGAGGATGTCGTGGTCAAGGCGGCGGGGCCGCAGGCGCAACTGTTCCACGGCACGATCGAGCAGCACACGATCTACCACATCGCAAAGCACATTCTGGGGCTTTGATCGGACACGCAATCGCGCGTCGCCCTCACCCTTCCGCGCCTTCGGCGCTCCCTCCCTCTCCCGCCGGGAGAGGGAAGGGGCCCGCACCGCGAAGCGGGGTGGGAAGGGTGAGGGTGACCAGTTACTTCCCTATCGGATCCGCCTTCGCATCCGCGCTTCGTGCATAGCTCGGCGCGACCCGCGCCTTGCTCGCCTGCTCGAACGCGTACCCCGCCTTGATCACCTCATGGTCCTGCCATTGTCCGCCGATGATCGACAGGCCGACCGGCAGCCCGGCGACCAGCCCCATCGGCACGGTGATGTGCGGATAACCCGCGACCGCAGGCAGCTGGCTCTGGCTGGGGCCGATGCTGTGATCGCCATTGACCAGGTCACTCACCCAAGCGGGCGCATTGCTGGGACCGATCAGGAAGCGGACATTGTGGGTGTTCAGCAGCTTGTCGATGCCCTCTGCGCCTGCCAGCCGTTTTGCCTTGGCCAGTGCCTCCTTATATTCGGGGTCATCCAGCCCCTTCTGGCTTTCGGCGAGGTCGAAAAGCGACTGGTCGAACCAGGCCAGTTCGGTTTCGGCATTCGCGGTGTTGAAGGCGATCACCTGCTTGAGCGTGCGCGCGGTCACCTCAGGCGGTGTGGTCGCTAGATAGGCGTTCAGGTCGGCCTTCAATTCGACCATCAGCACCTTGAACTCGGCCTCGCCCAACCCTTCGAGCCCGGTGCGGCTGTCCGCGATCTCGACCAGTTCGGCACCGGCGGCTTTCAGCCTCTCGAGCGCCCCGGCAAAGGCCGCCTGAACCTTTGCGTTGCCGCCGCGCCGGTCCATCAGCACGCCGATGCGCACGCCCTTGAGATAATCGGGCGACAGCCCCGCCGCATAATCGGTCTTGCGCTTGTCGGCCTCTGCAGTCGCCGGATCGGCTGGGTCGGTCCCGGCCAGCGCCGTCAGCAGCAGCGCCGCGTCGGTGACCGAGCGCGCCATCGGACCCGCCGTATCCTGGCTATGGCTGATCGGGATCACGTGCGTGCGCGAGACCAGGCCGAGCGTTGGCTTGAACCCGACCAGGCCATTGATGGACGAGGGGCAGATGATCGACCCGTCGGTCTCGGTCCCGATCGTCGCCGCCGCAAGGCTTGCCGCCGCAGCCGCGCCGCTGCCCGAGGACGAGCCGCAGGCGTTGCGGTCGAGCGCATAGGGGTTTTTCACCAGCCCGCCGACGCTCGACCAGCCGCTGACCGAATCGTTCGAGCGGATATTGGCCCATTGCGACAGGTTGGTCTTGCCCAGGATGATCGCCCCGGCGGCGCGCAGCCGTTCGACCAGCGGCGCATCGCGGTCGGTGACATTGGCGAGCAGCGCGGTCGATCCGGCGGTGGTGGGGATGGGGCCCTTCGCCTCGATATTGTCCTTGATCAGCACTGGAATGCCATGCAGCGGGCCGCGCAGTTTTCCGGCCTTGCGCTCGGCGTCGAGGGTGCGGGCGTCCTCGATCGCGCCGGGCATGACAGCGATTACGCTGTTGAGCATCGGTCCCTGGCGGTCCAGCGTTGCAATTCGATCCATATAGGCCCGGACCAGTATCTCGCTGCTGACCGCGCCGGTCCGCAGCATCGCGGCCAGCTCGGGGATCGATTTCTCCTCGACCTGAACCGCCAGGCGCGCGATGCGCGGGGGCTCCGTCTGGGCATGGGCAGCGATGGGGGTGAGGGCGGCAAGAGCCAGGGCAAGGGTGCGCATGGGCGCCACGATAGCGCGCACCGGCGGCCCGGCAAGATGGGGCATGCGATTTTTGCGCTGCCTCTGGCGCACGCCCCCGCCCACGCCCATATCGCCGCCCATGCCGGACAAGCGCTATACCAAGTCGACCCTGCCCGAGAAGGTCTGCGAAGCCTGTGGGCGGCCCTTTGCCTGGCGCAAGAAATGGGCCCGCGACTGGGACAATGTGAAGACCTGTTCCGAGCGCTGCAAGGGCGATTTGCGCCACAAGAACCGCGCGGGCTGATTAGCCCAAGGCGGCAACCCGCTCCGCGATCGCCACCAGCTGCCGCGCCTGTTCCAGATGAAGCAGCTCGGCCATTTTCCCCTCGACCCGGATCGCGCCCTTGCCGGCATTTTCGGGCAAGGCGAACGCAGCGATGACGGCCTGCGCCCAGGCCAGTTCCTCCTCGCCGGGGGAGAAGACGGCATTGCATGGCGCGACCTGATCGGGATGGATCAGCGTCTTGCCGTCGAAGCCGAACAGCAGCCCCTGGCGCGCCTCGGCCTCGAACATATCGAGGTCGCGAAACTCGTTGCACACGCCGTCGAGCACCGCGACGCCATGCGCGCGGGCGGCAGCGACAGCCAAACTCAGGATAGGCAGGAACGGTGTGCGCTCGGGCGTCAGCCGTGCGCGCATTTCCTTGGCAAGGTCGTTCACCCCCATCACGAAGGTCGACAGCCGGGTCGACCCTCCGAGCGCCGCCAGCGCATCGAGATGCGGCACCACCGCGCAGGTCTCGATCATCGCCCAGAGCTTGAGGCGCGAGGGTGCCTCGGCGAGCGCGGCATTGCACGCAGTGATGTCGGCGGGGCGCATCACCTTGGGCACCAGCACGCCGTCGATATCCCCCTTTGCTATGGCGGCAAGGTCATCCTGCCCCCAGGGCGTATCGAGCGCGTTGATGCGGATAATCAGCTCGCGATGGCCGAACCCGCCCTCTGCTGCCGCGGCAATTGCCGCTGCCCGCGCGTCCTCCTTGGCCTCGGGGGCGACCGCATCCTCGAGGTCGAGGATGATGACATCGGCAGGAAGACTGCGCGCCTTGGCGAGGGCCCGCGGGTTCGATGCGGGCATGTAGAGCGCGCTGCGCCGGGGACGTGCGGTATCGGACATCGGGGCCTCCTGCCGGTGATCAGGCGGGATTAGCACCCAGATAGCGGAAGGCAACCACGGTCAGGTCGTCGCTCGCATCCGCGCCGTCCTCGAAGCTGCGCACCGCGCCGCGCAGGCTCGCGACCATCGCGGTGGCGCTGCTCTGGTCGGCAAGCAGCGCAGCGCGGGTGCGATCATTGCCGAACAGCTCATCCTGCCGGTTCTGCGCCTCGGTCACGCCATCGGTGATCAGCACCAGGGCCTCGCCGGGCTGCAGCACGATTTCCTCGGCGGGCCAGGGATAGTCCATGATGCAGAAGGGCGGGCCGCCCTCCATCGCCTCCTCGATCACCTGCCCGTCGGTGGTGATGCGCAGCGGATTGTCATGGCCCGCATTGACGAACTCGGCGCGCCCGGTCGAAAGGTCGATGATCCCCAGCAGCATGGTGAGGCCGAGCGCATCGCCGCTGTCGCGCATCAGCTCCTCGTTGAGCTGCGCGGCGGCATCGGCAAGCTCGCCGGGCGCGCG
Source organism: Acidovorax delafieldii (assembly GCA_001555775.1). GTDB lineage: Bacteria > Pseudomonadota > Alphaproteobacteria > Sphingomonadales > Sphingomonadaceae > Blastomonas > Blastomonas delafieldii_A. The sequence goes on along the minus strand of LSHP01000052.1, from coordinate 30,521 downwards.
CAGCATCACGCTGCGCGACAAGGCCTTGGACAGCGCCATGAACAGCGCGGCGGGCACGCCCTTGCCGGTGACATCGGCGATCAGGATGACGATACGGTCGTGATCGAGCCGGATGATGTCGTAGAAATCGCCGCCGACCGACTTGGCCGCCTCGAGCTGCGCGGCGATATCGATGCGCGGGTCGAGCCTTGCCAGTGCGGTGCGATCGGGCAGCATGCCGAGCTGGATCGAGCGGGCCGCACCAAGCTCGCCCTCACTGCGGTTCTGCGCATCGCGCAGCGCCGCGCGCTCGCGCCGTGCTTCGTTGAACAGCGCCGCGAACACCGCAAGCGCGCTGCCGCTGCCGAGCAGCAAGGGGCGGATCGGATCGAACAGCAGGTCGCCAAAGCGGAATAGCAGCCAGCTCGCCAGCGGCAGGCTCGCCGCCGCACCCAGCAGCACCAGCCAGCGGCTGCGCGCTGGGGCCTGGCCGGTGGCGAGCAGCAGCAGGATGATGGCGAGCAGCCCTCCGACCGCCCATTCGGCTGCGGGGCTGATCCAGGGGCGATTGAGCCAGCCGCCGCGGTTGATCGTGTCGGCGGCCTGGGCCTGGACCAGCACGCCGAACATTTCGGAGCCCAAAGGCGTCGCGACAATATCCTGCGTGCCCTCTGCGGTCAGCGAAACGACGACGATCTTGTCCTTGAGCTGGCCAAGGTCGAACTCCTCGGACATGATCTCGATCGCGGAGTACACTTGGCTTTGCGGGATTTCGGCGAAATGCAGCCGCATCCGCCCGGAATCGTCCACCGGTATGCGGCGCTGGCCGATCGTCACGCTGCCGGGCGTCAGCGTGATCTCGGGATCGGTGCCGGTGCGCTGCTCGATGGCGACACGCATCATTTCCAGCGCCAGCCCGGGCGCCAGCGCTTCGCCGGTCTTCATGACCAGCGGCACGCTGCGCACCACGCCATCGCCATCGGGCGCGCCGTTGAGCAGGCCGAAGCCCGGTGCGCGCGCCTCCAGCGCCTCGAGATTCCTCTGCACCAGCGGATAGCGGGGCAGGGCAGGTGGCGGGGACCCGCTGATCGTCGCCCATTGGGTAAGGCCCGCCGGGTCGACCCCGCCGAGCCTCACGCCTGCGCGGCCCAGAACCACCGGCGCGGCGCTGATCGCGTCGGCAAATTCGCTGTCCATGCTGTCCAGGCCGTCCATCCACGCCTTGATCGCCGGGTCGTCGGGCGCATAGAGCCGCGAAAAGCGCGTCGGGCTGACCGCGTCGGGCTCGACGAACAGGATGTCGAAGCCGATCGCTGCTGCGCCACCCTGCGCGATGCGCCGGGTCATCGTTGCCAGCACGCGGCGCGGCCAGGGCCAGCTGCCGATCACCTCCAGGCTTTCATCGCCGATCGCGACAATGCGGACCTGACTTTCGGAAAGGTCGCGCGGGGCCATGCGCTGCCAGCCATCGAACACGATATTCTGCTCGCGCGCGCCCAGTGCGAGGCTGAGCAGGGCGGCCAGTACGAATCCGACCAGCGCCGCGAGCCACAGGCTGCGCGGAGGATTGCTGATCCGAACCGCGCTAGAGCTGGACTTCGAGGCCATCATAGGCGCAGAGCACCTCCAGCGGATCGTGCTCGCGGGTCAGCTCCTCGTAGCGCACGCTCTCGGCGTGCATGCGCGCGATATCGGCGTCCGAATAGACCGGTTCGTGGTGGAACAGCGCCAGCCGCTTCGCCCGCGCGCCATGGCACAGGTCGATCGCGACGATGTTGCTGGAATGGCCCCAGTCTTCCTTCATCGAAACGCTGTCGGCGAGCGAATACATCGTGTCGCAGATGACCAGGTCCGCCGCACGGAAGAACTGTTCGACATCGGCCTCGCCCTCCATCCGGTCGAGCTTGTGCTCGCTGTCAGTGCTGAACACCGCCACCTTGCCCTCGGCATCGGTGAAGCGATAACCGAAGCTGCTGTGCGAATGGTGCTGCTCCATTAGCTCCACCTGCACCGCGCCGATCTGATAGGTCTCGCCCACCTTGAGCGTGCGGAACTCGATTTTAGCGCGCAGCCAGTCGAACTTGACCGGGAAGGAGATTTCCTCCTGCTGGCGGCGCAGCGCCTCTTCGGCATCCTCGTGCCCGGCATGGATGACGATATGCGCATTGGGGTCGAACGCCGGCACGAAGAACGGGAAGCCCATGATATGGTCCCAATGCAGGTGCGACATGAAGAAGTGATAGACCCGCGCATGACCGGCAGCGCAGCGACGCATCGCATCGAGACCGAAGCCGCGCAGCCCGCTGCCCATGTCGCAGATGATGTAGGGGTCGCCATTCGCAGGATCGCCCGCCTCGATCTCCACACAGGTGGTGGCCCCGCCGAATGTCCCGCTGATGGCGAAATCCAGCTCGCCCTGGGCAAAGCGGCGCGCTTCCTCGATATCGGCAAAGCTGCGGCCCGATGCGGCGAGCAGCGCGTGGGCGACCTTGTCCTGCACGATCGATGCGGTGGCGGCGACGGGCAAGGAGCCCCGTGTTCCCCAGAAACGGACCAGCATCGCATCCCCCCTGCTTGTTGCGCGGCGTCCCCGTGTCGCCGGCGTGCTAGATTGCGGCCTCGATGCTGTCCGAGACCGCGAACAGCTTGTCGTACCGGCTGATCGCCAGAATTTCGCGCATCACCGCGTTAGGGCGCGCCAGCGCCATCGCGACGCCGGCCGCGTCGGCCTGGCGCTTGGCGAGCGTCAGCGCGCGCAGACCGCGCGACGACATGTAATCGAGCCCAGCAAAATCGACGATCAGCTTCTTGCCCGGCGAATCGGCGGCCATGGTCACGCTGGCGGCCAGATGTTCGGTAAACGCCTCGGCCGTTGCCTCATCCACGCGGCCATCGGGGCTGGCAACCACGCATCCCTGCTGCTCGCTACTGGACCACTGCATGTTTTCCGCCTTTCGCATGGGATTGAACTTAGCGGCAAATTCACCGTGTGGGAAGTTGCCCCGAATGTTGCCGTTACAGCCTGTACAATAACGGGAAAATTGTGTCGTGATGGGGAAAAGGGGGGTAAGAAGCCACGTAATGGCCCAGGGGGAAACCGACATACGCTTTGCCGAACTGCAAGGATTCGCGCCTGCGGCCCCGCGCCGTCTGTGCACCGATTGCGGCATTTCGCGCAGCAGCGATCCCAAGGCCTGCGGCCGTGTCTGCCAGTTTCTCAAGCCGGACTACGAAGCGCTCGAGCGCCAGGTGCATGGTCGCACGCGCGATCCCGGGCGGCCCGATGAGCTGTTCTTCGGCCCCTTTCGTCGCATGGTCGCGGGCGAACTGATCACGCCGTCGCCCGGGGCGCAATGGACTGGAATCGTGTCCCGACTGGGCGAGCGGTTGCTGGAAACCGGCGCGGTCGATGCCGTGCTGGCGATCGGGCCGCATCCCGAGGATCGCTGGCGGCCCAATCCGGTCCTGATCACCCGGGCAGAGGACATGGCCGGGGTGCGCGGGATGCGCATGGGCTATGCGCCGCTGCTGGCGCTGCTCGAACCGGCGCGCGCGGCAGGACACAAGCGGATCGCGCTCATCGGCATTCCCTGCCAGGTGCACGCGCTGCGTGCGCTCGAGGCCGAGCTGGGTTTCGAGCGGATCTACGTGATCGGAACACCGTGCGCCGACAACACCACGACCGAGAATTTCCACCTGTTCCTGAAGCTGCTGTCGGATGCGCCGGAGAGCATCTGCTATCTCGAGTTCCGCTCCGACTATCATGTCGAACTGCGCTTCGACGATGGCAGCGTGCGCGAAGTGCCCTTCCTGCAGCTGCCGATTGCCGATCTGCCTTCGGACTTCTTCCCGCTGACCTGCCGTACCTGTGTCGACTATACCAACGTCCTGGCCGATATCACGATCGGCTATATGGCAGGCGGCGGCAAGCAATGGCTGGTGGTGCGCAATGAGCGCGGCGAGGAACTGGTCGAGCTGCTGGGACAGGAACTGCGCACCCGCGATATTACCAGCGCGGGCAATCGCGCCGGGCCGGTCAAGGGCTTTCTGGCGAATACCGAGCGCGCCGCGGGCGGCCTGCCGCTGCGCCGCATGCCCAAGGTGCTGCGCGGGATCTTTGGCTGGCTGATGCCGCGCATCGGGCCGCGCGGGGCGGAATTCGCGCGTGCAAGGGTCGAGATGAAGGCGATCGAGACCGTGCTGCACTTGCGCCGATCGGCCCCGGCGCGGATGAAATCGATGATCCCCGATCATGTCTGGGACCTGGTCAAGCGCTACGGACTGGAACCGCGCCCCGGCGAGCGAAGCGACGAGCGGCATACGCCCGACCTGTGAGCCGGGTCAGCGGCGCTGCGCCAGCCAGATCGTGTGCCGCGCGCCGCCGCCGGTCCGCCGTGCCCGGACAATTTCCTCCTCCACCGCAAAGCCGGCCTTGCGCAAGCTTGAGGTGAAGCGCGGATCGGGGCCGCTCGACCACACCGCCAGCACGCCGCCGGGCCTCAGCGCAGCCCGAGCGTGTTGCAGCCCTTGTGCGGTATAGAGCGCATCGTTGCCTTCGCGCGACAGCCCGTCCGGGCCGTTGTCGACATCGAGCAGGATGGCATCGAGGCGCCCAGCGCTGTTGCGGATCAGAGCGCCGACATCACCGATATGAATGCTGACGCGCGGCTCGTCGAGCGTGCCTGCGTGCAGATGCGCCATCGGCCCGCGTGCCCAGTCGACGATCTCGGGGACCAGCTCTGCCACCTCGATCGATGCGCGGGTGCCGAACGCCCGCAGGGCGGTGCGCAAAGTAAATCCCATGCCAAGCCCGCCGATCAGCACGCGAGGCGCGGCCACCCCGGCGATTCGTGCAGCGGCGAGCGTGCTCATCGCCTCCTCGGAGCCGCTGAGCCGACTGTTCATCAACTCGTTCGCGCCGAGCATGATCGAATATTCGCTGCCCCTGCGGATCAGACGCAGCGGCTCGTCTCCTCCCGGCACCTGAGCCTTGGCGATGAGTTCGCGCGGGGTCATGCGGTATGATCCCGTCCGGTCAGGTCAGACACAGTTCAGGCAAATGCAAGAAAGCGCGGATCAGCTGCCGTTACACGCCGGGCCACCGGCACAGACCTGTCCGGTTTCCATGACATCGCGCGCGTTGCGGTTGCCGCGATCGGTGATCATCCGCCACTCCGCCACGGTCTTGCAGACCTTGGTCTTCTTCACCAGCGAACCGATCACCGCGATCTTGCGACAGCGGATCTTCTCGTCGCCCGACTGGCCTTCTTCCTTGGCGGCGCTGTCTTTTGCAGCCGCGTTGGTGGTGGCAATCGGAATCCATAAGCAAGACGCAGCAGCGGCCATGATCATCGCAGTCTTTTTCATGATGTCGCTTCCGTAAGTTGGCGCCGCTTTCGGGCGCAATTTCGCTTGATGCCGCAGTCGGATGCGACTTTCAAAGCCATACGGTACCATTATCACTCGCCCAGGCAAGATACAAATCCGTGCAATTGCAGCGAAATCAATCCAGATTGGTATTGAAACCGGTTGCATCGGCTGCAGCGAAATAGCCTGCGATCACTTCCTGCTCCTCGGGCGTGAGATGCGGGTTCCACACATCGAAGATCAGGACGGCGCGCATCTCGTCGCTGTCGTTCCACGCTTCGTGCTCGATGGTATCGTCAAACGCGAAGGCCGTGCCGACCTTCCATTCGCGCGTTTCGCCGCCCACCCGAAAGCCGCAACTATCGGGAACGATCAGCGGCAGGTGGACGATCGCGCGGGTGTTGGTGACGCCGGTATGCGGCGGAATGCGGGTGCGCGGTTTGAGGATCGAAAAAAAGGCGGTCGGCGCGCGGCCGGGGATGATGCTCTGCGGGATTCCGCTAAGCGCCTGCGCGGTGGCGGGACAGCGCTCCAGCACGGCGGCATTGGGCTTGCCATATTCCCACAGGAAGCAGGCGCCCCAGGCAAGCGACTGGTCGAGCGGTGACCATTTGCTCTGCGGCGCGCCCTTTTCCATCCGCACATAGGGGCGCAGCGCATCGCCGGGATCGGCGAGAAGCGCCAGCATTTCCGCACGAATGGCGTCTGTCCTGGCCTCGACCTGTGCAAACCAGGGGAAATGCGCTTCCTCGAAAAACTCGTCCGCAGGCAAGAAAGGATAGCACAGGCCGTTGCATTCGTTGGTGTAGATCTTGCGCTTGCCCATCGCGGCGTCGACAAAGGCACGCGCCCGGCGTCCGGCGGTTGTCGGCATGCGCGCCTGAAAGTCGCCGAGCGCATCCATGACCTGATATTCGATGCGGCTCGTGCAGGCAGCGCAGAAATCCCGGCCCGCCTGCAGCACGGGCACCAGCGCATCGGGCAACGGGTCCAGATGCGCGGCAAGCTGAAGCACAGCCTGCCAGGCTGCCAGCGCATTGGCGTCGTCGCCGGTTCGCTGATGCGCCTCGGCCTTGCGCAGCCACGCCATGAAATCACGCCGATCGATGTCGAGCGCGGCGTCGAGTGCGGCAAGCTCCCCCTGGTCGTCGCCAAGCGATCGGCGGGCCGTCGCCAGATTGCGCCACAAGGCGGTAGCGGCCGGATCGGCCCGCGTCGCTGCCTCGAAGGCGCGCGCAGCCTCGGCAAAGCGTCCCTCGCGCAAAGCCGCCATCCCGGCGCTGTTCAACGCTACCGGATCATTTTGTGCAGTTACTGCCATATGTTGCTAGTCCCCCGACCACATCCTGCTTGCCACGCTGCCGGGGGATTGGCAAGGATTGGTGCGATGCCCGATCCCCCACCTTACATGCCCGCCGACACGGCCGTCCTGGTGCGCGATTCCCATTGGCATGCGCATCGCTATGACGCGGCGCAGGATGCGTTCCAGTTTCGCCATGTCGCGCGCGAGCAGCACCGCCGGGCCACCTTCCTCACCGACGAGTATCTTGGCGAGACCGACCGGATCATTCCTGTGCCGCGTCAGCAGGTGCTTGCTGCCGGCGCCGATCGTGCGCCGCTCCATTTCATCTTCCACTCGGCCTTTTGCGCGTCGACCATGCTGGTGCGCGCGCTCGACGTACCTGGCCTTGCCATGGGCCTCTCCGAGCCGATGCTGTGCAACGACATGATGGGTTGGCGCTGGCGCGGGGCAGACCGGCGCCAGGTCGCCGCCGTGCTCGATGCGTCGCTTGCGCTGCTCCAGCGCCCGTTCGGCCCCGGCGAAGCGGTGGTGGTCAAGCCGTCGAACATCTTCAACCCGCTGATCCAGGCGGTGATGGCGCTTCGCCCCGAAAGCCGCGCGCTGCTGCTGTACGCACCGCTCCCGGTGTTCCTCGCCTCGGTCGCGCGCAAGGGGCTCTGGTGCCGCCTCTGGGCGCGCGAGCTGCTCGAGGGCCAGTTGCGCGAGGGTGGGGTCGAATTGGGCTTCGGCCCGGCGGATTTCTTCCGTCAGAGCGATCTGCAGGTCGCGGCGGTCGGCTGGCTCGTGCAGCATCGCCAGTTCGGGCAGATTGCGCGCGCGCTGGGCCCCGCGCGGGTGGCGACGCTCGACAGCGAAACGCTGACCGCTGCCAAGCCCGAGCATCTCAGGGCGCTGACACGCCATTTCGGCCTCGAACTCTCCCCTGCGCTGGAACAGGCGATGCTCGCCAACCCTGCGCTCACCAGCCATTCCAAGTTCGGCCAGGCATTCAGCGCCGAAGATCGCGCGGCCGAGCAGGATTTTGCCCGCCGCGCCTATGGCGACGAGATCGACAAGGTGCATGTCTGGGCGCTCGAGGTGGCCCGGGTGAACGGCATTGCACTCGATCTGCCCCATCCGCTCAGCCTGTAAAATCCTTGCTGTTCCCGGCATTCGTTCGTCGTGGCGGGGAACCGTTCCGTCGCTCTGCCGTAACCCAGCCAGGATGACCGACCCCGTTTTTCCCGGGCCGCGGCATCGGGACAAAACAGGAGGAAGACATGGGTTTGATTCTGGCGCTGATCATGGGCGGCATCATGGGCTGGCTGGCCAGCAAGGTGATGAACCGCGACGCGCAGATGGGCATTTTCTGGAACGTGGTGGTCGGCTGTATCGGTTCGGTTCTGGGCCGGTTCCTGTTCGGCGGACTGATCGGCGGCGGCAGCCTGCGCGCGGACGCATTTGATCCGCTGACCCTGCTGACCTCGTTCCTGGGTGCGGTCGTCCTGCTGGCGATCGTCAACCTGGTGCAGCGCGGTCGCGCACGCTAACAGCCCACCGCCCGCAAAGCGGGGCTTATCCATCCACAAAGGGCACCGGTGCATGGCTCCGGTGCCCTTTTTGCTGCGAGCATTAACCTCCAACAATTGCCATCTTGCCTGACAGGTTCTAAAGCGCGCCGCGTGCAGCGCAGCATTATGGCTTGCGCGTGGTGACTTAATTGGATAACACAGTGCCATGACGTTTCCCGAGCGCATGGGCGTTTCCGGGGGGCATGGTCTCCGAAGATCGCAAGATCGGTCGCGCGTCGATCGATGCGGACTGTTGCGGAGAGCCACGAGGTTTGGACGGATCGGGCAATGAATTACGAAAGCAGCTTTGGCGGCGACACCATCACCGCACGCAGCGAAGATCTTTATGGATCGGAAGGTGACGTCGAGGCCCGTTCGGGGCGGCGTCGCAACATCATCGTTGCCATAGTTGTCCTCGCCTTGTTGGTGGCGGCGGGGGTGTATTTCTTCGGCGGCAAGCCCGAGACGGCTGCAGGCGAGGGCGCGAAGGCCGGCGCGGGCGAGAGCGAATCGCAGGCACCGGCAGTGACCGTGATCGTTCCCGGATCGGGATCGGTCGAGCGCGTCATCAACGCCACAGGAACGCTGGCTGCACGGCGTGAAATGCCGATCGGCATCGCAGGCGAAGGCGGCCAGGTGATCCGCGTGCTGGTGCAGCCGGGCGACTGGGTGCGCACGGGCCAAGTGCTCGCGGTCATCGATCAGGATGTCCAGACCCAGCAGGCCCGCTCGCTGGCGGCGCAGATCGAGGTCAGCCAGGCCGATGCGGTGCTCGCGCAGAACGAGCTCGACCGTGCGCTGCAGCTGGTGGGTCGCGGATTCATCTCCAAGGCCGATGTTGATCGCCGACGCGCGACGCGCGATGCTGCGGTGGCGCGCGTCGAGGTGGCCAAGGCTCAGCTGCGCGAGGCGCAGGCGCGCAATGGCCGCCTGAGCATCCGCGCGCCCGAATCGGGCCTGGTGCTCGAGCGCAATGTCGAACCCGGTCAGGTGGTCGGCGGCGGCAGCGGCGTTCTGTTCCGCATGGCTGCTGGCGGCGAGATGGAGCTGCGCGCGCAGATGGGCGAGGCCGATCTTGCCGCGCTCAGCGTCGGCGTGCGCGCCGATGTGCGCCCGGTCGGCACCGACCGGACCTTCAGCGGCCGGGTTTGGCAAGTCGCGCCGATCATCAACGAGACCTCACGTCAGGGCATTGCGCGCATCGCGCTCGGCTATGACAAGGCGCTGCGTCCGGGCGGTTTTGCCAGCGCTGCGGTGATCAGCGGATCGAGCCAGGCCCCCGTGCTGCCTGAATCCGCCGTGCTCAGCGACGACAAGGGCAGCTATGTCTATGTCGTGAACAAGGACAACAAGGTCGAGCGGCGCAACGTGACCACCGGCACCGTGACGCCGCGCGGCATCGCGATCGCGACGGGCATCAGCGGCAAGGAACGCGTCGTGCTCTATGCAGGCGGCTTCCTCAATCCCGGCGAGACGGTGCGCCCGCAGATGCAGGGCAAGCGCGGCTGACCTGGCGGGTACGGCGCGCGGCCCTTGCCGCTGCCGGTTGTCGAAAGGGTGCGTGCGTTGGTCGAGAGGGGCTGCCCGGTGGCGTTCCTGCCGGGCCGCACGGGTTGCATGGGGCCTGCATCTGGCCGTATTGGGATAACGTAGCTGGACCGGGCGCAGCGCCCGGCGGGACGAGGAAAAAGCGATGAACTTCCGGAACATGTCGGCCTGGTCGATCCGCAATCCGATCATCCCGCTCGTCTTCTTCACCGGCCTGCTGTTCGCCGGCATCCTCAGCTTCATGCGCATGGATGTGGTGAACAATCCGGACATTGACTTCCCGGCGGTGCAGGTCGTCATCTCGCAGCCCGGCGCAGCCCCGACCGAGATCGAGAACCAGATCACCCAGCGTATCGAATCCGCCGTTCGGTCGATCAATGGTGTTAAGAATATCAGCTCGACCGCCAGCGAAGGCTCGTCGAGCACCTTTGTCGAATTCGAGATCGGCACGGATGTCATCGAAGCGGTGAACGAGGTCAAAAATTCGGTCGACCAGATCCGCGGCAGCTTGCCCGAGGGCATTCTGGAGCCATCGGTGACCAAGGTCGACGCTACTGGCGAGCCAATCGCCTATTATGCGGTCGAAGCCGACGACATGACGATCGAGCAGCTGAGCTGGTTCGTCGATGATACGGTGACCAAGCGATTGCTCGCGATCGACGGGATGGCCGAAATCGACCGCTTTGGCGGGGTCAACCGAGAAATCCGCGTGGTGCTGGACCCGCAGAAGATGCAGTCGCTGGGTGTTACGGCCTCGCAGGTCAACAACGCGCTGCGCCAGATCAATATCGATGCTGCCGGTGGCCGTGCAGATATTGGTGGCACCAAGCAGTCGCTCCGCGTGCTCGGCAATGCCGATACTGCTTTCGACCTGTCGCAGACCCAGGTGCCGCTCGGCAACGGGCGCACCGTAAAGCTCACCGATATCGCGACCGTCACTGACGGCTATGGCGAGCCGACCTCGATCAGCAAGGTGCGCGACAAGGAGGTCGTGAACTTTGCCATGACGCGGTCCAAGGGAGCTTCGGACGTGACCGTCTATTACGAAGCTCTCAAGGCGATGGACGAGCTCAAGAAGGAGAATCCTGGAATCGAGTTCATCCCGCTCGGCACCAGTGTCGAATACACCGAGGGTCAGTACGAAAGCTCGATCTCGGCGATGGTCGAAGGCGCGGTGCTGGCGGTGGTCGTGGTGTTTTTCTTCCTGCGCGACTGGCGTGCGACGATCATTTCGGCGATTGCCATTCCGCTATCGGCGATCCCAACATTCTGGTTCATGGATCTGCTCGGCTTCAACCTGAATTTCCTGTCGCTGCTCGCGCTCGGCCTGGTCGCGGGCGTGCTCGTCGACGACGCGATCGTGGAGATCGAGAATATCGTCCGGCACATGCGCATGGGCAAATCGGCCTATCAGGCATCGATCGACGCGGCGGACGAGATCGGCCTGGCGGTGGTCGCGACATCGTTCTGTATCGTCGCAGTGTTCCTGCCCGTGGGCCTGATGCCTGGTATTTCGGGCCAGTTCTTCAAGAATTTCGGCTTCACCATCGTCGTTTCGGTGCTGATGAGCCTTGCTGTCGCGCGCATGATCACGCCGATGATCGCGGCCTATTTTCTGGAAGCGAAGGGCCACGCCTCGCACGGCGAGGGCCGCCTGATGGACATGTACATGAAGGTTCTGGGCTTCTCGCTCGACCAGAGCCGGGCCAAGGCCTTTAGGGGACCCAATCCCAGCCTAGGCCGCAAGCTGGTCGCGTTGTTCCTTGATCATCGCGTCTGGATGATGGGAATCGGCATGCTTGCCTTTGTGCTCACCGTTGTCCTCTTCATGATTACGCCGGCTCAGTTCCAGCCGACGATCAACGAGGATAACAGCCGTATCCAGATTGAGATGGTGCCCGGCACGACGCTGGAGCAGACCGAGGTGGTGGCCGACAAGGTCGCCGCGATCATGTACAAGCAGCCCGAAGTCGAGCGCGCACTGATCCGCATTCGCGAGGGCAATGGCACCATCTTCGTCACGCTCAAGAAGGATCGCAAGAAGAAGTCGTTTGAGTTCGAACGAGATCTGGCCCCGACGCTTCAGGCCATTCCCGACGCGCGGGTGACCTTCGCATCGCAATCGGGTGGTGGCGGCACCAATCGTGATATCTCGATCATGCTTACTGGCTCTGACCCCGACAAGCTGGATAGCGCGGCAGCTACGCTTGTCGAACAGATGAAAGGGCTGAAAGAGGTAACCGGACCGCGTGTCAACGCCGACATGCGCAGGCCTGAAATCATCGTGAAGCCGCGCGCCGACCTGGCGGCGCAGCTGGGCATCACCACGGCCGCACTCAGTCAGGCCATCCGGATTGCGACGCTGGGCGAGATCGAGCAGAATGCAGCGAAATTCTCGCTGTCTGATCGTCAGATCCAGATCCGCGTCGTCCTGCCAAAGGAATCGCGCTACGATTTCGAGACCATACAGAACCTGCCGGTGCAGACCGCTGCTGGCGGGTCCGTGCCGCTCAGCCGTGTCGCCGACATCTCGTTCGGTTCGGGCCCGACCACAATCCAGCGCTACAATCAGGAGCGCCGCGTGTTCGTCGGCGCAGATCTTGCCCAGGGCGTCGTGACCAGCCAGGCAATGGAGAAGATCAACAACCTGCCGATCATGAAGAACCTGCCGACCGGGGTAAGCAACAAGCCCTTTGGCGAGCAGGAATGGCAGGCGGAACTGATCCTCAACTTCATCATCGCTCTGGTCTCGGGCGTGCTGCTCGTTTTTGCGGTGCTGGTGCTGCTCTACAAGCGGCTGATGTCGCCGCTGGTCAACATGGGCTCTCTGGCGCTTGCGCCGCTGGGTGGAATATTCCTGGTCTGGGTTGTCGGGCAGCCGGTGTCGATGCCGGTGCTCATCGGGGTGCTGATGCTGCTCGGAATCGTGTCGAAGAATTCGATCCTGCTGATCGATTTCGCGATCGAGGAAATGCATCGGGGCGTGCCGAAGCACGAGGCTATCATGGATGCCGGGCACAAGCGCGCGCAGCCGATCATCATGACCACGGTCGCGATGGTGTTCGGCATGATCCCGACTGCGCTGTCGCTCTCGGGCGACGGTGCATGGCGTGCCCCGATGGGTACGGTGGTGATCGGCGGATTGATCGTCTCGACGCTGCTGACGCTGGTGATTGTGCCGGCAGGCTTCAGCCTGGCCGATGGCGTCGAAAAGCGCGTCGGGCCGTGGCTGCGCAACCGGCTGCTCACCTACAAGCCGGGCGATAACCGCCACGACACGCCAGAGGTCCAGCCGGCCGAGTGAGTGGTCCGGATCTGAGAATGCAGCCAGTGCCTGCGCTTCGCCAGACCGATCCGGCCTGGCGCATGCGGGCCATTGCTACCGGCATGCTGGTGGTGATGGCGGGCGTGTTCCTCGCGACGCACTGGGCCGAGGGGCATGTCGATGACCGCTGGGGCTATGTGCGCGCCTTTGCCGAAGCGGCGATGGTTGGCGGACTGGCCGACTGGTTCGCGGTCACCGCGCTGTTCCGCCATCCGCTGGGCCTGCCGATCCCGCACACCGCGATCATCCCGCGCAACAAGGACCGGATCGGCGACACGATGGCGCAGTTCCTGCGCAGCAACTTCCTGACGCCTCTGGTGGTCGCGCGGCGGATGCGCGGCATGAATGTCGCCGCAGCGGCGGGGCGCTTTCTGGTGCAGCCCACCGGGGGCGAGGGGCGGCTACGGCTCGGCGCATCGAACATGGTCGCCGATGTGCTCGAATCGCTCGACCAGGACCGGCTCGGCGGAAACGCCAAGGAAGCGCTGAAGGTCCAGCTCGAAAAGCTCGACGTCGCGCCGCTGCTCGGTCAGATTCTCAGCGCCGCGATCGCCGACAACCGCCACCTGCCGCTGATGGACGGCATCGTCAAATGGACCCAGCGCACGCTTTTCGCCAACGAGGAGCTGCTCAAGGACATGGTGCGATCGCGCGCCAATTCGATCATGCGCTGGACCGGGCTCGACGAGCGGCTCGCCACCGGCATCATCGATGGCCTGCACAATTTGCTGTTCGACATGGCGGAGGATGTCGACCATCCGCTGCGCCACAAGGTGGAGGAGGGGCTGGAGACGCTCGCCTATCGCCTGCTCCACGACCCCGAGATGCAGGACAAGGTGCGTGGCATCAAGGCCGAGATGCTCGCCAACCCGGCGATGGCGCGCTGGCTCGACGGGCTGTGGGAGCGCAGCCGCGCCGCGCTGCTCCGCGCTGCACGCGATCCCGACAATGCGCTTTCGGGCCAGTTCGGCGATGGCCTGAAGCAGATCGGCGAATCGCTGATCAACGATGCGCGCATGCAGACGCAGATCAACCGCTTCGCCCGCAGGACGCTGGTGGGCATCGCCAACCGCTATGGCGACCAGATCGTGCGGCTGGTGTCGGAAACGGTTCGCCGCTGGGACGCGCAGACGATTACCGGGCGGGTCGAGAATGCGGTCGGCAAGGATTTGCAGTTCATCCGCATCAACGGGACTTTGGTCGGCGGGCTGGTGGGCCTGACGATCCACGCCGCGACGGTGTGGTTGGGGTGAAGGCGCAGCTGTAACCTCATCCCGTCACTCTGAACCCTTCGACTTCGCTCAGGACAGGCTCGTTTCAGGGTCCATCTTTCGTCACGCGGCTTCGGCTTTTGCGGCGCGATGCATCCTGAAACAAGTTCAGGATGACGTTTGAAGAACCCCCGTGTCAGCCCGCCAAAGCCTCACCCATTGCGCGCACCGCCTCGACCTTGGCGTATAGCGGTTCCCAATCATCGCGCTCGGCAATGGCCGCCCAGATGCCCTCAACTTCATCGATGAGCATCGATTGCGGCGCATCGCCCTGCCAATAAGGGTGCGACCGGTCGCGCGCCGGGGCATAGCCCGCCTTCACCGCGCCGAAATCCGCCCACAAGGTCTCGCCCGGCTCGCCGATCAGCGCCGCCGGGCATTTGGGCGCCGCATCGCCCATCCAGGCAAAGAAGAAATCGTCAATGCCGACGCCGCCTTTCAGCATCAGCGCTTCGGCGGCGGCGATCAGCACGCGGTCCTGCTCCACTCCTTGCGGCACGACGCCCAGCCGCCAGCAGAAGCGCCGCGCCAGCGCCTGCTGATAGAGCGGTCCGAACCGTTCGAGCGCGGCGATCAGCGGCGGAGCCTCGCTGATCAGCCGCAGCGCGACCGCCAGCTGGCCGAGATTCCAGTGAATCGCCTCGGGCTGGCGGGCAAAGGCATAGAGGCCCGAATGGTCGAAATAGGCGGCGGTAAAGCCCGGGTCCCATTTGGGCGCGAACCGCCATGGGCCGTAATCGAAGCTCTCGCCGGTGATGTTCATATTGTCGGTGTTGAGCACCCCGTGCACGAACCCTGCGACCATATAGCTCGCCGCCAGATCGGCCATCCGCTCGACCGCGAGGTTCAGCAGCAGCGCCGCCTCGTTCTCCTCCGTCTGGCCGCCATAGAGCGTATCGAGGACATAGCGCACGACGCGGCGCATCTTCGCCTCGTCATCCTCAAAGGCGATGCGCTGGAAGGTGCCGAAGCGGATATGGCTGTGGCTCAGCCGCACCAGCACCGCCGAGCGGGTGGGGGAGGGTTCGTCGCCGCGCCACAGGCTCTCGCCGGTCTCGATGACCGAGAAGGTCTTGCTGGTGTTAACGCCGAGCGCTTCGAGCATCTCGGTCGCCAGGATCTCGCGTACCGCGCCTTTCAGCGTCAGCCGCCCATCGCCATCGCGGCTGAAGGGGGTCTGGCCCGAACCCTTGGTGCCGAGGTCGAGTAGCCGGTCCTTGCCGTCGCGCATCTGCGCGAACAGGAAGCCGCGCCCGTCGCCGATCTGCGGATTGTACACGCGGAACTGGTGCCCGTGATAGGCCAGCGCCAGCGGCTGAGGCAGGTTGCCCGGCAGCGGGTTGAACCGCCCGAAATGGTGGACCCAGCGTTTGTCGTCGAGCGTCTCCAACCCCACGCTCGCGGCGTGCCGATCATTGCGGAAGCGGAGCGTGGCTTCAGGGAAGTTCGCCGCCTTGACCGGATGCGCGATCGCATCGGCGATCGTCAGGATGGCGGGGTCGGCGCGGTAGGCTTGCGGATAGGGCGATGTGGCTTGCGGTTCTGCGGTCATCGGGCGATAGTGGGGGGTGAAGGGAGCCTGCGCAACCATGGCGAGCGACAATCGGAGCTATAGCGACGGGTTCTGGTGGTCGAACGACGGCTTGCGGCTGCATTTCCGCGATTATCCGGCAGCGCCCGAGCATGCGCATCGCCCGCCGATCATCTGCATTCCAGGCCTGACCCGCAATGCGCGCGATTTCGAGAAGGTCGCCGAGCGGCTGGCGGGCCAGTGGCGCGTGATCTGCGTCGATCTGCGCGGGCGCGGCGACAGCGCCTATGCCAAGGATCCGATGAGCTATGTGCCGCTCACCTATGTCCAGGACATGGAGGCGCTGCTGCGCGAGCAGGCGATCGAGCGCTTCGTCGCCTTTGGCACGTCGCTCGGCGGGCTCATCACCATGCTGCTCGCCTCGACCCGGCCGGGCCGGGTGGTCGGCGCGCTCTTGAACGATGTCGGGCCGCAGCTCGAGGCCGAGGGGCTGGCGCGCATCCGCGACTATGTCGGGCAGGGCCGATCCTTCCCTACCTGGATGCATGCCGCACGAGCCTTGTCCGAAGGTCAAGGTTCGGTCTTCCCCGGCTATGGCGTCAGCGAATGGCTCGACATGGCCAAGAAGACGATGAAGATCGGTCCCGGCGGGCGCATCGTCTACGATTATGACATGAAGATCGCCGAACCCTTCGCGGTGCCCGGCGGCGAGGCGGGGGTCGATCTGTGGCCCGCGTTGACAGGGCTCGCTCCGGCGCAAGTGCTGATCGTGCGCGGCGCATTGTCCGATGTGTTCGCGCAAGCCACGGCCGAGCGGATGCTGACCATGCTACCGCATGGCGAACTGCTCACGATCGCCAACAAGGGCCATGCGCCTTCGCTTGAAGAGCCCGAGGTGGCGCAGGCGATCGACCGGATGCTGGCAAAAGTCGATGCGGCGGCGCTTGCGACCCAGGCCTGACCGGCTATAGCCCTGAAACCATGAAGTCGAACACGCGGCCCGCGCGCATCCTGCACCTGCACAGCACCTTCGACCTTGGCGGCAAGGAGGCGCGGGCGGTGCGCCTGATGAACCATTTCGGCCAGGCAGCGCAGCACACGATCCTCACTGCCGTGCCCGATGCGCTCGGCGCGCGCGCGGCGATCGCGCCCGGCATCCGTGCCGATTTTCCGAACAACGCGCCGTCGCTGGCGGGCAAGCCGAACCTCGCGCGCTACCGGAAGTTCGCCGACTATTTCGCCAATTTCGACCTGATCCTGAGCTATAACTGGGGCGCGATGGACGGCGTGATGGCGCGCACCATCTTCAACTCGATCACGCCGCTGCCCCCGGTCATCCACCATGAGGACGGGTTCAACCAGGACGAGGCGGTCAAGCTCAAGCTCAAGCGCAACTGGTTCCGCATGGTGGCCTTGGCGCGCACTGATGCGCTGGTCGTGCCTTCGCACACGCTGGAGCAGATTGCGCTCAAGGTGTGGAAGCAGCCCGACAGCCGGGTGCGTCGCATCTCCAACGGCATCGATGTCTCAGCCTATGCCAAACGCCCGCAAAAGGGCGCGATCCCCGGCTTCCAGCGCCGCGATGGCGAGATCGTGATCGGCACATTGGCGGGGCTGCGCGCGGTCAAGAACCTGCCGCGGCTGGTTCGCGCGGTCGCCGCGCTCGATCGGCCGGTGCGGCTGGTGATCGTCGGCGAGGGACCCGAGCGCGCGGCGATCGAGGCGGAGGCCGCGCGTCTCGGCATCGCCGACCGGCTGCTGATGCCCGGCTTCCTCAAGAACCCCGCGCGCTATGTCGGCCTGTTCGATATCTTCGCGCTATCGTCAGACAGCGAGCAACAGCCGATCTCGGTGATGGAGGCCATGGCGGCGGGGCTGCCGGTGGCCGCGCCCATGGTCGGCGATGTCGCGCATATGGTCGCGCCCGACAATGCGATGCTGCTCGGCGAGCCGGGTAGCGAAGCGGGGCTGATCGACAACCTGCGACGCCTGGCCGAAGACCCGGCGCTGCGCACCGCGCTCGGCAACGCCAATCGCGCGAAAGCCGAGGCCGAGTTCGACGAGCGCCTGATGCTGGATCGCTATGCCGCGCTTTACGGCCGCGCGATGGGCAGGCCCGAATTCGGGCGCTGAAAGCGCGCGTCAGCTCCGCATGATCGCTTCGGCCGCGTCGCTCGCCAGCCGGTCGGCGCGTTCGTTTTCGGGATGGCCGGCATGGCCCTTGACCCAGTGCCATTCGACCGTGTGGCGGGCGACTGCGCCGATCAGTTCGTGCCATAGATCGGCGTTGCGCACCGGCTTTTTCGAGGCGGTCTGCCAGCCGTTGCGCTTCCAGCCATCGACCCATTTGGTGATGCCGTCCTTCACATAGCTGCTGTCGGTATAGAGCAGCACATGGCAGGGCTCGATCAGCGTATCGAGCGCGCGGATCGCCGCCATCATCTCCATGCGGTTGTTGGTCGTGTCGCGCTCGCCGCCCGACAGTTCCTTTTCGTGGCGTCCATAGCGGATGATCGCGCCCCAGCCGCCGGGGCCGGGATTGCCCTTGCACGCGCCATCAGTGTAAATCTCGACCGTCTTCATCTCTGCTCTATCCATGCCCCAGACCGATGGACCGGTCAGCCGAACAGCCCCGCATGCGCCGGGTCCGCATAGAATGTCAGCCGCCGGGCAAAGGCCATCGGATCCTTGCGCGTCACCAAAGCATCGGGCGGCGTATTAATCCAGTCATAAGCGCGGCTCAGCGTGAAGCGGAGCGCCGATCCGCGTGCCAATATGGGAAGCGCCTGTATTTCCTCGGGATTCAGCGTCAGATTGGCGTGATATCCCTGCAAGAGCGCATCCGATACGGCCGATTCGAAGCTGCGGCCATCGGGCGAGAAGCACCAGGCGCTGTGCGTCACTGCAAGGTCATAGGCGCGCGCATCGCGGCACGAGAAATAGAAATCGATCAGCCCGGAAACACGATCGCCCAGCATCAGCACATTGTCGGGGAACAGATCGGCGTGGATCACCGATTGCGGCAGGTCATGCGGCCAATGTGTGGAGAGAAAGGCCAGCTCGCTCTCCACCAGGCCCTCCAGCGCCGGATCGATCTGCTGCCACTGCCCTGCACATCTGCCTGCCAGATCGTGCCAACTGGCAAGCCCCATGCTGTTGGCCCGCGCGCCGCGGAAGTCCGCGACCGCATGGTGCATCTTCGCCAGCGCCTCGCCCGCCGCATATGCCTGGGCCGGGCTGGGGGCGGTCAGCGATATGCCTTCGAGAAACTCGATCAGGCAGGCGGGCCGTCCGGCAAGCTCGCGGATCTGCACGCCGCTCCGATCGGCAATCGCGCGCGGCACGCGGCAGCCGCGCGCGGCCAGATGGTCGAGCAATGCCATGAAGAACGGCAGGTCCTCCGGCGCGACGCGCTTTTCGTAAAGCGTCAGGATGAAGCGGTGGCCATCCTTGCCACCGCGCGTCTCGACCAGGAAATTGCTGTTCTCGACGCCCTCGGCAATGCCCTTGAAGCTGATCAGCTCGCCGGTGTCATAGTCGTCCAGAAACCGCGCCATCATCTCGGCGCTGACATGCGTATAGACAGCCATCAGGCAGCATCGGCCTCACTGGCCAGCGCGCGCGGCAGCTTGAAGGTGATGCGCTCGTCCACCGTCTTGACCCGCTCTTCGGAGACGTCGAAATGGCGGCCCAGCATGTCCACGACCTCGCGCACCAGGATTTCCGGTGCGCTCGCCCCGGCGGTGAGACCCAGCGTCTTGACGCCCTCGAACCAGCGCAGTTCGATCTCGACCGCGCGCTGGATCAGCTTGGCGCGGGTACCTTCGCGCTCGGCAACCTCGACCAGACGCAGCGAGTTGGAGCTGTTCGGCGCGCCGATCACCAGCACCAGATCGCAATCATCGGCCATCACCTTGACCGCAGCCTGGCGGTTGCTGGTGGCGTAGCAGATGTCCTCTGCCTTGGGGCCCTTGATCGCCGGATAGCGCTCCTTCAGCGCGGCGATGATCTCGGCCGTATCGTCGACCGACAGCGTGGTCTGGGTGAGGAAGGACAATTTGGTGTCATCCTCGAACGCCAGCTTGGCGACATCCTCGACCGTTTCGACCAGACTCATGTGGCCCGGCTCGACCTGGCCGAAGGTGCCGACCACCTCGGGATGGCCCTTGTGGCCGACAAAGATGATGTGGCGTCCTGCCTCGACCTGGCGCTCGGCCTGGCGGTGGACCTTGGAGACCAGCGGGCAGGTCGCGTCGAGATAGTTGAGCCCGCGCTCGGCCGCCTTGTGCGGCACCGCCTTGGGCACGCCGTGCGCGGAAAAGACGACGGGCACGCCATCGGGCACCTCGTCCAGTTCCTCGACAAACACTGCGCCCTTGGCCTTCAGGCTGTCGACGACGAACTTGTTGTGCACGATCTCGTGCCGGACATAGACCGGCGCGCCATATTTGTGCAGCGACAGTTCCACGATCTCGATGGCGCGATCAACCCCTGCGCAAAAGCCGCGCGGCGATGCGATCTTGACGAGAAGCGGAGGCTTGGCGGTTTCGCTCATGTTCAGAAAGGCTTTCGTAGTTCGTCAGGACTCTTAGGCGAAGCGGGGGCTGGTGGGAAGCCTGTCCCGGCAAGCCTGCCCATATTGCGCCGGGCAGATGCGCCAAATCTGGCCGTTGCGCCGGGCGGCGTCGGCAGATAAGGAGCGATGCACTGTGGCCTCGAAGGATTTCTGTTTGCATATGCCCAATCTGCCCATCAAACCGTCGATCGCCATCATGGGGGCGGGGCTTGCGCTGCTCGGTCTTGCGGGCTGCGCCGAAAAGAACCAGCTGGTGGTGGATACGGGCGTGGGCGTTACGTCCTCGCTATCGGCCTGCCCCAATACCGCGATCCCCGAACATACCGGCGACGTAACCGTGTTCAATCCGCCGAGCAGCCGCGATGCCGCTGCGATCGACGTCGTTGCCACCATCACCAATGTGCGTCCGGCCTGTGACGAGACCGGCGCGGAAATCTATGCGACCGCCACGTTCGACGTGCTGGCGCGGCGCAGCGACAACCGGGGCGCACGGACGGTGACGCTGCCCTATTTCTCGACCATCATGCGCGGCGGCAACACCGTGGTCGCCAAAAGGCTGGGTTCGGTGACGCTCAATTTCGCCGATGGCGAATATCGCGCGCAGGCCCAGGCGAGCGGTGCGGGCTATATCAACAAGGCGGCAGCGACGCTGCCCGAGGATATTCGCGAACGCATCACCCGCCGCCGCAAGTCGGGCGACCCCGATGCGGCGATCGATCCGCTGTCGATCCCCGAGGTGCGCACCGCGTTGCAGCGCACCAGTTTCGAACTGCTGATCGGCTTTCAGCTGACCCAGGAACAGCTGCAATATAACGCGACCCGATGAAGTTCACGCAGTCCTCTCTCCTTCAGGGGAGAGGATACATGGCCTTGTCAGCTTGCTGACCTAGGCCGTGTTGGAGAGGGGAGCCGCGTTGGCGGTTCGCTCTTGCCCCTCTCCGACTGTGACTAGGCCTGCAAGCAGGCCAAGTCTCGTTGTCCTCTCCCCTGAAGGGGCGAGGAGTTTGGATGACAAGGCCAACACCATGACACTCTACACCCGTTTCACCCAGCATCTGCATGAAGCGCTCGACGCGCTGGAAGCCGCCGGTACGCTCCCCGCGGGGCTGAATCGCTCAGCCGTGACCGTCGAGCCGCCGCGCGATGCGGCGCATGGCGACCTTGCCACCAACGCCGCGATGGTGCTCGCCAAACCCGCGGGCACCAATCCGCGTGCGCTGGCCGAGGCGCTGGCGGCGGAGCTGCGCAAGATCGAGGCGGTAACCGGGGTCGAGATCGCGGGGCCCGGCTTCCTCAACCTGCGCCTTGCGCCCTCGGTCTGGGCGGACGAACTCCATGCCATTGCGGCGCTGGGTGCGGATTATGGCCGTTCGCAGCTCGGCGCGGGCAAGACGGTGAATGTCGAATATGTCTCGGCGAACCCGACGGGTCCGATGCATATGGGCCATTGCCGCGGCGCGGTGGTCGGCGACGCGCTCGCAACCCTGCTCGAATATTCGGGCCACAAGGTGATCCGCGAATATTATATCAATGATGCCGGCGGCCAGGTCGATGTACTCGCGCGCTCGGTGCATTGGCGCTATCGCGAGGCGCTGGGGCTAGAAAGCGGCGAGATGCCCGAAGGCCTGTATCCGGGCGACTATCTGGTGCCGCTGGCCAAGGAACTCGCCGCCGAGCTCGGTGATGTGCAGGCCAATGCGCCCGAGAGCGAATGGCTCGTGCCTTTCCGCAAGCGCGCGGTCGCCGCGATGATGGACATGATCCGCGCCGATCTCGCGCTGCTCGGCATCCATCACGACGTGTTCGCGTCCGAAGCCGATCTGCAGGCGGCGGGCAAGCCCGAGGCGGCCGAAGCCGTGCTGCGCGACAAGGGCCTGGTCTATGACGGCGTGCTCGAAGCGCCCAAGGGCAAGGTGGCCGAGGACTGGGAGCCGGTCGAGCTGCCGCTGTTCCGCTCGACCGCGTTCGGCGACGATCAGGATCGCCCGATCCGCAAGTCGAACGGCAGCTGGACCTATTTCGGCGCGGACCTCGCTTATCATTTCCAGAAGCTGCAGGATGCCGACGAGCTGATCGACATCTGGGGCGCGGACCATGCCGGCACGGTCAAGCGGATCAAGGCGGCGGTCGCGGCGCTGACCGATAATGCGGCGCGCTTCGATGTGAAGCTCGTCCAGATGGTCAAGCTGATGCGCGGCGGCGAGCCGCTCAAGATGTCCAAGCGCGCGGGCAATTTCGTGACCCTCGCCGATGTCGTGAACGAGGTCGGCAAGGATGTCGTGCGCTTCACCATGCTGACCCGCAAGGCCGATGCGCAGATGGAATTCGACTTCGAAAAGGTGGTCGAGGCCTCGAAGGACAATCCGGTCTTCTATGTGCAGTACGCGCATGCGCGCATCCATTCGATCCTGCGCAAGGCCGCAGGCGAGGGGCTTGCGCCCTCTGCCGATCATCTCGAAAGCCTGGGCACCGAAGAGCAGGCGCTGGTCGCGCTCGCGGCGCAATTCCCGCGCATCGTCGAAGCTGCAGCGCTCAACCGCGAGCCGCACCGTATCGCCTTCTATCTCGGCGATCTGGCAGCGGCCTTCCATGCGTTCTTCAATCTGGGCAATGATCGCACCGACAAGCGTATCGTTCTGGCGCATGATCCTGCGACCAGTGGCGCAAGGCTTTTCATGGCGGCGAATATCGGGCAAGTCATCGCCAACGGCCTGGGTCTGATGGCGGTGGAGGCGGCGACGCAGATGTGATGCCGCGCCCGCCGAGGCCAGGCACTTGTGCGAATATGGGGCGGATCGATGAGCAACCGGCTGGATGATGGCATGGATGGCGAGCTGAGGGACCAGCCATTGGGGCTGGATGCTGACGACGATCGGCTGCCCTGGCTGGAATCGGTCGATGACGTGCCCTCGAACGACGGCAATGGCGCCCGGATTCTCGGATTTGTCCTGATGGGCCTGGTCGGGCTGTCGATCGTGCTCGCGGCGGTCTACTGGCTGGGCGGATCGGGCAGCGCGCCCGAAGGCGATGGCAGCCTGATCGCCGCGCCCGAGGGCGACTACAAGGTGCGCCCCAAGGACAGTCAGGAACAGAAGGTCGAAGGCACGGGCGATTCGAGCTTCGCGGTCAGCCAGGGCGAGCAGCCGACCGGTCAGCTGGCCGATGCGGCTGGCGCGCCGCCGCCTGCGGGCAGCGCGCTGGTGCAACTGGGTGCCTATACCGACGAGGCCAGCGCGCTCGACGGCTGGGGCAAGCTGACCCAGCGGCACGAGGTGCTCTCGGGTCTCAACCGGCGCATCGTCCAGGCGACGGTCGATGGCGGCACCGTGTTCCGGCTGAGCGTGGTGCTCGACACCCCCGCCAGTGCGAACCAGGTTTGCGACCAGCTGAAGAAAGCTGGGCAAAACTGCCTCGTCGTGCGTTGATTTCCCGAGCGGTCCGGTCGTAAACCGGGGCACATGAAGCCCGTTATCTTCGGCCTTGCCGGCCACAGCCTGTCGCCTGACGAAGCCGCCTTTTTCAAGGACAGCCAGCCTGCGGGCTATATCCTGTTCGGGCGCAATATCGACACGCGCGCGCAGGTCCGCGCGCTGACCGATAGTTTGCGCGATCTGCACGGCGATGACCGGCTGCCGATTCTGATCGACCAGGAAGGCGGGCGCGTCTCCCGCATGAAGCCGCCCGAATGGCTCGCCTTTCCGCCGGGCGGTGCCTTCGACAAGCTTTATGACATTGCACCGGCAAGCGCGATCGAGGCGGCGCGGGCCAATGCCGAGGCGCTGGCGCTCGATCTGGCCGAGGTCGGCATCACCGTCGACTGCCTGCCGCTGCTCGATGTCGCGATTCCCGGTGGCACGCCCGCGATCGGCGACCGCGCGCTGGGCCAGGAACCGCTGCGCGTGGCTGCACTCGGCCGCGCGGTGCTCGACGGGCTGAAGCGCGGCGGCGTGCTGGGCACGATCAAGCACATGCCGGGGCACGGCCGCGCGATGGTCGACAGCCATATGGAACTGCCGCGCGTCACCGCGAGCGAGGACGAACTCGAGCAGGACATCGCCCCGTTCCGTGCGCTCAACCAGGCCGAGATCGGCATGACCGGCCATATCCTGTTCGAGGCCTGGGACAAGGAGCGGTGCGCCACGCATTCCGAGTGGATCATCGAGAACATCATCCGCAAGCGCATCGGCTTTGACGGTCTGCTGCTGAGCGACGATCTCGACATGAAGGCGCTTGCGGGCGAGGTGCCCGACCGCGCGGCGCGCGCGATCGACGCGGGCTGCGATATCGCGCTCAACTGCTGGGCGCGGATAGACGAGATGATCGGCATCGTGAACGCGCTGCCCGACATTTCGGAGGCGTCGCGCGCACGGCTCGATCGGGCCAGGGCGGCGATCAATCCGGTAACCGACTGGTCGCATCAGGCCGAGCTGATCGCCCGGCGCGACGCGCTGCTGGCACTGGCGTGAACGAGACCGATCTCATCACCGGTGCGCCGCCATCGGCGCTCGCTCCGGCGGATGGCGACTATATCTTCTTTCGCGAACCCGTGCCCCCAGCCACCGCGGCGGCCGAGGCGCTGCTGATCGATGTCGACGGCTGGGAAGGCCCACTCGACCTGCTGCTCGATCTCGCGCGGCGGCAGAAGGTCGATCTGCGCCAGATCTCGATCCTCGAACTCACCAACCAGTATCTCGGTTTTATCGAGAGCGCGACCAGCCTGAAGCTGGAACTGGCCGCCGATTATCTCGTCATGGCGGCCTGGCTCGCCTATCTCAAATCCGCGCTGCTGCTGCCCGGCGATCCCGAGGTGGAACCTTCGCCCGAAGAGCTGGCGCTGCGGCTGCAACTCAGGCTCCAGCGGCTCTCGGCGATGCGCGAGGCGGCGGCGCGGCTGCTGGGGCGCGACAGGCTGGGGCGCGATGTCTTTGTGCATGGCCAGGCCGAGGGCTTGCGGCTGCTTACCCGCACCCGCCACGATTGCTCGCTATTCGACCTGCTCGCCGCTTATGGCCGCGTCAAGCAGCGCAGCGAGCCGGTGGTGCACATGGTCAAGTCGCGCAAGGTGATGACGCTGGAAGATGCGCTGGCACGTCTCTCCTTCATGCTCGGCACCGCGCTCGACTGGACCGAACTCAGCGCCTTTCTGCCCGAGACCGCCGATCCGCAGCTCAAGCGCTCGGCCAAGGCCTCGACCTTTCTCGCATTGCTCGAACTGGCGCGGCAGGGGCGGGTCGAGCTGGCGCAGGAAGAGGCCTTCGCGCCGCTGCAGGTGCGCCGGGCGGGATGACCGCGCCCGATCCCATCGTGCGGGCAGTGGAAGCAGCGCTGTTCGCGGCGACCGAACCGCAGACGGCGGAGCAATTGCGCGCGCAGATCGGCGAGGAGGCCGATATTGCGGGCGCGCTCGAGCGGCTTGCCAGCGACTATTCGGGCCGCGGGGTCGAACTGGTGGAGCGCGGCGGGCGCTGGCATTTCCAGACCGCGCCCGATCTCGCCTGGCTGCTGCGGCGCGAGACCGAACAGACGCGCAAATTGTCGCGCGCCGCGACCGAGACGCTGGCGATCATCGCCTATCACGAGCCGGTCAGCCGCGCCGAGATCGAGGCGATTCGCGGCGTGCAGGTCAGCAAGGGCACGCTCGACGTGCTGATGGAAGAGGGCTGGGTCGCCCCTGCCGGACGCCGCGAGGTGCCGGGACGGCCGCTCATCTACGCCACGACGCCTGCGTTCCTCACCCATTTCGGCCTCGCCAGCCGCCGCGATCTGCCGGGGCTGGAAGACCTCAAGGCCGCCGGGCTGCTCGATCCGGTCGATCTGGCGCTGGAAGGCGCGCTGGCCACCGACGACGGCGAGGAAGGCGATGACCATTCGTCGGATGAAACCGATTCATTGCTGGAAAAGCCGGGCGAGGGGGACTAGATAGCCGCCGAGGCCTTCAGGAGATTTGCCATGGGATCCTTCTCCCTGATGCACTGGGTTATCGTGCTGATCATCATCGTCCTGCTGTTTGGCGGCGGACGCATTTCCTCGATCATGGGTGACGTTGCCAAGGGCATCAAGAGCTTCAAGAAGGGCATGGCCGATGACGAGGACGAGCCGGTTCAGCCCAAGCGCCCCGTCGCGCAGATAGAGGCGACTCCGGCGCGCACCATCGACGGTACGGCAACGACCACGACCGAAGAGCGCAAGCCTGGTTGATTTTGGGGCCGACCCGTCGCACCGGCCCGCATGAAGGCGTGACCATGTCATGATGGACATCGGATCGACCGAATTGCTGATGATTGTCATCGTGGCGATCGTGGTGATCGGCCCGAAGGACTTGCCGCGCGCGCTCTACAAGGTGGGGCAGGTGATCGGCAAGGCCAAGGGCATGGCGCGCCATTTCCGCAGTGGCATCGACGCGATGGTGCGCGAGGTCGAACTCGAGGAAATGGAAAAGAAGTGGAAGGCGGATAACGAGCGCATCATGCGCGAATATGCCGCCGCCAATCCCGCTGCGGCTCCGGTTTCGGCGCCCGCATCCGAACCGGCCCCGGCGATGGAACCGCTGCCCGAAACCCCTGTGGCCATCCCTGCGCCCGCCACACCGGTGACCGAGGGCGAAAGGTGAGCGCCACCGATGACGATATCGACGCCTCGCGCGCGCCCTTGCTCGATCATCTGATCGAGCTGCGCCAGCGGCTGGTCCGCTGCGTCATCGCGCTGCTGGTCTCGTTTGGCATCTGCTTCTATTTTTCCGAGCACATCTTCTCGTTCCTTGTCGTGCCGCTGAAAGAAGCCTTTGGCGATGGCGGCGGCAAGCTCGTCTATACCAAACTGTACGAGGCATTTTTCGTGCAGGTGAAAGTGGCGATCTTCGCGGCGTTCTGCCTGTCGTTCCCGGTGATCATGAACCAGCTCTGGGCGTTCGTCGCGCCCGGGCTCTACCGGCAGGAAAAGCGTGCGCTGCTGCCCTTCCTGTTCGCGACGCCAGTGCTGTTCACCGCTGGCGCGGCGCTCGCCTATTATGTCGTGATGCCGACGGCCTTCCATTTCTTCCTGAAATTCCAGGGACAGGCGGGCGGACTTTCGATCGAAGCGCTGCCCAGCACCGATGCGTATCTGTCGCTGGTCATGCAGTTCATCCTCGCCTTCGGGATCAGCTTCCTGCTGCCGGTGCTGCTGATGCTGCTCAACCGCGCCGGCATCGTCAGCCGTGCACAGCTGATCAGCCTGCGCCGCTACATGATCGTCGCCGCGTTCATCGTCGCGGCGGTGCTGACCCCACCCGATGTCGTCTCGCAGCTGATGCTCGCGATCCCGCTGGTCCTGCTCTACGAGCTCAGCATCCTCGCGATCTGGTTCACCGATCGCAAGGCGGTGAAGGACGCGCCTGCCGAGGACGCCGAAGCCGAAGCGCCAGCGGCTGCCCAGTCGGAACCCGCCGAATAGCCTATTTGCGCAAGGCGTCCACGCACGCCGCGCGATCGACCGACTGGCCGTCCTTGCGCCGCGCATCGACATAGGTCGCGACCTGCGTTCCGCCCGATCCTTCAGGATAGAGAAACACGTCGAGCACGCATGCATTGCCGACGAATTGCAGCTTGCGCGCATCGAATTCGCGCACGTCGAGCCGGGGCGTGCCGAACATCCGCTCGAGATCGCGCTGCCCCTTGCCCAGCACCGCCTCCAGCCCCTTGGTCGGCAAGGTCGTGCTGCGCGCCGGGAGCGTGGGACGCACCGGTGCAACCGCCTTTTGTGGCGCGGCACAGGCGGCCAGCCCGACGCTGAGCGCCAGCACGACAGGATAACGCATCAGACCTTCCCCCCGGCCGCGCGCTGGTGAAAGAGGTGCGTGGCCATCGCGGCGGCTATAATCGGCGCGAGCAGATTGACCAAGGGTACGAGCAGCAGCAGGTTGGCAATCAGCCCAAGCACGAAACGGCTGGTCCGGGATGCGCGCTCTTGCGCCAGATGCGGGTGCCGCGCGGCCACCATCTCGTCGAGATCGCGTCCCACCAGCACCGCGTTCACGCCCAGGAACAGCATCGGCGCGCCGACTCCGGTGAACAGCAGGATGAGCGCAAAAGGCAGCGCGATCGCATTGTACAGCAGAGCGCGGCCGAGGCTGCGTAAGGCCATCGCGATCGAAGGGCCGATCGGCAGGTCGCGCGCGCTGGCGGCGGCTTGCGGGTAATGCCTGCGCTCCACCGCGATGACGATGCGGTCGGCGAACAGTTGCAGCACCGCGATCGCCACGACGCGCCACCAGAACCAGAAGGCGATGATCGTCGCCACCGCCGCCAGTACGCCGGTCCATGCGGCATAGCCGGACAATGGCCCGCCATATTCCGCCATCACCCAGGCGAGGCCCTGCCATAGCGCCCATCCGGTAGCGACGAAGATCAGCACCGCACACAGAATCGTCCAGAACAGCGCGCCCAGGATCGCGCGGTCGCCTAGCTGGCCCAGGCTCTTGAAAAACGCGTTCAGCATCATGGCCGGTGTCGGACAATTCCCGCCCCCGGTCAATCGCGCCGCATTCGGGCTTGAACCGCTGGCTTCAAGTCGATAGGCGCGCGGCAACCGTTTTTCCGCCAGATCGAAAGCACAGCCTTCATGACCAGCCCCCGTTTCGACGTCCTCGCCATCGGCAATGCCATAGTCGACGTGATGGCCCCCGCCGATGATGCGCTGCTGGCAAAGGAAGGCCTGACCAAGGGTGGCATGATGCTGATCGACGCCGATCGTGCGACCTCGCTCTATGCGGCGATGGGCCCGGCGCAGGAAATCAGCGGCGGTTCGGCGGCGAACACGCTCGCAGGCATGGCGGCGATGGGTTGCAAGTGCGCGTTCATCGGCCAGGTCGCCGACGATCAGCTCGGCGAAGTGTTCGCGCATGACGTGCGCGCGCTCGGCATCGATTACGCGACGCCCGTGCGCGCCGGAAGCGACGTGCCGACCGCGCGCTGCCTGATCCTGGTGACGCCCGACGGCCAGCGCACGATGAACACCTTCCTCGGTGCCTCGCAGTTCCTGCCCGCGAGCGCGCTTGACGCCGCGATGATCCAGGAAGCGGCGGTGCTGTATCTCGAAGGCTATCTCTGGGACCCCGAAGAGCCCCGCGCCGCGATGCGCGCCGCGATCGACGCCGCCCGTTCGGCAGGCCGCAAGGTCGCCTTCACCCTGTCCGACGCCTTCGTGATCGACCGCCACCGCGCCGATTTCCTCGATCTGCTGGGCAACGGCCAGATCGACATCCTGTTCTCGAACGAGGCCGAAATCTGCTCGCTCGCTGAGGTCGACGATTTCGAGGCGGCGGTCGCCACCGTCTCGGCCAAGCTGCCGACCCTGGTCGTGACCCGCAGCGAAAAGGGCGCGATCGCGATCCACGAGGGCCAGCGCTATGCCGTCGCCGCCGAGCCGATCGACAAGGTCGTCGACACCACCGGCGCGGGCGACCTGTTCGCCGCCGGTTTCCTGGCAGGCCAAGCGCAGGGCCGCGATGTCGAAACGTCGCTGCGCATGGGCGCCATCGCCGCCGCCGAGATCATCTCGCACTTCGGCGCACGGTCTTCGGCGGATTTGAAGGCGCTGGTGGCTCAGAAGCTGGGTTGAGGGTGCAAGAGTCCGTGGGTGATCGCCGGACCGTTGGCCAAATTGGAATAATAGCCGGAGGTCGCAGTTTTCTGCGGCTGTTGGTCATGTCTGCCGTAAGAAAGGACTTAGGTAAGTTCGATCTGTGGCAACAGGAGAGATTTGGCAGGCTTTCGGGAATTGAGTTGTTGCGGTAATTCGCAAGCCGTGAAGGCTTAGCGCTTGTTCTTTGCCGACCGCTCAGCCTTATCGAGCGCTCGTAGGTCGCGCCATTTCTGAATTTCAAATTTTATTGAAAGCCAAAAGACGAATGCCTCAAAAATGGCTGTAAGTCCCAGTGCCAGATATAGATATGGGGCTGGCGCAGCCGAAGGCGGTCCTTCAAAAACAGGTTCCAGGAGAATGATTGGGGTTAAGCCGATAAGCATAGATATTACCGGCGGTCACGTCCGTCAATGAGGTGTAATTTGGGGTGTGGTCACCGGGCTGCATGGT
>LSHP01000051.1 GCA_001555775.1 Acidovorax delafieldii | reverse complement strand
GTATAACCCCGCGCACCCGCTCCACCACCTCGTCTAGCACCACCCCCGCCTCGCGCACCAGCAGCCCCAGCGTGCGCACATGCGCGAAATCCTCCATCCGCACCCGCGCCACGCCCGGCGCAGCAAAGCAGTCCGGCATCACCGTCACGCCCACGCCCGCAGCGACCAGCGCCAGGATGCGGTCGTCGTTGCGCGAGCGGGCGGCGAAGAAGGGGCGGACGCCGCGCGCGGTGAAATGCTGGCTGGTCGCCGCGAGCAGCTCGCAATGGCGACGGACCAGCATCACGTCGCGCGCCAGCTCGGGTGCAGCGATGGCGGTGCGCTCGGCGAGCGGGTGGCTGGCGGGCAGGGCAAGGCTGTAGCCTTCGGTCACCACCGGCTCGAAATCGGCGCGCAACCGGCCCTGCGGCTCCATCGTGATCGCCAGATCGATCCGCGCCGCCTCCAGCCGGTCGGTCAGCTCGCTCGCGCGGCCCTCGACGAACTCGGTGCGGATGCCGTCCAATTCGGCAAGCGCGGCGGCCATCGCGGCGATGATCGCGGTGGGGAGCGTGGAGAGTACGCCCAGCCGCACGATCGCCTCGGGCCGGTGCTGCTTCATCGCGGCCTCGGCCAGGTTGAACTGCGCCTCGATCCGCCGCGCATGCTCGGCAAATTGCGCCCCCGTCGGCGTCAGGTCCACCCGGCGATTGGAGCGGTGGAACAGCCGCGCGCCGACGCTTTCCTCCAGCCGCGCGATGCCGACCGAGAGCGTCGGCTGGGTGACGTTGCAGCTTTCCGCCGCGCGGGTGAAATTGCCATGCTCGACCACGGCGAGGAAATAGCGCAGCAGATAGCGTTCGATCATAGACAGCGTCTAGGATAAACCCCTTTCAATATCAATTTTCCTTTGTTGACTTGCGGCCCTAGAACCTGTGCGATCAGAGCTCCAGGAGAGGATGCCGCCATGTCCATGATGCCCGATTTCGACTTCGCTTTGGGCGAAGCCGCCGAGATGATCCGCGACACCACGCGGCGCTTCGCCACTGACAAAATTGCGCCGATCGCGGCGAAGATCGATGCCGAAGACTGGTTCCCGATCGATCTGTGGCCGCAAATGGGCGAGCTCGGGCTGCACGGCATTACCGTGGACGAAGCCGATGGCGGCCTGGGCCTCGGCTATCTCGAGCATGTCATCGCGATGGAAGAGGTCAGCCGCGCCAGCGCCTCGCTGGGCCTTTCATACGGCGCGCATTCCAACCTGTGCGTCAACCAGCTGCGCCGCTGGGGCAATGCGGAGCAGAAGGCGAAATATCTTCCCGGCCTGATCTCTGGCGAGCATGTCGGCTCGCTGGCGATGTCGGAAGTCGGCGCAGGCTCGGATGTCGTGTCGATGAAGCTCAAGGCCGATGCGGTCGCGGGCGGTTACCGGCTCAACGGCACCAAATTCTGGATCACAAACTCGGCTTATGCCGAGACGCTGATCGTCTATGCCAAGACCGGCGAGGGATCGGGCGGGATCACCGCGTTCATCATCGAAAAGGGCATGCCGGGCTTCTCGATCGGCCAGAAGATCCAGAAGATGGGAATGCGCGGGAGCCCCACGGCGGAGCTGGTGTTCAACGATTGCTTCGTGCCGGAGGAGAACGTGATGGGCCCCCTGAACGGCGGCGTCGGCGTGCTGATGAGCGGGCTGGATTACGAACGCGCGGTGCTCGCCGCAGGGCCGCTCGGCATCATGCAGGCGTGTCTTGACGTGGTGCTGCCTTACGTGCGCGAACGCAAGCAGTTCGGCCAGCCGATCGGCGCGTTCCAGATGGTGCAGGCCAAGGTCGCCGACATGTATGTCGCGCTGAACAGCGCGCGCGCCTATGTCTATGCGGTGGCGCGGGCGTGCGATGCGGGCAAGACGACGCGCTTCGATGCCGCGGGCGCGATTTTGCTGGCGAGCGAGAATGCGGTGAAATGCTCGCTCGAGGCGATCCAGGCGCTGGGCGGGGCGGGATACACCACCGACTGGCCGGTCGAGCGCTTCCTGCGCGATGCCAAGCTGTACGACATCGGCGCGGGGACCAACGAGATCCGGCGGTTCCTGATCGCGCGTGAATTGATCGGAGCGCGGTGATGCGAATTGGGTCGGCTTCATGCTTTAGCCGTCACCCTGAACTTGTTTCAGGGTCCATTTCTCGCCACGCGGCTTCGGCTCATCAGGCACGATGGATGCTGAAACAAGTTCAGCATGACGGAGTTATGCAATGACCGCTCCCGTTCTCGACACGAAAATCGACACGAATTCGGAAAGCTACCGCGCCGCCTTTGCGCACAACAGCGCGCTGCGTGATGAGCTCTGGGCCAGGGTCGCCGAAGCGGCGCTCGGCGGCAACGCCAAGTCGCGGGAGCGGCACACCGCGCGGGGCAAGCTGCTTCCTCGGGAAAGGGTGGAGCGGTTGCTCGATCCGGGTTCGCCCTTCCTCGAGATCGGCCAGCTCGCAGCAAACGATCAATATGACGGCGAAATCCCTGGCGCAGGCATGATCGCCGGGATCGGCCGCGTCTCGGGTCGTCAATGCATGATCGTGTGCAACGACGCCACCGTGAAGGGCGGCACCTATTATCCGATGACGGTGAAGAAGCACCTGCGCGCGCAGGAGATTGCCGAGGCCAACCGGCTGCCGTGCATTTACCTTGTCGACAGCGGCGGCGCGAACCTGCCGCACCAGGCCGAGGTCTTCCCCGATCGCGAGCATTTCGGCCGCATCTTCTTCAACCAGGCGAACATGAGCGCGAAAGGCATCCCGCAGATCGCCTGCGTGATGGGCAGCTGCACGGCGGGTGGTGCGTACGTCCCGGCGATGTCCGACGAGACGGTGATCGTGCGCAACCAGGGCACGATCTTCCTCGCAGGTCCCCCGCTGGTCAAGGCCGCCACGGGCGAGGAGATCAGCGCCGAGGACCTGGGCGGTGGCGACCTGCACGGGCGCAAGTCGGGCGTGGTCGATCATGTCGCGGAGAATGACGAGCACGCGCTGACCATCGTGCGCGATATCGTCTCGCACCTCGGCCCGATCCCCAAGCCGGACATCGATGTCCGCGATCCGCGCGCACCGAAATTCGACGCGGAAGAGCTGTACGGCATCATCCCCTCCGATGTCCGCGCGCCTTATGACGTGCACGAGGTGATCGCGCGGCTGGTCGACGGGTCCGAGTTCCACGAGTTCAAGGCGCTCTATGGCAGCTCGCTTGTCTGCGGTTTCGCGCATATCTGGGGCATGCCGGTCGCAATCCTGGCCAATAACGGCGTGCTGTTCAGCGAAAGCGCGGTCAAGGGCGCGCATTTCATCGAGCTTGCCTGCCAGCGGCGCATTCCGCTCCTGTTCCTGCAGAATATCAGCGGCTTCATGGTCGGCGGCAAATACGAGGCGGAAGGCATCGCCAAGCATGGCGCCAAGCTGGTGACGGCGGTGGCGACGGCGAGCGTGCCCAAGGTCACCGTGCTCATCGGTGGCAGCTTCGGCGCGGGCAATTACGGCATGTGCGGCCGCGCCTATTCGCCCCGCTTCCTGTTCACCTGGCCCAATGCGCGCATCAGCGTGATGGGCGGCGAGCAGGCGGCCAGCGTGCTCGCGACCGTGCACCGCGATGCCGACAAATGGGACGAGCGCGAGGCCGAGGCGTTCAAGGCCCCGATCCGCCAGAAATACGAGGACGAGGGCAACCCCTATTACGCGACCTCGCGGCTGTGGGACGATGGCATTATCGACCCCGCACAGACGCGCGACGTGCTGGGCCTGGCGTTCGCCGCGTGCCTCAACGCGCCCGTCGAGGAGGCCCCCCGGTTCGGGGTGTTCCGGATGTGAGGGGACGCGCGGACACCCAAAATCCTCCCCGAGCTCGCTCGGGGAGGGGGACCACCCGCGCAGCGGGTGGTGGAGGGGCTCTTCATGCTCAAGGATGAGGCCCCAAGGCCCGCAATCGGAGCAGTCACCCGTGCCCGTCGGTTGCGCAGGGTCATGAGCCTGCCGGAGGTGCTTCTCTGGAAGCATCTTAAAGGCGCGCCCGAAGGCATCAAATTCCGTCGCCAGCATCCAAGCGGCGAATTGGTGCTCGACTTCTACTGCGCGGATGCTCGTCTGGCGGTCGAGATCGACGGCTCGGATCATGACTGTGCGGACCGACCCCT
The DNA here is from genome assembly GCA_001555775.1 of Acidovorax delafieldii. Taxonomy (GTDB): domain Bacteria; phylum Pseudomonadota; class Alphaproteobacteria; order Sphingomonadales; family Sphingomonadaceae; genus Blastomonas; species Blastomonas delafieldii_A. Next base: position 48,534 of record LSHP01000051.1, on the reverse strand, counting down.
GCGAGACCAACGACGCGATGCCTGGCTGGCATCGCAAGGCATCGAAACGCTGCGGGTTCCGGCCAGTGACGTATTGATGGATTGCGCGCAGGTTGCCGAGGGCATTGTCGACTACGCGGTCGCGCGATTGCCCCTCCACCACCCGGCAAGGGCCGGGCGGTCCCCCTCCCCGAGACAAGCTCGGGGAGGATTTCAAGGGAACACCCCATGCTGAAATCCCTCCTCATCGCCAACCGGGGCGAAATCGCTTGCCGGATCATCCGTACGGCGCGCTCGATGGGCATCCGCACCATCGCGGTGTACTCGGACGCCGACGCCAGGGCGCTGCATGTGCGCAAGGCGGATGAAGCCGTACATATCGGACCTTCACCGGCGCGCGAGAGCTACCTGGTGGGCGAGAAGATCATCGCCGCCGCCAAGGCGACCGGCGCGGAGGCGATCCATCCGGGCTATGGCTTCCTTTCGGAAAACGCCGAGTTTGCCGAGGCCGTGATCGCCGCCGGGCTGATCTGGGTCGGCCCCAAGCCGGACTCGATCCGCGCCATGGGCCTCAAGGACGCGGCGAAAAAGCTGATGGACGCAGCCGGCGTACCCACCACGCCGGGCTATCTGGGCGAGGACCAGAGCCCCGAGCGGCTCGCGGCAGAGGCCGAACGCATCGGCTATCCGGTGCTGATCAAGGCGGTCGCGGGGGGCGGCGGCAAGGGGATGCGCAAGGTCGATGACGCCGCCGGTTTCGCCGACGCGCTCACCAGCTGCAAGCGCGAGGCGGCGGCGAGCTTTGGCAATGATGTCGTGCTGCTGGAAAAATGGATCGAAAGCCCGCGCCATATCGAGGTGCAGGTGTTCGGCGATGCCCATGGCAATGTCGTCCATCTGTTCGAGCGCGATTGCTCGCTGCAACGCCGCCACCAGAAGGTGATCGAGGAAGCCCCCGCGCCCGGCATGGACGAGGCAACGCGCGAAGCGGTGTGCGGCGCGGCGGTGCGCGCGGCGAAAGCCGTGGATTATCAGGGCGCAGGCACGATCGAGTTCATCGCCGATGGCTCCGAAGGCCTCCGTGCGGATCGCATCTGGTTCATGGAAATGAACACGCGGCTGCAGGTCGAGCATCCGGTGACCGAGGAAATTACCGGGGTCGATCTGGTCGAATGGCAGCTGCGCGTGGCGAGCGGCGAGCCGATCCCGCTGCGCCAAGAGGAGCTCAGCATCAACGGCTGGGCGATGGAAGCGCGGTTGTATGCGGAGGACCCGGCGAGCGGATTTCTTCCCAGCACCGGCAGGCTGGATCGCTATTGCCTTCCCGAAGAGGAAGCTCGGGTTGATACCGGCGTCGAGGAAATGTCGGTTGTTTCTCCATTCTATGACCCGATGATTGCCAAGATCATCGTCCATGGTTCGGATCGGGATGATGCTGTCGACAGGTTGCTATCCGCGCTTGAGGGCACTGCGGTCTGGCCGGTCAAGTCCAATGCAGGTTTCTTGCACAAGGCGGCAAGCAGTGCACCATTCCGATCTGCGCTGATCACGACAGCCTTCATTGCAGAGCAGGGGGACGCTCTCATCCCGCCAGCAGAGCCTGATCATGAGTTGCTCGGTCAGGCTGGCCGTCACCTGGTTCATGCCTATGCGGACGCTTCGCGTCATTCGCGTGACAACGAATTGCTGGAAGGCTTCAGGCTCAACAGCGGCAAAAGGACGGCATTGGTCTTGCAGGCCGGTGGTACAGTCCATCATCTTTCCAAGGTCCCGGACTTCGGCGGCAATGTCTATTCCTCAGCGATAGATCAAGATTCTGCATTGGTAACGAAGGCAGGCCAGAGCTTTGCTATTGGCCTGCCGCGATTCAATGCAGGTGCGGCGGCGGCAGGCAGCGGCTCCATCCTCTCCCCCATGCCGGGCAAGGTGATTGCGGTGGATGTGGCGGCGGGTCAACAGGTCGCCAAGGGGCAGAAGCTGCTGACGCTCGAGGCGATGAAGATGGAGCATTCGCTTGTCGCGCCGTTCGATGGCGTGGTGGCGGAGCTTAACGCCAGCGAGGGCGCGCAGGTGCAGGTCGAGGCGTTGCTGGTGCGGATCGAAGCGGCGGCGGAGTGATGCGCGCTGGTCCTTCTCCCTGGACAGGGAGAAGGATACGGAGCCTTGTCGGCGTAGCCGGCTAGGCGCAGTTGGATGAGGGTGATGGTTGCGAGCTGGCGCATTCTCACCCTCACCCAGCTTCGACTAATTCGCTTCGCTCATAAGTCTTCGCAGCCCTCTCCCATCGAGGGAGAGGGGTAGTTGAGGTAGGGAAATATGGCAGGACGATATTTCGACGAATGGCAGGTCGGTGACCGGATCGAGCATGAGATCCGGCGCACGGTGACCGAGACCGACAATCTGCTGTTCAGCACGATGACGCACAATCCGCAGCCGCTGCATCTCGATGTCGAGGCGGCCAAGGCGAGCGAGTTCGGGCAGATCCTGGTTAACGGCACCTTTACCTTCAGCCTGATGGTCGGTCTGTCGGTGGGGGATACGACGCTGGGTACTTTGGTGGCGAACCTCGGTTACGACAAGCTGGTCATGCCCAAGCCGGTGTTCATCGGCGATACGATGCGCGCGACCAGTGAGGTGACCGAACTCAAGGAGTCGAAATCGCGGCCCAATGCCGGGATCGTCACCTTCACGCACGAACTGATCAACCAGCGGGGCGAGGTGGTGTGCCGGTGCCTGCGGTCGGCGCTGGTGAAGAAGAGAGACGCCTGAACCCTTCATTTCCGCGCACGTGGGAATCCCGCTCGCTCGTTCGCTGTCGTGCATCAGGGGGACCCCCGCCTGCGCCGGAGTGGCGGAAAAGAGCATGCAATTCAATCGCCTGCCGCGTTTCGTATACTGATCGCTTGACCTGCCGAATGCCCTTCATTCTAATGCCGAACAACTGCTTACGGCATTCCGAAGGGGCCCATCACCATGCGCGCATCCATCCTTATCGCATCGCTGCTGCTCGGCACGGCGAACGCTCCCGCCATGGCGCAGGACGCCGCGTCTGCACCCGCCGCCGCCAAGCCCGCGCCCGGCCCGATGGATGCGAAGCTGCGCGCGCTCTATGATGCGGAGTGGGACTGGCGGCAGAAGGAACTGGCCCAGATCAAGGAAAATGGCCGCTGGGTCGATGGCGACCGGCTGACCAGCGAAACCCCGGCGGATCAGGCGCGCAGGCTCGCCTATTGGCAGGATGTGCTGAAACAGCTCGACGCGATCCCGATGGATCAGCTGTCGCCCGAAGAGCAGGTCAACGCCGCGGTGTTCCGCCAGTCGGTCTGGGAAAATGCCAAGGGGCTGGAATACAAGACCTATGAAGCGCCGTTCAACAGCGACACCTTCTTCTGGGGCGGGCTGAACCCGCGCCAGGGCTTTGGCAATGCCACCGGCTACAAGCGCTATCTGGGGCGGATGCGCGATGTTCCGCGCTATTTCGACGAGAATATCGTCAACATGCGCGCAGGGCTGGCCCGGGGCTATACCGTGCCGCGCGTCGGCATTGAGGGGCGCGACAAGACGATCGAGGCCTATACGGTGCCGGGCGAGGCCAATCCGTTCTACGATGCCTTCCGCGTGATGCCGCAGAGCATACCGCCCGCCGAACAGGCCGCGCTCCGCGCCGAGGCCTTGAAGACGATCGAGACGTCGGTGGTGCCCGCCTATACCAAGCTGCTCGGTTTCATGCGGACCGAGTACATGCCCAAGGCGCGCACGACCATCGCCGCCTATGCGCTGCCCGATGGCAAGCGCTTCTATCAGGACATGATCAAGGTCTTCACCACGCTCGACCTGACGCCCGAGGAGATCCACGAAATCGGGCTGAAGGAAGTGGCGCGGATCGATGCCGACATGCAGCGGACGATGCGCGAGACCGGGTTCAAGGGCAGTTTCCCCGAATTCCTGCAATTCCTGCGCACCGACCCGCAATTCTATGCCAGAACACCGCGCGAGCTGCTGGGGGCTGCGGCCTATACGGTCAAGAAGATGGACGGCAAGCTCAAGGACACGTTCAATTTCCTGCCGCGCTATCGCTTCACCGTGCTGCCGGTGCCCGATGTGATCGCGCCGATCTACACCTCGGGGCGCGGCGGTCTGGATGCGTGCCTGTTCAACACCTATGACCTGCCGCAGCGGCCCTTGTACAACATCCCCGCGCTGGCGCTGCACGAGTGCAATCCGGGGCACAGCTTCCAGGCGGCGGTGGCGCTCGAAGCCCCCAACCGGCCCGAATTCCGCCGCCAGACCTATTTCTCCGGCTATGGCGAGGGCTGGGGGCTGTACACCGAATGGCTGGGATCGAAGATCGGCATCTACGAGACGCCCTATGAGGAATTCGGCCGCCAGACCTTCGAAATGTGGCGCGCGGCGCGGCTGGTGATCGATACCGGCGTGCATACCAAGGGCTGGACCCGGAGCCAAGCCATCGACTATCTCGCCAGCCATACCGCGCTGGCCCCGCGCGATGTCGAGACCGAGGTCGATCGCTATATCTCCTGGCCGGCCCAGGCGCTCGCCTACAAGCTGGGCGAGCTGGCGCTGCGCAAGATGCGTGCGAAGGCGGAAGCCGAGCTGGGCGCGGCCTTCGACCAGCGCCCGTTCCACGACACCTATCTGATGCTGGGATCGGTGCCGCTGCCGGTGATGGAGCAGAAGATGGAGGAATTCATCGCGGCGGAGAAGGCAAAGCTCGCCAAGGCGGGGAAGTGAGGTCCCGCGCACTCACCAATTCCGTCACCCCCGCGAAGGCGGGGGTCCCGCTTCCTGTTCAAAGCTTTGCGCAAAAGCGGGATTCCCGCGTTCGCGGGAATGACGGGGGAGGGCGATTTTGGTTTCTGGCAGCACTGGCGCTCTGCCTCGCAGCATCGCCTGCCCACGCCGAAGTGCCATCAGCCGAAGCGGAAATCCGCAATGTCATCGCGGACATGGAAGCCGCGTGGAATCGCGGCGACTTTCAGGGCTATATGCGCGGCTTCCTCAACCCCGGAGTGGTGTTCGTCTCGCGCGGGCAGTTCCAGCGCGATTGGCAGGGAACGCTCGACCATTATGTCCGCGATTATGGCGGCGCGCCGGAAAAGCGCGGGACGCTGCATTTCTACGACATCAAGGTGGAGATGCTGAGCGACGACGCCGCGCAGCTGATCAGTCGCTATCATCTCGATCGGGCACAAAGCCCGCAATATGGCATCAACACCCGGCTGATGCGGAAAGTCGGTGGGCGCTGGGTGATCGCGCTCAACCATGTGTCGTCGAGCGAAACGCCCGATCCGAACGACCCAGTGGCCGCGCATCGCCAATAAAAAACCCTCCCCATGACGGCCACGGGGAGGGTCTTTCGAATCTATGGCGAAAGCTTACGCCTTGCGGGTGCCGCTCATCGCCATGGTGCCGAATGCGCCGGCCTTGATCTGGCCGGTGATGGTGTCGCCATCGACGGTCGCGGTGCCTTCGAGCTTCATCGGCATCGGCACCTTCATGTCCATCGTCCAGGTCAGCGTGTTGCCGTCGACCTTGCCGTCGGTGATGTCGAGCGAGCCCATCTGGCCGGCATTCGATCCGGTCCAGCTGTCGCCATCGACATTGACGGTCAGTACCGACTTCTGGTCGCCCATCGGCGACTTGGTCACGCAATCATATTGTCCAGCAACTGACATAATACTCGTCCTCTCTGTGGTGGGTTGAAGGGTAGTTGGCTTATTTGTCTCCGGCGGCAGGTGCCGCGCGGCGAACCTCGACGGGCATGCCCAGTTCCTTGAGCTGCGGCTCGACCTTGGCGGCATCGCCCACGATCACCCAGGTCAGCGTCTTGGGGTTGAGCGCGGTGCGCATCGCCCCGTTGAGCTTCTCGGCATCCATGCTGCGATATTGCGCGGCCAGGCTTTCGGCATAGTTGGTCGGGCGGCCATAGAGCGCGTCCGACTGCATCTGCGACAGCACTGCGGCAGAGCGCTCATAGGTGCCTGCCAGCTCCAGGCTGTTGCCCTTGACCGTGCGGTCGAGCTCTTCCGGGGTCACGCCCTTGGAGCCGATGAAATCGTTCATCTGCTGGATGATCGCGGTCACCGAGGGGCCGGTCTGGTTGGTCTGCACCGGCGCAAAGGCCAGGAACGGCACGTCGTTCTTGGGCCGCTGGATCAGCGTGCGGGTGCCATAGGACCAGCCCTTGGTCTCGCGCAGGTCCATGTTGATGCGCGAGAGGAAATCGCCGCCCAGAATGTCGTTCGCGGTTTCGAGCGCCAGCAGATTGTCGGTGCCCTTGGCCTTCAGCACCTGACCCGCCAGGATCAGCGACTGGGGCGAATTGGGACGGTCGATCAGGATGATGCGGCCCTGGCCAGCCGGGATCGCCGCGCTGAAATCCTTCTGCATCAGCGCCATGCGGTTCGACGGCCATTTGCCGAAACGCTCTTCGAGCATCGGCATGATGTCCTTGAGGCTGGTGTCGCCGACGACGAAGATCGATGCGCGCTCAGGCCGCATCCACTGGGCGTGATAGGCGGCGAGCTGGTCGCGGGTCAGCTTGGCGACCACCGCCGGATCGCCGGTGCCGGTCAGCGGCACGCCATAGGGATGGGCCGGGCCGTAGAGCAGCGGCGGCAGGTTGCGCAGCGCGATGCCTTGCGGCTGAGTAAATTCCGCCTGAATGCGGGTCAACTGCTGCACGCGCACGCGCTCCAGCTCCTTGGCATCGAAAGCGGGGTTGCGGATGACATCGGTGAGGAGGTCGAGCGATGCGCCGAGATTGGCCTTCATCGCGCTCATCGAGACGATGGTGCGATCGAGGTCCGACGAGGCGCTGATATTGGTGCCCAGGCGCTCCTGCGCCTCGGCCAGTTGCACCGAATTGAGCTTCTGGGTGCCTTCCTGCAGCAGCGCGATCATCAGGCTGTTGGTACCGAGCGCATCCTTGGGATCGCTCGCATAGCCGGCATCGAAGCTGACGGCGACGCGCACCACCGGCACGGCAGTCCGCTTGGCGAAGCGCACCTTGATGCCGTTCGAGAGCGTGGCTTCCTCGACATCGGGGAAGTCGAGATCAGGCACCGCGCCGGCTTCAGGGAAGGTAGAACGATCGACCGCGGCGAGCGGCTGCTTGCTCGCAGCGCCGGCCGCCATCGCGTCTTCGGCCATGCTTGAATAGAACGCCGGTGCATTGAGAACGCCCGTGCGCATCGCCGGGCCGCTGCCGGTCACCTGGCCGTTGCCGCCCGCGACTTCCTGATAGGCATCGCGCTCACCGGGCAGCACGTGCAGCTTGGCGACGGGGCGAGTCAGCCATTTCTGCATCGCAGCCGTGACCTTGGCCGGCGTCATCGCGGCCAGCATGTCGAGCTGCTTCTTGTAGAAGGCCGGATCGTCCGAATAGAGCGCGCCTTCGGCCAGCGTCACCGCCTTGCCGGTAAAGCCGCCGACCTGTTCCAGGCCGTTGATGCGCTGGGCCGCCTCGCGCGTCGCGACGCGCTGCACCTCGTCGGCGGTCGGGCCCTTGGCGATGAAATCGGCCATGATCGCGTCGAGCCGCTTGGATACCGCGTCGACATCCGCGCCCGGCTTCACATCGACATAGACCTCGAACACGCTGCCATGGACGAAGGGCTGGGCAGATGCAGTGACGGCGACCGCGGTCTGCTCGTCGCGCACAAGAATGTTGTCGAGCCGCGAGCTGGCCAGGCCGCCGAGCACGGTCGCGGCAACGTCGAGTGCGGCATAATCGGGGTCATTGAGGCCGGGCACGGTCCAGAAGCGATAGAGGCGCGCGGTCGGCACCTTGTCCTTCATCTCCGCGACCTTCTCCTTGTCGAGCGTCGGCAGCGGCGGGTTCAGCTTGGCAACTTCAGGACCCTTGGCGATATCGCCGAAATATTTCTCGACCAGCGGCCTGGCTTCGGCGACGTTGATGTCGCCCGCCAGCACCAGGATCGCATTGTTCGGGCCGTAATGGTCGGTGAACCACTTCTTCATGTCGTCGAGCGAGGCGGCCTGCAGGTCCTCCATCGATCCGATGGTCGAATGGCCATAGGGATGCTCAGGGGGCGTGAGCATCTCGATCTGCTTGTATTCGACCAGGCCATAAGGCTGGTTATCGCCCTGGCGCTTCTCGTTCTGCACCACGCCGATCTGGTTGGTCAGCTTCTCCTGGGTGATGCCGTTGAGCAGATGGCCCATGCGGTCGCTTTCCAGGAACAGGGCGCCTTCCAGCCCCGCCTTGGGCACGGTCTGGAAATAGTTGGTGCGATCGAACCAGGTGGTGCCGTTGAAATCGGTCGCGCCGAGCTTCTTCAGATATTCGAAATAGTCGCCCTGCGCGTTTTCGGATCCGTTGAACATGATATGCTCGAACAGATGGGCATAGCCGGTCTTGCCCTTGGGCTCGTGCTTCGAGCCGACATCATACCAGATCGAAACCGCCACGATCGGGGCCTTGCGGTCCTCGTGAACGATGACGGTGAGGCCATTGGCCAGCGTGAACTGCTGATAGGGGATGTTCACCGTCTTGACCAGATCAGCGACGGGCGCGGCCTGTTGTGCTTGGGCGGGGGAAAGCGCCACGGCAAGCGCCAGCGAGGATACGGCGATCAGCGAGCGGAAGGGCTTGAGCATGGATATGGAGCCTCTCTTGGGAGCGAATATGACTGTTCTATCGGGTGCCACCGGCTGATGTAGGAGCGCCGGTGCCGCCTTCAGGTTGCTGTTCGAAACCATAAGGTTTGTCCAACCGGTTTCAAGCGCAATCACGGGCGATAGCGCCGCTTGGCATGCGGCATCAGTGCTTCGCGGGTGAAATAGACGGGCTTCGTCTTGTGTTCGACGAACAGCTTGGCCTGGTCGGCATAATGCGGGCTGTCCGGCCGCGTCGTCGCCGCGCCGAACGGCTGGATCGAGCGCGAAGTCACATTGCCTTGATCATCCCATTCGACGAACTGGATGAAGCTGTCGCCATGGCGCACGGCGAAGCGGCCGTCCTTCTCGTCGACGTCCCATAGAGTCGCGGCGCGCAGCGTGTCCGATCCGCCGTCCATCGGCAGATCGACCTTGCCCTGGCGCAGCCGCAGCACGGTGCCGAGCTTCGGATCGAGCGTCTTGAAATGCTTCTCGAGATGATCGATCGCCGCGACCAGCTCCTCGCGCGGATCGGGCAGCGGCAGGCGGCGATAGCTCTGCCGCATCGCCGGGCGCATCAGCATCAGCGCCAAGGCATCGCCCTTGCCCTTGCCGTCCATCTGCCAGTCCCAGGCACGCAGCAGCGCCTGCGCCTCGGGAATGCGCTTGTCGCCATCGGGCTTGACCGCGAGAACGGCGTTGATCCAGCCGGTGGCGTAATCCGACTTGTCATAGCCGACATCGTACTTGATCCGCGCCAGCGTTGCCGCGTCGATCTGGCCTGCCGCCTCGAACAGCTTGATCGCCTGGCGCGCGCGATTGGTCATGTCGTCCTCGATCCCCAAGAGAGGGGAGAAGCTGGCGCGATCGAGCTCGTCGCCGGGACCCGCCGCGACGAACGGCGTGTTGTTGGCGTTCATGATATAGCCGGACGCGGGATTGACCAGCAGCGGCACCCGGTCCCAGGGCAGGTGCGATTTCCAGATCAGGTCGCTGCGATCGCCAGGCAGCACCCCGCGCCAGTTCGCCCCCGGCTTGCGCGCAGGGAACAGCGCGTTGTACGCCATGGCAATATTGCCCTTGGCATCGGCATAGATGAAATTGGTCGCGGGCACGCCCTGGATTGCCATCGCCTGCTGCCATTCGGCAAAATCGCGCGCCTTGTTGATGCGGAAATATTGCTCGAGCATCTTCAATTCGTCGATGCCGGCATAGCGGATCGCGAACGCGCCCTTGTCGTTCATGATGACCGGGCCATGGTCCGAGCGATAGACGGTCTGCGGCACGGGCAGGGTGAAGGGGCCCATCTTGACCTTGAGCCAGACGCGCTTGGATTCGAGGTCGCGCCACTTTCCGTCGAGCCGGTATTGCGTCCTGTCGTCGTTCAGCTCGAGTCTGTAGACATCGATCAGGTCGGGCCGGTTGACCGTGTTGGTCCAGCCCAGATACTTGTTATGGCCCAGGAACGGATAGGGCGATCCGGGGAAGGTCGCACCCGCAAAATCCCAGCCCTCTTCCGAATGCACCACCAGCTCGTACCACGCGACGCCGCCGCGCCAGGGCTGGTGCGAGTTGGAGATCAGCCGCGTGACATTGTCGGTCGAGCGCGCAGGGGCGACGGCAAAGGCATTCGACCCATTCATGTCGGGCTCGGGACCGATCGGGGTGACGCGCGCGACTTCTTTGCCGGAGAGCTTCGGCCCGCCCTCGATCGGCAGGTCTTTGCCCTCGACCAGCGCGCCCAGCACCGAATCGAGCCCGAAGAAGAAGGGCGAACGCAGCACGAAGCCCGCGGCGATGTCGCGACCTTCGAGTGGGAACAGGCCGGACAGGCGTACCTCTTCGGGGTGCTTGTCGGCATAATGGTTGAGGCCGGCGGCATAGGCATCGAGCAGCGCGCGGATATCGGCGGGCAGCGTGTCGTACTTGCGGTCCACCGTGCCGCGAATATCGAGCAGATGCGCAGCGAAATCGACCTTGGCGCCATCCTGACCGGTCATCGCGCCGGTGCGCGCGCGGGTCATCGCGGCGACTTCCTGGATGGTCGAGAAATCATCCTCGCTATGCGCATAGGCGACGCCATAGGCGACATCGGCATCGGTCTTGCCGAAGATATGCGGCACGCCGAAATCGTCGCGGACGATCTCCACGTCATATTTGCGCGACGCCGGGGCCTTGCCCGATTCGGCCACCAGCGGCTCCCACACCGCAAGGGCAATGGCGGTTACGACGACAAGGACGAGAAGGCTGAGCGCCAGACGTTTGAGCACACGCATGGCGCGCACCTTATCAACCAATCAGCGCGCGTCTACTGACAATGCTGTAGGTAGGGCTGCGGCCTGTCGCATCAGCCTGATTCCGCCGCAATCGCCTGTTCGATCAGCCGGCGCGCGCGGACGCCGCCGGCGTCGATATTGAGCAGCAGCAGGCGGCGGTCGGGATAGAGGTCGAGATTCTTCTGCTGGCGCTCGAGCATTTCCATGTCCTCGGCGAAGATCTTGCCCTGGCCGTCGCGGATGGTGGTGGTAAGTTCGGCATCGTCGACCGCGAAGCGCCGCGCCATGCCCCAGAAATACCAGTGCGAGCCTTCGGTTTCCGGCGTCATGAAATCGACAACCACTGAATAGGCCTTGCGATCGAGCGGGGCCTCATAGCCGCCTTCGCCGACCGGCGCGACGCCGACCTCGATCTCGACGCTGCTGGGCAGATGGAAATGGCAGAGCTGCCAGCGATCGACCGGGCCGCTATCGGGAAGCCCCGCGCCGCGCAGCGCCATCGCCCAGAAGGGCGGCGGGTCGATGTCGTCCATGAAGCGGCTGGTCACCACCTCATCGCCGACCAGCCTGGTCTTGACCGGGGCCTCGTCGATCTCCTTCTGGCCGATGCTGGTCGCATGGACATAGGTTTCGTGCGTCAGGTCCATCAGGTTGTCGATCATCAACCGATAGTCACACCGGATATGATACAGCCCGCCCCCATAGGCCCAGCCTTCGTCCTCGGCCCATTCGAGGTGCCTGAGCTTGGCGGGATCGGCCGCATCGGCATCGCCCGGCCAGACCCAGATGAAGCCATAGCGCTCGATCACCGGAAAGGTGCGGATGGGCGGGAAACCGCCGACGCGCTGGCCGGGCATGCCCTCGGTCTTGCCATGGCAGCCCATGGCGAGCCCGTGATAGCCGCAGACGAGCGCGCCATCGCGGACGAAACCGAGCGACAGCGGCGCGCCGCGATGCGGGCAGAAATCCTCGAGCGCGGCGACCTTGCCCTCGCGCCCACGAAAGAACACCATCGGCTCGCCGCAGATCGTGCGGCCGAGCGGCTTGCCTTCTATCTCTTGCGGAGTGCACGCGACATACCAGGCGTTGCGCGGCCAGGGCGCGGTGGTGTGCGCAGCGCTGCGCTCTTCCAGATCGGGGGCGGTGGCCATCGGTGCCTCTCCTGAGATAAATCGTTATTGGATCCAATAATGCAGTTTGCTTGGCGGCGCAAGCCAGATGCGGGGGCTTGTCGGTGCGGGCGCACAGGCTAAACAGGGCGGCATGACTGCCCCGATGAAGCCCGGCCAGCGCGTGCTCTTTGCCCTGCGCAAGATGATCGTTTCGGGCGAGATTCCCGATGGCGCGCGCATCGCCGAGATCGCGACGGCAGAGCGCTTCGGCGTCTCGCGCATGCCGGTGCGCACCGCGCTTCGCACGCTGGAGCAGGAAGGGCTGGTGGCGAAGCTGGGGCGGCGCGGTTATGCGGCGCGCGGGGTGACGCCTGCCCAGATCGACGATGCGATCGAGGTGCGCGGCGTGCTCGAAGGGCTGGCAGTGCGGCTGATCGCCTCGCGCCCGATCGCGCCCGGCTTTGCGCGCCGGCTGAAGGCGGTGCTGGCCGAGGGCGATGCGCTGTTTGCGGGCGACAGCTTCGCGTCCGAGGATATCGACCGCTTCTACAGTTACAATCTTGCGTTTCACGACCTGCTGCTCGATGCCAGCGGCAACCGCGCGATCGGCGTGGCATTGTCGCGCAACAACCACCTCCCGCTCGCCTCGGCTGCGGCGCTGGCGCTCGACTGGGACGATCTTGCCAATGCGCACACGAACCTCAAGGCCGCGCACGCAGAACATCTCGCGGTCGCCGACGCGATCCTGTCTGGCCGCGCAGACGAAGCCGAGCAGCGCATGCGCCAGCATGCAAGAGCGGCGCTCAACCCCGGGCTCATGCCGCTGGTGGGGACGGTTTGAGGGCCAAGGCGGCTTCCGATTTGTCGGCGCCAGCGACCGCCGCTCAGCCTGAGCAGCGGGCGCAGCCCGCGACCGTCGAAGGCCCCGCACCGACGCTGGCCAAATTGCGTGGCCTTCGACAGGCTCAGGCTGAGCGGAGAAGGTAAGGGGCGCGCGCCAGATCAGCTTGCGATGCGCAGTTCGCTTCCAGCCCGGTCCTTGCGGACGGGCCGGTCCAGCAGGTCGCCGAAGCTCAGCGGCTCGGCGATCAGGCTCGGGTGCGGCGAATAGCCGTCGTGCCACCGCTTGGCCGAGATGGTCTCGCGTGCGATGCTCATGCTGAACAGCCGCCGGGGCTCAGCCGAACGGTTGTCGGGGCCTGCGTGCAGCATGTCGCTCTGGTAGAGGATCACCGTGCCCTTGCGCGGCGCGGTGGAAACGAGCCGGAACTCGCCGTCGTGTTCGGCGCGCTGGCGGACCAGCTTCAGCAACCGGCCTGGACTCAGCATGCGCAGGCTGAACTGCGAATTCTTGCCGAGCAAGAAGCGCAGCAGATTGGGCTGGTGCTCGTCCCAGATGCGCGAGAACACCCGGTCGCCAAACTCGCCCGGCGCGAGCGGCGCGTCATTGTTGCGGCCCATGGCCCACAGCTTGGCCAGATTGTGCCGCAGGATGCGCCAGTTGCACGCGAGGCGGAACAGCTCCATCCGCTCCAGCGCCGCATCGTCATGCTTGGGCGCGGTGCCATCGAACAGTTGCGTGCCGGGGACGAAAACCGTCCCGCCCTGCTGCTCGGACACGTCCTCCACCGCCGCAAACAGGCTGATCACGCCGCTGGGGTCGCGATGGATATACTGGTGCGACGAGCCGCGATAGCTGGTGAGCGTGGTGACTTCGAGCAGCGGATGGGAGCGGTGGCAATAATGCGACAGCACGGCTTCCAGCCGCTGCGCGAGCGTCGCGACCAGATCCGCCACCGGCGGCGTGGAGGGCAGCGAACAGAAATCGCGGCGGACATAGCGATTGTCGGTCTCGCTCGCAAAGGCGCAGCGCTGGCGGTCGGGATCGTCGATGGTCTCGCGGATCAGCGCGAGCCCGGTTGCGGCTTCCGCGTCGGATAAAAGATTGGTGAGCATGACGAGGCCATGCGCCTCCATCCGCACCAGGGCTGCGGCCGCGCAAGCCGCCGTGAGCCGGCCCTGCGCGTCGAGTTCCGCAGGCAGCTCGAACGCGGATGTGTCGGTGGAGGTGTCGAGGTCCTTCATGCCCTTGCGCCCTGAATATGATGACTTCCTTCGCCCGGCCAATTGCTGACCATGATGGGCGAGAGTTTCGCTTCATGGCAGAGAATTTTCTAGAACGGGTTAATCGGGGACACGAGGCCTAGCCAGTGCAGGCCGAGGAGCACAAGTCCTGAGCGGCAGGCCATCACCATGTCCGCTCAGTCTGAGCAGCGGGCGCAAGCCCGCGACCGTCGAAGGCCCCGCGCATATGTAGGCCATCTAACGGGGCCTTCGACAAGCTCAGGCTGAGCGGAGGGGGGGAGGCGCTAACCTGTCTCGAACTTGTGCCGCGAAGCCTCCTGACTCCGCCGACGCCCGCCATCACCCCGCAACGGGGCGTGCCATCCACTCCAGCAGCGCCGCGTTGACCGCATCGGGCTTTTCCATCGGGGCCATATGGCCTGCGCCGCCAAAGACCACCATCGTCGCGCCTACGATCGCTTCGGCGATGGGGACGTGCTGGTCGGGCGGGCTCCACAGGTCGAGTTCGCCGACGCCGACCAGCGCCGGGCAGGCGATCTGCGACAGCAGCGGGGCAGCGTCGGGGCGGTTGATCAGCGCGGTGATCTGCTGGCGGTGGATCGCGGGCGTCATCCGCTCGATCATCGCATAGAGCGTCGCGCGCAGCGCCGGGTCGGCATCGAGCAGGCCGGGCCGCACCATCGGCGGAAGCCACGCATCGGCGAGCGCGGTCATGCCCTGGCCTGCGCTGATGTCGAGCATCGCTTGGCGCTTGGGCAATTCCTCCGGTGGCGCGGGATGTACGCCGGTGTCGAGCAGGCCGATCCGCTCGACCTTTTCCGGTGCCAGGCGGAATACCTCGAGCGTCACGCGTCCGCCCATCGAATGGCCGATGATCGAAAAGCGCTCGGGCGCGCCCTCCAGGATGTGCGCGGCCATGCCCTGCAGCGAATCGTGCCGGGTGAGGTCGGGAACGATGACCTCGTACAGCGGCGACAAGGCGGCGATCTGGTCCGTCCAGACATCCGCATCGCACAACAGGCCGGGGACGAGAATGACGGTTTCGCGCGTGATCATAAGCTCAGCCCATTACATCGGGCAGGGGCTTTCCGTCCACGATCCTGGGCGCCGCCTCGATCAGCACGAAGGCGATGCGGCAATTTTCGCTCGCGGAAGGGTTGCGCCACAGATGGATGGTGCCGCGCTGGACGATGATGTCGCCCGCGCGCGCGGTCGTCACCGCGCCATCGTCCAGCTCCAGTTCGACCGCGCCCGACAGCACGATGCCGTAATCGATGCTGCTCGACCGGTGGAAGGGCGAAACCCCGCCGGGCAGCATGTCGACGATGCGGATCACCGATCCCTGGTGCAGCGTCAGCCCGGCATCGCGGCTGCGCCCGTCGCTATCATCGTTATTGTCTGCAGGCACGCTCGCCGTGGTCCAGATCAGGCTGAAGGCGGCATCGCCCGAGGGGATCGGGGTGACCGGCAGCAGGTCGTCGGCGGTGAACACCGCGCGCCCGGCCGCGTCATGGCCAGTGACGATGCGGCGCACGGGGGGAGAGCCGGTCATCCCTTGATCACCTTCTGGTCGATCGCGCCGAACAGCAGCCCGCCGTCGCGCAGCCGCGCTTCCATGCGCACGGTGTCGCCGAAATGCATGAAGCTGGTGCGCGGTTTGCCCTCGTCGAGCATCTCGATGCCGCGCCGCTCGGCGATGCAGGCTGAACCGATCTCGCGGAAGTTGCTGTTCGAGACCGTGCCCGATCCGATGATCGTGCCTGCGCAGAGCGAGCGCGTGCTCGCGGCATGTGCGACCAGTTCGTGAAAGCCGAACTCCATCGCGCCGCCCTCGGCATTGCCGAACCTTGTCCCGTTCCAATCGACGGTGAGCGGCAGATGGACGCGGCCCTCACTCCACGCATCGCCCAGCGCATCGGGGGTGACGGCAAAGGGCGCGACCGAACAGGCGGGCTTGGCCTGGACCCAGCCGAAACCGGTCTTCATCTCGATGGGTGCCAGCGCGCGCAGGGACCAGTCGTTGATCTGCACCAGCAGCTTGATGTGCGACAGTGCCTGTTCGGCCGTGACGCCCATCGGCACGAAATCGGTGATGACGCCGAATTCGCCCTCGAAATCGATGCCGTCCTCCTCGCGCGGCAGCGGCACATCGGCAGTGGCGGATAGGAACTGGTGCGACAGGCCCTGATACATCAGCGGGCGTCCCGGCGGCGGGGGTTCTGTGCCGAACAGCGTCTCCATCAGCTCGCCATGGCTGCGATAGGCCGAGCCGTCGAGCCATTGCCAGGCGCGGGGTAGCGGGGCCGCGAAGGCGAGGCCATCGGTGCTGTCGCCTTCGCCCGCATCGAGCCGCGCGGCCAGCATGCGCAGCGCCGGTTCGGACGTTTCCCAGCTCTCGATCGCCGCCTGGAGCGTGGCAATCGCGGCGGGCAGATGGCGGCTGCCATCGGCGCTGACGACGACGAGTGCGCCGTCGGCCGTGCCGTTCTCGATGGTGGCGAGTTTCATGCGGGCGTCCTTTCCAAGAATTACAGATCGGCGAGCGCGTGGGCGACCAGATCGGCAAGCGTGCCGTCATGCGCAAGGCCGAGCGCATCGGCGGCGGGGGTGGAGAGCGGCGGCTGCGCGCCGAAGGCGGCTTCGATCGCCGGATCGGGGTCATAGGTCGCAAGAGCGGCATCGGCCCCGGTCTGGCGCGCGACCTCGGCGACCAGATCGCCCATGTGGATGCGGAGCGCGGGCAGGTTCAGACGGGCGCTGTCGGGGTCCTCGGCCAAGTCGAGCGCGGTGACGAGCTGCGCCACCAGCGCCCGGCGCGAGAGCAGCCAGCAGGTCGCATCGGCGGAGACGGGCAGGGTGATCGGCTCCCCGGCCTTCAGCGCGTGGAACAGGTTGCTGAGAAAGGCCGATTTCATCCCCGAAGGCGCGAGCCGGCGCGCGATGATGCCGGGCAGGCGCAAGGAAAGCCCGCGCACCGCGCCGCGCCGGGTGAGCGTCGCGATCCATTCCTCGATCATCGCCTTGTGCGCGCCATAGCGGAGCATCGGGCTGACCGGGGTCGCGTCATCGACATGTGGCGGCAGCGGGTCGCCAAACACCGCGATGCTGCTGGCGAACAGCAGGCGCGGGGCGTTGCCGTGCGCGGCGGCGGCATCGATCAGCGCCATCGGCGCGGCGACATTGATCTTTGCGGCAAGTGCCGGATCGGCCTCTGCTGCGCCGCCGGGAATGGTCGCGAGATGGATGATCGCGGCGAGCGGTTCGGCGGTGAGTGCGGCGACAAGCGCCGGATCGTCAATCTCGCCGGGCATCGCCGTGACGCCTGGCATCGTAAGGTCGTCCAGCCCCGCCCGGTCGGTCGCGACGATCGACCGCGTGCCCGCCAGCGCGCGCACCAAAGCCTGGCCGACAAAGCCTCCCGCGCCGGTGATCAGGATGCGCTCAGCTGCCATCGGTCACCGATGTGCCGCCATCGACGGCGATCTGCTGACCGGTGATGAAGCGGCTGGCGTCCGAGGCGAGGAACAGCGCGGTCGAGGCGATATCCTCGACCTCACCGACGCGGCGCAGCGGTGTCATCTGCAGCCGCCGTGCCATGAAATCCGCGTTGGCGATGAGCGGTTCGGAGAGTGGCGTGCGGATCAGCCCCGGCGCGATCGCGTTGACGCGCACGCCCTTCGGCCCCCATTGCACCGCCAGGTTGCGCGCAAGCTGCGCAACGCCCGCCTTGGCCAACGCATAGGCGTTGATGCTGCCATTGCCGCGCAGCGCGGACAGGCTCGACATCAGGATGGCGCTGCCGCTGCCGCGCTCGGCCATGATCGGCAGGGCAAGCTGGGTCAGCGTGACCATCGAGCGCAGGTTGATCGCCATCACCCGGTCGAAATCTTCCAGCGCCCAGCTGCCGCCCTCGCCGGTGATCCCGGCATTGCACACGAGGATGTCGAGCCGGCCAAAGGCCGCTATCGTGCCATCGACGAGACCAGTAATCGCCGCGCCATCGGTCACGTCGCAGGCGATGCCGCGCACCCGATAGCCCTGGCCCGCGAGCACGGTTTCGGTCTCGGCGACATCGCCCGCGTCTTCGCTCGACACGACGACATTCGCGCCCATCTCGGCGAACAGCTGCGCGATGCCCAGCCCGATGCCGCGCGTCGATCCGGTGACGATGGCCGTGCGGCCGGCAAGATCGAACGCGCCCCCTTGCATCGATCAGTCTTCGATGATCGCCACCGCGCGCGTCCATCCGGCAGAGGCTCCGCGAATCTTGTGCGGGAAGCAGCTCACCGTGAAGCCGTGCGAGGGCAGGGCTTCGAGGTTGTGCAGCTTTTCGAGATGGCAATAGCCGATGTCGCGCCCGGCCTTGTGGCCTTCCCAGATCAGCGAGGTGTCGCCGGTCTCCGCCACCTTCTTCGCGGTATGGCTGAACGGCGCGTCCCAGCTCCAGGCGTCGGTGCCGGTGACGCGGATGCCGCGTTCGAGCAGATACATGGTCGCCTCGTAGCCCATGCCGCAGCCGATATTGACGAATTCGGGATTGCCGACGGCGCCCCCTGCGGCGGTGTTGACCAGCACGATCTCGAACGGCTGCAATTCGTGGCCGATGCGCTTCAGTTCGGCCTCGACATCGGCGGCGGTGACCACATAGCCGTCGGGAAAATGCCGGAAATCGAGCTTCACGCCGGGGTTGAAGCACCATTCGAGCGGCACCTCGTCGATGGTGATCGCGCGTTGACCGCCGTCCATCGTCGGGTGGAAATGCCACGGTGCGTCGAGATGCGTGCCGTTATGCGTGGTCAGCGTCACCCATTCCGCCGCCGCAAAGCCCGCGCCATCGGGGGTCTGTTCCTGCGTGACGCCGGGGAAGAAATGGCCCAGCTCGGCCACGGTATCGGCATGCTGCTGATAGGTGATCTTCGGCCGCATGAACGGCGGATCGGTAATGACGTCGTTTTCGAGGAAGATCGAAAGGTCAACAAAGGTGCGGGCCATGGATTATCCTTTGGAAAGCAGGGCGTGAAGCGCGACGGGCGTGACGATCAGCCCGATCAGGCCACCATAGCCGATCTTGAGCGCCAGCGCTCCCGTCCAGGGTAGCGCGGTAGTTCCGGCGAACCACAGTCCTGCGGTGACGAATGCAGCGAGCGCCAGCGCCGCCACCGCGAGCAGCAGCGCGCGCCTGGCAATGGCGAGCGGCGAAAGAGGTGTGCCGGGCAGATCTCCGGCAATGATCTTCGCGCGGGTCTGCAGGCAAGGCATCAACGCCGCCATGAACCCTGCGGCCAGCGTCTGCGGCACGAAATCGAGTGCCAGACTCGATGTGCCGAACACCGGAACGTCCACCGCCAAGCCGAACACCAGCAGAAAGAACGCTGCGCTGATCGCCATCGAGATGACGATCGAGATCAGCGTGCTTGTTCGCAGATGTGCGGCAGACGCAGTCATCCATCGACCCAGTTATAGGCGAGCGGCACCTCGCGGAACGCAAAGCGGTCGATATGGCGTTCAAGCGCGCCCTTCAGCCCGTCGCGCTGGCCCTCGGCGCTGGCGTTGATCGTGCAGACGAGAGTGCCTTCTTCGGCATCGAGCGTGACCAGCGCATCGGCGGGCCAGTCCGCCCCGCGCGCATCCTTGGCAAAGGTGATCTCTCCATGCGTCTTGTCGAAGTTCACGGGCAGATTGTGCTCCCAGTGCTTGCAGACCTGTTGCAGGTATTTGCTGGCACTGGCGGTGGGGATGCGCGCGGTGGCGGTGAAGCTCATGGATTGGCCTTTCCGGTGATGTCGCCGCCCAGGGTGTCGGCGAACCAGTCGGCGATATAGTCGCAGCCATAGGACATGTTGTCAGCCCCGACATGCTCGACCCCGCCTTCGCGCGGCGTAAAGATCTTGAGCTCGCGTTTGGGCGAGTTGGTCAGCTGCTCATAGCTCTGGTGCGCATAATCGACGCTGATCTGGCGGTCCTCAGCGCCATGGGTGACCAGGAACGGCACCTTGATCCGCTCCATCACGCCATCGAGCGTCATGTCCTTCGACTTTTCGTGGAAATCGTCCATGTCCTTGGCACCGAACACCCAGAGCACATGGGCCCAGTAGTGTGGCACGGGGTTCTCGCCCTCGCGGCGCAGGCGCTTCTGCTGCACCTCGGCCCAGTTGTGGTTCGCACCCCAGACTGCGCCGCTGGCGAAGCGCGGCTCGAACGCGACCGCGCGCGGCGCGAAATGGCCGCCGAGCGAGATGCCGGTCATGCCGATGCGCTTGGGATCGACATCGCTCTGCTTCTCGAGCCAGTCGACCGCGGGCGAGGCCCATTTTTCTGAATGCGGGGTGGCGGGCAGGTTGCTGATGCGCAGCGCCTCGCCGGTACCCGGCTGATCGACGCACAGCGTCGAAATGCCACGCGCGGCTAGTGCCTGGGGCAGGTTCGACCAGTAGAGCAGCTCTTTCGAGCTATCGAGGCCATTGCAATAGACCACGACCGGCTTGGGGCCATCGCCCGGCGCGCGGACATAGAGCGCGGGATATTCGCTGCCCTCATAGGGGATCATCACGCGTTCGACCGGGTGGTTGCCGAGCTTCATCGCGCGCGCAAACGTGTCCTGCGCCAGCGCGAAGGTCGCGACGCGCGCGGGGTTGCCATGGCCCTGCATGCGTTCGCCGACCAGCAGGTAGAGCGCGGCGCGCTCCAGCTTCTTGGAAGCCGAGAGCGTACGGCCGCGCGCCTCGTCCTCGGCGGCGAGTCCGATCAGCTTCTCGCCCATCGCCACCCATTGTTGCAGGAACGCGCCGGTGCCGGCATCCTCGCCATTGGCTGCCGCATCGCGGATCGGCTTGCACATGTCGATGATCTCGCCGATCTTGCCGCCGCTTTCCAGCGCGATCGAGACCGACAGGTTCCAGACATAATTGGGGAAATATTCGAACAGGGCCATAAGGTCAGACTCCGGCAGGCTGGAAAAGGCCTGCGTCGGGCGCAGGATGCGGCATGGTCTGCGGTCCGCCGACGCCGATGCCCCACTGGTCCATGACCATCGGGGCAGGGGTGTGCACCTTGGCTTCCCAGCTGGCGTCGTCGACTTCCTCCAGGTCTGCGGTATATTCGACCGCAAAGCCTGCGGGCGTGGTGAAATAGCTGAAGGTGTTGTTGCCCGCAGTGTGGCGGCCGGGGCCCCAGCGGATATCGGTGCCTTGCTGCTTGAGGCGGTGGATGCCGCGCATCATATCGTCGACGCCCAGCATGTCATAGGCGACATGGTTGAGGCAGGCGGGTCCGGGCAGCAGGGCAATGCGGTGGTGCCACTGGTTGCAGCGCAGGAAGCACATGAAGTCGCCCAGCCAATCGCTGACCTTGAAGCCGAGCACGTCGGTGAAGAAGCGGACCATTTCCTTGTGATCGGGCGAGTGCAGCACGATATGACTGATCTTCTGCGGAATGCCTTCCCAGCGGGTCAGCTCGCGCGCAGTGCCGCGGGCGACATCGCTCGAAATCTCGAATGGCAGGCCGTCCTTGCTGAAGAAGCGGAAGCCATAGCCGCCGCCCAGCGTGTCGAGCTGCTTGGGCGCGAACACGATCTGGCAGCCATAGTCGGCGACCTTGGCATGCAGCGCATCGACATCCTCGCGGCTATCTGCGGCAAGGGTGATGATGTCGATCCGCTGCGTGTCCGATTGCCGCAGGCGCACGACATAGAGCTCGTCATTGCCCTCGGCGGCAAAGTGCAGCATGCCGTCCTTCTCGCCGGCTTCTTTCAGGCCCCAGACGTCGCGATAGAATGCGGCCTCGGCGGCCAGATCGGTGACGGCATAGCCGACATGGCGAATTTCGCTGACACGTGCCATAATGGTAACTCCTTGATTGTATTGGAAAGGGGCGAGCGTCAGATCGGCTCTGCCACCTTCATGAACATTTCCTGCGTGGCCTTGGCATTATCGACCAGCGGCCCCTTGCCGATCTGGCCGAAGCAGATCGCGCGCGAGGATTCGACGATATAGCGGCAGCGTTCGAAGCGGCGGTCGCGATAGGCGGTGAGCGCGGTGTCGAGCGTGTCGGCCTTGACCAGCTCGTCGGCCAGCACCAGCGCATCCTCGATCGCCATCCCTGCGCCCTGGCCGAGATGCGGTGTGGTCGCGTGCACTGCATCGCCCAGCAGCACGACCCGGCCCTTGTGCCACGCGCCTTCAAGGAACATCCATTCGAGCGGCTTGTAGACCACCTCGTCATCCTCGGTGATCTGGCCGACCAGCGCCTGGATCGCGGGCGAAGGCACGCCGGCGATCTTGGAGCGCATTGTGCTCGCCAGATCTTCCTTGGCGTACCAGGGATTGCCCGGCTCGGGCGTGGTGACGTACATGTACATCAGCTCGTCCGAGAGCGGGACAAGGCCGATGCCGGTCTGGCCTTCATAGGCCTGCAAGCCGATGACATCGGGGGTGCGCTTGAAATTGTAGCGCCACACCGACTGGCCGGTGAATTCGGGCTTGGGCGCATCGGGGAAGATCATCCCGCGCGTCTGCGAATAGAGCCCGTCGGCGCCAATCACGAGATCGAAGATACCGCTCGATCCATCGCTGAAGGTGACCGCTACACCCTCGCCATCATCCACCAAGGTGCTGATGGTGATGCCAAGGCGAATGTCCGCGCCCGCCTCTTTCGCACGGTCGCCCAGCACCTTGTGCAGCGCCCGCCTGCCGATGCCGACATTGCCCGGATAGCCTTCGACCAGACGCGGGGTCGGAATGTCCGCCACGCACACGCCCGTCGGGATATAGACCTGGACCCGGTCGAAGCCGAAGCCCGCACTGATATAATCGTCGATCAGACCGAGCTCGGTCATCGCGCGGACGACATTGCCCTGCTGGATGATGCCGACGCCATAGACCGACCAGTCAGGATCGCGCTCGATCACCTCGACTTCATACCCCTTGCGGCACAATGCGATGGCGGAGGTCAGTCCGCCGATCCCGCCGCCCACGATCAAGATTCGCATGTCCTTCATGCCGATACGCCTCTCCCCGCCCGGCATTGCGTCGCCGGGCCTGTTCATCCCGGCCTAGATAAGGGGAGAGCCGTAAATCTGTAAATCTTATTGTATTTATGCCTAGGTATCAGATTTGTGAATGATTGCCTCAATCGAGCTTGCTGTCGCGGCGCAGTTCGCCGCGCAGCCAGGCCAGCCCTTCATCGGCGCTGCGGGCATGGTTGAACTGCATCATCTCGCGCATCGCCGGGAACTCGAAGGGAATGGGCGCGATGGCCAGTGGGAACATCCGTGCCATCACGCGCGCGAGTCGTTCGTGCATCAATGCGAGCCGATTGGTCTCGATGATCAGCCAGGGCACGACCGTGAACGACGAGGCGGTCATTTCCATCCGGCGGAAATGGCCGAGCTTGTCCATGATGCTGTCGGCAAAGGCGCTGGTGCGCTGGTTGCCCATCTGGATGCCGACATGGCCGGCGCGCAGCACATCCTCGAGAGTCACCTCGCCGGCAAAGACGGGATTGCCCTTCCACCCGACAATGACATGGCGCTCTTCGAACAGCAGTTCGGCGGGCTGGCCGGGGTTGATGAACTCCTCGGGCGTGATCAGCAGGTCGAATGCCCCTTGCGCGATCAGGTCCGCGCTGCCGTCCGATGGCAGAACAGCTTCCAGCCGGATGCCGGGCGCGACATGCGACAGGCGGCGCGAGAGCGGCGCGATGACCGCTGCGGTGATATAGTCCGATGCGATGAGCCGGAACACGCGTTGCGAGGTGGCAGGGTCGAAGCTGGTCGAGGTGGTGATCAGCGCGTCGATGCGGCGCAGCGTGTCCTGCACCATCGGTACCAGCGATTCGGCATAGGGGGTGGGGAACATGCGCTTGCCCTGCAGCACCAGCAGATCGTCGCCGAAATAGTCGCGCAGCCGCCCCAGCGCCGCGCTCATCGCAGGCTGGCTGAGGTTGAGCTGTTCGGCCGCGCGCGAAACGCTGCGCGTCTCCATCAGCACGCTGAAGGCGACGAGCAGATTGAGATCGAGACCCTTGAAGCGCATGGCTTGAACCTATCAGTGTGATTGCTGGATTATCATTAAAACAAAAGATTTCACCTATGGCTAGCATTTCCCGTAAACATCGCGCCGATACAGCGGGTGCCCATGCAGGCATCGCGCGCATTTGGGGAGATAGATGATGAAGGCATTCCTGCTGGCCACTACCGTGCTTGGCGCACTGAGCGTTCCCGCCACCGCCATTGCACAGGATGCCACCGCCTCCGAGCAATCCGAAGCCACCGAAGACCAGGGTCTGGGCGAAATCGTCGTGACCGCGCAGCGCCGCGAGGAAAGCCTGCAGCGCGCTGCCGTCGCCGTGACCGCAGTGGGCGGCGAGGATCTGGTCAATGCGGGAATTACCGAAACCGCCAATCTCGGCCGTCTGGTCCCCTCGCTGGTCGTCCAGCCGACCGGCGGCACCACCAGCTTCTTCCTGCGCGGCGTCGGCACCAATTCGCAAAACTCGTTCGCGGAAAATGCGGTCGCGTTCAACTTCAACGGCATCTATGTCGGCCGCCCGACAGCGCCGGCAGGCGTGTTCTACGATCTCGAACGCGTCGAGGTGGTCAAGGGTCCGCAAGGCACGCTCTACGGCCGCAACGCCACCGGCGGCGCGATCAACGTGATCCCCAAAAGGCCGGTGCTGGGCACGTTCGGCGGCGAGGGATTCTTCGAATATGGCAATTACGACAGCAAGAAGTCGGTCGTCGCGCTGAACATTCCGATTGGCGACACGGTCGCGCTGCGCCTCGCGGGCCAGGTGGTCGATCGTGACGGCTATATCTCGGACGGCTATGACGACGACAAGGGTGAGGCCTTTCGCGCGTCGCTGCTGATCGAACCGTCGGATCGCTGGTCGATGCTGCTGGTCGCGGATTACTACAATCAGGGCGGCAAGGGCGCGGGCGCGGTGCTGCTGCCCGAGACTCGCTACACGGTCCCCGCGCTGGAAGACCGCGTGAGCATCTCCGATCCCAGGGCACGGGCCGCCATCCGCCAACTCGCGTCCGGCATCTTCGCGCCGCCGTTCTGCGGAGGCCCGGGCAATTTCGTCAACAGCGGCTGCGTTGCGCTGCCCGGCACCGACGGTTTCCTCGACAACGAATTTATCGGCGTCAGCGCCACGATCACCGGTGATATGGGCTTCGGCACGCTGACCTTCATTCCGGCCTATCGCCGATCGGACGTGAACGTGCTCACCTATCTGCCGGGCTTTGCCGGAACGATCCGCGACGTTGCCGAGCAGAGCTCGCTCGAAGTCCGCCTCGCATCTAACGAGGACCAGCGGCTGCGCTATGTCGTCGGCCTGTTCTATTTCGGCGAAAACCAGGAAACCGAGAATTTCTTCCGCCAGGGCAATATCTCGACCACGCGCTTCACCCCGCGTCTGAGCACCGAGAGCGTCGCCGCGTTCGGGCAGCTGACCTTCGACATAACCGACACGCTGCGCCTCGTCGCCGGTGGCCGCTACACCAAGGAAGACAAGAAGCAGCTGACCTCGGTCGCTGCCGGCGGTCTGCCCGGTCCGATCAATCCGCCGCTCAGCGCGCCGTTCACCGGCGACCTGTCGTTCGAGAAATTCACCTGGAAGGCGGGTCTCGAATGGGATGCCGGACCGCAGTCGCTGGTCTATGCCAATGCCGCGACCGGCTTCAAGTCGGGCGGGTTCTTTGTCGCACAGCCGCCGAACAACACCTTCGCGCCGGAGAACCTCACCGCGTTCACCGTGGGTGCGAAGAACCGCTTCTTCGACAACAAGCTGCAGCTCAACATCGAGGCCTTCTACTGGGACTACAAGGACCAGCAGATTACCTTTGTCGGCGGCGTGCGCGCCGCGGGCGGAATCTTCGCGCAGGGTTCGACCACGGTCAACGCGGGCAAGTCGCGCATCTATGGTGCCGAGTTCGAAGCCCGGTTCGCGCCGAGCCGCAACGACCTGTTCAGCCTCAACGTCCAGTATCTCAACGGCAAGTACGACCGGCTGACCACGGCAAACTTCTCGCCCACCGGCGCGCCGGTGACCACGGGATGCACGACGCTGGGCAGCCGTCTTGCCAATCCGGGCGTCAACGCCGCGCGCTTCTTCGATATCGACTGTTCGGGCCGCCCGACGGTCAACTCGCCCAAATGGGCGCTGAACCTGGGCTATGAGCGCACGTTCGAGCTGACCGGCGACCTCAACCTCATCCTTGGCGCGCGCGGCAATATCGAGAGCAGCCGCTTCATGAACTCGAACTTCCGTCCGGAAGAGCGTCAGGGCAGCTTCGCAATGGCCGATGCCTATGCGACCTTGGAAGATCGCGGCGGCTGGAACATCACCGCGTTCATCAACAATATCACTGACGAGGAAGTGCTGGCACGCGCGGGCACCCGCCCGATCCTCGACTTCCCGGTGGCGACGCTGCGTCCGCCACGGACCTATGGCGTGCGCGTCGGGTTCAATTTCTGATGGCAAGGGGCGCCATCGGGCCGGTGCTGGCGGCGTGTCTGCTCGCCGCACCGGTTCTGGCTCAGCCTGGTCCGGCTGCTGACGGGTTCATCACCCTGGGCACGATGGGCGGGCCGGTGCCGTCGCCCGACCGGTCGCAGCCCGCCAATGCGCTGGTCCATCAGGACAAGGTCTATCTGGTCGATGCGGGGGACGGCACGGTGCAGCAGCTTGCGCGTGCCGGCATCCTGCTGCCGAGGGTGCGCGCGGTGTTCCTCAGCCATTTGCATGCTGATCATACCGGCGGGCTTTCCGCCGTGCTGGCGCTGCGCAACCAGACCAACCAGCGCGATTCGATCACCGTCTACGGCCCGCCGGGCACGCGCGAGCTGGTCGCGGGCATGGTCGCCTCGATGCAGCCCGCCGCGCGCGTCGGTTATGGCATTCCCGGCCAGCCCTGGGCACCGCCCGCCGATACGGTGCGGGTGATCGAGCTGGCCGATGGTGAACGGCTGACCGTGGATGGCTTCACCGTCACCGCCGCGCAGAATTCGCATTACGACTTCGCGCCGGGAAGCATCGAGGACCGCAACTACAAATCCTTCAGCTTCCGTTTCGATCTGGGCGCGCGGTCGATCGTCTATACCGGCGACACCGGACCCAGCCCGGCGGTGGAGAAGCTGGCCAAAGGCGCCGACCTGCTGGTCAGCGAGATGATCGATATGGGCGGCACCATGGCCAATGTCGCACGCAACTCGCCCGACATGCCGCCCCAGGCGAAGCAGCAGCTCGAGCAGCACCTGTCCTCACACCATCTGACCCCCGATGCCGTGGGGCAACTCGCCTCGCGCGCCGGCGTGAAGGCGCTGGTCATCACCCATTTTGCCGCAGGCACGCCCGACCCTGCACGCACCAAGGGCTATATCGCCGAGATTGCGACGCGCTACAGCGGCCCGGTGACGCTCGCCAGCGATCTCGACCGCTTCTAGTCCGCCCAGTAGAGCCGCATCGGATTGGCGACGAGCAGCTTGTGCTGCAGCTCTGCCGTGGGCGCGATTTCGGGGATGGTGTCGACCAGATGCCCGTCATCGGGCAGCACCTTTTCCATGTTCGGGTGCGGCCAGTCGGTGCCCCAGAGCACCCGGTCGGGATAGGCCTCGACCAGCGGGCGCACCGCACGGACGAAATCGGCATAAGGCGGACCTGCGGCATCGAGCCGGTCGGCGCAGGTCACCTTGGTCCAGATGTCGTCGCGGCTGTCGAGCAGGCGGCGGAACGCGGTCATGTCCGGTCCGTCCGGTCCCTGGGTCACATCGGGGCGGCCCATATGGTCGATCACGATCGGCACCGGGATCGCGGCGAGAAAGGGCTGCAATTCCTCCAGAATGTCCGCCTCGAAATAGACCACGACATGCCAGCCGAGCCGCTCGATCCGCTGCGCGATATCGAGGAACTTGTCCTTGGGTGCATCGTCGACCAGCCTTTTCAGGAAGTTGAACCGCACGCCGCGAATACCGCCCGCGTGCAGCGCGTCGAGTTCGGCGTCGGAGATCGCCGGATCGACCACCGCGACGCCACGCGCGAGGCCGTTCGACCGGGCGATGCCGTGCAAAGTAGCGCTATTGTCCGTCCCGTGGCAGCTCGCCTGGACGATGACGTTGCGGGCAAAGCCCAGATGATCGCGCAGGGCGAACAATGCGTCTGGCCCGGCGTCCTGCGGCAGATATTTGGCCTTGGAGCTGAACGGGAACTCCGCCTGCGGCCCGAAGACATGGCAATGCGCATCGACCGCGCCCGGCGGCGGGGTGAAGCGCGGCTTGCTCGGCGCAAGGTTCCAGCTGCGGATGCGGCCATTGGCGTCGGTGGTGGTCATGCAGTCGATCCTGTTATTAGGGGCAGGTCGCCCTCACCCTTCCGGCGCTTCGCGCCTCCCTCCCTCTCCCACCGGGAGAGGGAAGGGGCCCGCGCCGTCAGGCTTGGGAAGGGTGAGGGCGAGTGGCGCATATTCACCCGAAAACCTCGCCATCCATCAGCTTGCGCGCGGTGCGCAGCATGCCCGCCTCGACCGGCTGGCCCTGCTCGTCCACGGTGACGACGCATTCGGTGACGCCGGTCGGATGCTCGACCCCCAGAGTCTTGGACGCGCCATCGGGAACTTTTGCCACCTTTGCGGCGGGCGATCCCTCGATCAGACAGGCGGTCGCGACGCTGACCGCGCCGAGCACGCCGATCGAGGCATGGACGCGGTGCGGGATCAGCGAGCGTACCGCGATCGCACCGCCTTCGCGCGGCGCCGCGACCAGCATCATCTTGGGCACCGACTTGGCCGATACATCGCCCAGGTTCATCAGCGGCCCGGCCCTCAGCCGGATCGCCTCGACCCTGGCTTTCATCGCGGCGTCAGCGTCGAGCGTATCGCGGTCCTCATAGCCGGTTATGCCCATGTCCTCGGCGGCGATGACGACGCAGGGCATGCCGTTGTCGATCATCGTCACCGCGACGCCATCGATCTCGTCGACGCCATGGCCCGTGGGCAGCAGCGCGCCGCAAGAGGAGCCTGCGGTATCGCGAAAGGCGAGGGGGATGGGTGCTGCGGTGCCGGGCACGCCGCTGATCGCCGCATCGCCTTCGTAGGTGACCGTGCCGCCGGGCGTCGCAATGCTGGCGACGGCGACCTGGCCGGTATTTTCCATGAAGATCGCGACGCGCGTTACATCGCCGGTCGGTTGGACCAGCCCGCGCTCGATGGCGAACGGGCCTATGCCAGCCAGGATGTTGCCGCAATTCTGCGCATCTGTGACGATCGCCTGATCGACGAACACCTGCAGGAACAGATAATCGACATCGACGCCCGGACGATCGGATTTGCTCACCACCGCGACCTTGCTGGTCAGCGGATCCGCGCCGCCCATGCCGTCGATCTGGCGCGGGTCAGGCGATCCCATGACGCGCAGCAGGAACGCATCGCGCTCGGCGCTATCGGCGGGAAGGTCGGATTTCAGGAAATAGCCGCCCTTGGACGTCCCTCCACGCATCCACATGCAGCGGGCGCTGTTCACATTCCCTCTCCCGCCGGGAGAGGGAGGGAGGCGCAAAGCGCCGGAAGGGTGAGGGCGATGTGGCCGGCCTCACCCTCACCCTTCCCACACGCCTGCGCCGCGTGGGCCCCTTCCCTCTCCCGAAGGGAGAGGGATCGTGACGCCAGCTCACACATATTTCAGGCCCATTTCGGCGAGGCGCGGCCGCATGTTGTAGATATCGAGGCCCAGTTCGCCCGCCGCGAGCCGCTGGCGCTTGGCCTCTTCGGCGGCTTCGCGCGCCTGCGCTTTCTCCAGCACGGCCGCAGCATCGGCGCGCTTGACCACACACACGCCATCGTCATCGGCGACGATCACATCACCCGGTTCGATCGCTGCACCCGCACAGACGATCGGCACATTGACGCTGCCCAGCGTGTTCTTGACCGTGCCTTGGGCGAACACCGCCTTGGACCAGACGGGAAAGCCCATCTGCGTCAGGTCACGCACGTCGCGCACGCCGGCATCAATCACCAGACCCCGGCAACCGCGCGCCATCGCGCTGGTCGCGAGCAGGTCGCCGAAATACCCGTCGACGCACGGGCTGGTGGGCGCGAGGACGAGGATGTCGCCGGGCTGCAACTGCTCGATCGCGACATGGATCATCCAGTTGTCGCCAGGAGGGGCCGAGATGGTGACCGCATTGCCCGCAATCCGCGCGCCGGAATAGATCGGCCGCATATGATGCGCCAGCAGGCCGGTCCGGCCCTGCGCCTCGTGCACCGTGGCGACGCCTGCGCTTGCAAGCCCATCCACCAGCACAAGATCGGTGCGTTCGATATTCTGGACGACAATTCCCATGGCGATGCTCCTTTGCTCCTGCCGTGGCCCCGCGCGCCTGTCTCATGCCAATCCAGATTATGGACGGGTAATAAGATTTTGCTATGTGTTGTGTCCATGATCCAGCCCTTCGATCTCAATTTGCGGCATCTGCGCGCGCTGGTCAGCGTCGTGTCCTTGCGCAGCCTCAACCGCGCGGCGGAGGCGGCGGGGCTGTCGCAACCGGCGCTGACCCAGGGCATGGCCAAGCTCGAGCGGCAATTGGGCGTGCTGCTGTTCGACCGGCATTCGGGCGGGGTCGAGCCGACCCTGGCGGGCGAGGCGCTCGCCGAGCGCGTCGAGCGGGCGTTCGTGCATCTGGCAGCGGCAGTGCGGCGGCAGGGCCGGGCAGGGACGCGCGGCTTTTCCCGCCCCGAGCAGCTGATGACGAGCACGCAGCTTCAGGCATTCCTGCATTTTGCGGATGCACAGGGGTTCGCAGGCGCCGCGCTGGCGAGCGGGCTGTCTCAGCCCGGCATCCACCGCGCGGTGCGCGAGCTCGAGCAGATCAGCGGTCAGATCCTCGCCGAGCGGCGCGGACGCGGCATGGCGCTGACCCCCGCAGGGCGGGCGATGGCGCGCGGCGTGCGCCTGGCGTCGGGCGAGCTCGCTGCCGGAATTGCCGAGGCTTTGGGGGAAGCGCATCCGGCGACCCGCATCGCGATCGGTGCGATGCCGCTCAGCCGCGCGCTCGTCGTACCACGCGCGATTGCGCGTTTTCTTGATGATTGCCCTGGCACGGTTGTCGACGTGATCGAGGGCTCTTGGCGTGAGCTGATCGATCCGCTGCTCGATGGCGTGATCGACCTCACCATCGGCGCGCTGCGCGAGACGCCGCCCGCCGATGTCGAACAGGTGCCGCTGTTCACCGATCGGCTCGCGGTGTTCGCGCGCAAGGGCCATCCGCTCGCCGGACGGCGGGTCGAGCTCGCTGAACTGCAGGCGCAATCCTGGGTGGTGGGGCCGCAGGGCACGCCCCTGCGCGCGCACTGGCAGGCGCTGTTCGCGGGCGATCCGCCGCCGGTGCCGGTCGAATGCGGGTCGGTAATGGTGATCCGCGGCCTGATCATGCAGAGCGACCTGCTGACGCTGCTGTCGCCCGACCAGATTTCGGTCGAACTGGATGCTGAGATGCTGGTGCGGATCGATGTCGATCTGCCCGGCACCGTGCGTACCATCGGCCTCACCACGCGGCGTGGATGGCGGCCGACTCAGGCGCAGCAGCGGCTGATCGATCTGATCCATCTCGCATCGTATGAAACAAGACTTCACGAAAACCAATAAGCGGCAGCTCAATTGGATTGGTGGCGGGGGCGTGCCATCGCCTAGGCCGCTGGCATGACGTTGAACGCAACCTTTATCGGCTTTGGCGAGGTGGGCAGGGCCTTTGCGTGGTCAGGCGCACGCGCGTTCGATCGCAAGACCGACCTGCTGGCAGAACGCGGCGCGATGCTCGCCGCCTATGCCGAGGCCGGGGTGCAGGGCGAGGAGGAGGTCGCCACCGCGCTGGCCGATGCCCAAGTCGTGCTGTGTCTGGTGACTGCCGATGAGGCCGTTATTGCGGCAAGAGCCTATGCGCCGATGCTGCGGCCCGGCGCGTTGTGGCTCGACATGAACAGTGTTGCCCCCAATTCCAAGGCGGAAGCAGCCACCGTGATCGAGGCAGCGGGCGGGCGTTATGCTGATGTCGCGGTGATGGCGCCGGTGCTGCCGCAGCGTCGCAACGTGCCGCTGCTGGTATCTGGTCCGCACGCCGCCGGGGCCGTCCAAACGCTGCAGGCGCTTGGCTTTGCAAATGTTTCCAATGCCGGTGACGCAGTCGGTCAGGCAAGCGCGATCAAGATGATCCGGTCGGTGATGGTCAAGGGGCTGGAGGCGCTCTCTGCGGAATGCGCGCTCGCGGCAGCCCAGGCGGGCGTGCTCGATGCCGTCACCGCCTCGCTCGATGCCAGCTGGAAGCAGCAAAGCTGGGCCGAGCGGTTTGATTACAATCTCGACCGGATGATGGCGCACGGGCTTCGCCGCGCCGCCGAGATGGAAGAGGTTGCCGCGACGCTCGCCGATCTGGGTGTCGACCCCGTGATGTCGCGCGGCACGATCCAGCGCCAGCGCGAGATTGGCACGCTCCGCATGTCGCCGCCCGATGGCCTGCAGGCCAAGCTCGCCGCACTCGAAACGCCCCAGCTCAAGAGAACCGCATGACTTTGATCATCGACTGCCACGGCCATTACACGGTCCTGCCCAAGGCACATGACGCCTGGCGCGAGGAACAGAAGGCCGCGTTCAAGGCCGGGACGCCGTGCCCGCCCTATCCCGAAATCTCGGACGACGAGATCCGCGAAACGATCGAGGCGAACCAGTTGCGCCTGATCAAGGAGCGCGGAGCGGACCTCACGATCTTCTCGCCGCGCGCCTCAGCCATGGCGCCGCATGTCGGAGATGAGGCAGTGGCGCGCGAATGGGCGCGGCGCTGCAATGACCTGATCGCGCGCGTCGTCGGCCTGTTCCCCGAGACCTTTGTCGGCGTGTGCATGTTGCCGCAAAGCCCGAAGGCCGACATGGCGGGCTCGATCGAGGAGCTCGAACGCTGCGTCACCGAGCTCGGCTTTATCGGCTGCAACCTCAATCCCGATCCGGGCGGCGGTCATTTCACTCATCCGCCGCTGACCGACCGTTACTGGTACCCTTTCTACGAAAAGATGGTCGAGCTCGACGTCCCGGCGATGATCCATGTCTCGGGGAGCTGCAACCCGGCGATGCACGCCACCGGCGGCTATTATATCGCGGCGGACACCATCGCCTTCATGCAGCTGCTCGAGGGCGACCTTTTTGCCGATTTCCCGACCCTGCGCTTCATCATCCCGCATGGTGGCGGCGCGGTGCCCTATCACTGGGGGCGCTATCGGGGGCTGGCCGACATGCTCAAGAAGCCCGCGCTCGACACGCATCTGATGAACAACATCTTCTTCGACACCTGCGTCTATCACCAGCCCGGCATCGATCTGCTCGCCGATGTGATCGACAACAAGAACATCCTGTTCGGCAGCGAGATGGTCGGCGCGGTGCGCGGCATCGATCCCACCACCGGCCATTATTTCGACGATACCAAGCGCTATGTCGATGCGCTCGATATCAGCGATGAGGAGCGGCACATGATCTTCGAGGGCAATGCCCGCCGCGTCTTCCCCCGGCTCGACGCGAAACTGAGGGAGCGCGGACTGTGAGCCATCAGGACATTCACGCCTATCTCGCCGAGTTCGACGACATTCCCGGCACCCGCGTGTTCACGGCCAAGCGTGCGCGGCAGGGCTATCACCTCAACCAGTTCGCGATGAGCCTGATGAAGCCCGAGAATCGCGAGCGGTTCAAGGCCGACGAGCGCGCCTATCTCGACGAATGGGCGATCAGCGAGGAGGCCAAGCTGGCGGTGCTGGCGCGTGATTACAACGCGCTGCTCGACATGGGCGGGAACATCTATTTCCTGTCCAAGCTGTTCTCGACCGACGGCATCGCCTTTGCCGAGGCGGTCAGCACGATGACCGACATGAGCTGGCCCGAATATCGCCAGATGATGCTCGACGGCGGCCGTTCTCCGCAAGGCGTCCGTTCGATCAGGGAGGGACGATAGATGGCCCGGATTACCGCAGGTGTGGGCAGCAGCCATGTGCCGCTGCTGGGCGTGGCGCACGACCAGGGCAAGGAGCGCGACGACTATTTCGGCCCCATTTTCGCGGGCTATGACTGGACCCGCGACTGGGAGAAGCAGGAAAAGCCCGATGTCGTGATCCTGGTCTATAACGACCATGCATCGGCCTTCGACATGAAGTTCATCCCGACCTTCGCGATCGGCTGCGGCGAGCGATACAAGCCGGCGGACGAAGGCTGGGGGCCGCGCAAGGTGCCCGATGTCACCGGTCATCCCGATCTCGCCTGGCATATCGCGCAGAGCCTGATCCTCGATGAATTCGACATGACGATCATCAACGAGATGGATGTCGACCATGGTCTCACCGTGCCCTTGAGCATGATGTTCGGCGCGTGCGAGCAATGGCCGACCACGGTGATTCCGCTCGCGGTCAATGTCGTCACCTATCCGCCGCCATCGGGCAACCGCTGCTGGGCGCTGGGCGAGGCGATCGCGCGCGCGGTGGAAAGCTTCCCCGAGGACTTGAACGTGCAGATCTGGGGTACCGGCGGGATGAGCCACCAGCTTCAGGGCGCGCGTGCGGGCCTGATCAACCCCGAATGGGACAACCGCTTTCTCGACCTGCTCGAGGCCGACGATGATGCCGTCCGCCATATCCCGCATATCGAGTATCTGCGCGAAACCGGATCGGAAGGCATCGAGATGGTGATGTGGCTGATCATGCGCGGTGCGCTGGGCCAGCGCGTGAAGACGCTGCACCGCCATTATCACGTGCCCTGCAGCAACACCGCCATTGGCCATATCGTATTGGCCCCAAATTAGGGATTTCTCAATGTCTGTAATTGACGCTCTCGCATGGGGAAGTCCCCATTGTGCCGAAAGGCAAGGAGAGCGTCATGTCACAGCATATCGTGTTGACTGCCGTAATAAAGGAACTGGATCGTCTCGCTTTTGAGCTTCGGTCTATTGTCGAAAACCAGCCGGAGGACTGGAAAGCAAGCTACGCATCATATCGTCGCCAGCTCGGATTATGCTTAACCGAGATGGTTAATTTGGCAAACCATGATTTGGGAATGAGCAGGCGGGATGCTCGGGTGCTCAAGGCTACGGTCGAGGTTTGCCGGGCCAAGCTCGCCAGACATCAGGAACAGCACCCGATCGAAACGCTGGTGCTCGATGGTCCCGATTTCATGGCGTCGTTTGACCGGGTTCACGACTGCTTCATCGAATTCAAGACGGTGATGCAGGATTTGATCGAGCGATATGAGGTCGATTGGAAAATTGCCGTTTGAGGTGCTCGATCCGGGCACCGCATCGATGAACAGGAGTGTCTCATGCGTATTGCCCTTGCCGGCGCCGGAGCGTTTGGCGAAAAGCATCTGGATGGTTTGAAGCTGATCGACGGGGTCGAGATCGTCTCGATCGTCAGCCGCCGCCTCGAACAGGCTGAAGCCGTCGCGCAGAAATATGGCGCGATCCACGCGACGACCGAGCTCGACGAGGCGCTGGCGCGCGACGATGTCGATGCCGTGATCCTCTGCACGCCGACCCAGATGCACGCCGCTCAGGCGATCGCCTGCATGAACGCGGGCAAGCATGTGCAGGTCGAAATTCCGCTGGCGGACAGCTGGGCGGACAGCCAGGCGGTCCTGGCGAAGCAACAGGAAACCGGGCTCGTCTGCATGGTCGGCCATACCCGGCGCTTCAACCCCAGCCACCAGTACGTCCACAACCGCATCAAGGCGGGTGAGTTCAACGTCCAGCAGATGGACGTGCAGACCTATTTCTTCCGCCGCAAGAACATGAACGCGAAAGGCGAGCCGCGCAGCTGGACCGACCATCTGCTGTGGCACCATGCCGCGCACACGGTCGACCTGTTCGCCTATCAGGCAGGCCGCATCGTCAAGGCGAACGTGCTCGAAGGGCCGCACCATCCCGATCTCGGCATCGCGATGGACATGTCGATCCAGCTCAAGAGCGAAAGCGGCGCGATCTGCACGCTGTCGCTGAGCTTCAACAATGACGGGCCGCTCGGCACCTTCTTCCGCTATATCGGCGACACCGCCACCTATATCGCGCGCTACGATGACCTCGTAAACGGCAAGGAAGAGCCGATCGATGTGAGCCAGGTCGACGTCTCGATGAACGGCATCGAACTGCAGGACCGCGAATTCATTGCCGCCATCCGCGAAGGCCGCGAGCCCAACAGCTCGGTCGCACAGGTGCTCGATTGCTACCGGGTGCTCGGCGAACTCGAAGCGCAGTTGCTCGCATGACCGCGCGTCGCACCCAGGTCGCGATCATCGGGTCGGGCCCTGCCGGGCTGCTGCTCGGCCACCTGCTCAAGGCCGAAGGCATTGATTGCGTGCTGCTTGAACGCGCGAGCCGCGAGCATGTCGAGAGCCGGATCAGGGCAGGGGTGCTCGAGACGGTGACCACCGATCTCATGCACCGGCTGGGGCTGGACGAACGGATGAACCGCGAGGCCATGGTCGAGGACGGCTTCAACCTCGCCGATGGCGACCAGATGGTCCGCATCGACATCAAGGCGCTGACCGGCAAGACCGTGGTCGTCTATGGCCAGACCGAGCTGACCCGCGACCTGATCGCCGCCGCGCCGCAGCGCGAGCTCGAGATCGTGTTCGAGGCAGGCGATCTGGCGCTGCACGGCGTCGAAAGCGCGCATCCCAAGGTCACCTATACCAAGGATGGCGTGCCGGTGACGCTGGAGTGCGATTTCATTGCCGGTTGCGACGGCTTTCACGGCCCCTCGCGCCGCGCGATTCCAGCCAGCTTGGCGCGCGAGTATATGCACGAATACCCGTTCGGCTGGCTTGGCATCCTGGCCGATGTGCCGCCCTGCCATGACGAGCTGATCTATGCCAACGGTCCGCGCGGTTTTGCGCTCGCCTCGATGCGATCGCCGACGCGCAGCCGCTATTACATCCAGGTGCCGCTGACCGAGAAGATCGAGGACTGGCCCGAGGACCGGCTGTGGGACGAGCTGGAACTGCGCTTCAACACCATCTCGCAGCATGGCGTGACGCGTGGCCCGGCGCTCGAAATGTCGATCGCGCCGTTGCGGTCCTATGTGTTCGAGACGATGCATTACGGGCGGCTGTTCCTGGCGGGCGATGCGGCGCATATCGTGCCGCCGACCGGCGCCAAGGGGCTCAACCTTGCCGCATCGGACGTACTCTATCTCTCGGATGCGATCATCGCGCATTACAAGCGCAAGGATGAGACCGCGCTGCTCGGCTATCGCGACCGCGCCCTGGCACGCATCTGGAAGTCGGAACGGTTCAGCTGGTCACTGACCAAGCTGATGCACAGCTTCCCCGACCAGAACGCGTTCGAGCGGCAGATGCAGGTGGCGGAGATGGATTACCTGTCCCGATCACCCGCGATGCAGACCGCGATTGCGGAAAACTATGTCGGTCTGCCCGTCTGACGGGCCGATATCCCCATTTTGCCTGTTTCCCCGCGCCCGGTCAGCCCTGCTGGTCGGGCGTTTTGCCATGTTCCCGTAACGGCAACAGTAACTTGCATTGACGAACCTTTATCATAGGTCTAGTATTGCAAGTGACCGGCGACAAGCGCTGGCATTGAGGGGAGGAACTGATTGATGCTGAAGCACAATCTTGTTGCGCGTTGCCGATTCAACCGTTTTTCGATGACCGCGATCGGCCTGGCGCTAATGGCAGCGGTCGCCGCACCTGCCGCCGCGCAGAACGCCGGTGAGCAGGCCGGGAGCGAGCAGGACAGCCAGGGACCGCAGATCGCCGATATCGTCGTGACCGCGCAGCGCCGCGATTCGACGGTGCAGGATACCTCGGCAGCCATCTCGGCATTCAGCGCGGAATCGATCGAGACCGCGCGCATCCTGAGCTTCGAGGACCTGGCCGGGCAGGCGACGTCGCTCAGCTTTACCGCGCTGTCGCCGATCGATCAGGAATTCAACATTCGCGGTATCACCAACACCCGGCTCGACAGCCCTTCGGCGGACCAGTCGATCGGCATCTTCGTCGATGACGTCTATGTCGGCCGCTCGGGCCTGTTCAATTTCGACATGTACGATATCGAGCGGGTCGAGGTGGTACGCGGGCCGCAGGGGGTGCTGCTGGGCCGCAACGTCGTCGGCGGCGCGATCAGCATCTACAGCGCGCGGCCCCAGGCCGATACCGGTGGTTCGCTCGCGGTATCCTATGGCAATTACAACGAGAAGCTGGCGCGCGGGCACATTACCGGCACGATCAGCGGTCCGCTGACCGGGCGCCTGAGCTTCCAGTATCGCAACCGTGATGGCTTCAACCAGGATCTGCTGCACGATGTCGATCTCGACGATGTCGACAGCATCCAGTTCCGCGGCCAATTGATGGTCGAACCCGACGACAGCGATTTCACCGCGCGGCTGGTGTTCGATTACACCAAGGACAAATCGAACGGCTTCCACTCGGTCGCGATCGATGGCCCCGCTGCAGGCTCTGGCCCGTGGAGCGCCGCGCGCGCCGCCATCGGGACGATCCGGGGCCGCCCGCTCAAACTGCGCGAAGGCCTGCCCGAATGGCCGCGCTACAAGGGCGACACCGCCGATACGCCGCAACAGCTCAACCGCGAGGCCTGGGGCCTGTCGCTGCGCATGGACCAGGGGCTCGGCGGGTTCGGCACGCTCTCCTCGATCACCGGCTATCGCAAGGGCGAGGCGTTCAACGTCTATGATCAGACCGGCATCGGCCCCGATAACGGCTTTGGCGTCATTTCGCCGACGCTGTTCACCTTCCCGGTCAACGAGGACGAGGATATCCGCCAGTTCAGCCAGGAACTGCGCGTGGTGTCCGAGGAACAGTCCGATCGCGGTTTCGACTGGATTTTCGGTGCCTATTACCAGCATGACAAGGTGCGCAAGCTCGACCGGTTCTGGGCCGAAGTGCCGTTGACGGTGCTCACCACCCTGTCGGGCGAAAGCCGCTGGGACAACCGCGCGACGAACGAGAGCTATGCGTTTTTCGGCCAGCTGGGTTATCGCTTCTCGCCCAAGCTGCGTGTGGTCGCGGGCATCCGCTATTCGAAAGATCGCAAGTCGGGCATCGTGACCGGCACGGCGACCGAAGGCGGCGACAAGTTCAACCCCAATGATCAGGTTGCACTGACCCCTCTGGCGGGCACGTTCCGCGAAGGCCAGAGCTTTACCGCACGCTATTCGGACAGCTGGAGCGAGATCACGCCGCAGGCGACGATCGAGTTCAAGCCCAATGATGACATGCTGTTCTACGGCACCTTCTCGACTGGCTACAAGGGCGGCGGCTTCGAGGACGATCCAGCCAATGCGGCAGCGGCGGTATCGAGCTATGACCCTGAAACCGTGACCAGCTTCGAAATTGGCGGCAAGCTCGACCTGTTCGACCGCAGATTGCGGCTGAACGTCGCGCTGTTCGACATGAAGTACAAGAACCTGCAGGTCACCCAGACCTCTGCGGCGTGCCTGTGCAACATCACCGACAATGCGGCGGACGCGAAGATCCAGGGCATCGAGGCCGAAGCGACCGTCGCGGTGGCGACGGGGCTGACGCTGTCGGGCGGCCTGACGCTACTCGACACCAAATATATCGCGTTCATCGATTCGCTCGGCAACGACAATTCGGGCAACTTCCTTCAGCGGACGCCCAAGGCGCAGTGGAATGTCGCGGCGGATTTCGTCACCGATATTGGCGACTGGTCGGACGCGCTGCGCTTCAACGTCAATTACAGCCACCAGGCGCGGCTGTTCTGGGCACCCGACAATCTGCAGCGCGAAGGCGGCTATGGCCAGCTGGGCAGCCGCGTCTCGTTCACCCCGGGCAATGGCAACATCACCTTCTCGCTCTGGGGCCGCAACCTCACCAACACGCTGTATCGCACCAACATCATCGCGTTCTTCGGCGATGAAGTCAGCCGTCTGGGCGCCCCCCGCCAATACGGTGCAGAGGTCTCCGTCAAGTTCTGAACGGCCTGACCAGGCTGAAAAGAAAGGGGCAGCCGGTGCGATCCGGCTGCCCCTTTTGTTTTGGCCTGACCGGGCGGGGTCAGAAGCGGCTGTAGCTCAAGTCCCCCTTGCCCTTTTCGCCGATATGCATGCGCGGGTCCTCGGGCTTGAACAGCCCCAGGCACCAGGTTTCCGCCATCGGCATGTCGCGATTCCAGTCGAGCGTGATCTTGCGATGCGCGATGCGCCATTCGCCGTCGCGCTTCTCGAACCGGTCGACGATGCGCCCGCCGGTCAGCGTGTCCCAGCGCTCCCCGTCCTTGGGGAAGCGCGCGAAGGTAAGGACATAGCATTCGGCATAGGCGAGGGTGTCGCTCTCGAACTCGACATGCAGGTTGCACAGGTAATGCCCCATCACGTCGCCGCCCTGCATCCGCTGGATCGCGCCGTCGATATAGGCGCGCGCCGGGCCCGAATAGCTCGAACCATGCTCCTCGATGCTGTCGTCGAAATAGCAGCTGTGCAGCAGCTCGCCATCGGCGCGATCGACGCCGCGCGCATAGCGGGCGAGGCAATCGGCAATGTCCTGCTTGGCGAGCATCGTCTCCAGAGTGTTGGCATATTTCATCTCAGCGCCTCCCGTCGTGCAGCGCCTTGGCCATCGAGCGCTTCAATGTGTACGGATCACGCGCCAGGAAGGCGCGAACGGACTCGGCATGCGGGTCGGTATCAAGCTCGTCGACCTTGCGTGCGGCGGCCATGAGCCCTGCCTTGCCGATGTCGCGCGGGCTCGACTTGGCCTGCCAGGTGACATGCTCGGCCATGCGCGTGTCGACCGATCCGACGATCAATGCGGCGACATGCGTGCCCTGCGGTTCGAGCTCGGCGCGCAGGCAGTCGCTCGCGGCGCGCGCGGCGAACTTGCTGGGGCTGTAGCCGCCCATGTTCGGCACTGCGCAGATTCCGCCGGCGGACAGCACGTTGACGATCGCGCCGCCGCCATTGGCCTTGAGCACCGGCGCAAAGGCGCGGACCATCGCCAGCATGCCGAAATAGTTGGTGTCCATCTCGTTGCGCGCGAAGCTCATGTCCTCGGCTTCGAGCAGCGTCTGGCGATGGAAGGCCCCGGCATTGTTCACCACCAGATCGACATCGGTACAGTGCGCCGCGACGGCGGCTACATCCTCAGCCTTGGTGACATCGAGCTGGACCGGCACGACACGGGTGTCGCCCGTGCTGCGCGCGGCTTCCTCGGCATCGGCGAGCTGGCGCGCGCCGAGATAGACCCGGGCCGCGCCCTGATCGAGCAGCTCCTCGACAAAACCGAAGCCGATGCCACGATTGGCGCCTGTGACGATGGCGGTGCATCCTTCGATCTTCATGCTGCGATCTCCTCACCGCTGCGCTGACGCGCCCAGGCGCCGTAGAGAAT
This sequence comes from Acidovorax delafieldii, assembly GCA_001555775.1. Lineage (GTDB taxonomy): Bacteria > Pseudomonadota > Alphaproteobacteria > Sphingomonadales > Sphingomonadaceae > Blastomonas > Blastomonas delafieldii_A. Next base: position 7,047 of record LSHP01000051.1, on the reverse strand, counting down.
GTCATCGGGCTTTTTCGCGCCGCGCACAGCCTTGCCCATATCGGGGATGATCATGCCGCGACCCCAGGTCTCGTTGATCGGCATTTCATGGTTCCATTCCCAGGCGAGGCGGCGATGCGCGATCTTCCAGGCGCCGTCGCGCCGCTCGAACCGGTCGACGCAGCGCGCCATGGTCAGGCTGTCGAACGATCCGCTCTCGGACTCGCGGCGCGAGAAGGTGAGGAAATAGCATTCGGTGACCGCAAGATCGGCCTCGACGAACTCGACCGAGATGTTGGTGCACAGGTGCGACATCAGCGGCGCGGTGGGCAGGATCTTCGCCATCAGCGCGACATAGTCGGAGGCGGGGCCGACATAGACCCCGCCATGATCCTCGATCGCATCGGGATGATAGGCGGCGCGGATCAGGTCGACATCGGCGCGGTCGGCGCCGCGCGCATAGCCGATCAATATGTCCTCTATCTCCTGCCGGTCGAGCAGTTGTTCCACGGTCAATCGCATCCTCATTCTCCGGTACTGGTTATGTCTATGCTGGCGTAAAGATCGGCAAAGGCGCTCTCGGCACCCGGAAATTCGCGCGCGCCGTCCATCGACGCGATCTGCTCGAGATGCTCTGCCACCCAGGTGGTGCTGTCATCGGGGGCGGAAGCACCGCGCCCCTCGACCATGTGCGCGCGGCGATAGCGACGGCCCCCGGCGAGGAAGATCTGGCCGTTGACGCTGCACGCCTCGCTCGCGAGATAGGCGGCCATTCCCGCTGCATAAGCCGGATCGAGCCGGGGATCGCCCGCGACGCCATCCTGCGCGGTCATGGGTGTCGACGCATAGGGGCACAGCACGTTCACCCTGATCGGCGTGCGCTTCAGTTCGTCGGCCAGGGTTAGCGCCATGGAATTGAGCGCGCCCTTGGACGCGGCATAGGGAATGCGCCCGCGCACCCCATGCAGCCCGGCGGAGGAGGACACGAACACCATCCGCCCGGCGGGGCCCTGCAGCAGATGCGGCAGCGCGGCCTGGGCGAGCGCGACCTGCGCCACGAAATTGGTATTCAGCACCTCGCCAAGCGCCGTCATGTCCATATCGGGCAGCTTGGCCGCCGGGCCGATAATCCCGGCGTTGAATACGATGGCATCGATCCGCCCGAACGCCTCGAGCGCAGCCTTGACCAGCGCCTGGGCCGCGCCGGGGGCAGCGATGTCCTGATAGTTGGCGAGGGCTCTACCTCCGTTGGCGCGAATGCTGTCGGCGACCGCACCTGCACTGTCTGGCTGGCCCTTGCGCAGCCGGTTGTTGACCAGCACCGCCGTGCCTTCGGATGCCAGTGCCTTGGCAAAGGCTGCGCCCAGGCCCTTGCCCGCACCCGTGACGATGACCGCGCGTTCGACGCTGGAATCCATGGCTTTCTCTCTCCCGCTGAAGCGAGGCTAGCCAGTTTGGTATGATAATGAAAGTGATAAATGCGGGTGGGGCCAGGGTTGTCACAGCGCATCCCATCCTAGCGCAATCCCGTCATTCCCGCGAACGCGGGAATCCCGCTTTCTTCACCCTATCCGACATAGCGGGACCCCCGCCTGCGCGGGGGTGACGATAAGAAATGAAGCCAGAGCAGTGCCTTTACGCCGAAACCGCTTGGCGCTCCTCCGCCGCATCGCCCGCCACCTCGATCAGCCGGAAATCGACCTCATGTGCCTCGAGCGGTTCGCGGCAGTGCGAGCAGACCACCTGGGGTTCGAGCCTGTGGCCGCAATTGCGGTGGGTGAGCAGCACCGGCGGGCCGTTGGGCGAGCAGAAATACTTGTCGCCCCACATCATCAGCATCAGCAGCGCCGGGTAATAATCGACGCCCTTGCGGCGCAGGCGATATTCGAAGCGCGGCGGGCTTTCGATATATTGCTCCTGCCGGATCACGCCGATCGAGGTCAGCCAGGCGAGCCGTTCGGCGAGGATGTTGGTGGCGATCGCGGTGTCGCGGCGGATGTCGTCGAACCGGTTGATGTTGGTGAAGATCGACCGCATGATCAGGCTAGCCCAGCGGTCGCCCATGATCCGCGCGGCCTCATCGAACAGGGTCGCCGCGCTTTCGGTCGTCTCGCGCTGCTGGCGGCGGCGCGAATAGACCGGCTCCATCATGCCGACGCCGGGGCCGGGTTCCCATTCCATCTGCGTCGCATCGATCGTCTGGTTGCACGCCTTGCATGCGGGCTCTGGCTCGAACACATGGCCGCAGCTTTTGTGCGTCAGTTCGACGCGCAGCTTGGTGCGGCCCGCGCCCCAGCGCTGTTCCCAGCGCAGCAGCATCAGCGAGGTCCAGTAGAGATCGCGACCCTTTTGCGTCAGCACATATTCGTGCCGGTTGCCGCCGTCGCTGCTCAGGCATTTCTCGATCATGCCATTGGCGATCAGCCGCTTGAGCCGGTCGCTGAGCAACGCTTTCAGCAGGCCGGTGCGCTTGCGCAGCGCATCGAAGCGGCGGGTGCCCAGCCAAATCGCCTCGATCACCAGCACCGTGGGCGCATCGCCCACCACTTCGAGCGCCCGCCAGATCGAGCAGGTACGAATGAGTTGTGGTTCAACAGTCACGCCCACCACAATAAGCACGCCGGAGCGATACGTCGAGCCTTTCGCTCCGGCATGCCCTTGTTATTCAATGCGCCGCAGCGGGTTTGTGAAATTCTTCGCCGATGCCCATTTCGCGCAGCAGCTCGGCGCGGTCGTAATATTCGCGCCAGACCTTCACATGATCGCCCTCGACCTCGAGGATTCCGACCACCGGCACCTTGCCGTGATGGCCCTTGTACACGAACTCGTCGGTCCGCTCGATCACGACGACATCGCCGATGCGGCCGATATTGTGAATGTGCAGCGTGATGCTCTCGATGCCCGCGCCCAGCGCGTTGATCCGCTCGGCAATGGCGGGGCGGCCGTTGACCGGCTCGATCATCATCGAATGCAGCACGCCATCCTCGGCGAACAGATCGCCCACCAGCTTCCAGTCGCGGCGGTTCCAGGCGTCGATCATCTTCTCGACAACGGCAATCTTGGGGTCGGTCATGGTGCTCTCCTTGGGGGCGGCGGGTGCCGGGGCGGTTTCGGCCGCAGCCGCGCCGGGCAGCATCAGCCCTGCAACGGCCACGAACATGCTCGCGGCGATACGGAATTTCGTCATGGCATCCTCCGGTTGATGCGGCCGGTGATCCCGGCCTGCATGCACGGTGTATCGCAAAGAGACTTGCGTAACCAGACCATTCTGCTATCCGGGGAACACATTCGAAAAAGCCAGGGAAGAGGCGAGGACATGGTCATGAAGATTGAGCGGCTGCCCGCGATCCGCAGCACATTGCAGCCGAGCAACCACCCGTATCTGACCGGAGCCTGGACACCCCAGCACGAAGAGGTCAACGCCTATGACCTCGAGGTGATCGAAGGCGCGATACCGGAAGATCTCGACGGCATTTATCTCCGCAACACCGAAAACCAGATCCACCAGCCGCTGGGCAAATATCATCCGTTTGATGGCGACGGGATGATCCACCAGATCGATTTCCGCCGCGGCAAGGCGCATTATCGCAACCGTTTCGTCCGCTCGCGCTGCTTCCAGGCGGAGCAGGAGGCGGGCGGATCGCTCTGGGGCGGCCTGCAGGACAAGCCCAGCCTGTCGCGCCGCCCCGGTTTCGGCGCGCATGGCAGCCTGAAGGACAGCGCCTCGACCGACATCATCGTCCATGCTGGCCAGGCGATCGCCACCTTCTACCAGTGCGGCGAGGGCTATGTGATGGACCCCGAAACGCTCGAGCAGCTGGGCCCCGCGCCCTGGGTGCCGATCGACGGGATCTCGGCGCATCCCAAGGTGGATGAGCGCACCGGCGAACTGCTGTTCTTCAACTATTCGAAGCACGCGCCGTACATGCATTATGGCGTGGTCGATGCCGACGGCAGGCTCAAGAGCTACACGCCGGTGCCGCTGCCGGGGCCGCGCCTGCCGCACGACATGGCGTTCAGTGAGAACTGGGCGATCCTCAACGACTTCCCGGTCTTCTGGGACGAGGCGCTGCTCGAACACAATATCCATGCGGTGCGGCTGCACGATCTGCCCTCACGCTTCGCGCTGGTGAACCGCAACGACCCCAGCGACATCCGCTGGTTCGATGCCGCGCCGACCTATGTGCTGCACTGGTTGAACGCCTGGGAAGAGGGCGACGAGGTGGTGCTCGACGGCTATTTCCAGAACAATCCCACGCCCGATCCGCTGCCGCACGATGGCGGGCTGGGCGCGATGATGGCGCATATCGACGAGAACAGCTTCCGGCCCACGCTCCACCGCTGGCGGTTCAACTTGCGGACCGGCGAGACGCGCGAGCAGTCGCTGGGCGATCAGCTGGTCGAATTCGGCATGATCAACCAGCGCTATCTGGCGCAGCCCTATCGCTATGCCTATTCGACCACGACCAGGCCCGGCTGGTTCCTGTTCAACGGCTTCGTCAAGCACGACCTGGAAACCGGCGAATCGACCACGATCACGCTGCCCGAGGGCCGCTATGCCTCCGAAGCGCCGTTCGCCCCGCGCGTGGGAGCAGAGGACGAGGATGACGGCTATCTGGTGAGCTTTGTGATCGACGAGAACCAGGGCACGTCCGAGTGCATCATCATCGACTGCAAGCGCTTTGCCGATGGCCCCATCTGCCGCATCGCGCTGCCGCACAAGATCAGCAGCGGCACGCACTCGCACTGGGTTGAGCGCGAGGTGCTGGAGCGCGACAAGCAAGCGCTGCGCGAGCGGGCAGCGCGGCGCGAACGGATGATGGCGACGGCGGCCTGAGCGCCGCCTAACTCTCCAGCGCCGCCAGCACCGCCGCGCGCAGATCGGCGCGCACTACCTTGTTCATCGCGTTGCGCGGCAATGCGGGCAGAACGACCAGCCGCTCGGGCCGCTTGAACACCGCCACGCCCGCCGCTGCGAGATGCGCGCCGACCGCCGCAACATCGGGCGGGGTGACGCCGTCATCGACCACCACCGCGACCGCAATCCGCTCGCCTAGATCGGCATCGGGAATACCAACGCTCGCCGCCTCGCGCACACCCGGCAGGCTGACCAGCAGCTCGTCGATCTCCGCCGGGGAGATGTTCACCCCGCCGCGCACGATGATCTCCTTCGAGCGTCCGACAAAACGGTAGAAGCGCGACAGCGCGCCATCTCCCGCGATCTCGAACAGGTCGCCGGTGCGGAACCATTCGCCGTCGAAGCTCGCCGCATTGAGCTCGGGCGAGCGCCAATAGCCCGAGATGACCGTGCCGCCTGCAATGTGCATCTCGCCGGGCTGGCCCGGCTCGGTGATGATCGCGCCGGTATCGGGATCGACCAGCCTCGTGCGCATGACCGCAGAGACGGGGCTGTCCCACTCCACTCCTTCGGCGCCGAAACGCGGGAAATAATGCGCGCGTTCGGCCCGGTCGGGCACGTCGCCGGGCGAGGACATCAGAGCCATGCCCTCGTTCGATCCGAAGATGTTGCAGATTTCGATCCCGTGCGTCTCTGCCCAGCCTTCGATCAGCCAAGGCGTGAGCGGAGCCGATCCGCTGCCAATCGCGCGCAGTGAGGACAGGTCCACCGACGCGGCGATCTGCGGCTGCTTGAGCAAGGCGGTCAGTACCGCAGGCGGGGCGATGGTATAGGTGACGCGCTCGGCCGCGATCTGCTTCAGGAACACGCCTAGGTCGAACGGATGGTGCAGCACCATCGTGCCACGCACCTCGAGCCAGGGCAGCATCAGCCCGCCGATCGAGGCGATATTGACCAGCGGAAAGGGGTTGAGCAGTACATCGCCCGGCTGCATGCCGGTGCCCCAGACGACCACCTTAGCGTTGAGCAGCCAATGGTTGTGATCGCGCGGCACGCCCTTGGGCCGCGCCTCGGTGCCGGAGGTCCAGCAGATGGTCAGCACCTCGCCGCCCTGCACCGGATGCGCGGCGCACCAGGGAGCGACGCTCGCCGGATCGGCACTGGCAGCGAGGGCCTTGAGGTCGGCGCCATGCTCAGCCGCTCCCATGGTCAGCAGCATCATGCCGGGGCGCTGGGCGATCAGTCCCGCCGCCATCGCTGCATAGTCATGGCCATGAAAGGCGGGCACGGTGACGAAGGCGCGGGCATCGGTGAGCGAGAGGATATGGCCCAGCTCATGCTCGCGATACTGCATCACGATCGGGCTGATGATCAGCCCCAGCCGCGCGACCGCGAGGAACAGGATCACCGCATCGACGGTGTTGGGCAGCTGTGCGCAGACCACGTCGTCGCGCTTCAGCCCCAGTTCGATCAGCGCGGCGGCCATCGTGTCGACCCTGGCATCGAGTTCGGTCCAGCTCAGCCGTTCGGGCGCGCATCCGTCGAGCGTGTCGCGGTTAAGCGGATCGACCAGCGCCAGCGCGTCGCCGCGTTCGGCCACCGCTTTGCAAAACAGCGCATCGACGCTTTTCCCCTCCCACCAGCCGCGCGCCTGATAGTCCGCAATCCTCTCTGCCGGGGTCAGAAACATCGCTCTCTCCTGTCTGTGCTTTACAACTTTCATAAAGATACCTAAGCCCAAGGCAAGCCAGAGCTGCGGCGCGGAGTGCGATTATTCGGCTTCCAGAAGAGACGGCAGAAGGGGAGGGCGGGCATGACCTGCAATGTCATTCAATGGGCGACCGGCGCGATGGGGCGCACCGCGTTGCGCCGGATCATCAACGATCCCGCGCTGACATTGGCGGGCGTGCATGTCTATTCGGCAGACAAGGCGGGCAAGGATGCCGGCGAGATCGCCCGGCGTCCGCTGACCGGGGTGCTGACGACGAACGACCTGACGCAGACGCTGGCAACGGACGCCGATGTCGTGATCCACACGCCGCGCATCACCTTGCCCTATGACGCGCTGGTGCCGGATGTCGAGGCGCTGCTGCGATCGGGCAAGAATGTGATCTCCACCGCCGGCTTCCACTGGCCTGCTGCACAAGGGCCGGATTATGCCGAACGGCTGCACCGCGCCGCGATCGAGGGCGGGGCGACGCTGGCGGGGG
>LSHP01000050.1 GCA_001555775.1 Acidovorax delafieldii | reverse complement strand
GCAGCCCGGTGACCACACCCCAAATTACACCTCATTGACGGACGTGACCCAGCGAGGAGCTCAAGCCCCTCTGCATAGGCCCGATCGACGCTCGCTTGCATGCGCTGAGCTACCTCCACCTGCAGCGGCCCCATATCCCCCAGCTTGGTGTAGCGCGCCGCCGCCCGATGCATCCTGAGGTTCCGGATCTCGTTGATCTGCCCCTCCAACGTGGTCGCAGGGCCAAGGCTCTGGTAGCGGAAATCGGGATCCACCTGCCTGATCTGCGCGATCAGCTTCTTAACCTCGGCATCCGCCAGCTCGGTCGTCAGGCGGCGCGAGGGGCCGGTAATGTCGAGCGCATTGTCGGCAAGCGCGATGATCGCTCCGCCCGGAGCGTTGCTCAGACCCGGAAAGGTCTGCTCCAGCGTCATCGGGTCGTAGCTGGGCCGGCGCTGGTTGCCACCGATTCGGGCTCGCGGATTGGGCTTGTAATTGGCGAGCGTCAGCTGCGGCTGCGCCGCCGGTGCACTGGAGTTTGGAGCGGCACGTCCGCGCAGCGAGCGACGCGCAGTACCCGATCGCTTGCCGCCCGGAGCGAAGGTGAACTACCCGTTGTCGGGATCGTGATACGGGTTGAACTTGCGCTCCAGGCGATGCCGCGTCGCGGCGATATCGGGGCCTCTGCCCGTCCTCAGATAAAGTTCAAAAGCGCGCCGATAGCTGTAGGCCCGAGCATCGAGTGGGGGACAGGCGTTCATGAATTGCTCCCTTTCACCAAGGGAACAATTCATGAACAAATCCTACACTTCAACCCAGTTTACCGATTTGGTTATTTCTCTGAGCATTATCTAACCAGAGGCTGCGATCGCTTGCCGATTGACGGTGCTCGAATGTCCGCATCGGCAACGCTGCGTCGCATCGCCACCACGACCCAGGCGATCAGGGTCACCACCAGCGGCGCCATCAGCGAGAGCGTCTGTCCGTTCCTGGCAGGCGCAAGCCCATCGGGCAGATAGGATGCGACAAAGCCGTAACCTGTCGCGACCCAGCATAGCAGCAGCAGCACGGCCTGCTCCCATAAGCGGGTGCGAGCCAGCAGATCGGGCAGGATGAAGGCCAGCGCCACGCCCAGCAGGCACAGATCGTAATCATAGGCATAGGGGCTGACGAACACGGTTGCCGCGCAGGCTGAGGCGGCGAGCCAGCGCGGGGGCAGCGCGCGATACCAGCCGATCAGCAGTAACCCCAGGGCGATCACGGCCCCCGCACCCTGGATCGCAAAGGCGAGCCCCGGTTCCGCGCCAAAGCGGAAGGCCGACGCATAGGGCGAAATCATGCGGTACATCGGATAGCGCCCCTCTGACAGGAACACGCCGGATTCGCGCACGCCGTCGATGAACGCGATCCAGATCGAGGGGCCAAAGGCGATGGTCGCGGCGAGAAGCGCGGCAGCGACCGTGACGGCCGCGATCGCTACCGTCTGCCAGCGGCGATGCGCCAATGCGAGCAGCGCCAGCCCTGCGGCGAGATGCGGCTTGATCACCATCAGCCCGAGCGGCAGGCCCGCACCCGGCCTTTGCGCCAGCAGCGCGAGCAGGAACCACCCGGTCAGGGCGCCGGTCAGGAACCCGTTCTGGCCGGTCATCACCGTCAGCACGATGATCGGGGTCATGGCGAGGATGACGCCGGGGAGGAAAGGCCCCGCGATCCGGCGGAGCACCGTGACGTAGAGCGCCAGGGTGAGCCCCGTGAACAGGCCATAGGCCAGGCCGAGCGGCAAGGCCGCCAATCCGGTCACGAACAGGGTGAAGGGCGGCGGATAGGTCCAGGGCATGAACACCTTGACCCCTGTAGCGTCCTTCTGCGCGCGGGCCATCTTGCGGGCGTCATAGCCATCCGCCGCGCGGCCCTGCAGGCCCAGCGTGCCCGCCACGTGAAAGGCGTGAAAATCGACCACAGCGGGGCTGCCGCCTTCGGCGACCGGGCGCTGATAGGATATCGCGGCGAAGACGAGCAGCATCGCGATCAGCGTCAGCACCCCCTTGAGCAACCATGGGCGCGTGGCGAGGCCGCGCGGGGGAACATGCGTCGGGGTCAGATCGGGCACGGGCATCGGCGTGTGCCTCATCCAGGCAGCCGAACGGCCCGCCGGGCGGGCGGCAGCTCTTGAGCCGGTTCAGTCTGGCGCATTGATCGGTCCCCGCTGGCTTGCGCGCGCCAGCATGCAGGGGACGGGGCTTCAATTTGGTTAACGCGCTGTCACCATTTCGGACAGGACGGTGGCCGCCCCGAGGTCTGGCTCACAGATAATATTTGATCTTCACCCGCTGGCTGGTGCCGCTGCCTTGTGCGACGAACACGACCTGCGAAAAGCGCGGCGGGCCAAAGCTGAAGCTGGGGTTGCGCGAAAAGCCGATGCCTTCCTTGGGAATGCCGGCAAAGGTATCGAGCTTGTTGTTGCCATTCTCGTCATGGACGATCGCCAGCGCATATTGCCCCGCGGGCAGGTTCTCGAACCGCGCCATGCCGTCCTTGGCCCGCGCTGTCAGGCGGTGGGCGTTCCTGTCCTTCTCGCAATCGGGAAAGCTCTTCTCGTTCGCGGTCAGGCACAGCTGCAGCAGCCCCTTGGCCGAGCGCAGGTTCTCGACCGAAATCTCGACCGTGCTCAGCGGCGCGGCGCCCGGCAACGTGGCGAGCGCGATGAAACCGATTGCGCACGTAGGAAGCAGCTTACCCATGTCTTTCTCCGGATCAGGCCGAACGGGTGGCATCGCTGAGCGATGCGTCCTCGCGCGGTCGCGACTTTCTGTCCTGAAAGGCCCCCAGCCCTTTGTCGGTCCCGCATAGCCTGTCCCAGAAGCGGAAATAAAGTCCATAATTGCAAGTATAGCGGGCGTGGTGCAGTTGATGATGGCTCGCGGTTATCAGCCCCTTGCCTAACCGCCCCTGAACCAGCCAGCGCGGAAACAGCTCCCAGCCCATATGGTTGGTCACCCCCATCAGCGTCATGATGAACAGGACGAGGCCCAGCATCGCGGCATGAATGGGGATGAGGAACACCAGCGCCGGGATGACGACTGCCCCGGTCAGCGCCTCTATGGGGTGGAAGCTCATCGCCGCCCAGGCGGTCGGCGGGCGGCTGTCGTGATGCACCGCATGCGCGATGCGGAACCATTTCGGCACGTGCATCCAGCGGTGCGTCCAGTAGAACCAGGTATCGTGCGCGAACAGATAGAGCAGCACCGACAGCGGGAGATACCAGAGCGGCCAGGCGTTCCAGTCGGTATAGATCTCGGTCCACCCCCGGTTCTGCCAGCCCCAGGCAACGATGCCCGTGGGGATGCCATAGATCGCCGCGCTGTAGAGCGACCAGCGGATTTCCCGGCCGATCTGCGGCTTCAATCCCTGGTACAGCCCCGGACGCACCTTGTCGGTCAGCCAGGCGAACAGCCCGCTGGTGATCAGATAGCGCACCCCGACGATCAGCGTCATCGCGATGGCGGACAGCACGATATGCGAGGAACCCAGCATCCGCCTGCTGTAGCGTGCTTCGCCTGCGCTGCAAAGCGGCCCTTCCGCCCTTCCATCGCAGTGTCGCCTGCGCTAGGGCGGAACGAACATGAAATCCCCGCGCAATATTTCCAGCAAGACGCTCAAATGCGATGTCGCGATTCTCGGCGGAGGTCTTGCCGGCGGGCTGATTGCGCTCGCGCTGCGCCGCAAGCGGCCCGAGCTCGAGGTGCTGCTGATCGAGGAAAGCGCTTCGCTGGGCGGCAACCATATCTGGTCGTTCTTCGGCCCCGATGTCGCAGGCGAGCACCGCTGGCTGGTCGCACCGCTCGTCTGCCATGGCTGGCGGGGCTATGACGTGAAATTTCCCGGGCACGAACGCGCGCTCGAAGAAAGCTATTATTCGATCCTCTCCGACCGGTTCGATGCCTATCTGCGCGAGGCGATCCCGGCTCACAACATCGTCACCGGGGTGCGCGCGCTCGCGGCGAGCCAGACCAATGTCGTGCTGGAAAACGGCGCGCGGATCGAGGCGGGCGGGGTCATCGATGCGCGTGGCGGGGGCAATGTGCGCCACCTGCGCTGCGGCTGGCAGAAGTTCATGGGGCAGATGCTGCACCTGTCCGAACCGCACGGCCTGACCCGCCCGATCGTGATGGACGCAACAGTCGAGCAGATCGACGGCTACCGTTTCGTCTATTGCCTGCCGGTGAGCCCGATGGAGATTTTCGTCGAGGACACCTATTACAGCGACACCTCGGACCTAGACACCCAGGCGCTGTCCGCGCGGATCAGTGCCTATGCGGACTCCAAGGGCTGGCAGGTCGAGCGCGTCAGCCGCACCGAAACCGGCGCGCTGCCGGTGGTCTATGGCGGCGATTTCGGCGGATACTGGCAGTCGACCGGCGGCGATGTCGCCAAGGCGGGCACGCGCGCGGCGCTGTTCCACGGCCTTACCGGCTATTCGCTGCCCGATGCGGTGCGCCTCGCCGCGCATATCGCCGAGATGCCCGACCTGTCGGGCGCCGCGCTTGCCGAGATGAGCCGCAAGACCAGCCTCGACCATTGGCAGGCAGATGGCTTCTACCGCATGCTCACCAAGATGCTGTTCAAGGCCGCCGGACCTGATGAACGCTACCGCGTGCTCGAACGCTTCTACACCCTGCCCGACGGCCTGATCGCGCGCTTCTATGCGGGCAAATCCACGCTGCTCGACAAGATGCGCGTGCTGGCCGGCCGCCCGCCCATGCCGATCTGGCGGGCGATCCGGGGGTTGTTCAGTTGAGGTAAGCGCGAGCCGGGCACCAAGCGCGGCCTACCCAACCCCGCTCAGGCTGAGCCCGTCGAAGCCCCCGAGCCAACGGTGACCCCAAAATGCAACCCCAACCCGCTTGCCTGCGACGGCAGGCATCCATCTCCTGCGCTTGCACCCGGCATTGAGGCCGGGAGATGGGCCCCTGCCTGCGCAGGGGACCGATTGGCAGCAAGAACAGTGTTGCTGACCGCGTTTCGGAATGCCTTGAGCCCCGCCACCCGAACCTGCCTGCGCCGCTTTCACCCTCCCACCCCTCGACGCACCGCCGCGAATCGCATATTCTGTGTGCCTGGAATGCCGCCAAGAGCATGGAAAAGAACGGGTCAGTCACGATCAACGAGGGTGGGAACGCGGCGTCTCGCGACAGCGTCCACCGCTTGGGGAGGGATCCGGTGAAACAGTCGCTCGTCAACCTGCTGCCGCCCATCACGCTGGCTGCGATCCTTGCCTTCTGGGGCCTTGCACCCGCCGCATGGGTAGAAGCGCCATGGTCGCTGCCTGCCGTCGGTGTGGGTACGGTCGTGCTGGTGCAATGCCTCGAATTCGTCTTCGAGCGGCATGCGGGCTGGCGGATGAACTGGCGGGAGTTCGGCACCGATCTGTTCTATTTCGGCTTCTTCTTCTTCGTGATCGGCTGGCTTTCGGACACGCTGATCAACTCGCCGCTGCGTGAGCTCAAGGAGGCATGGGGCATCGGCACGCCCTGGCTGGCCGAGCTGCCCTTTCTGGTGCAGGCGATGATCGCGCTGTTCGTGTTCGAGCTGGGCCAGTACTGGATGCACCGAGCAATGCACAACTGGACGCCCTTGTGGCTGACCCATGCGCCGCATCATCACCTGACGCAGCTCAATGCGATGAAAGGCTATATCGGCAACCCGATCGAACTGTTCCTGATCAGCATCGGGGTGATCGCGCTGCTCGATATCGACCTCAACGCATTGTTCGCCAGCATCACCGTGGGCGGTGCCATAGCGATCTATGCACATGCCAATGTCCGCGCCGACCCGCCGATCTGGTACGGGTTCTTCTTTACCACCATCCGCAACCATTCGCTGCACCACACCGCGACGAGCTATGAGGACACGCGCTGCAACTATGGCAATTCGGTGATTTTCTGGGACCGGCTGTTCGGCACCTACAAGGAAGGCGAGAGCGCGATCGTCGGGCAGGATGACCGCCAGCGCCTTTCCATTCGCGAGCAGTGGCTCTTCCCGCTGCGCCCGTGGCTCGAACGGGGAAAGCCCGCGAGGGACTAGCTAACCGATCGTCCCGATCACATCGCCGATCCTGTAGCTTTCGCCCTCCTCGCCGGTGACGCGCAGCACGCCCGAGTCCTGCGCCTCGATCTCGGTGGTGCTCTTGTCGGTCTCGACGGTGTAGAGTACGTCGCCTTTCTCTACCGTCTCGCCATCGCCGAACATCCATTCGACCAGGGTGACCTCGGTGACGCTCATGCCCAGCTTGGGGATGCGGATTTCGGATGCCATCAGCGCTTCCAGTCCATCGTCGTGCGGATTGCGGCGGCAATCTCTTCCTTCTTGGGGATCCAGGCCTGTTCGAGCACGCTCGCCATCGGCACGGCGGAGAAGGCGCCGCCGATGCGCTGGACAGGGGCTTTCAGCTCGTTGAACAGCGATTCGTGCAGGCGCGAGGCGATTTCCGCGCCGGTGCCATAGGCGCGCACTGCCTCGTGCAGCACGACGGCGCGGCCGGTCTTGCGCACCGATGCGGTGACGGTCGCCTCGTCATAGGGGGCGATGGTACGCAGGTCGATCACCTCGACCGACACGCCCTCGCCCGCCAGCGTCTCGGCCACCTCCAGCGCGTCGAGCACGGTGCGACCATAGGTGATGAGCGAGACGTCGCTGCCTTCGCGCGCCACCGCCGCCTTGCCCAGCGGCACACGGTAATCGGTGCCGGGGTCGTCGGACTTGAGGCCGTAGCACAGGATATTCTCGATGAAGATCACCGGGTCGTTGCATTCAATCGCGCTGCGCATCAGCCCCTTGGCATCGGCAGCGTTCGAAGGCGTGACGATCTTCAAGCCCGGCACATGCGCAAACCAGGCCTCCAGCATGTCCGAATGCTGGCCACCAAAGCCGACTCCGACGCCGGTGGTGGTGCGGATGACCATCGGCACGTTGGTCTGCCCGCCGGACATGAAGCGCAGCTTGGCGGCATGGTTGACGATCTGGTCCATCGCCACGGTGACGAAGTTCATCAGCATGATCTCGGCAATCGGCCGCATGCCGGTGAGCGCCGCGCCGACGCACGCGCCCATGATCGCTTGCTCCGAAATCGGCGTCGCGCGAATGCGATGCTCGCCATATTTTTCGGTCAGGCCCGACGAGACCTTGAACACGCCGCCGCCCTGCTTGGCACCGACATCCTCGCCGAGCAGGATCACGCCTTCGTCCGCCGCCATCGCCTCATCGATCGCAGCGTTCAAGGCCTGGACCATGGTGATCTGCTTGGGCTTTTTCGCCCTGGGCGCAGCGGCTTCGAGTGTTTCGGTGTCGCTCATGCAGCGATCTCCTCTTCGAACACGTCCTTGCGGATTTCGTCGGCATCGGGGAACGGGCTGGCAAAGGCGAACGCGACCGCCGCCTCGATCTCGGCCTCCAGTTTCGCGACGATCGCATCAAGCTCGGCTTGCGTGAACTGGTGTTCGAGCATCAGCGCGTGCAGCTTGGGCAGCGGGTCTTCCGCCTTCATTTCCTCGATATGGTCTGGCGGCATGTACGAGAAGTCCGCGCCGAAGAAATGGCCCATCATCCGGTAGCACATCGCCTCGATCAGCGTCGGCCCTTCGCCGGCGCGGGCGCGATCGACCGCCTCTTTGGCCGCTGTGTACATCGCCACCGCGTCATTGCCGTCGACCTTCACGCCCTTCATCCCATACGCCGCAGCGCGGGTGACAATCGAGTCCACCTTGGTATGGTCGGCAAAGGCGGTATGCTCGCCATAGCGGTTGTTCTGGCACAGGAAGATCACTGGCAGCCTGTAAAGCTGCGCCATGTTCATCGCCTCGTGGAACGCGCCGATATTGGTCGCGCCATCGCCGAAACAGGTGACGGTGACCTTGCCGTCCTTGCGGTTCTGGCTGGAAAGCGCGAGGCCGTTGGCGATCGGGAGCCCTGAGCCGACCACGCCGGTGGTCACCATAACGCCGGTCGCCGGATGGGTGATGTGCATCGACCCGCCCTTGCCCTTGCAGGTGCCGGTGGCGCGGCCTGCGATCTCGGCGATCAGCAGATCGAGCGGCACGCCCTTGGCGATCTGGTCGTGCTGACCGCGATAGGTGGTGACCAAATAGTCGTCCTGGTTCAGCGCCGCCATCATCGCCGAGGTGACCAGCTCCTGCCCGCGCATCGTGTAATAGATGGTGGCGAGCTTGCCGCTCATCAGCAGCGAGCGCATCTTCTCGTCGAACCGCGCGACCTTCATCGTGCGGGTGTAGATGTCGAGCAAAGTGTCGCGGTCGAGGCTCATTGCGCGATCCCCTTCTTGGCATCCATGCTGGCGGCGGCGCTGGGCCGCGCGGCGACGCGCTCGGACCAGGCGGCGAGGTTCGCAAGACCCTCGGGCAGCGGCTGGCCTACCATCTTGCGGAATTCGGTGAGGCAATAGAGCATGATATCGGCGAGCGTGAAGCGATCCCCGGCCAGCCAGGTCTTGCCCTCGAGCAGCGCATCGAACGCAGCAAGGCCATCGCGCGCGCAGGCTTTCAGGCCATCGGCGGCCTCGGGCAGGCAGCGGACGCGGTTCTGGAACATCGGCAGGCCTTCCGATCCGCGAAAGCCCATGGTCATCGGCGCAACCACATCATAATCGAGGCGGCGCACCAGCATGTTCGTCACCGCACGCTCCTCCGCCGTGCTGCCGATCAGCGCAGGCGTCGGGAATTTCTCCTCGATATAGGTGCAGATCGCGGTGCTCTCCGACAGGTACGTACCGTCGTCCATCTCGAGCAGCGGCACCTGGCCGAACGGGTTCTTGGCGACGAAATCGGGCGTGCGGTTCTCGCCCTTCATGATGTCGACAAAGGCGCGATCGATGACCGCGCCTTTCTCTTCGAGGAACATCAGCACGACGCGCGGATTGGGGCCGATCGATTGATAGAGCTTCATGGGGAGCCTTTCGCTGAAACTCAGAACTGGACGCGCTGGGTGAAGCCGCCATCGATGACGATGTTCGCGCCGGTCATGTACGGGCAAGCGGGGCTGGCGACGAAGACGATGGCTTTCGCGACCTCTTCGGGCTCGCCAAACCGGCCCATCGGCATCTTGGCCAGCGTTGCCTCGTACAGCGCCGGCACGGCGCTCTGGATCATCTCCCAATTGCCCCCGGGATAATAGATCGCGCCGGGGGAGATGCAGTTGACGCGGATGTTCTGCGCGGCGAGCGCCTGGCTGAGCTGCGAGCCATAGGTGATCAGCGCGGCCTTGAGCGCGTTGAACGCCTGGGGCGCAACGAAGGTCTCGAGCGCGGCGGTCGAGGACATGAACACGATCGATCCGCTGCCCGATTCTGTGAGCGCCGGGGTCAGCACCTCGACCCCGTGCACCGCGTTCAGGATGTCCATGTCGAGGCAGCGCTGCCAGTCGCCGGTCGCGCCCTGGCCCGAGGCACTGGCGGTGTGGACGAAGATGTCGCAGCCGCCCAGCGCTTCGAGACAGCCGTTCAGCCAGCCCTTGTAGCCTTCGGCATCGCCGGTGATGTCGATCGCGGTGCCGTGCACCTTGCCCGGGCCTGCGGCATCGATTTCCCTGACCGCAGCCTCCACCTTGGCCGGATCACGCGAGAGGAAGGCGACATCGGCACCCTCTGCGGCGAAATGGCGCAGCGAGGCCAGACCCAGGCCGTGCCCGCCGCCATTCATGATGACCTTCTTGCCGGTCAGCCCCAGATCCATCGCCGCTCTCCTCGCCGGTTTTGTTGCAGGCGGCAACGCTATCGGAAAGCCGTTGCGGCGATAACCAGCAAAAGTGACAGCTTGGCCATGCGCGTGCTGCTTGCACCAGTTTACATCGGCCTGCCGGATCGATTGCACTGCCCATCCGTTCATGGACCAAGCTGGACACGCCTGCCGCCTGTCCATAACAAGGCCGTGAAAGCCTTTGGGAAGGGATCGATAGCACATGGTCTGGGTCATTCGCCTGCTCGTCGCCGGATTTGCCGCGCTGTTCGTGCTTATCGGCGCGCGCGCGCTGCTCGATCCGCAGACGATCATCGCGCAGTTCGAGCTGGGCCAGCAGAACGCGACAGGCCTTTCCGCCATCCGCGCCGATATGGGCGCGTTCTTCATCGGCACCGGGCTTGCCGCATTGATCGGGCTGATGCCGGGCAAGCGCGAATGGCTGCTCGGCGCCGCGGCGATGGTGGCTTTGGCCTTTACCGGACGCGTTTTCGGGCTGATCAGTGATCCGCTCACGGCCAATATCGCGCAGTCGATGATCATCGAGGCGATTTCGGTGGTGCTGCTCGTCGCCTCGTTCGCGATCCTCAGCCCGCGCCGCCTGGCGCCTGCGCCGGTGACAGAGACCCGCGACGAAAATCTTGCTCCCGAGCCGTTCGAGCCGCAAACGACCGGTGACTCGGCCCGCCCGATTGGCTAACGGGAGGTCAGTTGATTCTGTCGCTGACCGGGGGTTTCGCGATCTTGCCTTGGACCTGCTCGCCCGACTCCCCATTGATGGCGCGCTATCATGGTTGATAGCGGCCTGATCGTCACCTGCCCGTCAGGCCCCGATGCCGCGCTGCACTGGTGGCGCGGGGAAGGTGGCCATATCGTGGCGCGGGGTCAGGATTTCACCCCGCCTTCCCAGGCTGCGCGCGATGGCGATGCGCCCGTCATGGCGCTCGTCCCTGCCGCCGATACGGTGATCCGCACGCTCGACATGGGCGACATGAGCGCACCCCAGGCCGAGGCTGCCGCACGCTATCGGGCAGCCGATCTCAGCATCGGCGGCGATGTCTTCGTCGCGGTGCGCGCGCTGGGCCGGGCCATGGACGATGGCGGGATGCGCGTGCTGTGCGCGACGATTGCGCGCGCGGCGCTGGCCGATCACCTCGCCGAACTGGCGCTGCGTGGGCTCGATCCGGATGTCATCCTGCCCGTTGGGCTGTTGCTGCCTGCGGCCGACCATCCGGTCAGCGCTACGTTCGGCGATCTCGGCGCGGACCGTTTCGGCGACCTCGTCCTGCCGCCCGACGAGGCGCTCGGCGCGTTGCTGCTCGGCGAAGCCGCGCCGGTGTCACTTGATAGCGATGCACGCGATGCCAGCATGATCGCCGCGCTGGCAGAGCCTCCGCTCAACCTGCGCCAGGGCGAGTTTGCGCGCTGCACGCCGCTGTTCGCGCTCGCGCCCGGCCAGGGGCGGACGCTCGCCTGGCTGTTCGGGGCGCTGCTGCTGGTCAGCCTCGCCATCCCCCTGCTCGAGATCGGCAAGAACTATCTCGGCGCCGATCTCGCCGAACGCCGCGCGCTCGCCAGCGCCGAGCGCCATGTTCCCGGCGCGATCGATGCGACCCAGGCCGAAGCGCAGCTCGACGCAAAGCTCGCCGCGCGCGGCACCGGCAACAGCGTGGTCAGCGTGCCGATGTCCGGGCTGCTCGCCGCGATGCAGCCAGTACCCGGGGTCGTCATCCGCCAGGCCGATTATCGCCCTGGCGGCATTGTCGGCGCGATGATCGCCGCCCCCCGCGTCGAGGACCTGAACGCGGTGCTCATCGCGCTGCAGAACAACGGCTACAAGGTGACCGCCGCCAATCGCAGCGATGCGACCGGCCAGGCGGTCGCCGATATCACGGTGTTGGCGCCATGACCGAAGCGGCCAAGAACTGGTTCATTACGCTCACGCGGCGCGAGCAGATCCTGGTCGGCATCGCCGCTTTGTTCGCCGCCGGCGTCATCGGCTTTTTCGGCATCTACACCCCGCTTTACGGCCTCGCGACCGATGCAAAGCGCAGCTTCTACGAGGCGACGATGCAGGCCGGGCGGATCGAGGCCAAGGCGCAGGCGCTTTCACTCCCCGCCGACAAGCGTCCTGCCGAAGCGATCGCCGCGCTGCATCTGCTGCTCGCCAGCGAGGCCGGCGAGCGCGGCTTCACGCTCGATGCCAACACGCCGCAGGGCAATGACCGCGCCGAAATCGCGATCGGTTCGGCGCGCTCGACCGCGTTCCTCGCCTGGCTCGCCGATCTCGAACGGCGCGGCGTGGTGCCCGAAACGCTGGTGATCCGGCGGATGGACAATGGCACCGTCTCGGTCTCGGCGCGGCTGGTGAAGATCGGCGCATGAGCCGCAGCACCAAGCGTGCGGTGATGATCGCGCTGGCATTGCTGCTCGCGCTCATCGTGCTGCTGCCGCTGCGCATCGTGTTCGATGCTGCGGGCCTGGGCGCGCGCGGAGTCAGCGCGCGCGCGGTCGAGGGCTCGATCTGGTCGGGCACGGTGCGCGATCTTCGCATCGGCAAGCTCAGCCTTGGCGATCTGGATGCCGGCCTCTCGCCTGCCGGGCTGCTCGGCGGCGAGCTTGTCCTCGCCATGACCCGCGCCCAGGATGCGCCGGGCCAGCCCCCGCTGGCCTTCAGGCTGGCCAAGAGCGGCGACAGCATCGCGATGCGCGAAGCGGTCGGCGAGATCGCGACCGCGGACCTGTTCGCGCCGCTGCCGCTGCGCTCCGTCAGCCTGGAAGGGGTGAATATCGGCTTTGACGGTCGCCGCTGCGCCATTGCCTCGGGCGCGGTGCGGGTGAATATCGAACAGAGCCTGTTCGGGCTGACGCTGCAACGCGGGCTCAGCGGCAATCTGCGTTGCGACGGCGCGGACCTGCTGGTGCCCTTGAAGGGCCAGTCGGGGCTCGAGCAGCTCGACATCCGCATCCGGGGCAATGGCCGCTACAGCGCCGATTTCCGCCTCGGCGGCCTCGCGGCAAGCGCCGGGCCCGCGCTGTCTGCATTGGGCTTCCGGCAGCAGGGCGATGCGATGGCGATCCGGATCGACGGCCGGTTCTGATGGGTGACGGATTGGGCTTCGACCATCCCTTCATCGTCACCCCCGCGCATGCGGGGGATCCCGCTTCCTCTCAGCCTCGGCGAACAAGCGGGATTCCCGCTTTCGCGGGAATGACGAACGCATAACAATGAAGCCAAAAACACGACAGGAGAGCCCTATATGACCCTTGACCCCAGCACCCCCGTCCTGATCGGTGTCGGCCAGGCGGTCGATCATTGGGACGGCAGCGATGCCGCCGCTGCACCCAGCCCGCAATCGCTGATGCAGCGCGCCGCCGAGGCAGTGCTCACCGATACCGGCGCTGTCGATGCGGTGCGCGCCGCGATCGATGTCGTCACCGTCGTGCGCCATTTCGCCGACAGCGCGCCCGGCATGGTGCCCGAGGGCTTTGGCGGTTGCGACAAGCCGCCGCTGGGACTGGCAAAGCGCCTCGGCGTGACGCCGGCGCGCGCGATCTATTCGATCGTCGGCGGCCAGAGCCCGCAATCTTTGGTCAACGAATTCGCCGCCGCGATCCATGCGGGTGAGGCGCGCTGCGTGCTGCTCTCGGGCTCCGAAGCGATCGCGGCCGCCAAGACCGCCGCGCGCAAGGGCGTGGCGCTCGACTGGAACGAGGCGATCGAAGGCGCAATGGAGGATCGCGGCCTTGGCCCCATGTTGCTCGACCGGCACGAGCTCAATAACGGCATCGGCGCGCCGATCCTCACCTATCCGCTCTTCGAGAATGCCCTGCGCGCGCGGCTCGGCCGGAGCAAGGCCGAGCATGTCGCCGAAATGTCCGAACTCTGGGCGGGGTTCAGCGCGGTCGCCGCCAAGAACCCCTATGCGCAGTTTCCGAAAGCGATGAGCGCCGACTATCTCGCGACGCCATCGGACTCCAACTATCCGGTCGCCGATCCCTATCTCAAATGGCATGTCGCGCAGGATGCGGTGAACCAGGGTGCAGCGGTGATTCTGACGAGCGTCGGACAAGCCGAAGCCATGGGCGTACCGCGCGCGCGGTGGGTGTTCCTGCACGGAAGCGGCGAGGCGATGGACAAGCCGGTCAGCCTGCGAACCGACCTGTCGCGCTCGCGCGCGATCGAGGTGTCGCTGAACGGGGCGCTCGCCAGCGCGGGAAAGACCACTGCCGATATCGCGCATTACGACATCTACAGTTGCTTCCCGGTCGCGGTGCTGCTCGCCGCCGAAGCGCTGGGCGTCGACTGGCGCAGCACGCCCCTGACGCTGACCGGCGGGCTGCCTTTCTCGGGCGGGGCGGGCAACAACTATTCGATGCACGCCATCGCCGCGATGGCCGAGACGCTGCGCGCCGACCCGGGCAGCTATGGCCTTGTCCTCGCCAATGGCGGTTTCCTCTCCAAGGAGGCGGTGGGCATCTACAGCACGGCCGCGCCCGAAACCTGGTCACCGGTCGATCACACCCCGATGCAGGCCGAGGTCGATGCGCAGCCGTCGCCCGAGCGGCTTGAGGAAGACGCGACCGGCACGATAGAGAGCTATACCATCGGCTATGCCAAGGGCGTGCCCGCGCGCGCGGTGGTGATCGCAAGAACCGACAAGGGCCGCATCGTCGCGCGTCCCGACGATGCCGACAAGGCGGGCCAGCTCGCCGCGCTGGCCGATCCGGCGCATGATCCGATCGGGCGCACCGTCAGCATCCGGCACGCGGACGGCGTCAACAGCTTCACGGTGGCGGCATGAGCCGCCCCGTCCGCCCGAACCGCGCCCAGTTCCGCCACTTCACGCAAATCAGCACGCGCTGGTCGGACAATGACATTTACGGCCATACCAACAATTCGGTCTATTATTTCTGGTTCGACACGGCGGTGAACGAATATCTGATCCGCGCGGGCGCGCTCGACATTCATGGTGGCAGCGTGATCGGCCTGGTGGTCGAAACCGGCTGCGCCTATTTCGCGCCCACCGCCTTTCCCGACCTGATCCATGCCGGGGTCCGCGTCGATCATATCGGCACCAGCTCGGTGCGCTATGCGGTGGGGCTGTTTGCGAATGATGACGATGCCGCCGCCGCAGCGGGGCATTTCACCCATGTCTATGTCGACCGCGAAACCCGGCGCCCGGTGCCCCTGCCCGATGCGCTGCGCACCGCGCTGGAGGCGATCCGGGCTTGAGGATTAGCCGACGAACGCGCGCTCGAGCACATAGGTGCCGGGCTTGGACTGGGCCCCTTCCTCGAACCCGAGCGATTCGAGCAGCGCGCCGGTTTCCTTGATCATCGCCATGCTGCCGCACAGCATGACGCGGTCGGTCGCCGGATCAAGCGGATAATCGCCCGCCTCGATGCGCGTGGTGATGCGACGGTTCTCGTCCACCCAGGTCGGGCATTTGGTGACCGAGCAATCATAGACCAGCTGCTTGGCGGCTTCCTCGGCGACCAGCGGATCGTCCTTGAGCTTGCTTTCGAGCAGGTCGCGATAGGCCAGGTCCTGGATCTGGCGCACGGTGTGCTGCACGGTAATCTGCTCGAACCGCTCATAGGCTTCCGGATCGCGGATGATCGACATCCAGGGCGCAAGCCCCGTGCCGGTGCCGATCAGGTGCAGCCGCTTGCCGGGCAGCAGCGCATCGAGCGTGAGCGTGCCGGTGGGCTTGCCGCCGAGCAGGATCTCGTCGCCGGGCTGGATCTTGTAGAGGCGGCTGGTCAGCGGGCCATCGGGCACGATGATGCTGAGGAACTCGAGCGATTCGTCCCACATCGGCGAGGCGACCGAATAGGCGCGCAGCAGCGGCTTGCCATCGACCATCAGCCCCAGCATCACGAACTGTCCGCTGACGAACCGGAACGAGCTGGGCCGCTCGACGGTGAAGGAGAAAAGCCCTTCGTTCCAATGATGCGTGGTCAAAACCTTGGCGGGGGTGAAAGCCATTATCCGTCCGATTAACTGATGTGAATGCGTGCCCTCTAGCAGCATGAATCGCAAAGTGTGAGGAAGGATTGTTATCCGCGGCAAAATTTTGGCTTGGCGGATTGGCGATTCGGCAAACCGGAACTGCGCTAGAGCGCTGATGCGACGATGACCCGCCCGGCATCCTGCAAATATCGAAAAAAAAATTTGGGCAATCGCTGCCCGGGCGAAGACGGGCCGTGGGGGAAGCGCAGTTGCGAAACCCGCAAAGATGTCAGTTTCGCAGGTGTCCAATTTTGTGGACAGTCGCCAGCGGTTAACATCGGTCACATCTAAAGCTGCAAGTCACTGCAGGTATATATATTTGAATCGCTACACGGATATCAGTGGAGCCCTGGCGGCAAGCACAGCATACCGGTCGGAATTTGCCGGTATTCTCGCCATTTAGGAACATGACCGCATGCGCCGATGCTCAAGTAATGGTGAAGTAATACGCAGTGGCGCCTCCCAATTCCGGCGTTCAATCGCCATCCGGGTGCCATGTCAACGGCCTCTTCGTTAACCAGTGCTTATCGATTGCAGTCGATGAACGGCATGCGACCTCATCCACGTTTCGCAGCACAGGTTCATGATGATCCACCAGTTCTACGCTCACATGCCGATCCGCAAGAAATTCGACTGGATCATAATCCTGGTGCTGGGATTGATGGCGATCCCGATCGCGGCCGGGTTGACGGGCGGGCTTGGCGCGGCTCCGGGTGCTGGCCAGACGGGCCTTTCGCTTGCCGCGATGGGTTGTATCGCGCTTCTCCTGCTCAAGGCCAAGCAGCTGATCTGTGACCCCTATGTCAGCACCGTTGTCCGCATGGAGGGGCTTGCTGCCGGGGATATCGAAAGTCCGCTCGCGTTTACCGAACACCAGGATTGCGTCGGCCGGATGAACCGTTCGATGCTGGTGTTCCGCGACAATGCCGCAGAACGCAACCGCGCGGAAATGAGCCTGAACACGGTCGTGTCCGAGATCACCACCGGGCTGGAGCAGATGAAGAGCGGCAATCTCGCGTATCGGATCGAGCGCGCCTTCGATGCCGACCATGACAGCCTGCGGACCAGCTTCAACGATACCACTTCGAGGCTCAGCGAGCTTCTGACGCAGACCGCGTCCGCCGCCTCGCACGTTCTGACCGGCGCCACCGAGATCCGCTCGGCCTCGGACGATCTTGCAAGCCGCACCGAGCAGCAGGCGGCCAGCCTGGAGGAAAGCGCGGCCGCCATGCGCGAGGTGACCACCATGGTGCAGCAGACCGCGCAGAATGCGGCAGAGGTCGGCAAGCAGGTCGGGGAGGCGCATGCCGCAGCCGACAATGGCGGTGCGGTTGTCCGCAGAGCCGTGCAGGCAATGGACGCGATCCAGAAATCGTCCGGCCAGATCACCAACATCATCGACGTGATCGACGGCATCGCCTTCCAGACCAATCTGCTTGCACTCAATGCCGGGGTCGAAGCCGCGCGTGCCGGGGACGCAGGCAAGGGCTTTGCCGTGGTTGCCAACGAGGTGCGCGCGCTCGCGCAGCGTTCCGCCGATGCCGCCAAGGACATCAAGGAACTCATCACCGCGTCGACCACCGGGGTGTCGGATGGGGTTGCCCTTGTCGATGAGACCGGTTCGGTCCTGCTGCAGATCAGCGACCGCGTCGCCGCGATCAACACGCGCATTTCGGAGATCTCCACCTCGGCCCAGGCGCAGGCCGCGCGCTTGCAGCAGGTCAACATTGCCGTCGGCGAGATGGACAAGATGACCCAGCAGAATGCCGCGATGGTCGAGGAAACCAACGCCGCGGCACGCAGCCTGGCAGGGGAGGCCACCAACCTGTCGCAGGTCGTCGATCAGTTCAATGCCGGCCAGAAATCCGGCGCACCCGCCATGTCCAGGCCGATGCCCCGCCCGGCACCTGCCGCCCGCGTGCCGATGGTGACCGGCAATCTGGCGCTCAAGGCGGATGCAGAGGACTGGTCGGAATTCTGAGGGCCCGCTGGGACTTATCGACCGGCGCAACGGGCCATCCAGGCGATTGGCGCGCCCTGCAGGAGTCGAACCTGCGGCCTCAAGATTAGAAGTCTCGTGCTCTATCCAGCTGAGCTAAGGGCGCGCGCCTTGGTGAGGGCGCAATAGCGGGCTTTGCAGGTGGGTGCAAACCGCGATATGGCTGCGCGCGATGCAAAGCCCCCCTGCCGAACCCGCCGCCATCAGCCACAGCCTCGAACCGGGCTTGGGCTTCGACCCCGCCACGCACCGCTTCCGCTATTATGATTTCGTGATGGCGGCGTTCGTCACGGTGCTGCTGCTGTCGAACGTGATCGGCGCGGCCAAGCCGACCTTCATCACCATCGCCGGACAGCAATGGGTCTATGGCGCGGGCATCCTGTTCTTCCCGCTGGGCTATGTCATCGGCGACGTTCTGACCGAAATCTATGGCTATGCCCGCGCGCGCCGCGTGATCTGGGCAGGCTTCGGCGCGCTGCTGTTCATGGCGTTCATGAGCTGGGTGGTGGTGAGCCTGCCACCGGCAGAGGGCTGGGACGGTCAGGCGGCCTATGAATCGGTTTTCGGCCAGGTCCCGCGGATCGTGCTCGCCTCGATCGTCGCCTTCTGGGCAGGCGAATTCGTCAACAGTTACGTGATGGCGCGGATGAAGATCTGGACGGCGGGCAAGCTGCTCTGGACCCGCACCATCGGCTCGACGGTGGTCGGCCAGGGCGTCGACAGCCTGATCTTTTATCCGCTGGCCTTTTACGGCGAATGGGAGACCGCCCAAGTCATCACCGTGATGATCACCAACTGGCTGCTCAAGGTGAGCTGGGAAGTGGTGCTGACGCCGGTGACCTATGCCGTGGTCGGCTGGCTGAAGCGGCGCGAAGGGGTGGAGGTGTTCGATACCGCCACCGATTTCACGCCGTTCAGCACCAAAGTCTGACCCGGCATCCTGCCCTCGCCGGTCAGCGGTCCGAGGCGATCAGGCCGATGACCAGATAGATCAGCACCGGCGCGCCGATGCCGAACAGCGCGGCGAGCACGAAGGCGATGCGGATCAGGTTCACATCCCAGTCGAAATAATTGGCTAGCCCTGAGCACACGCCCATCAGCTTGCCGTTCGACTTGTCGAGATGGAAAGAGCGGTTGTTCATGATGGTTCCCCTTTAAACCTTGAATGTGATGGCGGCGTGCCGGCGATCAGACGATCATCGCCGACATCGTACCAATTTCCGCCGGAACTACGCTCAGGCCGATGAAAAGTGCCGAGGTAGCGAAAGCGCAGATGGCAGCGACGAGGTTCGTGTTGAATTGCGAGAGCGAGAACATGATGCGGGTCCTTTCAGAGTGTCTGTGTGTCCCTCCGGGCTGTCCGTCGGGAGATGCCAGATACTCTGCACAGCGCGTGCCAAACTGAAAGATCATTGCTTCTCAACACGTTATACACGATGAAGCAATTCTTGCCCGCAGCTGAATGCGAAATCTTGGGAATATCCACGATGTTTTGGCGCGACGCCATTTGCTCGTTGCCGCGCCGCGCCGATTTTGCGCGCATGGGTCCGTCCAAGCCGCTATAGCGGGCCACAGATGGCGCTTTCTTCCCTCTCGCTGACCCAGTTTCGCAACCATGAGGCGACCCGGCTTCAGGCGGGGGCGCGGTTCAACGTGATCTGGGGCGATAATGGCGCGGGCAAGACCAATATCCTCGAGGCGATCTCGCTGCTCGCGCCCGGTCGGGGCATGCGCCGAGCGGCAATCGAGCAGATGGCGCGGCAGGGCGGGCCGGGC
>LSHP01000049.1 GCA_001555775.1 Acidovorax delafieldii | reverse complement strand
CCCTCACCGCTGCGACAAGGCTCCTTCGTCGCCAAGTCTCGCTGCCTCTCCCATCGAGGGAGAGGCGATTCCTGTGACCAACCCTAGATAACGGGGCTCACCGCGCGCCCTGCAGCTTCTTCTGGCGGCGGCGCTGGACCGAGGAGCCCAGACCCAAGGCCTCGCGATATTTGGCCACCGTGCGCCGCGCGATGTCGAAGCCGCGTTCCTTGAGCATGTCGACCAGCTGGTCATCGGACAGGATGTTCTTGGCATCCTCCTCGTCGATCAACGCCTTGATATGGCTCTTCACCGCAGAGGCCGAGACCGCGTCGCCGCCATCGGTCGACTGGATCGCACTGGTGAAGAAATATTTGAGCTCGAACAGCCCTCGCGCGCAGCTGAGATATTTGTGGCTGGTGACGCGGCTGACGGTCGATTCGTGCATCTCGATCGCATCGGCAACGCTGCGCAGCGTCAGCGGGCGCAGATGCGTGACGCCGTTGCGGAAGAAACCCTCCTGCTGCTTCACGATCTCGCTCGCCACCTTGATGATCGTGCGCTGGCGCTGGTCGAGCGCCTTTACCAGCCAGTTGGCCTCGGCCAGGCATTCGCCGAGCCAGGCCTTGGACTTGGCATCGTGCCGCCCGCCGGTGAGCGACACCGCATAAGAACGGTTGACCAGCAGGCGCGGCAAGGTGGCGCTGTTGATCTCGATCACCCATTTGCCCTCGCGCTCGACCACGAACAGGTCGGGCACCACCGCCTCGATGCTCGATCCGCCGAAGCGGCTGCCGGGCTTGGGATCATATTGGCGCAGCTCGGCGATCATGTCGGCCAGATCCTCGTCATCGACCCGGCAGATGCGCTTGAGTTGCGGCAGCGCGCCCCGCGCGAGCAGTTCCAGATTGTCGATCAGCCGCGCCATGCACGGGTCGTAGCGGTCTGCATCCTTCGCCTGGAGCGCCAGACATTCGGCAAGGTCGCGCGCGCCGACCCCGGTCGGCTCGAGCGTTTGCACCGCCGCCAGCGCGGCCTCGACCTCGACCAGCGGCACGCCGAGCTGGTGCGAGACCTGGAGCAGGTCGCCGCGCAGATAGCCGTTCTCGTCGATCAGCTCGATCAGGTGCCGGCCGATGAACAGCTGCACGCCCGATAGCACGATGCCCGCCTGGGCGTGCAGATGTTCGCGCAAGGACAGGTCATATTCGAGCGAATCCTCCCAGCCGTCGCTGTCCGCACCGCCGCCGGTGGCGATGTCGTTCATTGACAGTGCACCGTCGAGCCCGCCCGATGCTTCGCCAGCCATGCGTTCGGGGCAGTCGCTGACGCTGTCGTGGTGGAAGACCTCGCCGTTCAAGTCCATGTCGAGCGGGCGGTCGATCTCGCCCATGCCGGCCCCGATCAGCTCGTCGCTGCCGATGGGCTCGCCATCCGAGGGCGGCGCGGCGGGTGCATCGAACACCGCATCGACCCCGCCCAGCTGGATATCGCCGCCGCCATCGTCGCCGCCCAGCTCGAGCAGCGGATTGCGCTCCAGCTCCTCGCCGATGAACGCCTCGATCTCGATATTCGACAGCGCGAGCAGCCGGATCGCCTGCTGCAACTGCGGCGTCATCACCAGCGACTGGCTCTGCCTCAGGTCAAGGCGTGGCCCCAGTGCCATCGGATCAGCCTCTTGCCCCCCGGCGTGCCATTACAAGGCGAAGCCTTCGCCCAGATACAGGCGGCGCACATTCTCGTCCGCCACCAGCGCCTCGGGCGTGCCGGCGAACAGCACCTTGCCGTCATAGATGATGCAGGCGCGGTCGACGATGTCGAGCGTCTCGCGGACATTGTGGTCGGTGATCAGCACGCCGATGCCGCGCGACTTGAGCTGCTTGATCAGGTCGCGGATGTCGGCGATCGACAGCGGATCGATGCCGGCGAACGGTTCGTCGAGCAGGATGATCGAGGGGCTGGCCGCGAGCGCACGCGCGATCTCGCAGCGGCGGCGCTCGCCACCCGACAGCGCCATCGCGGGCGAGGACCGCAGCCGGGTCAGACCGAATTCGTCGAGCAGCGTCTCGAGCCGCTCGGCGCGGGCTTCCACCACCGGCTCGACCAGTTCGAGCACCGCGCTGATATTCTGTTCGACCGTCATGCCGCGAAAGATCGAGGTTTCCTGCGGCAGATAGCCCAGGCCCAGGATCGCGCGGCGGTACATGGGCAGCTGGGTGATATCGACGCCATCGAGCATGATGCGGCCCGAATTGGGCTTTACCAGCCCCATGATCGAATAGAAGCAGGTGGTCTTGCCCGCGCCATTGGGTCCGAGCAGGCCGAGCACCTCGCCCTTGGCAACCTGCAGCGACACGTCCGAGAGCACGACCTTCTTGTCATAGCTCTTGGCGATCGAGACGACGTTCAGGCCATCGCGCGACGTCGCCGGATCGGCCGCGGTACCGCTGAGCAGGCCCTGGGGGGCGACATCGTTCATTCTGACTTCCTGCAAATCTTGCCCGCAACGCTCGGCGCCGCTGGTGTCTTGCCTATCCCATAGCACGGAACAAGGCGATGAAAACCGGCGATAATCGGATGTTGGCAGGATTTATGCATGGCAGGGATGGAACACCGCTTCCTTGTCCGTCACCCTGAACTTGTTTCAGGGTCCATTTCTCCCCACGCGGCTGTGGCTGGTGGGGTGCGATGGATCCTGAAACAAGTTCAGGATGACGGAAACGTGGATCGGCTGGAGCTCAATCCCGCTTGGGCACCGAGAACGTGCCCGACACGCGTCCGCCCGCGCTGCCGGTCTGGCCGGGCGCGCCGCCGGCCGAGCGGCCATCGACGGTCGAACGGCCCGTGGTCAGGTCGATCACCATGCGTCCGCCGTTCAGCGTATTGCCGCCCTGGCGCAGCGCGACATTGCCGATCAGCGTGATGATGCGGCGGTTGAAATCATAGATGCCGACATTGCCGCTGGCGCGCTCGTCGCCCTTGGTGACCACCACGCCGCCATTGGCGTCGATCCGCTCGATCTCGATGCTGCCCGCGTTGCGATAGGCCACGGTCATCCGCGCCGCCTGTAGCCGAAGCCCGGCCTGGGTGATGTCGACATTGCCCGACAGCAGCACGCGGTTGGCACGGTCCTGCAACTCGATGCGATCGGCGGCATAATCGACCGGCGCGTTGCTGTTATGGTTCATCAGCGACTGCGCGGTCACGCCTGCAGGCGCAAGCATCAATCCGGCAAGCGCGATGCCGCCCGCCGACACCGCCAGCAGCGCGCGCCGTGCGTGCCCCAAAATCCTGCCCGAAAACCGCATCTTCTGTCCTGTCTTCCTGCGACCCGTCATGGCAGTCCGCCCTGGGTCATGCGCAACCGCGCGCGCCCTTCCAGCGTGACCGTACGCTCGGCAAGATTGGCCTTTAGCCGGTCGGCGCGGAAAGTGCCAGTCGGCAAGCGTCCGGTCACCTCGCCGCGGCTGACCATGCTGCGCTTGGGCAGATCGATATCGACATCGCGCGTCACCATGCGATAGCCATTGGCGCTGCTGAACTGCACCGGCCCAACGACCGAAACCTGTTCGGTATCCATATTATAGTTGCCGCGCCCCGCCTCGAGCACGCCAGGCCCGTCCTTCAGCAGGATGCGCGCGGCGAGATCGTTCATTTCGACCACAGGGTTGCGCGAGCTTTTCTGCACCGCAGAACCTGCCTCGAGCGAGAAGGGCCGGCCTTCGCTGTCCTGGCCGCGATACATGGCCTGGGTCACGCGCATGCGTTCGCGCGCGATATCGACCTGGTTCTTGTCGAGCAGGAAGCTGACCTCGGTATTGCGCAGCAGCGGCGCGAGCGCGAGGAACGCGACCAGCACGCCGATCGCCGCAGGCAGGAACATGCCGAGAAAGCGCACCATCTTGTCGTGGCTGCTGCCGGGCGCGGCGAACAGCTGGCGGCGGTTACGCATCTGGTCGGCACGCTGGGTCATGAAATGCTGTTCAGGCCTTTGGACTGCGAACGCACGCTGATCGCACGTCCTTCGAGCGGCGCGATATATTAAGCGTGCGCGAAAATATCAATTTCCGGCCAGCCGGCGAGGTCGAGCTCGGCGCGCGCGGGGAGAAAATCGAAACAGGCCTGCGCGATCTCGCGCCGACCTTCGCGCACCAGCCGCGCGTCCATCGCCACGTGCAGCGCGTGCAGGAAGCGCACGTCGCTTGCGGCATAGTCGCGCTGGGCATCGTTGATCTCGGGCGCGCCCCAGTCGCTCGACTGCTGCACCTTGCTCAGTTCCTTGCCCAGCACCTCGCGCACCAGTTCCTTCAGGCCATGCCGGTCGGTATAGGTGCGAATGAGGCGCGAGGCGATCTTGGTGCAGAATACGGGCGCGGCCATCACGCCGAGATAATGCTTGATCGCCGCAAGATCGAACCGCGCGAAATGGTAGAGCTTCAATCGCTCGGGGTCGGCCAGCACCGCGCGCAGATTGGGCGCAGCATATTCGCTGCCGGGCATGAAGCGCACCAGATGCTCGTCACCGCGCCCATCCGAGATCTGCACCAGGCACAGGCGATCGCGCGGGGTGATGAGGCCCATGGTCTCGGTATCCACGGCCACCGGGCCGGGCGCCAGCACGTCCGCTGGCAGGTCTTCCTCGTGAAAATAAACGCTCATGCTGTCTCGCCGTCATTGCTGGTCGGCGATGCAAGGCGCCGCTTTTCGCGCCCGTTACGGGCCCAGATGTTCAGGGTTTCCACCATCGCAGAAAAGGCCATGGCGGCATAGATATAACCCTTGGGCACGTGTACGCCGAAGCCATCGGCGATCAGCACCGCGCCGATCATCAGCAGGAAGCCCAAAGCCAGCATCACCACCGTGGGGTTGCGGTTGATGAAATTGGCGAGCGGGTCGGCCGCGACCAGCATCACGCCCACGGTTATGATCACGGCCGCCATCATGATCGGCACCTCGTCGGTCATCCCGACCGCGGTCAGGATCGAATCGATCGAGAACACCATGTCGAGCGCGATGATCTGCACGATCGCCGAGCCGAAGCCGATCGCCGCCCTGCCCTTCTTGTCGAGCGCCTCGCCCGAGGGCTCGTCATCGACGCTGTGATGGATTTCCTTGGTCGCCTTCCACACAAGGAACAGCCCGCCCGCGATCAGGATGAGGTCGCGCCACGAGAACTGCGTCTCGAACGTCGGCTCGCCATTCTGACCGGGCGTGCCGGTGATGCCCAGATCGAACACCGGCGTGGTCAGCGAGACGATGAAGGCGATCATCGACAGCAGCGCCAGCCGCATCACCAGCGCCAGGCCGATACCGACGCGGCGCGCGGTCTGCTGCTGGTGCACGGGCAGCTTGTTCGACAGGATCGAGATGAAGATCAGGTTGTCGATGCCAAGCACGACTTCGAGCACGACGAGCGTGACGAGCGCGGCCCAGGCTGCGGGGTCGCTCAAGAGCGGGATGATGCTGTCCATCGGCCCCAATTGCCGCAGCCATCGGGGTCTGGCAAGGCCTGCTGGATGCCCCCGGCATCGATTTTGCGGCAGGTAGAGCGGCGCGTCACTCACCGGTGGCGATCATCGCTGTGGCTCAGCCGCTTCGGACGTGCGGCAAAGCCACGATCACGGCCATTTATCGTTCGCCAAGCATCCGAATTTGGTTTAAGAGAATCACTTGGAAGTGCGTGCCTTTTTGCGGGCTTGTCCTGTTGCGCAAGGCAGGAAATGCGATCTTCCACAGGTTTTTGGTCGGGGAAGGCCGGTGACACTGTCGAAAAGTCGCCTGCTTCCATTGACTTGGGTTGGGGTGTTTTAAAGAATTGCGCGGTATTCGCGGCGGCTGGCAGGGAGTCAGACAGGTTCGCCGGGATGCTGGCCTGAATTTGAGTGATGGGGTTTACGTCCGCCCTGTTCTTGAGCGAGTGATCCAGGACGACATTGAAAGTGAATAGTTCGGCATGAGTTTTGACAGGGGTCGGCGCGGCGGCAGAGGCCGGGATAAACGCGACAGATTTGGCGAGGATGATTTCGACGCTTTTTCGCCTCCGCCTTCCTATGGTGACCGTGGCGGCTTCGGCGGCGGCCCGCGCGGCGGCGGCGGCGGTGGTGGCCGCGGCGGCTTTGGC
>LSHP01000048.1 GCA_001555775.1 Acidovorax delafieldii | reverse complement strand
CCCCTGGCCCCTCCCTGTCCAGGGAGGGGAACAGATAGGTCTAATCCCGCGTCAGCAGGAAATACACGACATAAAACCACGAAAAGAAACCGTGGATGATCGCCCAGAGCACCGATTTGTGCGCGGTATAGCTGATCGCGATGGCGAGCGCGCTGCCGAAGCCGACGCCGTTGCGGACGACCTCTTTCTGGACGATGACCCGGCGTTCGCTCATGCTGCCTTCCGGGTGGAAGCCGCGACCTCAGCGTTCAGCATTTCGGCCACCTCGAAGGCGACTTCGAGCGACTGCGCCGCGTTGAGCCGCGGGTCGCAATGGGTGTGGTACCGGTCGCCAAGCGCCTCGTCGGTGATCGCGATCGCGCCGCCGGTGCATTCGGTGACATTCTGCCCGGTCATCTCGATATGAATGCCGCCGGCATGCGTGCCCTCGGCGCGGTGGACGGCGAAGAAGCCGCGCAGTTCGGCCATGATCCGCTCGAACGGCCGCGTCTTGAAGCCGCTTTCGGACTTCACGACATTGCCGTGCATCGGGTCGCACGACCAGATGACCGGATGGCCTTCCTTCTTCACCGCGCGGACCAGCGGAGCAAGCCCGGCCTCGACCTTGTCATGCCCGAAGCGGCTGATCAGCGTCATCCGGCCCGGAATGCGCGAGGGGTTGAGCGTGTCGAGCATGTTCAGCAGCGCATCGGTGCTCAGGCTAGGCCCGCACTTGATGCCGATCGGGTTGCCGATGCCGCGCAGGAACTCGACATGCGCCGATCCCTCGAAGCGGGTGCGGTCGCCGATCCACAGGAAATGCGCCGAGGTATCGTACCAATCGCCGGTCAGCGAATCGCGCCGGGTCATCGCTTCCTCGAACGGCAGCAGCAGCGCCTCATGGCTGGTGTAGAAGCTGGTGCCCTGAAGCTGCGGCACGGTATCGGTGCTGATGCCGCAGGCGCGCATGAAGTCCATCGCCTCGCTGATCCGGTCCGCTGTCTCGGCATAGCGCTCGGCCCAGGGGCTGCGACCCATGAAATCGTGCATCCACTGCTGCACCTGCTGCAGGCTGGCATAGCCGCCGCTGGCAAAGGCGCGCAGCAGGTTGAGCGTTGCTGCGCTCTGCGAATAGGCGCGGACCATCCGCGCAGGATCGGGCTCGCGCGTCGCCGCCTCGAACTCGATGCCGTTGATATTGTCGCCGAAATAGCTTGGCAGCTCGATTTCACCCTGCTTCTCGGTCGGCGCGGAGCGCGGCTTGGCGAACTGGCCCGCCATCCGGCCCAGCTTCACCACCGGGCGCTTCGAGGCAAAGGTCATCACCACCGCCATCATCAGCAGCACGCGGAAGGTGTCGCGGATGTTGTTGGGGTGGAACTCGGCAAAGCTCTCGGCACAATCGCCGCCCTGCAGCAGGAACGCCTCGCCGGCGGCGACGCGCGCGAGTTCCTTCTCCAGGCTGCGGGCTTCGCCGGCAAAGACCAGCGGGGGATAGGTCTTGAGCGTGGCTTCGGCATCGGCGAGGGCTGCGGCATCGCGATACGCCGGGATATGCCGCGCCTCATGGGTTCGCCAGCTATCGGGGGTCCACTTGCCTGCCACGTCAATCACTCCAAAAAATACAGCCGGCAAGGTACGCCGGGCCGCGCCCCATAGCAATGTCGGGCGCAAAATGCAGCAGGCAATCGGCATTAATGTTCCAATGCGGGCCGCCAAGCCTTGCCTTTGATGTCGCAAAGACTCTAAGCGGATGGCCATGGTTCCTCCCGACATCATCCCGTTCGCTGGCCGGTTCGAGGGGCGCACGCACTATTTCGCGCTGCGCGTCTATTTCGAGGACACTGATTTTTCAGGCATTGTCTATCATGCCAACTATCTGCGCTATCTGGAGCGTGCGCGATCGGACATGCTGAGCCGTCTCGGCATCGACCAGCGCGGCACGTTCGAGACCGGCAACGGCGTCTATGCCGTCGCCGACATGACACTCAAGTTCGTGCGCCCGGCGAAGATGGACGATGCGCTGATCGTGATGAGCCAGGTCACTCGGCTGCGCGCCGCGGCGTGCATCATTCATCAACGAGTCATCCGGCGCAGCCAATCTGTCGTCGAATCGTTTGAGACACTGCTGGAGGCAGAGGTTACCGCTGCCTTCATCAACCCCGAGGGGCGCCCCATCCGCCAGCCGCGCGCCTGGGTGGAGGCGTTCAACACCATCCTTGCTACCGACCAGAAAGACCCGTCCCCGCTATGATCGATACCATGGGCCTGACCCCCGATGCCGTCACCCTGTCGCCGCTCAAGCTGTTCATGCAGGCCGATCTCGTCGTCAAACTGGTGATGATCGGGCTGGCGCTGGCCAGCATCTGGACCTGGACGATCATCATCAGCTTCGGGCTGAAGATCGCCAGGATCGGCAAGGACAACACCGCGTTCGAGCAGGATTTCTGGAAGGCAGGCGATATCGACGCGTTCTACAAGGCGCGCGGGCACGAGAAGCTGCCGAGCGCGCGCGTGCTTGCGGCGGGGGTCGCAGAATGGCGGCGCACCACCAAGGGTCGCGTCACCGATCGCGACGGCGCCCGCCAGCGACTCGCCACCGCGATGCAATCAAGCGTGGGCCACGAGATCGATACCCTGTCCGATCGGCTGAACTTCCTTGCCACGGTGGGTTCGGTCGCGCCGTTCGTCGGCCTGTTCGGCACCGTCTGGGGGATCATGCGCAGCTTCACCGCGATCGCCGCCGAGCAGAACAGCTCGCTCGCGGTTGTTGCGCCGGGCATTGCCGAAGCACTGTTCGCGACCGCGATCGGCCTGTTCGCGGCGATCCCGGCGGTCATCGCCTATAACCGCTTCTCGCACCGGCTGAACAAGCTGGAGGGCAAGCTCTTCCGCTTCTCCGACGCGTTCCACGGCGAACTCAGCCGCGAGCTCGAAAAGGACAGCTTCTGATGGCCATGTCAGTTGGCCCCTCGGGCGGCAGCGGGCGGCGGCGCGGCGGTTCGCGCGCGCCGATGGCGGAGATCAACGTCACCCCGTTCGTCGACGTGATGCTGGTGCTGCTGATCATCTTCATGGTCACCGCGCCGCTGCTGGTGGCGGGCGTTCCGATCGACCTGCCCGATAGCCGCGCCAATGCGCTGGAACAGGAAAAGGAGCCGGTGCAGATCTCGCTCGACGCCGAGGGCCAGGCGTTCATCGACGACGCTGAGGTCAGCATGGACGACCTGCCCGATGCGCTCGAGGCGCTGCGCAAACAGCGCGGCGAGGATAATGGCGATGCGCCGCAGGTGATGCTGCGTGCCGATCGCTCGCTCGATTACGGCAAGGTGATGCTGGTGATGGGTGAGCTGAACCGCGCAGGCCTCAACCGCGTATCGCTGGTCACCACCGGTTCATCCGACCGCCCATAACCGGTTGAGCAGAAAGGCTTACGAGCACAGGAATGGAGAAAAGCGAGCGTCTTGGGCTTTCGGTGGCGGTGGTCGGTCATGTCGCGCTGTTCGGCGTACTGTCGCTCGGCATTGCCAGCCGCAGCGAGCTGAAGATGCCGGTCAAGCCGATCGAGGTGCAGCTCACCGACGAGGTGGGGCTGGAATCCGAATCGCCTACGCCCAATGTCGAGGCGGCAACCGCGACCGCTCCCGAGATCGCACCCCAGGCTGTCTCTTATACACATCT
>LSHP01000047.1 GCA_001555775.1 Acidovorax delafieldii | reverse complement strand
GCCGCATCATCGACCGCAGCCACGAGGCGCAGCAATATCGGGCGTCCGGCCTCAACCTAGTCATCGCGGCGATCGTCTATTGGAACACGATCTACATGGCCGACGCCGCCCAGCATCTGCGATCGGCAGCGGCCCCGGTCCCCGATGATCTGCTTGTCCATACGTCGCCGGTTGGCTGGGAGCATATTGCCTTTTCCGGCGATTTCCTCTGGGATCGAGCCGCCGCTTCCGCTGGCCGCAAGGCCCTCAATCTTCCGCCGGACAGCCGCGCCGCCTAAGCGTTCCTCGGTTGTTCTCCCTTAGCGTTGTTTAGCGTACCTTCCACGCTATGCCCTCTAGACGGTGCTCCCGAAATCGCTTACCATCGTTTTTATTGCCTTTTCCGCGCGCAGGTGCGCTCGTATGGGAATGTCATGCCACTGAACGAAACCGACATCGATCGTTGCTGCGACGAACCTTTCAGCGGCAGCGAAAGCGTCGGCAGACGAACTTTCCTGAACGGTGCCGCCGCGCTTGGCACATTGGCTGCCTTTCGAGCGATGGCCCCCTCCTATGCATGGGCGCAGCCGCAAGCCGCCGCGCCGATGTCACCTGGCCAGCCCGAGGTGCGTCCGATCGATCTATCGATCGGCGATCTACCCCTTGTGATAAATGGCCGCCGCGGCGGCGCGCAGGCCATCAACGGAAGCATCCCCGGCCCGATCATCCGGCTTCGCGAAGGACAGGAAGCGATTCTACGAGTTACGAACCGCCTGCGTGAAACGAGTTCGATCCACTGGCACGGCATCATTCTCCCGCCCGCAATGGACGGGGTGCCTGGCGTCAGCTTCGCGGGCATCCAGCCTGGGGAGACCTTCACCTATCGGTTTCCCGTGCGCCAGAGCGGCACCTATTGGTGCCACAGCCATTCGGGCGGGCAGGAGCTGCTCGGCGTCTACGCGCCATTGATTATCGACCCCGCACAACCCGATCCCTTCGCCTACGACCGAGACTATGTCGTCATGCTGTCGGACTGGAGCTTCGAGTCACCCGCAACGATCATCGGCAAACTCAAGAAGCAGGCGGGCTATTATAATTATCAGAAGCGGACGTTGGGCGACTTCGTCCGCGATGCTTCCAACAACGGCCTGTCAGCAACGCTGAAGGAGCGGCTTTCGTGGTCCAAGATGCGCATGGACCCAACGGATTTCGCCGATGTCACCGGCTACACCTACACTTACCTCATGAACGGTCTGCCGCCTGAAGCCAACTGGACCGGGCTGTTCCAGGCTGGCGAACGCATCCGTCTTCGTTTCATCGCCGCAGGGGCGATGACCTATTTCGACGTGCGCATACCGGGCCTCAAAATGACGCTTGTTCAGGCGGACGGCCAGAACGTGCGGCCGGTCGAAGTCGATGAGTTCCGCATCGCGGCGGGCGAAACCTACGATGTGATCGTGCAGCCCGAAGACCGGGCGTACACGGTGATGGCCGAGGCGATGGACCGCAGCGGCTACACCCGCGGTACAATAGCACCGCGAGCGGGCATGGACGCGCCCGTTCCACCCCGCCGCAAGCGCCCGCTTCGCACCATGGCCGATATGGGCATGGACATGCAGGGCATGGATATGGGCGGTGCGGCCGCACCGGCTGCCGGCATGGGCGACATGGCCGCCAGCGAAGCGGCGAAACCCGCCGGAATGCCGGGCATGGATATGGCCGGTGGCAACATGCAGGGCATGGAGATGGTCGACCGGACGCGCGCCGCTGCGGCCGGTGCACGCGACGCCGTTATCGCGGGGGGCATGCCTCCTGGAATGGACATGGGCAGCATGAAGCCTACGGCCGCACCGGCAGGCGGCCTTGGTGGGCCGGGAGTGCCCGGTAGTCCGCCGTTCGTCCACGGCCCAGATACGCACGGCATCGGCAGTTCGTCGGTCGCCATGGTGGCGCGCAGCCGCGTTAACGAGGCAGGTTCCGGTTTCGATGAACGCGGCGCGCGCATCCTTACCTACGCCGATCTGCGCAGCCTCGTTCCGCAGCCCGACCAGCGGCCACCCGCTCGCGAGATCGAGCTTCACATCACGGGCAACATGGAACGCTACATCTGGTCGTTCGATGGCAAAAAATACTCGGAAGCCAAGACGCCGATCGCATTTCAATATGGCGAGCGCCTCCGCCTCGTGCTCGTCAACGACACGATGATGGAACATCCGATCCATCTTCACGGCATGTGGATGGAGCTCGAGAATGGCGGAGGACCGCTTCAGCCGCGCAAGCACACGGTCAGCGTCAAGCCGGCCGAGCGCTTGACGCTCGCCATCACCGCAGACGCGCCGGGTCGATGGGCGATGCACTGCCATCTGCTACTGCACATGGAGCTGGGAATGTTCCGGGTCGTGGAGGTCTCGCACCCTACCGGAGCCGCATCATGAAGTGGTCCGTACTGGCAGCGTCGATCATGATGCCCACGGCTTTCGCGGTCGCCGGGGCCGCCAGCGCCCAGACAGTCGCCGGTCCGGCTGCCCCAGCAGGTCAGGAAACATCGCGGGAGAAACCCGCCGACATGCCGCCGGGCATGGAAACAATGCAGGGCGGCACGCCGCCGCCGAGCATGGGAACGATGACGGAGCCGACCGCGGCACCGCGCGCCGTGGCAGGCGAACCCGTGACCACGTTGCACAACCTTGAGCCGCAGGAGGGGTGGCCCAGCCCGACCGCGGACGATGCCCCCTACAGCTTCGTCCTGCTCGACCTTCTTGAGTACCGCGAGAGTTCGGGAGCCGGATCATTGAGGTGGGACGGGTTCGGTTGGTTCGGCGGCGACTACAACCGAATCTGGGTGAAAAGCGAAGGAACGCAGAGTCTTCGATCCGGGGGCGGGGGCGAAGCGGAGGGGCAGTTGCTCTATGGTCGGCTGATCTCACCGTATTTCGATCTTCAGGCCGGTGCCCGCGTTGCGACCCGTTGGGGCAACGGCTCCAACCGTACACGCGGCTATGCTGTCCTGGGCCTACAAGGCTTGTCGCCTTACCGTTTCGAGATCGAGCCGGCCTTGTTCCTGAGTACCAAGGGCCAGATTTCCGGACGCCTGAACGCGAGCTACGATCAGCTTCTGACTCAGCGGCTGATCCTCCAGCCCCGGATCGACGCCAGCTTCGCGCTTCAGAAAGACGAGGCATTTGGTGTCGGAAGCGGGCTGACCGATGTCGAACTTGGGCTACGCGCGCGGTACGAATTTCGCCGCGAGTTCGCCCCCTATATCGGGATTACGCACCGGCGTAGTTTCGGCAGCACCAGACGAATCTTGCAGGCTGAGGGCGAGCAGACGCGGCAGACCTCGATCGTCGCCGGTGTAAGGGTCTGGTTCTAAGGGCCGGGCGCTCAGATCGGCGCGCTTTCATGACCGTTAGTTGATGCTGCCGACGACGTTGACGGTTAACGCGACCGCACCAATGTTGAAGACAAAGGCGATCAGCCCGTGCAGCATGACCAGCCTGCGCAGCCCCTGGTCGTTGACCACGACGTCCG
The DNA here is from genome assembly GCA_001555775.1 of Acidovorax delafieldii. GTDB lineage: Bacteria > Pseudomonadota > Alphaproteobacteria > Sphingomonadales > Sphingomonadaceae > Blastomonas > Blastomonas delafieldii_A. Next base: position 3,237 of record LSHP01000047.1, on the reverse strand, counting down.
ATACCTGGAACGTCATCCCAACCACGAACGAGAAGTAGCAAAAATCCCAGAAATCCGGGTCGGGCGTACTAGGGAAATCGAGACCGCCACGCCGTTTTCCTCCCGCGCTTTGGTAGAAGAGATGCGCGTAGTGCATCGCCAGGGTGAGGTTGCCGAACATCCAGGCAAGCAGAAGGGCCGTGATGGCAAGGAGGATTTGGCTGTCACTGTGCGGCGTGTTGCGGGCGAGTTCGATCACGAGAGCGAGGATGACGACGCTGAACACGAGCGCCGCGATCAGCAACAGCAGCGGTCGGGACGCATCATATCGCACGGCGTGTAGTCGGAGGCGCTCGGCGGAGTTTCGCCGCATCAGCACCGCGGTGAAGGCGATGAACAAAGCCGCCGCGGCAACGAAGGCCCCGAGTGTTGCTGTAGCCAAGCCGTAGCTCCCGACGAGCAGCAGGACGCCGGTGACGAAACTGACGAGAAAAGCCACATGCTGTGGCGGAAGCCTGCCGATCATGCTTCGGTTGATCGCTGCGGAGCCATGAGCTTCGGCCGATCGATGATTTTGCAGTTTCCGATGACGTTGGCGCTCACAATTGCCCGGGCACAGATGGGCGCGTCATCGATCGAGTTGCGCGTTCCCGCTTTTCCCGAACCCGAACATGCGTTGCAGAATGCGATGCCCCGAGAATTGATGAAGCAGAGCCAGTCCCACATGGCCGACGAGGTACGCCCACATGATCGGCGCGATCGTCTCATGAACTCCAAGAAGAAACCTTGCCGCAGGGTAGAAATAACCGACAGCACCGGTTGATGCCATTGCGGTGGCGGTCAGCAGCCCGAGGCCGTGGATGGCGCTCGCCAGGGGGCTTTCCTCGGTCAGGGGAACCCGCCCACGCCTGAGGCTTGCTAGATGCGCTTTGAGGTCGGTCCAAAACGCTGATCGGCGCGCGCCGGAGAACCATGGAAAAAGCATGCCAAATCGCGCTTCGCCACGGCGCACGAGCGTCCAAATCCAGAAGGTGACGACCAGTCCTAGCGTAAGCACGCCCACCCATTCATGCAGCTCAAAGAAGGAATCCCCCGGCCTATTTGTTTCGGGGTGAACCATGATCAGGCTGATGAAGAGCTGGTGGATCACTGCGGCAGCGAACAGGAGGTGAAGCAGCTTGGTCAATGTCGAGTGGGGAGCCGGCACATTCACGTTCGTTCTACCTTCCGCCGCTCCCCCATTGGAAAGCTCTATTGAAGAGCGAGGCCTGGTACCCGGTTGCGTCCGGCCAGTGCTCCGCCATCAAGATTAACCAGCAAGGGCCGCACGGTCAATCTTATATGTCTCTGAGTGGCCACGCCGGTCCAGCCTAACGATCCTTCTTTGTGAACAGCCAGCGTAACGGAGGCTTAGCCGATCGCCCCGAACGTCGCGCCGATCGCTCCCCCGGCCCGCGCCGCGAGCGCACCCAGGATGGCAAGGAAGGCAAGCGAACTCGCGACGACGGAAGGAACGATCATTGGGGTCGGTGCGATCACCGCCATCAGCAACGGCAACGCCGCGCCGATCGAGAAAGTCGCGGCCGACGTTAAGGCGGCTTGGATCGGCCGCGCCGCCGTCCCGGGCGTCAGGCCAAGTTCGTCATGCGCGTGTGCGCCCAATGCATCGTTGGCCATCAGCTGTCGCGCCACTTCCAGAGCCAGATTGTGATCAAGGCCCCGGCGGACATAGATACCGGCCAGCTCTGAATGTTCGGCGTCGGGCTTGTCGGCAATTTCCTGCGCTTCACGGGCTAGATCAGCGGTCTCAGTATCTGACTGTGAACTGACCGAGACATACTCGCCTGCGGCCATCGACATAGCGCCGGCGACGAGTCCAGCGACGCCCGTGAGCAGAATGCCAGCAGGTGATGCCGATGCTGCGGCGACACCGACCAGGAGGCTGGCGGTTGAAACGATACCGTCATTCGCCCCGAGTACCGCGGCACGCAGCCAGCCGATACGCGAGACGAGATGATTTTCGGAGTGAAGACGGCTCAAGGACGATCCGATCGCAAACGAATCCTAACGTCGATCATCGACATCGAAACATCCCCGAGGCTCGCTCCTTGAGAATAAGAAAGTCTACTGAGGTTGAGCAAGTATCTGTTGGCAGCGTTGGTGGCTGATATTCATCGGATTGATCCCCTGACCCTTCATCTCTCCGTGATCGTGCGTGGTATTAGTACCCATGGTTTGCTCCATGCGCTCACAGCTCGCTCGCTGTTCGGCGGTAGCCCTCGTTGTCGCGCATCCCCCAAGCGAAACAAGGGAGAGCGTCGCCGCTGCTATGACAAGCTTCATGATATTACCTTCCTATGTTCAGTTGGCCCCTCGCGACCCTCTCCCGTTTGATATCATGCGAGGCACTTCGAACCAGGGCAAGGCTTTCATGCGTCGAAGACCGAAGTACCCCGATCGCCGCCATAGGCCGTTTCCAAGTCAGATCGATTTAACCCCGCAAACCCTCGATTGCCGGAGGCGGTGACGCGAGCGCCCGAAGCGGCCTGGTAACGGCTGTTTAGTCTCCCGGAACACTCCCTTGTTTCCCTCTCCGAAATCGAGCTAGGTAGCGTCGAGTTTTCGGAGAAGCCCTTTGCTTGTCGGCTACGCGCGCGTGTCCACCAGGGACCAGTCCCCTGCCCTACAGCTAAACGCGCTTCGCGAAGCCGGGTGCGAGAAGGTGTTCACCGAGAAGGCGTCGGGCGCGCAGCGTGATCGGCCGGAGTTGAAAGCGGCGCTTGATTATCTTCGCGCCGGCGACACGCTGGCAGTGTGGAAGCTGGACCGGCTCGCGCGCTCCGTCCGTCAGCTCGTCGAGACGGCCGAAGATCTCGCTAAGCGCGAGATCGGCCTTAGGGTTCTCACCCAGGCGATCGACACCACCAGTCCGGGGGGGCGGCTTGTGTTCCACGTCTTCGCAGCCGTCGTCGAGTTTGAGCGCGAGTTGATGTTGGAGCGCACCCATGCCGGGCTTGCTCAGGCGAAGGCATTGGGGCGGCGCGGCGGGCGCAAGCCAGCAATGGGGCCGGCCGAGATCAAGCGCGCCAGGGCAATGCTCGCAGACCCCACCATCACCGTTGAGGAGGTGGCGCAGCAGATCGGCGTGCAGCCTTCCACGCTTTATCGCCACATACCGGGCGGGCGCAGCTCGTTGGACCGGCCTTAGTGAATGAGGCCGTCGTTTCGACGGCCGCGTGGTTATCCCACCCACCCAAC
>LSHP01000046.1 GCA_001555775.1 Acidovorax delafieldii | reverse complement strand
AGATGTGTATAAGAGACAGACCCCATGTTCGCCCGTGCTCTCGCCCCCGTCGCCACCCGTGCCCTGGCCGCCGCTGCCGCCTCGGCCATCATCTTTTCCGCTTCCGTCCAGGCCAATCCCGTCAAGACCAGCGAGGCCGCTGGCGGCCGCGTCGTCCGCAGCGTCGAGGTTCCGTTCGTCGATCTCGATCTCACCACGCCGGCGGGCGCTGCAACGCTGCAGGCCCGGCTGAAAACCGCCTCGCGCCAGGTCTGCGGTACGCCCGAAACGCCCACCCTGCGCGAGCGCATCGATTACCGCAACTGCGTGAGCGAAACGATCGCCAGCGGCCAGCGCGCGATGGTGACGCTGATCGCCCGCGCCGAAGCCGGCGAGCGTTTCAAGCCCGGCGAGCGCATTGCCGTCGGCAGCTGACGCGCCAAGCCTTTACCACACCCTTGGTAGAAACCCGACTGGACCGGTAGCCCCCAAGCTGCCGGTCCTTTCTTCATGCGCTTTCCCTACGCGCAAAAAGGTCGAGGCGGACGCTAGAGGAGCGCCCGCCTCAGTCCTTTGCGACCCAAAGGACTAGCTCTCAAGCTGTCGTGGCTGGCCCTGAGGCCAGGCGATCAGCGATAGAAGACGTGATTGTCGACCGCGGCGAGGCGCTGCATGCGCCAGCCCGGCGAGACATGACGCGCGTGGAAGAACAGCGCGCCTTCGACCGGGCTGTCCCAGCTGTCTTTCATCGCGATCTGCGCGATGGCGACGGCTTCCTTCCAGTCCTGGCTGGCGGTGGGAATGGCGGGCATGCGGCCGCCGCGAACGAACGAGAACTGGCTGGGCTGATAGACCACGCCGCACAGGCTGCTGGCGAAGCGGCCCGAATCGCGGCGCGCGATCACCACCTTGGCGACGGCGAGCTGGCCGTTAAGGGTCTCGCCCTTGGATTCGAAATAGACGGCACCGGCGAGACAACGGGTTTCCTCGTCGATTTCGGCGGGCATGTCGGACATCGACACGAGCTGCGCCAGGCTTTCGGCCTTGAGCGGCGGCTTGGCGGTCTGGGTGTCGATCTGCTGGGGAGCGGTTTCGGCCGAGGCAGCACCGGCTACGACAGCGGCTTCATCAGCGCTGGAGGCGGTGGTTTCGCTCGTCTGGGCGGGAACCGGCTGGATCATGTCGGCAATCAGCGGCGATGCAAGGGCGGCTGACGCGTCGGTGAGAGAGAAGGTGACAATCGAATAGACTGTCATGGCGGCCATGCTGGCGACCTTGAGGATCTTACTCATTACAAACTTTGACTGTGCGGTGGATCACCACGGCCGGAACTGGGATCGGGCAGAAAAGCCCGGCCGGTTCCGGAAGGGAAACCCCCCGTCTGCGTGCTAGCCCTGTTCTTCTCTGGCCTTGAAAAGCCGGGGAACCATATGAGCCGCCTGCGCGTTGATCGGTGCAGCGGCCCCTCTAGCAGCGGCGATAATGAGTCAACTCGTCTGACCCATTATCGCGTTGAACTGTGCGCGGCTGGCGACATCCAGTTCAATAATCCACAAGTCGGCATCGCGAAGACGGCGTCGCTCGGCATATTCGGCCATGCTGCCCTTGCGCGCCAGCGAGCCGGAATCCTCGCTCCACACCTCCTGCCACTCCGCCTGGTCGTCGAACCTGCGGAACAGTTCGAACAGCGCATTGTCCTGTCCGCGAACCGTCCGCGCGATAAGGATCGCGCCCGATACCGGGTCCCCTTTGGCGATGATGGTGGCAAAGCCGCCTGCTGCGGCGGTGAGACGCTTGAGCGCCTCGATGCGGACGTGAGTCGCCAGCCGAGGCTCGATCACAGGCTGTCCGCGATCGGCGGCTTGTAGCCTTCCAGCCCCGACAGCGCGATGTGCGAGCGCATGAACGTGCCCGTGCCGCGCGCGATCTCCTCGCCATGGCTATCCACCAGCCGGGATTCGCCCACCCAGACGCGTCGGCGCCCGCTTACCCAATGGCCCTCGGCATAGACCGGCCCCGCGCGCACCGGCGCGGTGAAATGCAGGTTGAACGCCGTGGTGAGCAGGAATCGGTCGGTGACCAGCGCATTGCACGCATAAAAGGCGGCATCGTCGAGCATCTTGAAATAGAGCGTGCCATGCGCCGCACCGGCCGCATGGAAATGTTCAGGGGTCACCTCGAAATCGATCCGTGCCTTGCCCGCTGCCGTGATCGTCAGCCGCGACGGGAACAGCCGATTGATCGCAGCGGCGGCATAAAGGCGTTCGAGCGCGCGGAAATGCGCCTCTTCGCCAGGCCCTGTCGCCCGGTCAGGCAGCGTCACGATCCAGCTCGGCGGTGACCAGCGCATAGATCGCGTCCGGGTCATCCGCGCCCTTGATCTTGGCGAGCGTCTTTTCGTCACGCGTCAGCCGCGAGATATGCGCAAGTGCCTGAAGGTGCATCGCACCCGTGGCCACCGGCGAGAGCAGCGCGATCACCAGATCGACCGGAAGATTGTCGATCGAGCCGAACTCGATCGGCTTGCCCAGCCGCAGCACCACCGCCACCGAATGGTCCAGCCCATCCATCTTGCCATGCGGAATGGCAACGCGGCGCCCGAAGCCGGTCGAACCGAGTTGCTCGCGCTCGAGCAGGCAGCCGAGCACCTTGTCCGGATCCAGCCCGTAGCAATGACCGAACTGTTCGGCGGCCAGCTCGAGCGCCTGGTGCTTGTCCGCGACGCGTGCCGAGATCAGCACCGCCTGCTTATGGAGTTCGAACCATGCCATGACAGTCAAAATTCTCGATTCTGTCGCGCCGCCCCCGATCGTTGCCGAGGCGGCGCGCACGAATGTTCAAAGGATCACCGTCGGCCCTGCCGGGAGGGGGTTGCCTCATCCCGCCGACGCATTGCTGCCGCGCCCATGCACCATATCGCCCGAAAAACCAAGCCATGCGATGCACGGGCGCACAACGCGCCGAAAATATTCAGACGCGCGGTTCGACCCAGCCGATCGAACCATCGGGGCGGCGATAGACCATGTTGTGCCGCCCGGTGCCGGTATTCTTGAAGAACAGCGCATTGGTGTTGCGCAGGTCGAGCATCATCACGGCGTCGGATACGGTGGCGGTGGGCACGTCGACGCGGGTTTCGGCGATCACGACCGGAGCATCGCCCACGACCTCCTCTTCCTCGTTGCCGCTGTCGAACACGACATAGGCGGCTTCTTCCTCGCGCGCGGCATGCTGGAACTGTTCATGGCGGCCCTTGAGGCGGCCCATATAGCGGCGCAGCTGCTTCTCGATCTTGTCCGCCGCGCCGTCGAAGCAGACATGCGCATCCTGCGCCAGGCCATGGCCCTTGAGGATCAGGCCCTGCATCACATGCGTGACGATATCGCACTGGAACTGTTCGTGAGGCCCTCGGCTGAAGGTGACCTGGCTGGATATCGCCTTGGAAAAATACTTTTCGACAATCGCATTGAGTCGGTCCGCGACGTGCACCTTGAGCGCTTCGCCAGTGTCGACCTGATGACCAGAAATACGAATGTCCATGATATTCTCCATTTTTTGGGGCCAGCCGCAGGATCACTGCCGCGACGGGCCGGATCGATATATCCTTGGCGTCCAACGCTAAGGATCGGGTGACGATTCGGGTAAAGACCTCCTTTCCGGAATGATTTTCAGTACAAAGGTTAGCGTGTCGACAGCCAGAGCGGCTGCTTGATCTTGCCCAGGAACTCGGCATGCGCGGCCAGCTCTTCCTCGCTGGCGGCAAACGGGCGCGGCAGGCGGTGCGGACGCTGGACACTGGGAATGAGGCGAGGCCGTGCACCGGGGACGACGGCGGTTTCCGCGCTGTCGTCGGCGAGACCGAGCCCGATCTGGCGACCCCCGGTCAGCTCGATATAGACCTGCGCCAGCAGCTCGGCATCGAGCAGCGCGCCGTGCAGCACGCGGTGGCTGCGATCGACGCCGAAGCGCTTGCACAATGCATCCAGGCTGGCGGGCGATCCGGGAAACTTGGCGCGTGCCATCGCGACGGTGTCGATCACACGGCTCATCGCAATGGCGGGCTTGCCGACCATGGCCAGTTCCGCATTCAGGAAGCGCATGTCGAACCCGGCATTGTGCGCGACCAGGGTCGCATCGCCGAGAAACTCGAGCAGATCCTCGACGCCTGCGCCAAACAGCGGCTTGTCGGCGAGAAACGCATCGCCCAGGCCATGCACCTTCTCGGCTTCGGGCGGCATCGGGATTTCGGGATTGAAATAGGCGTGGAAGGTGCGGCCCGTCAGGCTGCGACCGACCATCTCGATACACCCGATTTCCACCATCCTGTGTCCTTCATCAGGGGACAGGCCGGTGGTTTCGGTATCGAAAATGATCTCTCTCATTTCCGATACTATTGGACCGATTTGCTCATCGTGCAAGGGCCGAACGTAAATTCTGAAGCAGCCTGCGCACCGCCTGTCGCGTCGCCAATTTGGTGCCGCCGGTGGGGATCACCCAATCGGCATGCGCGCGCTTGTGGTGATCAGCCATCTGCAGGTGACGGATATGGCGCAGGCGTGCCGCGGTCATGCCCGGGCGGGCGAGCACGCGCTTGCGCTGCTGCCACAGCGCCGCGGAGACGACCACGATGCCATCGACATTCTGGGTACCGCCTTTCTCGAACAGCAGCGGGATATCGAACACGATGATCCGGCGCGACCGGTGGGCGCGGACGAAGGCGGCGCGCGAGCGCGCCACCGCCGGATGCACGATATGCTCGAGCCTTTTCAGCGCCACCGGATTGCCGAACACCGCCGCACCCAGCTTCGCACGGTCGACACCTTGCGGCCCTGTCGTGCCGGGAAACGCGGCCTCGATCGCGGGCAGCAGCGCTCCGCCCGGTCCCTGCAGCACATGTACCTCGGCATCGGCATCGAACACCGGCACGCCCTCGGCGCGCAGCATCTTCGCCACCGCCGATTTGCCCATGCCGATCGATCCGGTCAGCCCCAGCACCAGTGGCCGATGACGATGGTGCGGCGGCAGGCGCTTGATCGGTGCCATCATGCCAGCAGCAATGCCCGGAGCTCATCGTCGCGGTTCCGCGGGGGAGCGGCACCGAAGAAGATTTCGAAGGCGAGCGCTGCCTGGCCGATCAGCATCTCGAGCCCGTCGACCGTCTCGAGCCCGCGCGCCCGCGCCGCCTTCAGCAGCCCGGTTTCGAGCGGATTGTAGACAATGTCATAGACCAGCGCGCTCTCGGGCAGCGGCAAAAGGTCGAGCACCAGCGGGTCGAAACCCTTCATGCCCAAGGGGCTCGTGTTGACCAGCAGATCGACCTCGCCCAGCGGATCGTCCATGCCGCGCACCTGGCCCTTGAGCGCGAAGCTCGCAAGCAGCCCCATGGCTTTCAGGGGATTGCGCGCATGGATTGTCACGCTGGCGACCTCCATTCGGGCGAGCGCGAACAGCACCGCCCGCGCCGCCCCGCCCGCGCCGATCAGCGCGACATCTGCACCGGTAAAATCGCTCTGCCCGAGCGGTGCGTAGAAACCGCCGGCATCGGTGTTGGTGCCGAACAGCGCGCCCTGTTCATCGCGCGCGATCGTGTTCATCGCCCCGATGCTGCTGCGCACATCGCCCGGATCGGCGACATGCTCCATCACCGCAATCTTGTGCGGAATGGTGACATTGCACCCGCGCCAGAGCGGATCGGCACGGCGCTGGGCGATATAATCGGCCAGCGCGTCGGGCGTGACATGGCAGGCGCGATACTCGGCTTCCATCCCCAGCGTTTTGAGCCAGAAATTGTGGATCAGCGGCGATTTGCTGTGCGCGATCGGGTCGCCGATCAACTCGGCATAGGGTTGGGACATGGGAAACCCTTGGGTCTGCGTCCCTCGACTTCGCTCGGGACAAACGGAGGGGGTAAGGCGGACTCTGCTGAAACCCTTGCCGATTTTCCAAGCGGATGAATCAGCTCGGCATCAGTTCGCGTTCGCGCAGGAAGCCGAGCAGCGGCAGCAGCGGCATGCCCTGGACGGTGAACACATCGCCCTCGATATGGCTGAAAAGCTGGGCTCCCGCACCCTCTATCTCGTAGCAACCCACCGTATATCCAATGGTTTCCCAGTGCTTTTCCACATAGTCACGGACAAAGGCAGGGCCCAGCGGACGCACGTGCATCACCGCCTTGCCGACATGCCGCCAGATCGGCCGACCGCCCTCGACGATGACGGCGGCGCTCCACAATTTGTGCGGCTTGCCCGACAGCGATTCGAGCTGGCGGATCGCATCGTCGGGGGTCTGCGGTTTGCTCAGCATCTCGCCTTCGCTGGTTTCCAGGATCTGGTCGGAGCCGAGCACCATCGCCTCGGGCCGCCGGGTGCCGACGCGCATCGCTTTGGCTTCTGCCAGGGCATCGGCGATATCGCGAGGGGAGGTGCCCTCGGCATGGAGCGAGGCACGGATCGAGGATTCATCGATATGCGCCGCCACGACCGAGAAAGGCACATCGGCAGCATCGAGCATGGCCCGGCGTGCGGTGCTCTGCGATGCGAGTATCAGCATTTCCATCGTCCTTATGCCCGAAGCAAACTAGGCTTTATCCATCGGCTCGGTCGCCTGCCGCCTGTTTTCGCGCGCGGCTTCGCGCTCGTTGAACAGGTTGATGATCGCCGCCGCCGATTCCTCGATCGATCGACGCGTCACGTCGATCACCGGCCAACCATTATCCGCAAACATCCGCCTGGCAAAGGCCAGCTCGGCCTTCACCTTCTCGTCATTGACATAATCGGTTTCGGGGGCCTGGTTCAAGGACAACAGCCGGTTGCGGCGCACCGCGATCAGCCGTTCGGGATTGGTCGTCAGCCCCACCACCAGCGGATGCCTGAGCGTGAACAGCGCGGAAGGCGGCGGCGATTCGATCACGATCGGGATGTTCGCGGTCTTGTAGCCGCGATTGGCGAGATAGATCGAGGTCGGCGTCTTGGACGAGCGCGAGACGCCGGCGAGCACGATGTCCGCCGCCTCCCAATTCTCCCAGTTCTGCCCGTCATCATGCGCGATCGTGAACTGGATCGCTTCCACGCGTGCGAAATAGGCGGCATCGAGCACATGCTGTCGGCCCGGCCGCGCCTTGGCCGCCTGGCCGAGCAGATTGGACAAGGCATCACTCACCGCATCGAGCGCGGGCACCATCGGCAGCCCGAGCACGCGGCAGCGCCGCTCGAGCTTGGCGCGGATATCGGGATTGACCAAGGTGAACAGCACCAGCCCCGGATTGGCCGCGACCTCGTCCAATATCCGGTCGAGATGCGTTTCGGAACGCACCATTGGCCAGAAATGCTTGATGATCTCCACCGCGTCAAACTGCGCCAGCGCCGCCTTGGCGATGTTCTCCAGGGTCTCTCCCGTGGAATCTGACAAGAGGTGCAGGTGAAAGCGGCTCATGCCCATGGTCTGTGGGCAGCGCGGGGATAAATCAAGGCATGATATTGTGGGCAAAACCGGGGATGGTTTTGCTCCCCCCTGACCCGAGATTCCTCACAGGGCTTGTCCACAAGTGAAAGCTTTACCCACAGGCTGTTGATAGCGGGCACAAATTTGCCGACTCGTCAGGCTGCTGCGATTTGGCGACTGTCAATCTGTCGATACATAGGGCAAGAAAGCGTCATGCCGGTTTTCCAGCGGCTTTCTTCAACAGAATCCCTATATAAAGGATATAAGAATTAAGATGGGTGGGGACACAATGCAGACGACGGCGCGCAAGGCGCCCTTGCTCGATTGCCTGAACGGACATGTGGCCAAGGTGCCGCCGATGTGGATGATGCGCCAGGCCGGGCGCTATCTTCCCGAATATCGCGCGCTGCGGGCGGAAAAGGGCGGCTTTCTCGAGCTGGTCTATGACAGTCCGGCGGCCGCCGAGATCACGCTGCAGCCGCTGCGCCGGTTCGCGCTCGATGCCGCGATCCTGTTTTCCGATATCCTGATCGTCCCCTATGCGATGGGCCAGGATCTGAAATTCCTGGTGGGCGAGGGGCCGCATCTGTCGCCCCGGTTGCTCGATCATGCGCTGGAGAGCCTTGTCGCGGTCCCTGAGCGGCTCGAGGCGATCTACGAGACCGTGCGGCTGGTCAGGGCCGAGCTTGCGCCTGAAAAGACGTTTCTGGGCTTTGCAGGGTCGGCCTGGACCGTTGCGACCTATATGGTCAACGGCGAGGGCAGCAAGGACCAGCACGCAACACGCGAATATGCCTATCGCGATCCCGCCGGTTTTCAGGCGCTCATCGACGGAATCGTCGATCTCACCATCGAATATCTGATCGGCCAGATCGATGCCGGCGTCGATGCCGTCCAGATTTTCGACAGCTGGTCGGGTTCGCTCGCCCCGGCGCAGTTCGAACGCTGGGTGATCGCGCCCAATGCGCGCATTGCCGCAGCCATCCACGAAGCACGCCCCGGCGTGCCGGTGATCGGTTTCCCCAAGGGTGCAGGCGAGAAGCTTGCCGCCTATGCCCGCGAAACCGGCGTCGATGCGTTGGGGCTCGACGAGACGATCGATCCGGTCTGGGCTGCCGCCAATATTCCGGCGCATCTGCCCGTCCAAGGCAATCTCGACCCGCTGGCGCTGCTGGCGGGCGGCGAGCAGATGGAAAATGCGGTCCGGCATATCCTGCGCACGTTCGAGGGACGGCCGCATATTTTCAACCTGGGGCACGGCATATTGCAGCAGACCCCCATTGAACACGTGCATGCACTGCTTACACTGGTGAAGCAGGGCGTATGACCGCCCTGCCGCCTCAACCGGTGTGACTGGCGGCAGAACCCATGAACGAGCTTCTTCTGACAACGGATTATGTTCTCTCCATGCTCTATCTCTGGCTGAAAGCGGCGCACCTCATCTTCGTCATCTTCTGGATGGCCGGCCTGTTCATGATGCCGCGCTTCCTGGTCTATCATCAGGAGGCCGAGCACGGCTCCGAAGAGGCGACGCGCTGGATCGACCGCGAGAACAAGCTGCGAAAGATCATCCTCAACCCCTCGCTGATCATAGTCTGGGTGCTGGGGCTGGTGCTGGCGAGCCAGGGCAACTGGTGGACCGCCGGCTGGCTGCACGCCAAGCTGCTCTTCGTGCTGCTTTTGAGCGGCTATCATGGCTGGATGATCGGCTATGCGAAGAAGCTGGCTCGCGGCGAGCGCAAGCTTACCGGCAAGCAGCTGCGGCTGATCAACGAGGTTCCGGGCGTCGCTGCCGCGGTGATCGTGATCCTGGTGATCGTGAAGCCGTTCTAGTCGCGAAGACTTTCGCCTGACCACGTCCGCTCACCCTGAGCAGCGGGCGCAGCCCGCGTAGTCGAAGGGCCCGCGCCCACGCTGGCCATATAGCGGGGCCTGCGACAGGCCCAGGCTGAGCGGGGGTGGTGGAGATTGCGCCCAGGCCTCCACCCATCGCAGCCCGGATTGACTTTCGCCGCTCTCGGCCCTATTTCCGATCCCGTCCCGTCCGGGACCTTCGACGACCCGCTTCACCAGTGACCGGATTACCGGTTGGGCGTCCCGCATCTCTTTCCTGACTGCCGCGTTTCCATTTTTGGCGGCACCCTTCCCACGGAATCCTGCACCTCATGCATCTCAAAGAACTCAAGCAGAAAACCCCCGCCGAACTCGTCACCATGGCCGAAGAGCTGGGCGTCGAGGGCGCATCGACGCTTCGCCGCCAGGACCTGATGTTCGCGATCCTCAAGGAACTGGCCGAAGACGGCGAGCAGATCATGGGTCTGGGCACCATCGAGGTGCTGTCCGACGGTTTCGGGTTCCTGCGCAGCCCCGAGGCGAACTATCTCGCCGGGCCCGATGACATTTACGTCAGCCCCAACCAGGTGCGCCGCTTCGGCCTGCGCACCGGTGATACGGTGGAAGGCGAAATCCGCGCGCCGCGCGATGGCGAGCGCTATTTCGCGCTGACCAAGCTCACTGCGGTCAATTTCGACGATCCCGATGTCGTGCGTCACCGCGTCAATTTCGACAACCTGACCCCGCTCTACCCGAACGAGAAGTTGCGGCTCGACACGCTCGACCCGACGGTCAAGGACAAGTCGGCGCGGGTCATCGACATCGTCTCGCCGCAGGGCAAGGGCCAGCGCGCGCTGATCGTCGCGCCGCCGCGCGTCGGCAAGACCGTGCTGCTGCAGAACATTGCCAAGGCGATCACCGACAACCATCCCGAAGTCTTCCTGATCGTGCTGCTGATCGACGAGCGCCCGGAAGAAGTCACCGACATGCAGCGCAGCGTGAAGGGCGAGGTCATCAGCTCAACCTTTGACGAACCCGCGCAGCGCCACGTCCAGGTCGCCGAAATGGTGATCGAGAAGGCCAAGCGTCTGGTCGAGCACAAGAAGGATGTCGTCATCCTGCTCGATTCGATTACGCGTCTGGGCCGTGCCTATAACACCGTCGTGCCCTCGTCGGGCAAGGTGCTGACCGGCGGTGTCGATGCCAATGCGCTGCAGCGTCCCAAGCGCTTCTTCGGTGCCGCGCGCAATATCGAGGAAGGCGGTTCGCTCTCGATCATCGCCACCGCGCTGATCGATACCGGCAGCCGCATGGACGAGGTCATCTTCGAAGAATTCAAGGGCACCGGCAACAGCGAAATCGTGCTGGATCGCAAGGTCGCCGACAAGCGTATCTTCCCCGCGCTCGATGTCGGAAAGTCCGGCACGCGCAAGGAGGAACTGCTCGTGGAGAAGGATATTCTTTCCAAGATGTGGGTGCTGCGCCGCATCCTCATGCAGATGGGCACCGTCGACGCGATGGAGTTCCTGCTCGACAAGATGAAGGATTCGAAGACCAACGAAGACTTCTTCGATTCCATGAACCAGTAATCCTTCAGGGCTGCGACACCCATCATGATGGAACTTTGGAACCATATCGTTGCCGATTTCTCGAATATCGGCTCCCCGTCCGCGCTCGCCGCTTTCGGCCAGGTGCTGATGATCGACGTGCTGCTCGCCGGCGACAATGCCATCGTCGTCGGCGCACTGGCGGCGGGCCTGCCTGCCGATCAGCGCAAGAAGGTGATCCTGATCGGCATCATCGCCGCTCTGGTGCTGCGCATCGGATTCGCGCTGGTCGTCACCCAGCTGATGCAGATCGTCGGGCTGATCTTTGCCGGCGGCCTGTTGCTGCTCTGGGTCTCGTGGAAGATGTACCGCGAGCTGCAACCGGCGGGCGCGAACGCAGGCTCGCCCGAAATCGAAGGCGACGAGCATAGCGGCGTCGCACCGGCCAAGAGCTTCGCCGCTGCCGCCTGGGCGGTTGCGGTGGCCGATGTCAGCATGAGCCTCGACAATGTGCTCGCGGTGGCAGGGGCTGCGCGCGAACATCCCGGCATCCTGATCGTCGGCCTGATCCTGTCGGTCGCGCTGATGGGCATCGCGGCGAATTTCATCGCCAAATATATCGAGCGCTATCGCTGGATCGCCTATATCGGCCTGGCCGTGATCCTCTATGTCGCGGGCAAGATGATCTATGACGGGTTCGTCGATCCCGGCGTCGGCGTGGTGACGCTGTTCAACTGACCATCGTTTAGCGCGCAACATTTCCTCTCCATCGGTGTTGGATCCCTGATAGGATCGCAACATCGATCGGGGAGGATTTTTGCATGAAGCGGGTATGGCTTTCCGGAATGGTGCTGGCCTGTTTTGCTAGCGGCCCGCTGGTCGCTGAGGAAAAGGCCCAGATCGCCGCCTCGGCCGAAATTGGCCGCAACGTCCAGCTGTTCGAGCTTCCCAAGGGATCGCGCCCGCACGATGTTGCCCCGGCACCCGACGGCAGGATCTGGTACACCGCACAGAAACAGGGTGCGCTCGGCATTCTCGATCCGGTGTCGGGCAAGGTCGTGCAGCTCTCGCTCGGCCCCGATTCTGCCCCGCACGGGGTCATTCAGGGGCCCGATGGCATGGCCTGGATCACCGATGGCGGTCAGAATGCCATCGTCCGCTACGACCCGAAGAATGGCAAGCTGGACGTCTGGAAGCTGCCCGAGGACACGGGCTATACCAATCTCAACACGGGCGCCTTTGACAAGCAGGGCACGCACTGGTTCACCGGCCAGAACGGAATTTATGGCCGGGTGAGCGCCGCCGACGGCAAGGTTCGGGTGTGGAAGGACCCCAAGGGACGCGGCCCCTATGGCATCGCCACCGCGCCCGACGGCACGGTCTGGTATGTCTCGCTCGCGGGCAGCCATCTCGCGCGGATCGACAGCGCCACTGGCGACATCAGCGTGATCGAGCCGCCGACAAAGGACACAGGGCTGCGCCGCGTCTGGGCGGACAGCAAGGGCGATCTGTGGATCACGGGATGGAATAGCGGCGAGCTCTATCGCTACAGGCCTTCAAACAAGAGCTGGAAGGCCTGGAAGCTCCCCGGACCCGCACCCAAGGCCTATGCGGTCTATGTCGACGAGCGCGACATGGTGTGGGTCAGCGATTTTGGTGACAATTCCACCCGCGTCTTCGATCCGCGCACCGAGAAGTTCGTGCAACGCTATGCCGGCAGCGGCGAGGGGGCGAATGTCCGCCAGATCCTGGGCCGCAAGGGGGAGGTGTTCCTGCCCGAATCGGGCACCGAGCGGCTGATGGTGATCCGGACCGACAGATGAGGCTGCGCGTTGTCCTGTCGCTGCTGGTCCTGATACTGCCCGGTACAGCATTGGCGCAATCCACCAACCAGATGGGTGAACGTGCTTTCCAACGCTGTTACAGTTGCCATTCGGTGCAAAAGGGCGAGAAGGGGCTGAGCGGGCCCAATCTGCATGGGTTGAGCCAGCGCCCCGTCGCTGGCGACAGGACTTTTGCCTATTCCAAGGCTTTCAAGGCTTTCGCCGCCAGCAACCCGCGCTGGACCCCCGAACTGCTCGACCGCTTAATGACCGATCCGGAAGCTTTGGTGCCAGGCAACCAGATGGGCTTTTTCGGCCTGCGCAAAGCCGAGGAGCGCGCGGCGATTATCGCCTATCTGATGGCGGACGATTAACCACAACGGTTCATATCTATCGTCCCCGCAAAGGCGGGGGTCCCGCTTACTTCAGCGCTTCTCAGTAGCGGGATTCCCGCTTTCGCGAGAATGACGATGCTGGTGTTAGCGGTCTGCCTCTTAACCCGCCCTAGCCAGCATCTCGCCCATTTTCTCCCAGACCTTGTTGACCGCCTTCAGCGGCCGCACCATCACCTTGAAGTCCTCGATCTTGCCATCGGCATTCCAGCGGACCATGTCGACGCCGTTGACCTGGATGCCATCGAGCACGAGCGCGAATTCGAGCACGGCGGTGTCCCCATCGACGATCTCGCGGACGTAATGAAAGCTGTCATTGCCCAGCACGTGCGCGGCGGCGTGCAGATAGGCGAAGACCTTGGCCTTGCCTTCTTGCGGGGTGTGGACGACGGGCGAATGGAATACCGCGTCGTCTGCCAGCATGGCGCTCAGCTTTTCGGGGTCCGAGCCGCCATGCATGTAATCGTGCCAGGCGGCGATTCCGGCTTGTGCGACGCTCATGCCAGATGCTCCGCAAAGAAGGCAGCGGTGCGGCCATCGGCGAGCTGCGCGCCGGACTCGTCGCGGCGGTTGCCCATCTCGGCGGCAAAGCCGTGATCGAGCCCTTCATAATCATGCAGCGTGACCTTGGGGTGATCATCCAGCCCGGCATGAATCGCTGCCTGCGCCTCGGGCCCGACAAGATGGTCCGCGGTCGGAATGTGCAGCATCAGGGGATTGGCAATCGCGTGCGCCTCGCCCAGCATCTGGTCGATCATCACGCCGTAATAGCCGACGCTGGCGTCGATATCGGTGCGCGCAGCCGTCATATAGGCGAGCCGTCCGCCGAGGCAGTAGCCTACCGCGCCGACCTTGGCGACGCCATCAAGCCCGCCGATGCCGGACCGGATCGCGCGGATGGTCGCCTCGATATCCTTGACGCCATCATCGGGATCATACTGGCCGAAATAGCCGAAGGCTTCGTGCAGCTCGGCCTCGACATCGGGGTCGAGCTCGATCCCCGGCTTGATCCGCCAGAACAGATCGGGCGCGACCGCGAGATAGCCTTGCGCCGCCCACCCATCGCACTTCTGGCGGATGCCCGGATTGACGCCGAAAATCTCCTGGATCACGATGATCGCGGCCTTTGGCGTGCCTTCGGGCGCGGCGACATAGGCGTCGAAGCTTGCCTCGTGGTCGAAAGTGGCGATGCTGTGCGTCGAACCCATTCTGCTCTCCATCATCAATTCGATTGATTTGTGACCCGTTTATACCCACTTTGCCCGTGCTGATAAGCGTGAATCCGGGGCTTGGGGGCCTTTGCGCTGACAAGAGGGTAATGCCATGAAAGTGAATATCGAAGTCGATTGTTCCCCGGAAGAGATGCGCCGATTCATGGGGTTGCCCGATGTCTCCGATGTCAACAAGACCTATGTCGATGGTGTCGTCAGCGCGATGAAGGGCACCAGCAATGTCGACCAGCTGCAGACCATCGCCAAGAACATCGCCCCGATGGGCGAAATGGGCCTGCGCTTCTTCCAGCAGATCATGGACGCCGCTGCCGCCGGGGCGAGCGGCAAGAAGTCCTCGGACTGACCTTTCCCCTTATTGAATCATGACTGCGGGGGCGACGATCTATGCGCTGTCGAGCGGCGCACCTCCCGCAGCCCTGGCGATCATTAGGATCAGTGGGCCAGATGCAGGAACGGCGCTCAAGGCGCTTTCCGGCGCGCTGCCCGGGCCGCGCCGCGCCTCTTTGCGTACCCTGCGCCATCCGGTCTCGAGCGAGATACTCGACCGTGCGCTCATCCTGTGGTTTCCAGGGCCAGACACGGCCACGGGCGAGGATCTGGCCGAACTGCATCTGCACGGAGGCAGGGCAGTGGTGCGCGCGGTCGAGATCGCGCTTGCAGGGATTGAAGGGCTCCGGCTCGCGGAACCCGGCGAGTTCACCCGCCGCGCCTTTCTCAACGGCCGCATGGACCTGGCCGAGGCCGAGGGCCTGTCCGATCTGTTGTTCGCCGAAACGGAGGCGCAGCGCGTCGCCGCGATCCGCATGGCGAGCGGGCATCTTTCGCGCCAGGTCGAGGCGTGGCGGCGCGATGTGCTGAGGCTCTCTGCGCTGGTCGAGGCCGATCTCGACTTTTCCGATGAGGATGATGTGCCTGAGCATGCCGTTGATGCGGTGGGGCAGGGGATCGGCACGCTGGCAGGCGATATCGACCTTGCGCTGGCAAGGCCGCGCGCCGAGCGGTTGCGCGATGGTATCCGCGTGGTGCTTGCCGGGCCGCCCAATGCCGGCAAGTCCACATTGCTCAACGCACTGCTGCAGCGCGAAGCGGCCATCGTATCCGATATCGCGGGGACCACGCGCGATGTCATCGAAGCGCCGGTGGCGCTGGGCGGAATCCCTTTCGTGCTGACCGATACGGCGGGGCTGCGCGACGAGGGGGCCGAGGAGATCGAGTCCATTGGCATTGCCCGGGCGCAAGATGCGATCGCGGCGGCGGACATCGTCCTGTGGTTAGGTACAGAAGGTGAAGGGCCTTCTCATCCTGCCCTGTGGGAGGTCGAGTCGCAGATTGATCGAACGGGTGTTCCACGTGAAACAAAGCAGGTGGCACGCCATCGGCTTTCGGCGAAGACGGGGCAGGGGCTCGATGCGCTGATCAACGATCTTGTGGCAACAGCGCGGACGTTGCTTCCGGCGAGCAACGAGGTCGCGCTCAATGCGCGCCAGCACCGGCTGCTCGGCGAATGCGCCTCCGCTCTCCACGGAGCCAGGGCACAGACGGACCTGTTGCTTCGTGCCGAAGGTCTGCGGCTCGCACGACATGCGCTCGACCAACTGCTCGGCCGCACGCATGTCGAAGATATGCTCGACGCCCTGTTCGGCGCGTTTTGCATCGGGAAATGAACCTCTCCCCTTCCGCTGGCGGGAGGGGAGACGGTACGGCTCGCTATGCCGTTTCGCTCGCATGACACCCCCTCGACCGAATCCCGCAATTGCTGTATGCGCGGCTCCATGCAGCAATTTGATGTTCTGGTGGTCGGCGGCGGTCATGCCGGTTGCGAAGCGGCGGCGGTCGCCGCGCGCATGGGTGCGCGCGTCGGGCTGGTCAGCTTCACGCGCGACGCGATCGGGGCGATGTCGTGCAATCCGGCGATCGGTGGCCTGGGCAAGGGCCATCTGGTGCGCGAGGTGGATGCCTTTGATGGCCTGATCGCGCGCGCGGCAGACAAGGCCGCGATCCACTATCGCATGCTCAACAGCTCAAAGGGCAGCGCCGTGCAGGGGCCGCGCGTCCAGGCTGACCGCAAGCTGTACAAGGCTGCGATCCAGGCGATGCTGGCAGCGCAGCCGAACCTGTCGATTGCCGAGGGCGAGGTCGCAGCGCTGCGGCTCGAACAGGGCCGGGTGGCAGGGGTCGATCTCGCCGATGGCGGTGCAGTTGCCGCACGCGCCGTGGTGCTGGCGACCGGGACCTTTCTGGGCGGACGATTGTTCCGCGGCGAAGAGCGGCTCGAGGGCGGTCGCATCGGTGAACCCGGTGCGAGCCTGCTCGCGCAGCAGCTCCGCGCGGCCAATCTGCCGATGGCGCGGCTCAAGACCGGCACCCCTCCCCGCATCGATGGACGCACCATTAACTGGGCGCAGCTCGAGGAACAGCCGAGCGACGGCGAAGCCTGGACCATGTCGCCGCTGAGCGAAGGCCGCACAGTACCGCAAGTCTTCTGCGCGATCACCCGGACCAGCCAGCAGACGCATGATATCATCCGCGCGAATCTCGACCGTTCGCCGCTGTTCAGCGGTGCGATCGGGGCGCAGGGACCGCGCTACTGCCCCTCGATCGAGGACAAGATCCACCGTTTCGGCGATCGCGACGGGCATCAGGTGTTCCTCGAGCCCGAGGGTCTCGACACGCATCTGGTCTATCCCAACGGCATCTCGACCTCGCTGCCCACCGATGTGCAGCTCGCCTTTGTGCGCAGCATGGCGGGGCTCGAGCGCGCCGAGATTGTCGTGCCGGGATATGCGGTCGAATATGACCATATCGACCCACGCGCGCTCGACCATCGGCTGGAAGTGCGCGCGATCCCGGGGCTCTATTGCGCGGGCCAGATCAATGGCACGACCGGGTACGAGGAGGCTGCGGCGCAAGGGCTGACTGCAGGCATGGCGGCTGCCGGTGCGGTGCTGGGTCGTGACATTGTGTTGCCCGATCGTGCGAGCAGCTATCTGGCGGTCATGATCGACGACCTGGTGCTGCAGGGCGTGACCGAGCCCTATCGCATGCTCACCGCGCGCGCTGAATATCGCCTGCGTCTGCGCGCCAACAATGCGACCGACCGATTGACCGGAATGGCCATCGCCAATAGCGTGGTGGGTGAGGAGCGCCAGCGCTGGTTCGAGCAGCGCCAGCAGGCCAAGGCCGAGATGCTCGCTGTGCTGGATCGACAGACGACATGCACCGAGCTGGCGGCACTCGGCCTACCGATCAAGGCCGATGGCACGCGGCAGAGCCTGTACGATTGGCTGCGCTTCCCATCGGTCACGCTCAAATCACTGGCGGCGCTGTTGCCCGAGGCAATGGCCGATCTGCCTGACGATCTGCGCGCCGAGATCGAGGAGGATGCGGTCTACGCACCCTATCTCGCGCGGCAGGATGCCGAGCTGCGCGATCTTCGCGCGAACGAGAAGGTGCTGCTGGGGGCGGATATCGATTATCGCGCGATCACCGGGCTGTCGAACGAGATGGTCGAGCGGCTCGATCTTGCCCGGCCCGAGACGCTGGCCGAGGCGGGACGGGTTCGGGGTGTCACTCCTGCAGCGCTCGCTGCCATTCTCGTGCACGCCCGCAAGCGCGCAGCATGATTCTCGAGACCGAGGACCAGGCCCGATCCTGGGTTGCCAGCCGGCCAGGTGTTTCACGTGAAACAATGGACCGGCTCGATGCGCTGGCCGCGTTCGTGGCGGAAGAGGCGAGGCACCAGAACCTTGTATCGGCGGCGACCCTGGCATCGATGTGGCAACGCCATATCGCCGACAGCGCCCAGCTGTTCCGCTTCGCCGCACCGCAGCCCGATGAGCACTGGGTGGACCTGGGCAGTGGTGCGGGCTTTCCTGGACTGGTGATCGCGCTGCTCGCGCCGTGCCGGGTTACTCTGATCGAGTCGCGCGGCTTGCGCATCGCCTATCTGGACAAAGCCATCGATCGGTTCGGGCTTGGGGGGCGGGCCGAGGTGGCGGGCAGTGCGCTCGACAAGGTGGAGAGCTTTGCTGCCGATTACATATCCGCGCGTGCGTTTGCGCCGCTGCCGCGTCTGCTGGAGGGGGCGGGGCGCTTTTCCACAGAAAAGACGCGCTGGTTGCTGCCAAAGGGACGCAATGCGCGTGCAGAACTGGAAAGCATCGCCGCGGCGTGGCAGAAACTGTTCCACGTGGAACAGAGCCTCACCGATGCCGACGCCGCGATTCTCGTCGGAACCGGACGCGTGGCGCCGATCGGAGCCCGGCAGGCACCGCGCCGCAAGATCGAGCGCAGACACAGGAGCAAAAGATGATCCGCATTGCGGTCGCGAATCAGAAAGGCGGGGTGGGCAAGACCACGACCGCGATCAACCTGGCGACGGCGCTGGCAGCGACCGGACTGTCGGTGTTGCTGATCGATCTCGACCCGCAAGGCAATGCCTCGACCGGGCTCGGCATTGCGCGCAACGATCGCGAATATTCGAGCTATGATCTGCTCACCAACGAAAGCTCGCTCGTTCAATGCTGCGTCCCGACGCAGATTCCGGGGCTCGATGTCATCCCGGCGACGGTCGATCTTTCGGGCGCAGAGATCGAGATGGTCGATCTGGAAATGCGCACGCACCGGCTGAAGGCGGCAATGGACAACGCACCCGAAGATCGCTGGCAGGTGTGTCTGATCGATTGTCCGCCTTCGCTCGGTCTGCTGACCCTGAATGCGCTTGTCGCCACCGATCAGGTGCTGGTCCCGCTGCAGTGCGAGTTCTTCGCGCTCGAGGGACTGAGCCAGCTGCTGCAGACGGTAGAACGCGTGCAGCAGCGGTTCAATCCGGATCTGTCGATCATCGGTGTGGTGCTGACCATGTACGATCGCCGCAACCGGCTGACCGATCAGGTTTCCGATGACGTGCGCGCGGTGCTCGGGCGGCTGGTGTTCGATACCGTGATCCCGCGCAATGTGCGCCTGTCCGAAGCGCCGAGCCATGGCATGCCGGCGCTGATCTACGACCATCGCTGCGTCGGATCGGAAGCCTATATCGCGCTGGCCCGCGAATTCATCACCCGCATGCCGCGCATGGAAGAGGAAGCTGCCTGATGGCCGAAGACAATAGCGGTCTGCCCGATATCGCCAAGGCGCTGGGACGCAAGCGTCCGAGCGGGCTGGGGCGGGGGCTCAATGCGCTGCTGGGCGAAGTCGGGCGCGAGGAACCGCTGGTGCGGCGCGACGAGGGCAGCGAGGGGCAGCCCGGTTCTGCCACCGGCCTGCGCACGCTGCCGCTCGCCGAGATCCGCCCGCACCCCGGCCAGCCCCGCCGTTATTTCGATGAGGAAGCGCTCGATGATCTGGCGCGCTCGATTGCGCAGCGCGGGGTGATTCAACCGGTCATCGTCCGTCCGCGCAAGGGTGGGGGGTATGAGCTGGTCGCCGGCGAACGCCGTTGGCGCGCGGCGCAGCGCGCCCGGCTGCACGAGATTCCGGCGATCGTCCGCGAACTCAGCGACCCCGATACGCTGGCACTGGCGCTGATCGAGAATATCCAGCGCGAGGACCTGAATCCGGTCGAAGAGGCCGAAGCCTATCAGCGGCTGGTCGGCGACCAGGGCTATACCCCGGTCGAGGTCGCGCGGATGGTCGACAAGTCGCGTAGCCATATCGCGAACCTCATGCGCCTGCTCGCATTGCCGCAGCCGGTGCTCAAGATGGTCGCCGACAAGAGCCTCAGCATGGGTCATGCCCGCGCGCTGATCAACGTGCCCGATGCCGAGGCGATCGCCGCCGAAGTGGTCGATCGCGGGCTTTCGGTGCGCGAGGTCGAGAAGCTGGTGCGCCGCGCGCGCAGCGATGCCGGGGGCAAGCCGGGCGGCAGGTCCCGCACTGGCGGGGCGGGCGATCCGGCGAGCAATGCCGATATCGAGGCGGTCGAGCGGCATCTGGAAGACCTGCTCGGCCTCAAGGTCAAGATCAGCAGCGAGGCGAACCAGCGCAGCGGCAGCGTCACCATCCGCTATGGCAATCTCGACCAGCTCGACCTGATCTGTCAGCGTCTTTCGGGTGAGATAATCTAATTATTACAGATATTTAACCTTTCATTCCCGCGAAAGCAGGAATCCCGCTTCAAGTGCGAACGTTCAGGGCAGCGGGACCCCCGCCTGCGCGGGGGTGACGATGAAAAGGGGGTAGAAACTTCAGCCCCGCTCCACCGCGTTCAGCTCGTTGATCGCCTTGTGCACCCGCGCCTCGATCTCCTCGCGCGAGAGCCCTGCAGGGATCATCTCGCCGAACTTGTAGATGATCACGCCGGGGCGCTTGATGAAGCCGCGCCGGGGATAGAGATGCCCGCTCGCCAGCGCGATCGGCACCACCGGCAGCTTGGCGAGCTTGTACAGCCCGGCAAAGCCCGCCTGGAGCGGCGGCTGCTCGCCTGGCGGGGTGCTGGTGCCTTCGGGATAGATCACGATCGATCGCCCTTCGGCGACGAAGCGGCGCACCTCGGCCATCATGTTGCGCAGCGCCACCGCGCCGCCCGCCCGATCGATGAAGATCATGCCATAGGTGCGCGCGATATGGCTCCATAGCGGAATGCGCGACAGCTCGATCTTGGCGACGACGGCAGGCCGGTTGAAGATGCGCAGCAGCTCGATCGTCTCGAAAAAGCTTTCGTGCTTGATGGCATAGAGCACCTGGCCCTGCGGTATCGGCCCTTCGATGCGCACGCGGATACCGAGAAACGTCCGCGCGCAGCAATAATGATACATGCCCCATCCGCGCGCCATGCTCTGCAGCCGGTGCCGCGAGAAGGGCAGGATGATGAAGGCGATGATGACGATGAACACCGATCCGCCGTAAAAGGCGATGGTGAACAGGATAGACCGGAAAATCGCCAGCAGCGTGCGTGCCATGATCAGACCCCGAACAGCCCGGCGATGACGCGCAGCACCAGCTTGTTATATTCGCGCCACAGCGTCATCAGGCTGGGCTTGCTCGCGACCGCATCGGGATAGATGGCGATGTCGTCGGGCAGCGCGCGGTGCAGCTCATATTCGGCGCGACGCATGTGCCAGTCGGTGGTGACCAGCCGGACCGACTTGACCTTGCGCTGCTTGGCCCAGCGCGCGGTCTCCAGCCCGTTCGAGCGCGTGTCATAGGCGCGAAAGCCGAGGTCGACGCAGCAGTCGAACAGCGCCACCGATCCGGGAAAGCGCGCGCTGAGCTCTGCCGGACGAACATCGCGGTCGACGCCCGAAATCAGCATGCGCTCGGCCCATTTGTTGCGCAGCGCCTCGAGCCCGCGATCAATGCGCAGCGGGCCGCCGGTGGGTACCACCACGGCATCGGTCCGCTGGTCGCCCAAGGGCTGGGGCAGCAGGATCGCGAACCAGGCAAAGCCCAGGATCCAGGCCAGCAGCACCGATGACAACAGGCGAACGATCACAGCTTCTTCCTGAGCGCGCCGAGCACCGTCACCCGCGCGGTGAACACTGCGAGCGCAATACCCGCTATCGGCACAGTTGCAAGCTGCAGCCAGTCGATCGGGCCGAACGATCCGGCAGAAATCAGCCCCGAATCGAGCCGGGCGGCGGCGCGCCCGAGCATCCAGAGCACCGGCGCAGCAAGCAGGCAGCCGATCAGCGCTCCCATGGCGGCATCGAGCGCGATGCGGCGCTGGAACAGCCGCGCGATCTGCTGATGCGTGCTGCCGAGCAGGTGCATGATGTCGATCGTCTCGGAATGCGCGGCAAAGCTGCTGCGGGCCGAGAGCATGACCGAGGCGGTGGTGGCGAGCGCGAGCAGCGCGACCAGCGCGATCGCCAGCCAGCGCAGCGTCCCGATCAGATCGAACACCGGTTTCAGCCACTGGCCATGCGCATCGATCCGCGCATCGGGCGCGACGGGCCTCATTGCGCGGCGCAGCCGGGTGAGCGTGGCAGTATCGGCCTCGGCGCGAAAATCGACATCGATCAGCGCGGGCAGGGGGATGTCGCGGCTGACCGCGCCGCTGCCCAGCCATGGCGTCAGCAGCGCACGGACCTCGGCCTCGCTCACCTGGGTGACGCTGGCCACCGCGCGATCGGAGCGCAGCAGCGCCTCGGCCGCGAGCGCCTGTTTCTGCCGCGCCTCGGCATCGGCATTGACGATCTGCACCGTTGCCCGGCCCGCAAGATCCGCATTGATCTGCTGCGCCGCGCTGCCCAGCGCCAGCGCTGCCGCAGCGGCGAGCAGGGTGAGGAACAGCATCACCGCGATTACCCAGGGCATCGGCCCGGTCAGCCGCGCCTGCGGGATCAGGCGCCGGTCGTGCCCGGTGGGGAAGAGCGCGCCGAGCATCAGCGTGCCTCGCCGGGCTTGCCGGGCATGTCGCCCCAGCCGGTCATGTCGGACGGGCGCGGCGGATAGCGCAGCGCACCGGTGGGGTCGGACAGGCGCCCGCCTTCCAGCCGCATCATCTGCGCGCGCTTGATCCGCGTCATCAGGTGCACGTCATGCGTCGCGACGATGATCGTGGTGCCCATGCGATTGAGCGCCTCGAACAGCCGCAGCAGCTTCACCGCCATATCGGGATCGACATTGCCCGTGGGTTCGTCGGCGACGAGAATGTCGGGCCGGGTGATGACCGCGCGCGCGATCGCCACGCGCTGCTGCTCGCCGCCCGAAAGCGTCGCAGGCAGGGCATCGCCGCGCGCGCTCAGCCCCACCCAGTCGAGAATCTCGCGCACGGGCGTCGCGATATCGGCATCGCGCATCCCCGCGATGCGCAGCGGCAGCGCGATATTGTCGAATGCAGAGAGGTGCGGCACCAGCCGGAAATCCTGGAAGACGACGCCGATGCGACGGCGAAAGCCGGGCAGCCGGTCGCGCGCCAGCGTCATGAGGTCGCTGCCGAACAGCCGGATCATCCCGCGGCTGGGCCGCTGCGCCAGATAGAGCAGCTTGAGCAGCGAGGACTTGCCCGCGCCCGACGGGCCGGTGAGGAAATAGAACTGGCCGGAAAAGAGCGTGAACGACAGATCGATCAGCGCTTCGGGCCCGGTGCCATAGCGCAGCCCCACATTCTCGAACTGGACGATGCTTTCGACCGAAGGGGCCATCTGCGGGGCGCTCATACAGCGGCGATAGCGCGGCGCGGCCCAAACAGGCAATGGGAATGCGCACCCTCACGTCACCCGCACTGCCAAATCCCGCTGCCATGGCGTCAAGCCGTTGAAAAACCGCCCTTGCGTGCAATCAGCAGTGGAAAACATGGGGTCACCGCGTTTGCAGGCGCTGCAAGCCCCTTGCGGCGATTCGCCCATCATGGTTAGAAACGCCATGATTATTGCGTGCCCTGCGTGCAACACCCGCTATGCGGTTCCCGACAGCGCCATCGGTATCGATGGACGATCGGTGCGTTGCGCCAAGTGCGGGCACAGCTGGTTCCAGCATGGTCCGGGCATTCCCGCGCCGGAGTCGGTCGCCGATCCGGTAGTGCAGCCTGCGCCCACCCCCGCACCTGCGCCGGTCGCGGAACCGGCAGCACCTGCCGCTTCGCCAGCAGCGCCGGTCGAATCCGAGCCAAGACCGGCTGCGCCTGCGCCGCCGCCGGCAGCGAGCCCGGAGCCGCCGATGGTCGCGCCGGTGCCGGTCGAGCCCGAATCCGCGCGCGAGCCGGAGCCCGAATTGCCGCCGCTGCCCCGGCCGGTTCCTCCGGTCGACCGTCCGATCGTCGCCAGCTATGCCGACGACGCGCTGGCCGATCGGCCGAGCAGCTTCAGCCACGAGCCGCCCTTCCGTCCGCGCCGCAACCCGGCCAAGCTGTGGATGATCGGTGCGGTCGCCTTTGCGCTCGTTGCATCGGGGGCAGCGGTGGCGATCCAGACCTTCGGACTGCCCGGCTTCATCGCCGATTACAGCCTGCCCTTTGCCGAGGTCGAGCCCGATCTGGTGATCGATTTCCCGCCCAAGAAGCAGGAACGGCGCACCCTGCCCAACGGCACCGAATATTTCAGCGCCTCGGGCACGATCAAGAACCTGAGCCAGCGCGCGCAGGATGTGCCGCCGATGCTGGTGGTGCTGCGCGATGCGCAGGACCGGGTAGTGTTCAACTGGATCATCAACCCGCCGGTCGAGAAGCTGGAGCCAGGCCAGTCGGCCGATTTCCGCCAGGCGATGGTCGATGTTCCGCGCTCTGCCACCTCGGCCGAGATCGCCTGGGCCAAGCGCAACTGATCGCACGCGCTGCCTGACAGGCACACGAGATTCCCTTGTTGCTATGGGCGTTACGCTTTGCTAATGGCGCGGCCTGCCACGCGGGCAGGGCCGTCGAAACGGCCGAAATCCCCGCGAATTGCTGGACTGTGCGGTCATGGCGGAATTGGTAGACGCGCAACGTTGAGGTCGTTGTGGGCGAAAGCCCGTGGAAGTTCGAGTCTTCTTGACCGCACCAGTCACTTCGGGGTTCCGCCGCTCAGGCGGCCCCTCATCCTCCCGACAACCGCTTTCCGATCGCCTGGCCCATGCGCAGCGTCGCGCCGGGCTGAAGCGCATCGGTCCAGGCAACGCGGCCCGGCTCGAACAGCAGCACCACGGTCGATCCCAGATAGAAGCGGCCCATCTCGTCGCCCGCCGCGAGGTGGAAACCGCTAGCCGAGAAATCCTCGGCGACCGGCGCGGTTTCATGGTCGGCAAAACGGTGCGGCCAGACGGTGTCGATCCCGGCGACGATCATCGCGCCGACCATCACGCTCGCAAACACCCCATCGTGCCCGTCGAACAGACATGCCAGGCGCTCGTTGCGCGCGAACAGCCGGTCGACCCCTGCGGCGGTGCCCGGATTGACCGAGAACAGCTTGCCGGGAAGGTATACGGTCGATTGCAGCGTTCCCGCCGCCGGCATGTGCACGCGGTGATAGTCGCGCGGGCTCAGGTAAATGGTGACGAACTGCCCGCCATCGAAACGGTGCGCGTCGCCGCTTTGGCCGCCGAGCAGCTCCTCGACGCTGTAGTCGCGCCCCTTGGCCTGGATGATGCGCCCGTCGCGGATCGGCCCCGCCTGGCTGACCGCGCCGTCGGCGGGGCTGAGGATGAAGCGCCCCGCATCGGCGAGCGGACGCGCTCCGGGCTTGAGCTCGCGGGTGAAGAAGTCGTTGAAGCTGGCAAACTGTCCGAAGCCGCGCGCCGCCTCGCCCATGTCGACATTATAGGCGGCGGCAAAGCGGCGGATCATCCGGTCGCGCAGCCAGGGGCTCTCGCTCGCCGCCAGCCGTCCGGCGAGCCGGGTCAGCGCGTGCTGCGGTACGAGATGCTGGAGCGCAATGAAGGCAGAGGACATTTCCCTGCTCTAACGCACGCATCGTGACGCGACCAGTGGCTTGACCCGCCTTTCGTCGCACCCGTCAGGCGCTGACCCAGCTGCCATGGAAGCTGACCGGCAGCGCGATGTCGCTGCGCCAGCTCGCCACCGGGCCATCGGCGATGCGGCGGGCATCGAACAGGTGCAGCTCGGTGGCGCTGGCGTCGAGGTTAAGCGTGGTGCCGATCAGGTGATGCGCGCCTGCGGGCACGAATTCCTCGACCAGATGCCGCGCGCCGAAATCGAAGCTGTCATGGCGTCCCCTGACCCAGTCCCAGCTGCCGACGCTGCGCGCAAACGGCCGGTCGCCGGTATAGCCGCCGACATGCACCGTGGCCGACCGGGGCAAGCCGGCCCGCTCGGGCGCGCTGCGCGGGAATTCGGCGGTGATCCCGGCCGGCGTCAGCGTCGCGCGGCCATCGGGGTGCAGCGCGACCAGGTTAAGCTCGGGCCGTTCGGCATGGACATAGCGTCCCTCGACCAGCCCGGGTGCGCCTTCGACCGCAAAGGTCACGTCCTTGTGGAAGCAGCCATCGAAACGGATCGTGCCGTCCGTCTCTTCCCAGGCATCGCCCAGATGAAAGAAGGAGAGCGGCGGCAGATCGAACACGCGGGCCTTCGACAGGTCGTCCTTGTCGAGCACCAGCACCTTCGATCCCAATTCGGGCTGCCAGGTCAGGCTTTTCGAGAAGGGCAGCTTCATCGCACCCGCGATCCAGGGCTGGCACAGGATCACCAGGTGTCGCGCGGTCGCGGTGAAATCATGGATATAGCTCGCCATCGGCAGCTTCACCGCTTCGCCCGCCTCGAACGTGCCATGCTTCGACAGCCGCCAGACATAGACCGCCGCCCCGCCCGATCCGATGTTCCAGATGCGGCCATCGGGCTCGATGCGCGGATGCGCGAGGAAGGGCATGTGCTTCAGGTCGTCGCGAAAGGTGACCTGGCCGATCGTGTCCAGCGTGCCCGGGTCCATTGCGGTGGCAGAGCCCGCCTCCCATAGCGCCAGCAGGCGATTGCCCGCCTTGATGACATGCGTGTTGGCGGCATTGGTATCGTCGGAGCTGCCGACGAGCGCGCCGGGCTGCTCGAGCGTGCCGAAGCCCGGCTGGACGATGCGGCCGAGCTTTTCCTCGAGGCGGCGCTTGGGCGTATCGACAAAGCGCGCGGCGAGCCGTGCCTCGTTGCCGCGCAGCTGCCAGGCGCGGATCAGCCCGTCGCCATCGAACCAGTGGCCTGAAGCGCTGTCGCCCCGCCGGAAGCGCGCCGGTCCGTTGCGGTAGAGCGTGCCGGCCAGATCGGGCGCACGGCCCTGGATGCGGCGGAGGCTGCGCGGGGCGATGTCTGCCAGAATGTCGGTGGTGCCCAGCGTCCAGTCGGGCGCGGTAGCCACGGCGGCAGCGGCACGGGCGGTAACGGGGGCGAGGGTGCCGAGCGCGGCCAGGCCTCCACCGATCAGCAGATCACGACGGTTCATGAGATCGTGTCCTTACTGGATCGCGATGCGGGTTTCGGAACCGCCGGCGGGTACGTCGAAGCTGGCCGCCTGCCAGCGCGCCGGGCCGCCCACGGGCTTGGCGTTGTTCGAAAAGGCAAAGGGTTCGAGCGGCATGCCGAAGGGGTTTGTCTTCATCTTGCCGTCGCCATCGACATCATGAAACGCCTTGATCGCATAGCGGCCGGGCGCGAGGCCCTCGAAGCGGACCGAGACGGTCTTGCCTTCCACCTTGGCCATTGCGGCGCGCACCGGCTTGCCGCCCGCATCGTGCGCACCTTCGTTGTCATAGAGGCTGAGCAGGATCTGGCCCTCAGGCATCTCGATCTGCTCGAAGGTAACGGTCAGCGCCGCGTTGGAGGCGGCAGGGGCGGTAGCGGGCGCGCTGGCCCAGGCGATGCCGTTTCCGGCGGTGGCAAGCGCGAGCGTGGCGGCGAGATACAGGGCTTTCATGGGTCTGGTTCTCCTTGCGGGTTGCGATGGCGACGGGGCCATGCTTGACCCCCTCACCCTGGCGCAGCTAGACCCGGCTGTCCTGTCCGGTTACGCGAGTTGCCCGCCCTGATGCGTGAGTTGCCACCCCCTGCCGTTCACGCTTCGCGAAATGCTTGGGATGCGAAAAGCCAGGCATTGCGGGGACTTGTCATCGGGATAATCGCGGCGGCGGTGCTCGCCTATCTGGGCGCGATGGGCACCCAGGCTGCGCCCTTTCTCCAGCGCTTTGCCTATTGGGCGGCGGTGATCCTGCCCGGATCGCTGCTCGGCCTGGGGGTCAATGCGCTGGTGCGCGGCTGGGGCGGCCTCGCGGCGCATCGCTGGGCAGAGGCCGGGCTGGTCGCGCTGCTAGTGTCGCTGCCGCACAGCTTCGTCGTCATCGTGGTCAGCGCGCTGTTCTTCGGCATCGGTCTGATCACGCCGATCGTCGTGCTCGAATTCTGGCTGGCGGTGCTGCTCATTTCGGTGGTGCTCACCACGATCAACTATCTGGCGACTGGACACCAGGTCGTCCAGGCGGCGGTCGTGCCCATGCCGCAGCCTGCAACCGAGCCTGCGCCCGCATCGACCTCTGCCGAAGCCCCCGTGACCGATCATTCCGCGCTTCCGCCGCTGCTCGCCGAAAAGCTGCCGCACCGGTTGCGCGCCGGACGGCTGATCGCGATCGAGGCGGAGGACCATTATCTGCGCGTGCATACCGATCTGGGCAGCGATCTGGTGCTGATGCGCATGGCCGATGCCTGTGCGCTGCTCGACGATTCGGCGGGCGCGCGCGTGCATCGCAGCTGGTGGGTTGCGCGCGATGCGGTGCAGGCGGTGCGCCAGCAATCGGGCCGGATGGAACTGGCGCTGCCCGGTAATATCAGCGCGCCGGTGTCGAGGGCGATGCAGCCGGTGCTGCGCAGCCAGGGCTGGCTATAGGCGGGCGAACCAGGCGCTGATGGCATTGACGATCCGGGCTGAGCTCTTGCCGTCGCCAAAGGGATTGTGCGCCTGCGCCATCGCGGCATAAGCTTGCCCATCGTCGAGCAGCCGGGTCGCTTCGGCGATGATCGTCGCGCGGTCGGTGCCGACCAGCTTCGCCGTGCCCGCCGCGACGCCCTCGGGCCGCTCGGTGGTGTCGCGCATCACCAGCACGGGCTTGCCGAGCGCCGGAGCCTCTTCCTGCACGCCGCCGCTATCGGTCAGCATCAGCTCGGCAATCTGCAGCAGCCGGGTGAAGTTGAGATAGTCGAGCGGCTCGAGCAGCGCGACATTGTCCAGCCCACCCAGGATTGGCAGCATCGCGGCACGCACCTGCGGATTGAGATGCACGGGGAAGATGATCGCGACATCGTCGCGCGCGGCGAGTTCGCGAATGGCATGGGCGATATCGTCCATCCCGCTGCCGAAATTCTCGCGCCGGTGCGTCGTGACGCCGATGATCCGCTTGCCCGCAAAGCGCGCCTCGACCGGGGCGAGCAGGCCCGCCCGGCCCGGATCGGCGGCGAGCTTGCCGGTCACCCAGTGCAGCGCATCGATCACGGTGTTGCCGGTGACCAGAATCTTCGCCTCGTCCACCGCCTCGCGGCGCAGGGCGCTGGCGGCGGTTTCGGTCGGTGCGAAGTGCAGGTCGGCGAAGGATCCGATGATCTTGCGGTTCACCTCTTCGGGCCAGGGATGATAGATATTGCCCGAGCGCAGGCCCGCCTCGACATGCGCGACCGGAATCTTGCGATAATAGGCGGCGAGCGCGCCGCACATCGCGGTCGCGGTATCGCCCTGCACGATCACCATGTCGGGCTTTTCGGCATCGAGCACGCTGCCGATGCCGGTGAGCAGCCGCGCGCTGATCTCGTCGAGGCTCTGACCCGGCTGCATCAGCGCGAGGTCATGATCGGGCACCAGCCCGGCGATTTCCAGCACCTGGTCGAGCATCTCGCGGTGCTGGCCGGTGACCAGCACCACCGGCTCCAGATCCGGCGCGGCCTGGAGCGCGGCCACCACCGGGAACAGCTTGATCGCCTCGGGCCGCGTGCCGAAGATCACCGCAATCCGCCGTGTCATGCCCTTGTCTCCCCCCGCCTGTCAGCTCAGCGGCCGACGCTCACATAATGGAAGCCCGCCGCACTCATCTGCTCGGGCTTATAGATGTTGCGCAGATCGACCAGCGTGTTGCCGCGCATGGTGCTGAGCACGCGCGGCAGCGCGAGGGCGCGGAACACGTCCCATTCGGTGACGATCACCGCGCAATCGGCGTCCTGCAATGCCTGATAGGCGCCTTCGGCCATCGTCACGCCGGGCATCAGTGCGGCGGCTGCCTCCATGCCCTCGGGATCATAGGCGATGACCTCGGCGCCCGCGTCGATCAGCCCCTGGGCGATGACGATGGCGGGGGCATCGCGCATGTCGTCGGTATTCGGCTTGAAGGTCAGGCCCAGCATCGCGATGCGCTTGCCCTCGACATCGCCGCCCATCGCCGCGATCACCTTGCGCGCCATCGCGCGCTTGCGCAGGTCGTTGACGCGCACCACGGCCTCGACGATCTGCAGCGGCGCCTCATGGTCCTGCGCGGTCTTCATCAGCGCGAGCGTGTCCTTGGGGAAGCAGCTGCCGCCATAGCCGGGGCCTGCGTGCAGGAACTTGGAGCCGATCCGGCCATCGAGCCCGATGCCGCGCGAGACGTCCTGCACGTTCGCGCCGACCTTCTCGCACAGATCTGCCATTTCGTTGATGAAGGTGATCTTGGTCGCGAGAAACGCGTTGGCGGCGTATTTGATTACCTCGGACGTGCGGCGCGAAACGAACAGGATCGGCGATTCATTGAGGAACAGCGGCTGGTAGATCTCGCGCATATATTCGCGTGCCCATTCGACCTCGGTGCCGACGACGATGCGGTCGGGCCGCTTGAAATCGCCGATCGCCGCGCCCTCGCGCAGGAATTCGGGGTTGGAGACGACCTCGAAATCGGCTTCCGGCGCGGTCTGGCGGATGATCTTCTCGACCTCGTCGCCGGTGCCCACCGGCACGGTCGACTTGGTGACGACGACGCAGCGCTTGCGGATCGATTCGCCGATCTCGCGCGCGGCATCGCGCACATAGCTGAGGTCCGCAAAGCCGTCGCCGCGGCGCGAGGGCGTGCCCACCGCGATGAACACCGCATCGGCATCGGCGACGCTCGAGGGCAGATCGGTCGAGAACGACAGGCGGCCAGCGCGCACATTGGCGGCAACCAGCCCTTCAAGCCCCGGCTCGTAGATCGGCATCTTGCCGGCGAGCAGAGATTCGATCTTGGCCGGATCCTTGTCGACGCAGACCACGTCATGGCCGAAATCGGCGAAACAGGCACCCGACACCAGGCCGACATAGCCCGAACCAATCATCGCGATCTTCATAAGGGGATAAGCTCCACAGCGTTTGCGTGTCGTCTAGAGGGCGCAAAACGGGGCGTCAAATCCCCGCCGCGCCGGGCCGGCCGGACGCCTTAACGCGCGAATGTTGCAATGGTCTGAACGCCCGGCAGTCCGGTCAGGCGATCAGAGCGGCTTTTCGTAGATCAGATATTCGCGGTTGACCTTGCTCTCGATCGCATCGGCGATCGCGTTCATGCCCTGATTGTCCTCGAGCACCCAGCCGATCTCGCCGCGCACGGTGCCGTAATTCTTCACCGCCTCGACGCGGATCGTCTCGATCAGCATGAAGGCAAGCTGCGCGGCCATGCGCGTGTTCTGCAGGTCCTTGACCACGCCCATCAGCGGCACGCGCACGCTGGGCGAACGGCAGGTGCGCAGCCACCAGAGCAGCTTGGCCCAGCCGAAGGGGAAGAGCGATCCGTTAAGCGGTGCGGTGACGGTGTTGATATCGGGCAGCGTCATCAGGAACGCGACAGGACGGCCGTCATATTCGGCGATCATGATCAGGTCCTCGCGCACCAGCGGGCGCAGCTTCTTGCCGATATAGGCGACCTCTGCATCGGTGATCGGCACGAAGCCCCAGTTCTCGCCCCAGGCATCGTTGAGGATCGCCAGGATCGTCGCAGCATCCTCGTCGAACCGGCTCTTGTCGACCTTGCGCAGCCGGATGCGCTCGTTCTTGCGCCCGGCGGCGACGATGCGCTGGACCAGCGGCGAAAAGCCCTCGACGATCGGCAGCTCGTAGGACAGCAGCTTCTTGGCGGGCGTGTAGCCGGCGCGCTCGATCCAGCCCTGATAGGCGCGGTTGTGATGCCCCATCATGATGATCGGCGGGCGGTCATGACCGAAGGTGAGCAGCCCCGGCTCGTCCCAGATCGACAGGCTCAAGGGGCCGAGCGCGCGGGTCATGCCCTGGTCGCGCAGCCATTGCTCGGCGGCGTTCAGCAGCGCGCGGGCTACGGCCTCGTCCGCCGCCTCGAACATGCCGAAATTGCCAGTGCCGGGGCCCATGCCCTGTTCGACCGGCTGGGTCAGCGCGAGATGGTCGATATGCGCCGAAATGCGCCCCACCACCTTGCCATCGCGCCGCGCGATCATCGGCTGGACGGTGGCATGGCCATAAAACGGGTTCTTGGCCGGATTGAACATCTCGTAGACTTCGGCGCGCAGGGGCGGCACCCAGGCCGGGTCGGAGGCATTCAGATCATAGGCGATATCGACGAACGCCTTGAGGGCGGCCTTGTCGTTCACCGGGCTGACGCTTATCTGCTGCTGGTCCGCCAAAACTCATCCTTCATCGTCATGGAAGCCCCAAAGGGCCGTGCCCTTTGTCGCTCCGCCATGATCTGTGTCAAGGAATTGCGGGCCAGATATTGCCATCATGCTGCCACGTTGCCGTGGCTTAAGCGGGCGATCAGTACAGGAACATCATGGCTAGCAGTTTCCCCCTTTCCGATTCCGGCCGCAGTGCCGCCCAGGGCGCGACCCTGGCGCGCGCCAGCGGCCAGGTGCCCGACGACATGGCGATGATCCGCGCGGCCGCATCGCTGACGCGCGATCTCAACGCCGCGAAGCCGGGCGTTTACTGGGCGGACATGCTCGCCTCGGTCGCGGTCGGCTATGGCGCGCTGGTCGGCGCGATCCTGGTCGATGGCACCGGGCTGGCGCTGCTGTGCGCGCTGGTCGCGATCCTGGCGCTCTACCGCGCTGGCAGCTTCATCCACGAACTGACTCATTTGCGCCCCGATGCCGTCCCCGGATTCAATGCCGGCTGGAACGCGCTGGTCGGCATTCCGCTGCTCATTCCCAGCTTCATGTACGAGGGCGTGCACAATCTGCACCACCAGCGGCTGCGCTATGGCACGGTCAAGGACCCCGAATATCTGCCGCTCGCGCTGATGAAGCCGTGGACGGTGCCGCTGTTCGTGCTGGTCGCGGCCCTGGGCCCGATCGGCCTTATCGTGCGCTATGGCGTGCTGTCGCCGCTCTCGCTGATCATCCCGCCGCTGCGCCGCATCGTCGTGGAGCGCTATTCGGGGCTCGTCATCAACCCCGCCTTCCGCCGCGTCATGCCCGAAGGTCAGGCGCGCCGCCACTGGCTGGTGCTCGAAACGCTCGCCAGCGCCTGGGCGATGACGCTGATCGCGCTGGTCGCGACCGGCACGCTGCCGCTGCGCGCCTTCCTGATCGGTCTTGCCATCGTCTCGGGCACCATGGTGCTCAACCAGGTACGCACGCTGGTCGCGCATCTGTGGGAGAACGAGGAGGAGCCGATGAGCGTCACCGCGCAATATCTCGACAGCGTCAACGTGCCACCGCCCGGCCTGCTGCCCGAGCTCTGGGCGCCGGTGGGCCTGCGCTACCATGCGCTGCACCATCTGCTGCCCGGCGTGCCCTATCACGCGCTGCCCGAGGCGCACCGCCGCCTGGTGCGCGAACTCGGCGTGGAATCGACCTACCAGCTGGCGAATTATCGCAGCCTTTCCGGGCTGGTGACGCGGCTGGTGAAGAGCACCTTCGGACGGCGTTAAATTTTCCTGTTCTCCGGCGAAAGCCGGAGCCTAAGGGCGAGGTGGTGCTGTAGCCGCTTCTGGATTCCGGCTTTCGCCGGAAAACGGGATTTAGTCGGTGCCACCTTTCGCCACCGCACGCTCGACATCGAGCAGTTCGAGCCCCTGGCCCAGCGCGACGCGCTCGTCGAACACGAAGCAGCCGCCCTCGAACAGCGATTGCTCGGCGGGCACCTGTTCCAGATATTTCAGGATGCCGCCCCTGAGGTGATAGACCTCGTCAAAACCCTGCGCGCGGACATAGGCGGTCGCTTTTTCGCAGCGGATGCCGCCGGTGCAGAACATCGCGATCTTCTTGCCCGAAGTGCGCAACTGCTCGGCCTGCGCATCGAACCATGCGGGAAACTGGGTGAATCGCTCGGTGCCAGGATCGACCGAGCCGGCAAAGGTCCCTTGCGCGAATTCGAAGCTGTTGCGCGTGTCGATCACCACCGTATCGGGATCGGCGATCAGCGCGTTCCAGTCCGCGGGTTCGACATAGGCGCCCTGGCCATGCACTGGGTCGATATCGGGCACGCCCATCGTCACGATCTCGCGCTTCACCTTGACCTTGAGCCGCTTGAATGGGGGCATATGCGCGCCCGAATATTTGACCTCGATCGGGGCAAAGCCCGGCATCGCGCGGATGGCATCGACCAAAGCTGCGATCCCGTCTCCAGGCCCCGCCAGCGTGCCGTTGACGCCCTCGTGCGCGATCAGCAGCGTGCCGCACAGCGCTTGCGCCTCGCACAGCGCGTGCAGCGCATCGCGCGCGGCCTGAGGCTCCGCGATCGGCGCGAAATGATAGAGCGCCGCGACGGTCAGCGGATAGTCGGTGGGCAAGGTCATGCGCTGCCCCATAATCGGCGTGCGACGATCTGCCAAGCACCGGGCTTGCAACACCCCGATGTCTGCGGCATGGCAGAGCCATGGTTCCCCTTTCGTTCGCCGGGCAGGATTTCGTCATCGTCGATCGCGCCGCGCTCTACTGGCCGCGCGAAAAGGCGCTGTTCGTGGCCGACCTGCATTTCGAGAAGGCGAGCTGGTATGCACGGGGCGGGCAGATGCTGCCGCCCTATGACAGCGCGGCGACGCTCGACCGGCTCGAACGCGCGCTCGCGGCCTCGGGCGCGACCAGCCTGTGGTGCCTGGGCGACAATTTCCACGACAGTGACGGCGCCTCGCGGCTCGACCCGGCGCTCGCTGCGCGGATCGAAAGCCTGTCGTGCCGGATCGCGCTGCACTGGATCACCGGCAACCATGACAGCGCGCTCGAAACCGGTTTCGGCGGCAGGGTAATCGAAGAGGCCGAACTTGCCGGGCTGGCGCTGCGCCACAAGGCCGAATCGCGCAGGAGCGTGCCCGAACTTTCGGGCCATTTCCATCCGCGCCTCAGGGTACGGCTGCGCGGGCGGACGGTCTCGCGCCCCTGTTTCGTCGCCTGTTCCGACCGGCTGATCCTGCCCGCCTTCGGTGCATTGACCGGAGGGCTCGATGCCGATGACCCGGCTATTCTGTCCGTTCTGGGCGCAGGCCCTCATGCCTTTGTCGCTACGGAAAGCGCGGCCTTGCGCTTCGACTTGCAAAAAACGGCAGAATTCCGGCGATAAAGTCACTTGCATAACTGGTGTTGCGTTTTCGCGACAACACTCTGCATTTTTGCGGGCAGCCCGCGCAACCGCTGGAATCCCGCCGATTTTGGTCTAACGTTCACGTCAAGGCGGCGCATGACCGCCAGAGAGACCACAATCAGGAGAGAGATATGCCCATGCGTTTCGGCAAAGCCAGCCGTGTGTCCCTCATGCTTTCAGCCGGCCTGGTGGCCATGGCGAGCCCCGCCCTGGCGCAGGATACGGATCAGGAAGGCGTCAACGACAGCAACACCATCGTCGTCGTGGCCCAGGGCCGCGAGCAGCTGCTGTCCGACGTTCCGGTCGCGGTGTCGGCCGTCAACGCCGAAACGCTCGAGAATACCGGCGCCAACGACATCCGCCAGCTGAACCAGGTCGTCCCCTCGCTGCTCGTATCCTCCACCGGCAACGAGGCGAACGGATCGGCGCGTATCCGCGGTATCGGCACGGTGGGTGACAATCCGGGCCTCGAAAGCTCGGTCGCGGTGTTCATCGACGGCGTCTATCGCTCGCGCTCGGGCATCGGTCTCAACGAACTGGGTGAGCTCGACCGGGTGGAAGTGCTGCGCGGTCCGCAGGGCACCTTGTTCGGCCGCAACGCCTCGGCCGGTATCCTGTCGATCTACTCGAAAAAGCCCGAATTCGAATTCGGCGGCTTTGGCGAGGCGACCTATGGCAATTTCGACAATATCCGTCTGCAGGCCGGCCTCACCGGCCCGTTGAGCGAAACGCTCGCGGCGCGCTTCGACGGCGTGTACGAAAAGCGCGACGGCTTCCTGCGCGATGTGAACAACAATATCGACCTGAACAATCGCGACCGCTATTTCGTCAAGGGCCAGCTGCTGTGGGAGCCGGTGGATGCGGTCTCGTTCCGCTTCATCGCCGACTATACCAACCGCGACGAGCGCTGCTGCGGTGCGGTTTATCTGGGCCGCGATTTCAACCCGCTGATCGGCGACCTCAACAACCCGTCGACTCCGCTCGCGCCGCTCCAGACCACGGGCAACAACATCATCAACGTGCTGCGCGACCTCGGCCAGCCGATCGGTTCGTTCAACGATCCGTTCAGCCGCAACACCTTCGTCACCCGCGGCCGCACCTATAACGGCAAGACCAAGGATGGCGGTCTCTCGCTCGAAGTGAACTGGGACATGGGCGGCGCAACGCTGACCTCGATCACCGGCTATCGCTATTACAAGAACAGCCAGGCCTCGGACACCGATTACAGCGCGGTCGACATTCTCTATCGCGCCGACGATACCGACGCCCAGTTCCGTCAGTTCAAGACCTTCACCCAGGAACTGCGCCTGCAGGGCGAGGCGTTCGACGGCAAGCTCGACTGGCTGGTCGGTGGCTATTTCGCCGACGAAGACCTGACCGTGCGCGACAACCTGCGCTTCGGCAACCAATATGGCCGCTTCGCCACCTGCCGCATCATCTCGGGCGGCGGTCTCGCCGGCCTGTATTCGCCGACCTCGCCGGGATGCGTCGTACCCGGCGTGGGTCCCGCCACGCTGGCTGCGGCGAGCGGCGGTGGACAGACCGGCGCGGATATCGCCAACGGCTTCGCGCTGCTCGATACGCTCAACAATCTCGGCTCGATCAGCGATCGCTATTTCCAGAACAGCCGCAACTATGCGTTCTTCACGCACAATATCTTCCACATCACCGACAATCTCGATCTGACGGTCGGCCTGCGCTACACCAACGAGCGCAAGCGCTTCAACGCGACCTTCAGCAACGACAACACCGTCTGTACCCGCCTGCAGGCATCGCTCACCGACGATCTGATCAGCCCCAATGCCACCGCACGCGCGCTGGCTGGCGCTCTGGTCGGCCTGGGCTGCCAGGGCAACTCGACCGCAGAGCTCAACGGCGTATCGATCCGCGATCGCCGCAGCGAGAACGAGTTCACCGGCACTGCGGTGCTGTCGTGGAAGCCCACCGACGATCTGCTGCTCTACGGCAGCTATTCGCGCGGCTACAAGGCAGGCGGTTTCAACCTCGACCGTTCGGCGCTCAAGGGCCCGGTCGTCGCTCCGCTGGGCGGCGCTCCGGTGACCACCTTCGCGGCGGTCGGCGGTGCGCAGGCGCTGGTGCGCAACCTGCAGTTCGACCAGGAAATCGTCGATGCGTTCGAACTGGGCGCGAAATATTCGCGCGGTCCGCTGACCATCAACCTCGCGCTGTTCCGTCAGCAGTTCGAGAATTTCCAGCTCAACACCTTCAACGGCACCGTCTTCCTGGTGCAGACGGTCAACGGCTGCTCGACCGATCTCGCCGGCGCCGACCGCGATCTCAGCGCCACGACCGGCGGCTGTGCCCGTGGCGACGTGACCTATGGCGTGGTCGCCCAAGGCGTCGAGCTCGAAGCCTCGATCCGTCCGTCGCGCACCTTCACGGTCAATGGCGGTCTGACCTATGCCGATACCAGCTATCGCAACAACCTGATCGGCAACCGCAACGGCGCGCCGCTGGATCCGGCGCTGCGCAAGCTGCCCGGCGACAACCTGTCGAACGCGCCCGAGCTGACGCTGACCGGATCGATGGCCTGGACGCCGGATATCGGCAATAACGGCCTCTCGGGTCTGGTCTATCTCGACACCCGCGTGACCGATGCCTTCAACACCGGATCGGACCTGTTCCCGCAGAAGGAACAGCCGAGCTTCGTGGTGGTCAACGCACGCGTCGGCCTGCGCGGTCCGGACCAGGCCTGGGCGGTCGAGCTCTGGGCACAGAACCTGTTCAACGAGGACTTCACCCAGGTCGCGTTCAACAGCCCGTTCCAGGCCGGTACGACCGCAGCGCCGTTCGTCGATCCGCAATTCCCCGGTGGACGCCAGATTTTCTCGGCCTTCCTGGGCGAACCGCGCACCTATGGCATCACCCTGCGCGGCCGTTTCTGATCGCTCTGCAAGGGTAACGCTAAAAAGCCCCGTCCGCACATCGCGGGCGGGGCTTTTTGCTGCGCTCAGGCGGCGGAGGGTTGCCCGGCATGGCGCAGCAGCGTGACCGTCAGCACCGTCACCGCGCCCGCCATCAGCCCTGCTGCAACGACAAAGGGTGCGCCCGGGAAGAAAGGGCCCTGGGCATCGGCATAAGCGGCAAACACCCCGGTCATCAGCGGCGGCCCGATGATCGCGGTCAGGCTGATGGTGCTGGCGATGGCACCCTGCAACTCGCCCTGCGCATCTTCGGCCACGCGGGGGCTCATCAGCTGCTGCATCGCCGGGAAGCACATGCCCGGGATGGCGCCGATGATCACACCCAGGATCACCACGGGCGTGCTCGGCGCAAAGGCGAGCGTCAGAAACGAGGGGATCGAGAACAGCAGGCTGATCGTCGCGGTGCGCACCGGGCCGAACCGGGCGATGGCCTTGCCCGACAGCACGCCCTGGGTCAAAACCAGCAATATGCCGAACAGCGCGATGGTTGCGCCGGTGACCGCAGGCGTCCACTCGAATTTCGCCGTGCCATAATAGGCCCAGACCGAAAGCTGCGCCTGGCTGGCGAGCTGCATCAGGAAGATCGCGCAGAGGCATCCCATGACCAGCGGGATGCGCCGCATTCGGCGAATCGTGCCCAGCGGATTGGATCGGAAGGGATCGAATCGCCGCCGCCGCTCGGGAAGAAGCGTTTCCTCGAACCGCAACAGCCCGAAAACCGCCCCGGCGGCGCACAACAGAGCCGCAGCGACAAACGGCAGCCGGTCGCCAAACTGGCCGATCAGCCCGCCGATCGCCGGGCCGAGCACGAAGCCCGCTGCGCCCGCGCCGCCGAGCATGCCAAACGCCGCCCCGCGCCGCTCGGCCGGAATGCTGTCGGCGATGCAGCTGTTCGCGGCGGCATAGCTTGCGCCCATCACGCCCGAAATGGCGCGGCCTGCGAACAGCCAGGCAAGGCTCGGGGCAAAAGCCATCAGCGCATAGTCGACGCCCAAAAGCGCCAGTGTCGCCAGCAGCACCGGACGCCGCCCGAACCGGTCGCTCAGCCCCCCTATCACCGGCGCGAACAGGAATTGCATCGCAGCATAAGTGAACAGCAGCCAGCCGCCCCAGGTCGCCGCGTGATCGAGGCCTTGCCCTGTCAGCGACTGGATCAGCGACGGCATCACCGGCACGATCAGGCCGATACCGGCCATGTCGATGAACACGATCGACGCCAGAACCAGCAAATTGCGATGGATCATGAGGCCCCCACGTCCATGGCAGCGCATCGGTCAGGCTGCATCAGCCCCCAGCATCGCCATTCCGCCCCACAGGGCAAGGCGAATCACCCCCAGTTTCAGGCCAGTTCGTCGCCGCCCGCAGACGCTGCTCGCGGTTTGCGACCTTGCGCCACGACATACCATTCGTTGCTGCCCTTGCGGCTGGCAGGCGGCTTGGCGTGCTTCACGGTCTTGAAATGCTGCTTGAGCAGCGTGAGCAGGTCGTTGTCGGTGCCACCGGCCAGCACCTTGGCAACGAAGGTCCCACCCTCGATCAGCTGATCGACCGCGAAATGCGCCGCCGCCTCGACCAGCCCCATGGTGCGCAGATGATCGGTCTGCTTGTGGCCGACGGTGTTCGCCGCCATGTCGGACAGAACCAGATCGGGCCTGCCGCCGAGCGCATCGATCAGCTTGCCCGGCGCATCATCGGCCATGAAGTCCATCTGGAAGATGGTGACGCCCTCGATCGGGTCGACCGGCAGCAGGTCGATGCCGACCACTGCCGCCTTGGGGTTCACCCGGCGCACCAGCTGCGACCAGCCGCCCGGCGCAATGCCTAAATCGACCACATGCCGCGCCTTGCGCACGATGGCGAATTTCTCGTCGAGCTCGACCAGCTTGTACACCGCGCGGCTGCGATAGCCTTCGGCCTTGGCCTTGCGGACATAGGGATCGTTGAGCTGGCGCTCGAGCCAGCGGTTGGACGAGGCGGTGCGCCCGCGCGCAGTCTTGACCCGTTGCTTGAGACCATCGCCATATTTGCCCTTGGCCTTGCGCCGCGAATCGCCGGGAATCCTTCCGCCGCCGCTACCGCTGCCGGCACCGCCATCCTTGCCGTCGCCGCTCATGCGCGTTGCTCATGCGCGGAGCGTGGTTGCGGCGCATCCTTGCCCATCAATGCGCGCAATATGCCCTCGCGAATGCCGCGATCGGCGACGCCCAGCCGCATGGCGGGCCATATGTCGAGGATCGATTCGAGAATGGCGCAGCCCGCCACCACCAGATCGGCGCGCTCCTTGCCGATGCAGGGCAGTTCGCGCCGCTGGTTCAGGCTCATGCCCGCCAGCCGCGCGCTGATGGCGCGCATCGATTCGGACGGCACGATCAGCCCGTCGATCGCGTCGGGGTTATAACAAGGCAGGTCGAGATGCAGGCTGGCGAGCGTCGTCACCGTGCCGCTGGTGCCGAGCAGCCGCCGCTCTGCATCGGGCAGCTCCGGCAACCGGCGGGCAAAGGGGGCAAAGCCGTCCATCACCCGCGCTCGCATGCGCGTATAGGCGGCCGCGCGCGACTCGGGATCGTCATGATCGAAGCGCTCGCTCTCGGTCAGCGTCACCACGCCCCAGGGCACGCTCATCCAGTCGAGAATGTCGGGCACCGGGCCTGAGCTGTCGACCAGCACGAGCTCGGTCGATCCGCCGCCGATATCGAAGATCAGCGCCGGGCCATCGCCGGGTTCGAGCAGGATATGACAGCCAAGGACCGCGAGCCGCGCCTCTTCCTCGGCGGTGATGATGTCGAGCACGATCCCGGTTTCGCGGCGCACGCGATCGATAAAGGCCGGGCCGTTGCTCGCCTTGCGGCACGCCTCGGTCGCGACCGACCGCGCCAGCGCGACATGGCGGCGGCGCAGCTTGTCGGCGCAGATCGACAAAGCGGCGACCGCGCGATCCATTGCGGCATCGCTCAGCCGTCCGCTCTGGCCAAGGCCCTCGCCCAGCCGCACGACGCGGGAGAACGCATCGACCACGACAAAGCCGTCCGCGGCCGGTTTCGCGATCAGCAATCTGCAATTGTTGGTGCCGAGATCGATCGCGGCATAGGCGCGCCGGGCATTCCAGCCGCCACGATCGCCATGGCCGCTCTTTGCCGGTCTGGATTCGGTGATTCGCGTCGGTGTGCCGGGTGCGGGCCCCGGGCCGCGCTGGCCCTGATGGG
Organism: Acidovorax delafieldii; assembly: GCA_001555775.1. GTDB lineage: Bacteria > Pseudomonadota > Alphaproteobacteria > Sphingomonadales > Sphingomonadaceae > Blastomonas > Blastomonas delafieldii_A. The sequence goes on along the minus strand of LSHP01000046.1, from coordinate 4,873 downwards.
CACCCGTCTTGGACCTGCCTCGCTGTCGTGCCGCATTCCGGCCATTTCTGGCAGGATTTGCCAGTTCCTTGGCAACCTTGCCGCCATCGGACGGGGTGATTGCGGGGGATTCGGCCTGCGGCATGGATGTGGGTCGCTCCACCATGCCAAAATCGCTCTTTTTCTCATCCGGGCATGCCCACGCGGCCAATATGTCCACGCTTCGCCGGTACTTGAGGCCAAGGCTAGCCAATATGCGGTGAATGCGCAAGCTTGGCACCGATTCGTCGCGATTTGGGTCTTGACCGCGTCCGCCGACGCGCCTAATTGCGACCGCCTATTGCCCCTTCGTCTAATGGTAAGACCACGGACTCTGACTCCGTTAATCAAGGTTCGAATCCTTGGGGGGCATCCATTTCCTTCCCCGAAAAACCCCGATCGGCCAGCCTTGTGCAGGATAGTGCGCGCCTCGTCGCGGCGCGCTGAAACGCCGACATGACGCACTCTCGCCCGCTTCCCGATCCCGTCAGCAGCCTTGCACCGGTGCTGCCGCAGACCTGCACGCTGCTGCTGCTGGGCAGTCTGCCGGGCCGGGCGTCGCTGGCGGCTGGGCGCTATTACGGGCATCCGCGCAACCATTTCTGGGCGCTGATGGAGCGAGTGATCGGCGAATCGCTGGTCGCGCTCGACTATGCCGCGCGGCTCGAGCGAATCGGCGCGCGCGGCATCGGTCTGTGGGATGTGATCGGGTCGGCGCGGCGCGGATCGAGCCTGGATGGCGATATTCGCGATGCCGTGGCCAATCCGCTGCGCCCGCTGGTCGAGCGGCTGCCGCATCTGCGCGCGATCGGCTGCAATGGTGCGCTGTCGGCGAGGGGCGCGCTGCGCGCGCTGGCCGGGCTGGACCTGCCGATCGTGCCTTTGCCGTCGAGCAGCCCGGCTTATACACTGCCCCTCGCTGCCAAGGCCGAAGCCTGGCAGCCGTTACGGGCCTTCATCCTGCCGCCGGGCTGACCAACGCCGCGGTCAGACCCGCCCGCGCTTGGGGCCGAGGAAGAACCAGGCGATCAGACCGATTACCGGAAGGATGACGATGAGCAGCGTCCAGAGCAATTTGGTCGTGGTGGTGGCACCGCTGCCCCAGACGCTGAGCACCGCGATCACGTCCAGAATCAGGATGACGATGCCGAAAATGCTGTATTCCATGGGTATTCTCCTCGGGACCGCGATCAGGGGTGCATGACCACCTTGATCCATTCATTCTGATGATCGCGGAAATTGCGGTAGCCGGTCGCTGCCTCGTCGAGCGGCAGGCGGTGGCTGATCAAGAAACTGGGATCAATGACATCACGCTCGATGAGGTCGAGTAGTTCCGCCGTATAGCGTCGAACATGCGTCTGACCGGTGCGCAGCTGCAGCCCCTTCTGCATCATCGCACCCAGGGGAAACAGATCGGCCTTGCCGCCATAGACACCGGGGACCGAGACGCGCCCACCCTTGCGGCAGGCCATGATCGCCTGGCGCAGCACATGCGCACGGTCTTGCCCCAGGCCGACCGTCTGCTTGATCCGGTCGGCGATATTGTCGACCACAAAGCCGTGCGCTTCCATGCCGACCGCGTCGATCACCGCATCAGGGCCGATCCCGCCGGTCATCTGCTTGAGCGCATCGAGAATGTCGGTCTCGTGGAAATTGACCGGCTCGGCGCCCAGCTGCTCGGCCATGTCGAGCCGCCCCTGGACACCGTCGATCGCGATCACGCGCCCGGCCTTTTGCTGGAAGGCGCTGAGGATCGTGAACAGCCCGACCGGGCCGCAGCCCCAGACCGCGATGGTGTCGCCCGGCGCGATCTCGGCGTTGAGCGCGGCCATCCAGCCGGTGGGCAGGATATCCGAGAGGAACAGCAGCCGCTCGTCGGGAATATCCTCGGGCACGACCAAAGGCACGACGTCCGAATAGGGGATGCGGACATATTCGGCCTGGCCACCGGCATAGCCCCCGGTCAGGTGCGAATAGCCGAACATGCCAGCCATCGGGTGGCCGAACGCCTTTTCGGCGACTTCCTGGTCCTCGACCGGGCAGCTGTTGTCGCAATTGCTGTAGCGCTGCTCGCTGCAGTGGAAGCATTGGCCGCAGAAGATGGTGAAGGGCACGACGACGCGCTGGCCGACCTCAAGCGTGCTATCCTTGCCCACGGCGACGACCCGGCCCATGAACTCGTGACCCAATATGTCATCCTTTTCGACCGCAGGGATCACGCCGTCATACAGGTGGAGGTCCGACCCGCAGATCGCGGTGGAGGTGACTTCGATGATGCAGTCGCGCGGGTTGACGATGGCAGGGTCGGGCATCTGACGGACGTCGATATCGCCCTTGCCCTGAAAGGTGGCAGCACGCATGGCTTGAGGTTCCTTGTATTCGGGGGATCGGGATGCACGGGCCTCAGGCGGCGTCGGGGCGCATCTTCGCGGTGGCGATCTCGCCCGTCTCGACCAGCATCTTCATCCGGCGCAGATCGCGCAGCAGGCCCAGCTCGAGCGCTTCGGCCATCATCGCCTCGGTCTTCCAGGCAGACGCAAAATGGTGCGGACGCACCGCCATGATCACCTCGACCGCCGTGCCCTTGTCGCCATTGTCGCGAAAGCGCAGTCGGCCGTGCATATCGGCATGGCCCTCGCCCTCGGAGCGCCAGGCGATCAGCTCGTCCTCGCGCTCGGCGACGATCCGGGTGAGCAGCGGGCGCGAGGCCATGTCGCGCAGTTCGGATGGGGGCAGCAGCAGATCGGGCTGGTTGCCTTCGGGAAAGGGCAGATATTCGAGTACCGACCAGAGCTGTGCAGTGCCCTGCCAGCAGGCGCGGATCTGCTCGGGGGTGGCGCGGATGGTGACGGTGGCGCCGGTGACGCGATAATCGCCAAAGCGTCGGCGGTGCCGGGCGCTGCGCGCGGGGGCGGCATCATGGTTGATGCCCGGCTTGCGGCGATAGATCAGGACCCCGCCTGCCGCAGTGGCAAGCGTGGCAGCGAGCCCGTATCGGGCCCAGTTGGCGATGTTCATGGCCTGTGTCCCTGGTTGCGAGCAATGGTGACACGGTGCCCCTCAAGGCTCGTCGGGGGGTGGGTAAAGGCACCGTGTCGGGGTCAGGATTAGGCGGCGAGGCCGCCCGCGATCATCACATGGGTTGGTAAGTACCGATAAAATCCGCATATTCCGCGGTCAGCTGTCGCGATCCTGCGCGCGAGCGAGCGGCAAGCGCACATCGAACATCAGCCCGCCGGGCAGCGTCTCGATCGCAGTCTCGGCGTCCATCTCGTAATGCAGCGCGCGCTCGACAAAATCGCGCGCCAGTGCGCCCAGCGCCTGATCGGGATCTGAGAGGTTGCGGCCCTCTTCCTTCCAGATCAGCGTCAGCAGCGGCTTGGCGGCGCTATCGTCAATGCCCCATTGCACCTGCAGGCGCGGCGGCGGATCACCCGGTTCGCCAAAGGTCACCGCATGGCTGGCAAGCTCGTGGATTGCCAGGCCCAGCATGTTCGCGGCCTTGACCCCCAGCATGATGTCCGGCCCTTCGGCGCGCACCTGTTCCTCGCCGTCGAGATGGTGGCTCAGCAGCTCGTCATGCACCAGATCGGCAAGGTTGACCTGGCCAGTCGCTGAGCGGGTCGAAAGCGACTGGGTGCGCGCGAAGGTGTTGATGCGCCCGTCGAACTTGGCGACGAAATCCTCAATGGTATCGCAATGGTCTGCCGTCCGCCGCGACAGCGCCCGCACCACGCCCAGCGTGTTGCGGACGCGATGCTGCAACTCCCCCAGCAGCGACCGCTCCTGGTCGCGCAATCGCTTGAGGTCGTCGATATCGGTCGAGGTGCCCAGCCATTCGATGATGCTGCCATCATCGCCGTGGACCGGTCCGGCGCGGGTCTTGTGCCAGTAATAGCGGTCTTCTTCCGCCTTTCGGATGCGAAATTCGACCTCGAAACTCTGCCGATCGGACGCGAGGCTCCATGCGGTCTGCGCAGCCTCGCGATCGTCGGGATGGACGACATCAAGCCAGCCATCGCCGACATACTCGGCCTCGCTCTGGCCGGTAAACGCCTCCCATTGCGGGCTCGCCCAGAGCCACGCCCCATCGCGCCCCGCGCGCCACACGAGCAGCGGCAGCGTAGCGATGAAATGGTTGAGCGTCTGGACCGGGCCGGACCAGCTAGAAGGCATGGGCATTCTCCTTGTGCGCACCTGCCCCGCCATCGGCATCGCAGATCTTGAGATAACCGCCATCAAACAGCGCGGTTGCTTCGAGCCGCGGCAGGTCGAGCACCGTCAGACATTTCTGTTCGAGCTGGATCAGCCCGTCACGGCGCAGATCCTGCAGGGTCCGATTGACATAGACCGGGGTCATGCCGAGCGCCTCGGCCAGTTCGGTCTGGGTGAGGTGGAAGCTGCACCTGCGGCCGGTACTGAGCCCGACCGAGCGCTGACGCAGGAACAGCTCGCACAGAAAATGCGCCATCCGCTCGCGCGCCGTGCGCTGTCCGAGCGAGGTGGACCGTTCGCGCTGGATGGCGGAGGAAACATGCATGTCGCACCAGAGCAGCTTCTCTAGGTCGGAATGCCGGGCGCGGGCGATATCGAGAAAATCGTCGTCCAGCAGCCCGACTCTCGTCTGGGTCAGCGTGGCGATGCTGTGGTCCATCGATTTTGCGAGATGGCCGTTGATGTCGAAGATATCGCCGGGGATGAGGACCGAGAGAATCTGCCTGCGCCCATCCTCGAGCGTCTTGTAGCGGATTGCCCAGCCTTCGATCAGCACATGCAGCGGACCGCTGCCTTCGCCCTGACGGTTAGCGTCCGCGCTCGTGGTGTAATTTTCGGTGGAGATTTAGGTGCTGCTGGT
>LSHP01000045.1 GCA_001555775.1 Acidovorax delafieldii | reverse complement strand
GACCATGCAGCCCGGTGACCACACCCCAAATTACACCTCATTGACGGACGTGACCCGGGACAGGCGGCGGCGCAACATGGCGGCCGAGGTCGGATGATAAGATAGCAAGTGCTAAGCGCGGTTTCGCGAAGCTGGTTGCCAAACGTGGTTAATGCGTGCGTAACGCCGCGTGGCGGAGCGCATTTCAGCTGCCCGGTTGGCGTATCCACTGGCCGGAATTGCGATATTCGGGGCGTATCTGGCTGTTATCGGGCAGGTTGCTGCCGCGCAGCGCATTCTCGCCGCCGCGCCGTGCGATTTCGGGCGCATAGGCAGGCACCGGGCTGCCCGATATCGCGGGATTGGCGACGGCAGAGGGGCGACCAAGCCGCTGGGCTTCGAGCGCGCCAGCATTCTCCGACTCCGCCTTCAGTCGGGCCGCCTCATAGGCCTTGGCCAGCACCAGCGGATCGAGCGGATCGACGCCGCCAGCCAGCGTGAAGACGGTGCGCGGCTTGGGTCCCGGAAAGGGTTCGCCGCCCAGATAGCGCGCGTTGAAGGCGATGCTGCGCCCCGCCGCACCCTGCCAGCGGTAGAAGCGATGCGCGCCGATGGTGCCGATATAATCGAGGCTGGGTGCCCAGTACGGGGAGACTTCGGTCGTGTGATAATGCGTTGCCGTGCCGACCGGGCGATAGACATAGCCGGCCAATGCACGTTCGGCGACGCGGCGTGCCCGCGCCCAGTAGATCGGGCTCGGTGTGCGCGCCATTGCGCCATCACAGCTGAAGGTGAACTGGCAGCCGCTGGCGCGTTCCGACCCCTGATAGACGACGCCGCACACGGTGTTGGGATAGCTCGGATGCATCACGCGGTTGAGCACGACCTGTGCGACCGCCTGCTGGCCGGCATCAGGTTCCATCGCCGCCTCGTAATATATCGCAGCCGTCAGGCATTGAAGCGCGCGGGCATGATCGAGCGGCGATCCGGTCAGGGCCATGCCGCGCACCATGTAGGTGGCTGTGCCCGGGCCAGGCTCCTGATCGATGAGCACCGCAGGCGCGGGCGGCGCGAGCGAGCCTGCATCGTCGAGATAATAGAAGGCGGAGCCTGGAAAATTCTCTCCAGCATGCTCGAATGCCATGCCGCCTTCGGGCTGATAGCGGGGTGCGCGCTCGATCTCGTCGGCGCGCTGGGCGCGAACGATCTGCGAAGCTCCGACCGAAAGGACCAGCGCCAGCAAAAGCCAGGCGATCCATTCGCGCAGACCCATCGCGCCATGGGCTCTCAAGAGGGGGGCAAGGCGCGAAAGCATGGGGAGGAGCGTTATCCTGACGGTGGGGGAAGCGATATGATCGCTGTCACACGCCCCCGATAGCGCAAAACCATTACCAAATCAGCGCCCAAATTGCGCTGTCTCGCACAGGGACACGCATGGCAGCAGGCGTTAACAGGCTGAAAAGCCGGGGTGACTCGAAAGGGTCAGTAGCGCATCAGATCGAGCGAGAGCGTGAGTGCCTGAGGGATCATCCCCATCTTCACCATGCGTCCTGCCGTCCGCCAGAAACCCTGTTTGGTGCCTCCGTCACGCAGATGCGCCTGCATCAGTTCCAGCCCACCGCCGCTCATCGCCTCGGGCGAATATTTGATGCTGTCGATCACCTCGAGCCGCATCCGCGCGCCCACACCGTTGCTGCCCAGTACCGCATCGATCTGGTCGAGCGAGGGAAGGCTGGTGGCGCCTTCGAACGGATCGGGCAGGCCTGCGCGCCGCTGCTGCGCGGCATAGCGCGCGCACGCTGCCCCGATCGCCTGCACCAGAATGTGCTTCTCGCTCACCTGGTCGGGCGAACGGCGATAAAGGAACAGCCGGTCGGGCAGATTGTACAGGTCGTGGCGTTCGCTGACCCGCAGCCACAGGTCATAATCCTCGCAATGCCGGAACGCGGCGCGATAGCCGCCGAGTGACCGGATGACATCGCGGCGCATCATCACCGAAGGGTGGCACATCGCGCTCGCCGCCATCAGCCGCTCGCGGATGTCGGCGGGATGTTCGGGGTGAAAGTCGCTGCACGGAAAGAACGCGCCGTCGGCATCGAGCTCGTCGGTGTTTGTGCCCAGCACGGCGATATCAGGATGCGCCTGCATCCAGGCGAGCTGCACTGCAAACCGCTCTGGCCGCGAGACATCGTCGCTGTCCATCCGGGCCACCAGCGGTGCGCGCGCCTCATCGAGCATGCGGTTGAGGCTGGCGATCAGGCCGCGATTTTCCTGGTGGATCGCACGGATGCGGCTGTCCTGCGCGGCATAGCGATCAATGATGGATCCTGATGCATCGCGCGAGCCATCGTTGACGATCAGGAATTCGAACCGCCCCTCGGTCTGGCCCAGGATGCTCTGGATCGCCTCGGCAACGTACCGCTCCGCGTTGTACACGCTCATCATGACCGAGATCAGTGGAGTATCGGGCGAGGACATGATCAGCGTAAAACCGGATGTGAGAAACTGACTTGCACAAATAGCTGCAACATCGCCTATCGCCAAACGGGTTAACCTATAATTGCCGCAGCTGATTTACCCTGTACCGGGTCAGCCAATAGGCGCCCAGCCCGAAGAGCACACCGCCAACCGCCTGGCCGATCAGCACGCCCGGCGCTCCGGCCATCTGGCTGCCCAGCATCGCGAGTGGCAGGACGCCCAGCGTGTTGCGCCCCCAGTTGGTCCAGGTCGACCAGGACGCGCGATCCAGATTGTTGAAGCTGGCATTGGCGATGAACAGCAGGCCGTTGAAGAAGAACAGGGGCACGACGACCCAGGCAAAGGCATGGATAAGGTCCATGCCGCCCGCCGGCAGATCGAAGATCCAGCCGATCGCATCGACGCCGAGGATCAGCACCGGCCAGATGGCCAGGGTGAAGCCAGCGGCGAAGATCACTGCGCGGTCGATGGTGCCGCGCACCCTCTCGAGCTGACCGGCGCCGTAATTCTGGCCGATGATCGGGCCGATCGATCCCGACAGCGAAAACAGCAGGCAGAAGGCGAGCGGGATGATCCGGCCGATCACCGCATAGCTGGCCACCGATGCTTCGCCATAGACTGCGATCAGGCGGAAGGCGATGATGCCGCCCACCGGCGTCGCCAGATTGGTCAGCACCGCCGGCACCATGATCTTGCGGATGTCGGTGAGATTGGCAGCAAAACTCTCGCGCGAGGGCATGGCAAAGCCGCCATAATGGCGCAGGATCGGAATGATGCCCGTTGCTGCCATCATGATGATCGAGATGACCGTTGCCCAGGCTGCGCCGACAAATCCCCAGCCCAGGGCGAACATCAGGATCGGATCGAACACGGCATTGCCCATCGCCATCGCCAGCGTGGTATTCATCGCGCGCCGGGCGTCGCCATAGGCCCGCAACAGCCCCGAGCAGACCATGCCCGTGACCGTGACCGGGCCGAAAGGCGCCACGATGCGGATATAGCTGACCGCAGCGTCTCGGGCCGCTCCGCTGCCACCCATGAGCTCGACCCATTGCGGGGCAAAGATCCAGAAAACTAGCGCGATCACGCTCGATAGCGCGACGCCGATCATCAGCACCTCGCCCAGCAATGCACGGGTGCTTTCCGCGCGCCCCATGCCGATCCGCCGCGCCGCAAGCGCGCTGATCGTGATCATCAGGCCGATATTGAGCGACGAGTTGAGGAACAGAAGCGTACTGGCAAAGCCGATGCCCGCCGTCAGCGCGGGATCGCCCAGCTGCGAAATGAAGAAGAGATCGACGAAATCGACGACGAACAGCGCCAGCAGGCCGATGCTCGAGGTCAGCGTCATCACCGCCACGTGCCGCATCAGGCTTCCGGTCAGGAATTTGCCGCTGCCTGGCCTGGGTTGCGGGGCAGCTGCGACGCGCATGCCGGTCTCTTCCGATCCGGCATCGGTCGGGGTCATTTCGACAGTGGCATTAGCGGGGTCAGAAATGGCGGCGTGTCCGTCTGTTCGGTCGACATCCAGCGCCGCCCGGTGACGCCCATATAGTCGATCATCGCGTCAGCAAAAGCAGGTTTCTGATCGAAACCCGCTTTTGCGTCAGCAACGATCAGCCCTGGCTGCGCTTGATCCAGTCGTCGACCCGGCGCTCGAGGATCGACAGCGGTTGCGAACCCGATGCGATCAGCAGATCGTGAAAGCCCTTGATGTCGAACTTGGGACCCAGCGCCTGTTCGGCCTTCTGGCGCAGCTCGACGATCTTGAGCATGCCCATCTTGTATCCGGTGGCCTGCCCCGGCAGCGTGATATAGCGCCGGATTTCGGAACGCGAGCGCTCGATCGGCTGGCGGCCGGTGGTGTTCATGTATTCGACCGCCTGATCCTCGGTCCAGCCCTTGGCGTGCAGCCCGGTATCGACTACCAGCCGCGCCGCGCGGAACAGCTCGGCATCGAGCCGCATGAAATCGGCGGCGATATCGGGGAAGGCGTTCATTTCCTTGCACAGCGATTCGGCATAGAGCGCCCAGCCTTCGCCGAACGCGACATAGCCGGTCACCGCGCGGAATTGCGGTCCACTCTTTTGCCGGACCTGAATGTCGCCTTGCATGTTGTGGCCCGGCACCGCCTCATGGCACATCAAAGTGTACTTGGCCGCCGGATCGGGCACGGTGCCGACCAGATGCACATAGGTGCGCGCCGGGCGCGCGCCATCCGGGCTGGGGGCAGAGGCGTGCGCAGCGCCGCCTGCTACTTCGGAGAACGCGGGTTCGCGGACCACCTCGATGCCATAGGCGGGCAGCGTGTTGAAATAGGGGCCGAGCAGACCGCGCGTGTGCTTCACGAACGCATTGGCGCTATCGAGATATTCCTTGCGCGCGGCATCGTCGAACTGGCGCGGCGGATTGAGGCGCGCGCGCTCGGCATAATAGGCGCTGCGATCCTTGAACCCGGCCTTCTGCGCCAGCGCATCCTGTTCGGCCTCGATCCGCGCGACTTCCGACAGGCCAATCTGGTGGATTTGTTCGGCGGTGTAGTCGGTCGTCGTGTTGAGCCTGAGCTCATTGGCATAATAGGCTGCGCCATCGGGCAGCGTCAGCGCGCCCACCTTGCCGCTCGGCGCGTTGGGCAGGCTTGCTCTGGCCCAGGCGATGACCCGCTCATAGGCGGGCTTGAGCGCGACGATCGCCGCGCGCGCCTCGGCCAGATGCTGGTCCGCAGCAGCGCGCGGCAGCTTGCCGGCACTGACCAGCGCCTCGGTCTTGGCCTTCACGTCGGCCCAGAGCGCGGCATCGGGGCCGTCGCCGAAAGGCGCGCCGCTGGTCAGCTTCTCGCTGCCCGCGATGATCGTTTCGACCTGGAATTTCGGTGCGCGGATGCCGGCTGCCTCGCTCGCCTTGGTCCGCTCGATCGCCACGTCGAGCACGGCAGGCATGCCCTTGATGCGTGCGATGTAATTCTTGAGGTCGGTCTCGTCGGCGATCGTGTGCGTGTTGATCAGGAAATCGGGCAACTGGCTGTGCGCCGAGTAAAGCCGCGAATAGAAGGGCGGGCGATAGAGGCGGTTGGCATGGGACAAGGCGGCACGCTCGGCCTCCAGCTCCCAGATGTCGTAGTTGACCTGCGCTTCGGGCGACAGCTTGGCCCGATCGAACTTCGCCTTCATCCGCGCGACGCTGTCCTGCCGCCATTTGAGCTGCGCTGCGGCGGCGGCTTCGCTCGGGTCGTTCCACTTGTCGCCGCCGTCCTTGCGGCCGAGCCGCGTGGCGAGCTGCGGCTGCATCTTCACCCACGCCTCGAACTCGGCATCGAGAAAGGCGGTGAGCGCGGCATCCTGGGTGGTTTCGGCCGTCTGCGCAGCGGCATCACCGGCGATGGCGACCGAAGCGGGCAGCCCCAGGGCAAGCGAGAAGGCGGAAACGGCGAAACGAAGCGACATTTTCATGATGATTCCCCTTGGTTTGGCGCGGACCATAAGTGCATGATTGCAAACGGGGAAGCCCGTCTTCGACGAACGGTATACGAATGTCCAGCCTGCCGACCCGGCATTGCGGCATCGATCGAACCCAGTTTTATGGAAGTACCTTGCCGGGCGTGGCGATTTGACCGAGCTCAGTTCAAATGGGCGGATGCTGCATCCGAGAGCTTTTGCGCCACCAGGACGGCAGTAGGTGCACTGGGGGCTGTCGCGTCGGCACCAACGGCGGCAACCAGCGAAGGATCCTCGGCAAAAAGCGGCCCGCCGACCATGATGCCGATATGCGGGTTTTGCGAGCGCTTGCGGATCAGAGCGATAGTCTCGGAAAGGCTGTCGATCATCTGGGTGGAGCCGGCAGTAAGACCGGCAACTGCAAACCAGCGTGTCCTCGCGGCGTCGGCGATCTCCTCGGCGCACGCGGCCGTTTCGGTCTGCACCTTCCAGCCCGACGCTTCCAGAAACCGCTCCACCATGGTTACGCCGAAAAAATGCTGATCGCCGGGCGTCATGGCCATCAGGACAGTGCGCCGCATGTCGAGTGCATCGCAGACATGCGTGTCGTTGAACGCGGCGAGCAGCTTCTGCAGCCGTGCGACGCCGAGTGTCACGCCGATGAAGTCGCAGGCATCATTGTCCCACATCTCGCCCAGGTGCCGGGCTGTCGGCTCGAGCAGCTCGATGAAAAGCGTTTCCATCGAAAGCCCACGGTCGCGGAGCACAATCACATAGCGCACCGCCGCTTCGAGATCGTCGCCAAGAACAATGTCGGCAAGTCCCGCAATGTCGCCGCGATTGGGCCCCAGGACGGAGAGCACCGCCTCCACCGACGGCGCTTCTGGCACGATCTCGTCGTGCAGGCGCAGCAGCTGCGGTATCACCCGATCGGCGACCATCTGCGCAAGCTGGCTCTGGCGCAGCGCGAGGTCACCCCGCCGATAAATGTCCGGCGCAACGAAATGCGTTTCCAGCTGCCGCAAGCTGTGTCGATCGATCTGCGGGATCGGTGCCTGCGCGCCTCGCCCCATGGCCCTCTCCTATGCGTTCACTGCTTCGGAATTCTATGGACGAACAACATCATGGCCGGACCGGATTGTCGAGAACTTCCTGTTGGCGGAACGAACGACAATCATCAGCGGCTTGCGGAAAGCCGGAAACGTCCGACGTGCTCCAAGTCCGTGCATTTTTGGAAATGGTGAGCCCTGCTGGGTTCGAACCAGCGACCTACTGATTAAAAGTCAGTTGCTCTACCGACTGAGCTAAGGGCCCCCTGGGGGTGGCGCGAGGGTTGCGCCATCGGTGGCCGGGCGGACCCGGGTGCGGGCATCCCCCTAGTCGGGCCGGCCCATCGGGTCAACCCCGTGACGCACGATGGCAAAGCTGCGCGATGCTGAGCCCGGTCAGCGGGTCGCGCCAGTTTGGGGCGATCGTCGCGGCGGGGCGCAGCACGAAGGCGCGGGTGCGATAGGCCGGGTGCGGCACGATGAGCGGCGGGGAAGGGGAATACCAGCTGCCGCCCGACCACAGGATGATGTCGAGATCGAGCGTGCGCGCCGACCAGCGCTGACCGCGCCGCCTGCCGAAGCGCGCCTCGACCCGCTTGAACAGCGCCAGCAGCGCATCGGGCAGCAACGGCGTGGTGATGATCGCTGCGCCATTGGCATAGCGGCGCAGAGAGGGGCCGATCGGCGCAGTCTCGATCACGGGCGCGACGGCCAGGACATCGACCCCTTCGTTCGCCAGCGCGAGCAATGCGGCATCGAGCACCTTGCGTGGAGTTCCGATGCGATGATGCCGCCGGTTAGATCCCAGCGCGATCAGAAAATGCTGCGTACTTGCCTCATCCATGCCCAGCGCCTAGCGCGGGAGCATGATGGAGTTAAGCCCCATTGCGCATACCGAACCCCCGGTCGATTGCCTGCTGTGCCCGCGCCTCGTCGCGCTGCGCCGCGAATGCCAGGCCAGGCACCCCGAATGGTGGAACGCGCCGGTCCCCGCCTTTGGCGATGCGAACGCCTGGCTGGGCATTGTCGGGCTGGCCCCCGGCATGCACGGAGCGAACCGCACGGGCCGCCCGTTCACCGGTGATTATGCGGGCGACCTGCTGTTTGCGACCTTCGCGAAGTTCGGTCTGTCGCGCGGCACATACCAATCGCGGATCGATGACGGGCTGGAACTCGAGGGCGTTATCATCATCAATTCGGTCAAGTGCCTGCCGCCGCAGAACAAGCCGACGCCATCCGAGATCAACACCTGCCGCCGCTTCCTGTCCGCGCAGCTCGATGCGCTGCCCCAGCTTCGCGTGTTCATCGCGCTCGGCCGGATCGCGCATGACAGCTTCCTGCGGCATCTGGGGCTGCGCGCGGCTGCCTTTCCATTTGCGCACAATGCCCGGCACGATCTGGGCGACGGGCGGGTGCTGATCGACAGCTATCATTGCAGCCGGTACAACACCAATACCGGGCGGCTGACCGAAGCGATGTTCGAGGCGGTGTTCGAGCGCGCGCTGGCTGCACGCGACCAGATCACTCCGGCGGGGTGAGCGCGGGCACGTCCTTGGCCGCGTCCTCGGGCGAGATGCCCGGCGGCGGTGCGGCAGCGATCGTTTCCTGACGGCGCATCACCCGGCCCGCCCGCTTGATCGCGGCGCGCACGCGCGGATAGGTGCCGCAGCGGCACAGGTTGCGGATCGCGGCGTCGATCTCGGCATCGCTGGGATCGCTGTTCTTGCGCAGCAGCACGCTCGCCGCGATGATCATGCCCGGGGTGCAGAAGCCGCATTGTACCGCCTGTTCGGCGACGAACGCCTGCTGCACCGGGTGGCTGCGATCGCGGCTCAGCGCCTCGATCGTGGTGACATAGCGCCCTTCGACCTCGGCGATGCTGACCAGGCACGAGCGGATCGCCTCGCCATCGACCACGACCATGCACGCGCCGCAATCGCCGTTGCCGCAGCCATATTTCGTGCCGGTGAGGTTCGAGGCATCGCGCAGCGCCCAGAGCAGCGGCGTCTCCGGGTCGAGCCGGTACTGGACCGGGCGGTCGTTGACGGTGAACTTGGTCATGGGCTCAGCGCTTATCCGAGCCGCGCTTGCAAGTCACCCATCACAGACCGCCCGGATGCGGATCAGTCGCGCCAGCTCGGGTCGATCTTGTCGACCTTGCGCACCATCGCGGCAAAATCGGGCACGCCTGCGCCCATTGGCAGCTGCACCTGGCTGAGATCGCGCTGGTGCACCGCGACCACCTCGTCGGGCACGATGATCGGCTTGCCCATCGACATGGTGGCGAGCTGGATCTCGCACGCGCGCTGGAGCGACCAATAGGTGATGAATGCCTCTGGCAGGGTGCGGCCCATGACGACGGGGCCATGGTTCTTCAGCATCAGCACCCGCTTCCCGCGAACGGCCTCGACCAGCCGCGCGCCTTCTTCAGCGCGGACGGTGACGCCCTCGAAATCATGATAGGCGATGTTGCCGATGAAGTTGCACGCATAGAAATTGGTCGGCTGCAACCCGCCTTCGGTCGAACAGACCGCCATGGTCGCGGTGGTGTGCGTGTGGATGATGCAGTGCATGTCCGGCAGTTCCTTGTGGAACACGCTGTGCTGGGTGAAGCCCGCCTTGTTCACCGGATAGGGCGAGCCGTCGAGCTTTTCGCCATCGGAATTGATCTTGACCAGGTTGGAAGCGCAGACCTCGCTGAAATGCAGGCCATAGGGGTTGATCAGGAAGGCGTCTTCCTCGCCCGGCACCTTGAGCGTGATGTGGTTGTAGATCATTTCCGACCAACCCATCATGTCGAACACGCGGTAACAGGAGGCGAGCAGCTTGCGCGCTTCATGCTCCTCGGTGGTCATCTGGGGGCTCGGCTTCAACGCGGTGGCCATCACGCTCTCCTGTCTCTATCTTTGGTGGCTATGTGCAACCTGTATCGCATGACAAGCAACGCCGATGCAATCCGCCAGTTGTTCGGTACGGCGCTGGGTACGGTCGATCTGGGCGGGGCGAACCTGCCGCCGTTCGAGGGCATCTATCCCGATTACGAGGCACCAGTGCTGGTGGCGCAGGGGCAGGGCGCTAGCCTCGCGACGATGCGCTGGGGCTGGCCCCCTTTCGGCGAGGTCAAGCGGCCGATCACCAATGTGCGTAACCTGAACTCGCCGATGTGGCGCGGCGCGCTGCGCGATCCGGCGCGGCGCTGCCTGGTGCCGGTGACCGCGTTCTGCGAATATGGCGCCGCCCCCGATCCGGTCACGAAGCGCAAGCGGCAGCACTGGTTTGCGCTTGCATCGGGCGAACCCTTCGCCTTTGCGGGCATCTGGCGCCCGGTGGAGGAGGGCGCACGCTTCGCCTTTCTTACCTGCGAGCCCAATGCGCTGGTCGGTGCGGTTCATCCCAAGGCGATGCCGGTGATGCTGGCGGGCGACGGTCTGGGGCAATGGCTGCGCGCCGAATGGGAGGAAGCCGAGCGGCTGGTCGCACCCTTTCCCGATAATGCCATGGCCGAGCTGCCCCCTGTGTCGCCAACCGATGCAAGCGAGGCACAGCCTGGGCTTTTCGGCTGAAACGTGCCGAAATTCCTTGAAAATGCCGATGCGCGCTGGTATCGGCCCCGCGTGACCGACAGCCATGCGGCTGGCGTGCCCTGTTTTATTGGCCTTCTAGCTTTGGCTTTGCTGTCCGTTTTCCGCGCCCCTCGGCGTGGCGCGAGCGGGTTTGCAGGCCGTGAATCGAAATGGAGCTGACGTAAGTTTATGCAGATTCTCGTACGCGATAACAATGTTGACCAGGCGCTGCGGGCGCTCAAGAAGAAGCTGCAGCGCGAAGGTGTGTATCGCGAGATGAAGCTGCGTCGGCATTACGAGAAGCCCAGCGAAAAGCGCGCCCGTGAAAAGGCCGCTGCCGTTCGTCGTGCGCGCAAGCTGGAGCGCAAGCGCATGGAACGTGACGGCGCGAAATAAGCCGGTTATAGCATCGCTAACCTGACGGATCGGGGACGCCGATTCGTCGCAACGACCCCTGATGGGACTGGAAGGTGGAGGCCTTGCAGTGCTTTTCAGGGGTTTGTGGTACGATAACCGGAGGCTGCCATGTCCGTTACCCGCGTTCCCATCCCGCCGCTGGCCAAGGGCTCGCTGACCAAATTGTGGATCGGTGTTGCCGCCGCTGTTGCCATTGCGGGCGGCACGGCCTGGGCCGGCCTGCAGTCGGTGCCGCAATCGGCCGCCGGCTTTCTTGCCAGCAATGGCGATGAACCGGGCGTGGTGACCACCGAAAGCGGCCTGCAGTTCAAGGAACTGGTCAAGGGTAGTGGCCCTTCGCCGACCGATGCGGACGTCACGCTGATCAACTATCAGGGCACGCTGATGGACGGCACGCCGTTCGATGCCAACCAGCGGGTGCCGATGCCCGTTGCCGGATCGATCCCGGGCTTTTCCGAGGCGCTGAAGAAGATGCAGCGCGGCGGCAAGTATCGCCTCTGGATCCCGCCCGAGCTCGGCTATGGCGCGGAAGAGAAGAAGAATCCGCAGACCGGCGAAGTCGTCATTCCCGCCAACAGCCTGCTGGTTTTCGACGTCGACCTGATCGAGTTCATCCCCGAGATGCAGCTGCGCGCCATGCAGCAGCAGCTCCAGGGCCAGGGTGCGCCGGGTGGTCCTCCGGGGGCGCCGCCGCCGGGCATGCCGGGCAATTGATCTGGAAACACGAAAAAGCCCGGTGCCAACACCGGGCTTTTTCTTTGGCTTCAGTTTCTGGCAGTCAGACGCCTTCGGGGCGAACCGGCTCGAACGCGGCGACCATGTCCTTGAACCATTGCGGCACCGGCGCGGGGCGACGGGTCGCGATCGCGAAATGGACATAGCTGATCGTCACCACGGTGAGCAGTTCGTCACCGCGAAAGATGGCGCACTCGCTGGTCAGCGAGCTCGAGCCAAAGCGCTTGATGCGCACCGCGAGGTCGATGATGTCATCTGCGACGGCGCTGCCACGGAAATCGACATCGGCGTGGCGCACCATCATGTCGTGATCGGGACCGAACAGGTTGAAGCCGGTGCTCTCGGGCTTTCCGCTCGCCAGATTGAGCGCGCGGAAATATTCGGTGATGCCGACATCGGCGTACATCAGATAGTTCGCGTTGAAGACGATATTCTGCATATCGACCTCGTGATAGTGCACGCGCTTGGGCGCGATGCTGCGATAATGGGCGCGGATGGGCGCGTCCGACATGCTGTTCCCCTCTCTCGTTCTCGTTTCCGGATCGTCTGCTCCGCATACACAATGCTGGGCACAAAAAAAGGGGGGCATGAAGCCCCCCATTTCCCTGTTTTCAATCGGTTGGATCTCTTGCCAACCTGATCGTGACCAAGCCCGGTCAAACCGTGATTGGATCAGAACTTGAAGCGGATCGAACCGCCATAGGTGCGCGGCAGGCTGGGATAGCCCGAGATGCTCTGCGACTGCGCCACCGAGTCGAACACGGTCGAGATG
This sequence comes from Acidovorax delafieldii, assembly GCA_001555775.1. Classification (GTDB taxonomy): domain Bacteria; phylum Pseudomonadota; class Alphaproteobacteria; order Sphingomonadales; family Sphingomonadaceae; genus Blastomonas; species Blastomonas delafieldii_A. The sequence goes on along the minus strand of LSHP01000045.1, from coordinate 81,961 downwards.
AACCGGTCGTCGAGCAGGTTGCGTGCCCAGGCGCTGATCTCGAAGCCATTGGTCAGCTCGAGCGTCGCCGACACGTTGACCAGGTCGGTCTGGCGACGGAACTGGCGGGCAATGTCCAGCGCGGGCTGGAAATTGCGGGTACCGTTCGGGTTGGTGACGATGAAGCCCGGCAGACCTTCGGCGATCTGCACGTCGCTTTCATAGGCATAGTCGCCGCGAACGGTGAACTTGGTGCCGCTTGCGAATTCATAGGTGTACGAACCGCCCATCGATGCCGACAGGGCAGGGATGCCCGCCGGGGTCGCACCGGTCAGATCGCCCACCGCCGAGTTCAGGAAGCTGTCATATTTCGGATCGAGATAGGTGAACGCGACGAACAGGTTGAGGCCATCGGTCGGGCGCACGCTGCCGTCGAACTCGATACCGAAGGTCGACTGCTTGCCCGCATTGGCGAGCGCGAAGCCGGTGCCGGTGAAGACGTTGCTCTGGAAGCCGCGGATCGACTGCTTGAACACGGTCAGGTTGAACGCGACCAGCGGCCACTGGGCCTTGATGCCGGCTTCATAGACTTCCGATTCTTCGGGACCCGCAAAGCGCGAACCGGTGGTCAGGTTCGGCAGCGCCAGACCGGCATTGCGGATCGGCGAAGCAGCCGGATTGTTGACCGGCGAGCCCGGGATGAAGTCGGTCGGGAACGGACGGCTGTCACGCGACAGGTTGAACGAGGTCGCCTTGAAGCCGGTGGCATAGGTGGCGTAGATGTTCAGATTGTCGGTGATCTCGTAGTTCGCACGGATGGTGTACGAGAAATCGTCGTCCTTGGTCCGGCCGCTTTCCACCGCGTTGGGGAAGTTGAGGAAAGGCGGCAGGAACTGCAGCGCGCGCAGGCCGAGAAGCGGGTTCACCGCCGGGTTGGTGTTGTTCGCACGGGCAAAGGCCGCAGCGCCCTGCTGAACCTGAGCGAATCCAGCGGGATTTGCCGCCGCGAAAGCGCCGATCTGTGCGGCATTGGCTGCACCGGGCAGGCCAAGAAGCTGGCCGACCGTGGTAGCGGTCGCCTGCTGCGTGATCAGCGTGTTGCCGATGGCGACGAAATCGAGCGCCGAGAACGGGTCGGTGCTGACGACGTTCGAACGGACGCGCTTCTTGTCTTCGGTATAGTTGAAGCCGAAGGTGAAGGTCAGCCGATCGGTCGGCTTCAGGTCGAACTGGCCGAACAGCGAGAACGCGTCGTTGCCATAGGTGAAGTCGTCGAAAATGCCCTGGCCCTGGCGGAAGAAGGTGTTGTTGGGCACGCCCAGCAGCGCTTCGACACCGGCGGCACCACCGACGGCAGGGCCGATCAGCGCGCTGGCATAGCCACGGAAGTCGCGACCGAACAGCAGGTCGTTGGTGAACTTGATGTCTTCGTTGAAATAGAAGCCGCCGAGCAGGAAGTTCAGCGGGCCGTCAAAGTCCGAAGCGACGCGCAGTTCCTGCGTGAAGGTGTCGATCGAGGTGTTGGCGAGGTTCTGGCCGATCAGGTCGGCGCTGGTGAAGTCCGAATCCTGATTGGTCAGCGAACGCACTTCGCGATAAGCGGTGATGCTGGTGAAGGTCAGCGCGCCGACATTCCAGTCACCCTGCAGCGAGGCGCCATAGTTCTCGATCTCGTTGGTCGAGGGGATGTTGTTGCGCACGCGATACGAGAACGGATCGGCCGCCTCGAGCGGACGCGCCTGGCCGCTGGCAGCGCGCAGCGCTGCGGTGATGGCCGGGTTCTCGCGGACATTGGCAGCGATACAGCAGTTTTCGTCGATCTTGTCATAATCGCCGATCAGGCGGAACGACAGGTCGGCGCTGGGCTCCCAGAGCAGCTGGCCGCGCACGCCCCAGCGGTCGCGGTTGTTGAACTTCTGCCCCAGGTTCAGGTCGCGCGCATAGCCGTCGCGCTTGTTGATGTTGCCGGCGAGGCTGAAGGCGAGGGTCTCGCTGATCGGGCCGGTAATGTCGCCGCGCAGGATACGGGCATTGAAATTGCCATAGGTCGCTTCGACCTGACCGCCGAATTCGAACTGTGGACGCTCGGTGACGATGCTGATGATACCCGCCGATGCGTTCTTGCCGAACAGGGTCGACTGCGGACCGCGCAGCACTTCGACGCGCTGGATGTTGGGCAGGTCGCCGATCTGCGCAGCCGAGCGCGAGCGGTATACGCCGTCGATGAACACGCCGACCGAAGGTTCGATGCCGGGGTTGTTCGCGCCGTTGCCGAAGCCGCGGATGATGAAGTTGGTGTTGGCCGAGCTCTGCAGCTGCGAGACGCGCAAGCTGGGGACCAGGGTCTGGAGGTCGATCAGGTCACGAACCTGGGCGTCCTCAATGTCTTCGCCGCTGGTGACCGAAACCGCGATCGGAATTTCCTGCAGCGTGGTTTCGCGCTTGGATGCGGTCACGATGATGACGTTGCTGTCGGCGTTCTCGGCATCCTGCGCGGTGTCCTGCGCAAAGGCAGTAGCGGGCATGGCGAGCGTGCCGAGCGCTGCACCCGAAAGCAGAATCGTTTTCAGGCGGGTGTCGGTGATGATCATCGGGTGTTCTCCCCTAAAATGGCTGACAAGAACGGCCCCGTCCCAGGGCTCGTATGGCTTTGGGATGTCCTTATGACTGACACCCGACTGTCACAAATGAAAAGCTAGGAAACGCAGGCGATTCCGCTACCTGCGTGACATTCTTGCAACGCAATTAACCTTTGCCGCGACGTCAATTGCATCGGCAGCAATTGTGCGTCGCAGCATTCCGTTGGCGTAAAGCGGTAGGATCGCCCCAAATTGACGCGGACGTCAACCGATCGGGGCGCAGGCGTCCTCCAGCCAGGCCAGCGCATCGCCCTCTAGCTGCGGCGCTACCACCTCCAGCACCTTGGCATGATAGGCATTGAGCCAGCCGAGTTCGGCGGGGCTGAGCAGTTCGGGTTCGATGCAGTTGCGGTCGATCGGCGCGAAGGTCAGCGTCTCGAAGCCGAGCATGTCGAGCTCCGCGCCCTCGATCTCGAGCGGTTCGACCAGCACCAGATTCTCGATGCGGATGCCATATTCGCCCGCCTTATAATAGCCGGGCTCGTTCGAGCAGATCATGCCCGGGCGCAGCGGCTCGCCCTGGCCCCCGAATGCCGCAATGCGCTGCGGGCCTTCATGCACCGCCAGGAAGCTGCCGACACCGTGCCCGGTGCCGTGCGCATAATCGACGCCATCGGCCCAGAGGAACTGGCGTGCGAGCGTATCGAGCTGGCCGCCGGTCGTGCCCTTGGGGAAGCGGATGGTGGCGAGCGCGATATGGCCCTTGAGTACCTGGGTGAAGCGACGCTTCATCTCTGCTGTGGGCGTACCGATCGCGATGGTGCGGGTGATGTCGGTGGTGCCATCGAGATACTGGCCGCCGGAATCGACCAGATACAGGCTGTCCATCACGATCGGCAGATTGGTCTCCTCCGATACGCGATAATGGCAGATCGCGCCGTTAGAGGATGCACCGGAGATGGTATCGAACGAGGTGTCGATCAGCTTGCCGGTCGCCTCGCGGAATTCGAGCAGCTTGGCGGCGGCCGAAAGTTCGGTCTCACCGCCTGCCGGGCCAGCGATCGAGAGCCAGTGCAGGAAGCGGCTGACCGCAGCGCCGTCGCGTGCCTGCGCGGCGCGATGGCCTTCGATCTCGGTCTGGTTCTTCATTGCGCGCGGCAGCACGCTCGGGTCGCGCTTGGCCACGATCCTGGCGCCCGCAGCCTCGAGCCGGGCGAAGATCGCCGCGACCGCGCGTTCGGGATCGACCGCGACGGCCTTGCCGCTCAGCGCATCGAGCCCTGCAGGAAAGGCGTCATAGCCATGCAGCGCGACCTGGTTGCCAAGATGCGCGCGCAGATCGTCGGTCACCTTTTCGGGGGCGACATAGAGGTCGGCGCTGCCGTCCTGATGCACCACGCCATAGGAAAGCGTCACCGGCGTGTGCGTCACATCGCCGCCGCGCACGTTGAACAGCCAGGCAACCGAATCGAGCGCAGTGATGACCGCAGCATCAAGCTTCTCGTCCGCCAGCCAGGCTGCGACATCGGCCCGCTTTTCGCCCGCATCCTTGCCGGCATATTCGAGCGCATGCGGCTTCATCACCGCATCGGGGCGCGCGGGCTGATCGTGCCATACCGCATCGACGGGGTTGCCTGCCACTTCCTTGAGCGACGCGCCGACCTTGGCCAGCTTTGCGCTCGCCTGTTTCACCCAGTCGCGGGTGTGCAGCCAGGCATCATAGCCGATCACGGCCCCTTCGCCGACATTTGCGCCAAGCCAGTCTGCAACGCTCTGCTGCGCGGTGCCGACATATTCGAACAGCCGTCCGTCGACCTGATCGCGCACCTGGATCGTATAGCGCCCGTCGACGAAAATCGCCGCCCGGTCGGATAGCACCACCGCGCTGCCCGCCGATCCGCCAAAACCGGTCAGCCATTCCAGCCGCTGCGCATAGGCGCCGATATATTCGCTCATATGCTCGTCACAGATCGGAACGACGAAACCATCCAGCCCCTGACGCTTCATTTCTTCGCGCAAGGCGGCGAGGCGGGCTTCATGGGTGGACATCAGCATGGCGGGGTATCAACTCCTTGCAAAAGCGGTTGGGCGGCAAGATAGAGACAATCCGTGACCAGCGCCAGTCTGGCGACCGGACCGTTCTGTCGTGATCCAGTTCGAAGGGAGCCGTACATGCCGATCCGACCCAGTTTCTCATCCGCCATTGCCCGCGCCGCGCTGGTGGCGGCAATGGCCCTGTCATCCCCCGTTCTTGCTAACGAAAGTGCATCCATGCCCGACACGCCCCAGCCGCCCATCGCCGATCAGCGGCCCTATAGCTACGAACGCCACGGCGTGACCGTGCAGGACCCGTGGCACTGGCTGCGCGACCAGGGCTATCCCAAGGTCGATGATGCCGATGTGCTGGCCTATCTGGAATCGGAGAACCGCTGGTTCGAAGCCGCGATGCAGCCGCACCAGGCGCTCACCGACGCGCTGTTCGAGGAGATGAAGGGCCGCATCAAGGAGGACGATAGCTCGGTTCCCCAGAAGGACGGCGACTGGCTCTACTGGGTCGAGTATGACAAGGGCGCGCAGTACAAGAAATGGTATCGCAAGCCGGTCGCAGGCGGCGAGAAGCAGCTCATCCTCGACGAGACCGAGCTTGCCAGGGACAAGGACTATTTCCGCCTCGGCGCCTTCTCGGTCAGCCCCGATGGCAGGTTGCTCGCCTATTCGGTCGACGACAACGGGTCGGAGCGGTTCGAGGCGCGGTTCAAGGATCTGACCACCGGCACCATCCTGCCCGATGTCATCCCGGGGACGCTTTCCAGCCTGGTCTGGACCGCCGATGGCAAGGCGCTGATCTATGGCCTGGCCAACGAGAACTGGCGCACCGACAACGCCCGGCTGCACGTGCTGGGCACGCCGCTGGACAAGGATGTCGAGCTGTACAAGGAAGCGGATGAGGGCTTCCGCGTCGATGTCGGCATGACCTCGAACGAGAAGTACATCGTCATCGCCACCGGCGACAACGAGACCAGCGAGATCCGGTTGCTGCCTGCGGACAATGTGCTGGCCGAACCGATCCTGGTCAGCCCGCGCAAGAAGGGGCGCGAATATGACGTCGAGGAGCGCGACGGTACGCTGTTCATCCACACCAATGATGAGCATGTGAACTTTCGCCTCGCCACTGCGAGCATCGACAATCCGGGCGAGTGGACGACGCTGATCCCCGGCAGCGACGATTTCTACATGACCGACATGAATGCCTTCAAGGACTTCTATGTCATTGAAGGGCGGCGCGGTGGCCTCGATCAGATCGAGATCCGGGATTATGCCGACCCCAAAAAGGTCCAGCCGATCACCTTCCCCGAGGCGAGCTATTCCGCGTCATTGGGCGACAATCCCGAATGGGACATGAAGGTGCTGCGCCTCGCCTATGAATCGATGGTCACGCCCGACACCGTCTATGATTATGATGTCGCGACGCAGAAGCTGACCGTGCTCAAGGTGCAGGAAGTGCCCTCGGGCTACAACGCCGCCGACTACGAGACCGAGCGGCTGATGATCGCCGCGCGCGATGGGACGCAGGTGCCGGTCTCGATCATCTATCGCAAGGGCTTCAGGAAGGACGGCAGCGCGCCGCTGCACCTTTATGCTTATGGTGCCTATGGCTATGCGGTGCCGCCAAGCTTCTCGGTCACCCGGCTCAGCCTGGTCGATCGCGGCTTTGCCTATGCCATTGCACATATCCGCGGCGGCGACGATCTGGGCCGCAAATGGTATCTCGACGGCAAGCTGACCAAGCGCACCAACACGTTCAACGATTTTGTCGACGTCGCCAAGGGGCTGATCGCCAAGGGTTACACTTCGAAGGGCAAGGTGACAGCTAGCGGCGGCTCCGCAGGCGGCGAGCTGATGGGCGTGGTCGTCAACACCGATCCCGATCTGTGGGGCGCGGTCGTGGCGCATGTGCCCTTCGTCGACGTGGTCAACACGATGCTCGACGAGAGCCTGCCGCTGACCCCGGGCGAATGGCCCGAATGGGGCAATCCGATCACCGACAAGGCGGCGTTCGACCTGCTGCGATCATACAGCCCCTATGACAATGTGAAGGCCCAAGCCTATCCGCCGCTGCTGGTGACCGCTGGGCTCAACGACCCGCGCGTGACCTATTGGGAGCCCGCGAAATGGGTGGCGAAGCTGCGCGTCACCAAGACCGATGACAACGCACTGCTGCTCAAGACCAATATGGGCGCAGGCCATGGCGGTAAATCGGGCCGGTTCGATTCGCTCAAGGAAACGGCCGAGGAGTTCGCCTTCATCCTCTGGCAGATGGGCATGGCAGGCAAGTAAGCGGGTGAGGGCCGGGGCAGGGCGTAGCGCGCTGCCCCGGCAACCCGTCAGCGGCAGGGACCGAGCTGTTCCAGCACGAAATTATAGTCGCGCCGCGCCAGGTCGTTGTCCGCAGGCGTATCGGATACAAGCGCGCGCGCCGGGATTTCGCGCGGCAGGAAGCAGGCGAGCCGGTACCACAATAGCGTGTCGCGCTTCGGCGGAGCGGCGGCCTCGTCCACGATCTCGGTCAGCGACACCGCCCAGCGCGGTGCCAGGCCGGGACGGCGCAGGACGGTGATGGATACCGGGTCGCCGGTCGACGTTGCCAGAAAGACCTGCGTCTCGCCTTCACCCTGCAGATTGCCGCGCACGTGCAGTGCCTCGCGGATGCCCTTGATCGCGGGCGGCGCGCCGGTGCTGACCAGTTCGGTCACGATCGTGCGCACCTGCTGCTCGGTGGCCGCGGTCCAGGCGACTTGCGCGTCCTTGGAGACAAGCTGCACCTCCCCGGCACGCGTCCCGGGGCGGGCGAACAGCAGGAACTGTTGCTTTTTCAGCTTGGGAACGTTGCCCTTGGCGTTACGCGGCACGTCAACCAGATAGCGAATCGATTCGCTGACGCCCTGCTTTCCGCGAATGAGATTCAATACCTGCGCCTCGACGAACAGCCGTGCCATAGTGGGAGCGACGTCGGGCGCGCGCGCCGGATCGACGACGGTGGTCTTCTTGACCTGGACCCGCAGCACCTGCGGAGCGGCATCCGCGAGGCGGGCCAGGGCGACATAGCCAGGTCCCTCCGTTTCGGATGAAACCTGTGCATTCGCGCCGTATACGATAGGAAAACCACCACTAATTGCGACGGTTAAGGCGGTGGCGGCAGCAAGCGATTTGAGCGCGTGCGGCATGGGGGAGTCTCCTCGTTTTCGCTGTCCGGAAGGGCGGCTGTCGGGGCTCAAAGGTTAATTCAAACTGAATCCATTTAAGCGATTGCCTGCTGATAAGTTGCGCGTTAAATCCCCTTTCGGGCAAGAGAAAAACAAACCAGAGGCTGGAACACGGCTGGGGAGCGGAAGGCAAACCTTAACGGGTTGCAGTCCGCAACTTGTGTGTTTCATGCACCAGCTGCGGTCATCGGCTGGTTTGTCCGGGTGTCGTGGATTGCAATGTCGGCGCTCCCCGGATGACGGGTTTCAATAGGGTAAGGAGCGTCGTTTCTGAATGGCCTATGCTGATCAACAGGCAAGCGGAAACAAGATAGTTTCCCTCGTTATCGTGGCATTGATCCACATCGTGGTGATCTATGCCCTGGTAACAGGACTTGCATATAGTGCGGTCAAGACGGTGGCTGAAAAGCTGAACGTCGTTGACGTTGAGGAAGAGGTGATCGAGCCGGAAGAGCCGCCGCCACCTCCGCCAGACCAGCCGATCACGCCGCCGCCGGTCGTAACGCCGCCGCCGATCGTTCGGACGCCGCCAACTACGGCGCCGGTCATCACCACCACCAACACTCCGCCGCCGGTGTTCATCCCGCAGCCTGTCGCTGCGCCGCCGCCTGCGCCTCCGGCACCGCCGCCGCCGCCTTCCAAGGCTTCGGGTGCATCGCCGCGTGGCAACCCGGGCAGCTGGGCAACCCCCAACGATTACCCCGCTCGCGCACTGCGTGAAGAGCGTGCTGGTACCACTCGTTTCCGCGTCACCATCGGTCCCGACGGCCGTGTGACGAACTGCGAGATCACCGGATCGAGCGGCCATGCCGACCTCGACGAGGCGACCTGCAAGAACGTGACCCGCAGGGCGCGCTTCAAGCCGGCTCTCGACGCTGCCGGAAACGCGATTTCGGATACCTATTCGAACGCGGTTCGCTGGGAAATTCCGAAGTAACATTTGGACTGGATGCCGCTGCGGCGGATTGGGTTTTGGTTCTAGACGCACCGATTTTTCACGCGGCGCTCTATCTATTTTCTGAGAGGAAGTTTTGATGTTGATTGAAATGCTGGCTGCGGCTGCAGGTGAAGCGCCGAAAAACGCTTTCGGTTTCGCGGAAGCTCTCGAGCAGGGCGGTGTAATCGCTTACGCCACCGTCGTTATCCTGGGTATCATGTCGTTCGGTTCGTTCTTCATCCTGTTCACCAAGCTGTTCGAACAGCAGAAGGTGCTTTCGCAGGGTGCCAAGGTTCGTGAAACCTTCTGGCGCGCTGGCAGCATGAAGGAAGGCGCCAACAAGCTCGAGAAGAACACCGCCTATCGCCAGATCGTCGACGACGGCCTGAAGGCACAGGAAGAGCATGCCAAGCTGACCGACCCCGTCGAAGCGCATGACTGGCTGCACGGTTCGCTGAGCCGTTCGGAAGCTGCCATCAACGCCAAGCTGGCTGGTGGTCTGCCGTTCCTGGCAACCGTGGGCGCGACCTCGCCGTTCATCGGTCTGTTCGGTACCGTTATCGGTATCTACCGCGCACTGATCAAGATCGGTATCGCAGGGCAAGCATCGATCGACCAGGTCGCCGGCCCCGTCGGTGAAGCTCTGATCATGACCGCGCTGGGTCTGGGCGTGGCCGTTCCCGCCGTGCTTGCCTATAACTGGCTGCAGGCTCGCAACAAGCTGATCGCTGCTCAGCTGAGCGCCTTTTCGACCGACGTTCTGGGCTACATGGCTTCGAACGGCGCTGTGGTCCCGGCGACCAAGGCTCCGGCGGCTCCCGCTGCCAAGCCCGCCGCTCCGGCCGCCGCACCGATCAAGAAGTAATCCGGCATGGGGCAGGGATGCGGCCAGCCTTTCCGGCACCGCATCCCTCCCGCGCAGCCCGGCGATCGTCGCCGAAGCTGCATCGGATAGACTGGCCGTTCCGGGTTTTCCCGACCGGCCGGTGACACAGCCACCGCTCTTTCGGGCTAGTGGCATGACAGAATAGGATTTGTTGCGATGGCAATGAGCGTTGGAGGCGCCGGCGGCGAAGAGAAGCCGATGTCGGACATCAACACCACGCCCCTCGTGGACGTGATGCTGGTGCTTCTCATCATCTTCCTGATCGCGATCCCGGTCGTGATCCAGACGGTGGATGATCTGGAAATCCCGGTCGTCGAATTCGAACCGACCGAGACGAAGAACGAAAACATCCTGCTTTCGGTTTCCTCGACTGATGCCAATGGCCTCAGCCCGGGTGACGAAGGCTTTGCGGGCGCAAGCCCGAACGGCGAATGCCGCGTCTATGTGAACGTGACGCCGGTGGACAATGCCGAGCTTCAGGAACTCGCTGTGAAGCGCCTGGAATCGATCATTGAAAATGCCGGTGGCGTGGAAAACCTGAAGGAAGAAGATCTTCCCGAAGTGCACATCCGCGGCGACGTCAATGCACCCTATCGTTGCATCGGTGGCGCAATCTTCACCGTGCAGCGCGCCGGTTTCGCCAAGGTGGGCTTCATTTCCTCGCCCATCGCGCTGGTTGAAGCAGGTTAAGCGCTTCGGTGCGCACACAGGAATTGGAGTAGCTTGATATGGCAATGAGTGGCGGCAAGGACGATGGCGAGCCGATGATGGAGATGAACACGACGCCGTTGATCGACGTCATGCTCGTGCTCCTCATCATGTTCATCATCACCATCCCGGTCCAGACCCATGCGGTGAAGATCGACCTGCCGGTCGACAGCCAGACTCCGCCGGATGTCCAGATCGAACCGGTCAAGAACAAGCTGACCGTCGATACCAACGATACCATCGCCTGGAATGGCACCCCGGTATCGCAGGGACAGCTGGCCGGCATTCTGGCACAGACCCGCAACATGGATCCGGAACCCGAACTGCAGTTCCAGCCGGATGCCCGTTCGCGCTATCAGATCACCGACGAGGTTCTCGCCGTGATCAAGCGCAGCGGTGTGACCAAGCTGGGCTTCGTGGGTAACGAACAGTACGGCACCTTCCAGAAGCCGCCGGGCCAGTAATGGACCGGCAGCCCTGGTGCTGAAACAGAAAAGGGCGGCGTAGCGATACGCCGCCCTTTTTCTTTGCCTGGCCCCTTTTCGTGCCAGCTATGCGGCGATCAGCTGCCGCGCTGGCGATCCGAAAGCTGACGCAGCGTCGCGAGCGCATCGCGCAGCGCTGCGTCCATGTCGTCCTCGGTGGCAGCCCGTGCCGCAGGAGCGGCTTCGACAGATCCGGGCGCGTGGGTCGCAGCTTCATCGACCATCGGCTCCGCGGCGCTCGTCGAAACCGAAGGCGGCAGATATTCCACCTCCTCGTCCCAGAGCGGCTGCGCCCGGAAACTGGCCGTCTCCGCTTCAGCGCTGTCCTCGACCGCCGGGACTTCGGTGGGTTCGTCCGCAGCGACGGCCTGTTCTTCGAAGTGCGGAACATCGCCAAGGCGGAGGCGAAACGGACGGACGGCCTCGCCTTCGCCGGTTTCGTCGACCGACGGCTTCCCAAGCGCGAAAATCTGCGCCCCAGTCTCGGCAGCCGTCATTGAGGTCCGATCGGTTTGCGCCTGGTGCCGCCGCCGCGCCAGACCGGATTCGAGCCGCGCCAGCAATTCGGCCACGCTGAGATGGTCGAGCTCGTCCGCCAGCCCGGTTTCGGGCAGAGCGTCGACCGGCATGGCATCCAGCACGGGATGCGCTGCAGCGGCGACGGACCATGCCGCTTCGGCTTGTTCGGGTTCGGCGACGTGCTCGAACCGCGCGTCGGCAGCCGGTTCTTCCGATGCTTGCGCCAGTTCGACAGTAGGTTCGGGTTCGGGCGCGTCCGGCTCGGCGACGCGCGCTTTGGCGTCCTCTTCGATATCAGGCTCGACGAGCGGCGCTGCAAAGGGCGGGGGCGCAAAGCGCAGCGACGGGGCAGGGGCCGGCGCAATCGGCTCGGGAGCGTTCACGGGTGCGATGACCGCCATGCTTTCACCCAGTTCGAGCGGCGCTGCCGCGACCGGCTCGCTCTCGGTCAGCGGTGCACCCAGGTCTTCGCTGGCGCGGATCGGCGCACGGACCGGGGCATCAGGATGCTGGTCGCCATTGCGGATGCGCGGCGCGGCGAGGTCGGAAAAGTCGGTGATCGTGCCGGGAGCGGGTTCGCTCTTGCCGAAGCGCAGCGTGCGCAGCCAACTGGCCAGCTTGCCGCTCTTGGCCACTGGCGCGCCAGTCTGGCTCGCGTCGGTGCCGGTGTTGTCGGCTTTCCGGATGGAAGTTTCAAAACCCATTTCGTCGCTCTCCGCACGCGGCAGCAGCGCCAGCAGCGCTCCTGCGGTCAGTGTGCCAATGCCCGCGCTCAGCGCCAGCCTGGCGGTATCGCCCAGCGGCGGGGCGGCCGCGGGCAGCAATTCGGCGATGCCATAGGCAGTGACAAAGCCTTCGATGGCATTCATCGGGATGAAGCTGCTGCCGAACGCTGCAGCGACCCCTCCACCCAGCGCGATCGCCGAAGGATGGCGCGCGAGGACGCTGGCTCCGGCGGCGCCGGTGCTCTCCTGTTCGTCCGCTTGCGGTGTCGCCATGCTGCTAAGACCCTGGTGCCATCGTCATCAGGCCGCGCTGGAAATGCGCCTGCCCATGGTCCGTTCTAGCATGCGTTGGTAAACGGGTTGATAACGTTCCACATTTCGCGCCCAGTTGCGCTCCTTGGCAACGAAGCGCCGGGCAGTGGCGCGTCGCTCGTCCCAGCCCTCGCGCCCCGCGATCAGCCCGGCCAGCGCATCGGCCATCGCCTGGGGGTCATCGGGCGCGAACAGCGTGCCGGTGACGCCATCGGCGATGAGTTCGCGGTGGCCGCCGACATTCGAGGCGGCAACCAGGCGCCCTTGCGCCATCGCTTCGAGCGGCTTCAGGGGGGTGACGGTCTCGGTCAGCCGCATCGCCTTGCGCGGATAGACCAGAATGTCGGTCAGGCTGTAATAATGCTCCACCTCCGAATGCGGCACGCGGCCGACAAAACGGATGGCGTGCGCCGCAGGGGAGGCCTCGGCCTGCGCGCGCAAATCCGCTTCGGCAGGGCCGCCGCCAACCAGCAGCAGACGGATGTCGGGATTGTGCGCGATGAGCAGAGGCATGGCGGCGATCAGGTCGTCGAGCCCCTCATAGGGGTAGAAGCTGCCGATAAAGCCGAGCACGGTCTTGCCGGTCAGCCCCAGCGCCTCGGCGCGGGCCGGGTCGGCGGGCACGGGCGTGCCGAACAGCTCCAGATCGACGCCATTGGGCGAGACCATGATCTTGTCCGCCGGGAAGCCGCGCGCGATGAGATCGTCGCGAAGCCCCGCGCAGATGACGGCGACCGCGTCTGCCTGGGCGACGACGCGGTTCTCCATCTGCCGGGTGAGCCAGTATTTGGCGGAGGTCTCGCTGCCCGTGCCGTTGCCGACCGCGGCGTCTTCCCAGAAGGCGCGGATCTCGTAGAGCACCGGCAGGCCCAGCCTGCGCCCGGCGCGGATCGCGGCAAGTCCATCGAGCGCGGGCGAATGCGCGTGCAGGATGTCGGGTTTCCAGATCGCCGCCGTCGCCTCTGTCGCACGGGCAAGCGCGGCAATGTCGCGCCATTCGCGCAGCCCCGGCGGACCCGATACGGCTTCCATGGTGCGGTGAAAGGTCAGGCCGTCATGCTGCTCGACCGCTTCGACATGCGAACCGGCGGGAAGCGACGCCTGATGCCGGACGCTGGTCACGCCGCGCACCTCAAGCCCGGCGCGCCGCTGCGCCGTCAGGATCGCACGCGTGCGGAAGCTGTAGCCGCTGTGCAGCGGCAGGCTGTGATCGAGAACGTGCAGGATCCGGGTCATGGCGCGCAAGCCTATGGCGCAAAAGGATTAACGCCGCGTCAACCCATTGCTCTTATGGCTGTAAACCGCAAGCCGGCTGTTGCATAGTCGGTGCATCACCATTTGGGGCAGGGCCGCAGGTTCATGGTCGACAATTTTGCCATTGCGATCTCGCACCTGCTGATTGCCGTTGCGGCATGGCGGCTCGTCTGGCGCGCCGATCTGGACAAGGAAGATCCGCCCGAAAAGGACAAGCTGGGCTCCGGCTTCTTCCAGCCGAAACCACGGCCTCGCCAGCAGGAGCGCAGCGATGCGTGACCTTGCCTTTGTCGCGTTCCTGGCCGCATTTCTTGCGCTGGGCTTCAAGCGGCCGTTCCTTTTCGTGCTGGCCTACGCCTATATCGATATCGTCGCGCCGCAGCGCCTGTCCTACTGGATGCTCAATGCGGTGCCCATCTCGCTGATCGTCTTCGGCCTTGCCTTTTTGGGCTGGCTGATCGCCGACGACAAGAAGGACATGCGCGTCTCGTTCCGCCAGGGCGTGATGCTGCTGCTGTTCCTGTGGTGCGCCTATACCACGCGGACGGCGGACTTTCCGATCGACGCGCAAGGCAAATGGGAATGGGTGTGGAAGGCGCTGGTTTTCGCGATGTTCCTGCCACTGACCTTGCGCACCAAGCTGCGCATCGAGGCGCTGGGGCTGATGATGGTGCTGTGCGCCAGTTCGATCATCATCACCGGCGGCATCAAGACGCTGGCCTCGGGCGGTGGCGGCTATGGCGTCATGCAGCTGCTGATTTCGGACAATAGCGGGCTTTACGAAGGCTCGATCATCTCGACCGTCGCCATCTGCATCATCCCGCTGATCCTGTGGCTGGCCAATTACGGCACGGTGTTTCCGCCCGACTGGCGGGTGAAGACCTTTGCCTATGCGCTGATCTTCGCCTGTCTGCTGATCCCGATCGGAACCCAGGCGCGAACCGGGCTGGTGTGCATCGGGGTTCTCGGTGTGCTGATGCTGCGCTTCGTGCGCTATCGCTTCCTCTATGCCGGCGTGGCGGCTGCGCTGGCGGTGGCAGCGGTGCCGTTCCTGCCGCAAAGCTATACCAACCGCATGGCGACGATCGGCGAATACAAGGCGGATCAGTCGGCCTCCACCCGGGTTGCTGTCTGGGCCTGGACCTGGAAATATGTGCAGCAGAACCCGGGAGGCGGCGGCTTCGAGGCCTATCTCCAGAACCGGGTCAAGTTCGATACGGTCGCGGCCAAGGGCGATGGCCCCAACACCCTGATCGAGAAGAACGAGATCGTCGACAAGGGCCGCGCCTATCATTCGAGCTATTTCGAGATGCTGGGCGAGCAGGGCTTTTTCGGGCTCTTCCTGTGGCTGGTCATCCATTTCGGCGGAATCGTGCGGATGGAGATCATCCAGCGGATCCACCGCAAGCGCGATCGCGAGGACGAACGCTGGGTCGTCCCGCTCGCGCTGGCGCTGCAGAACGGGCAGATCATCTTCATGGTCGGGTCGGCCTTTGTCGGCATCGCGTTCCAGCCGTTCGTCTATATGCTGATCGCAATGCAGATCGGGCTCGACACCTATCTGGCGCGTCGTCGCAAGGAGGCCGCCTTCCGTCCGCTGATCGATGGCAAAGCTGCGCCCAAACTTGCCTAATGGACAGTGCAACCCTAACTCGGCGGCATGACGACCAAAAAGACCGCCGACGCATCCCCGGTTCTGCCTGAACCGATCACCGCTGAAGATGTCGAGCAGAAGCTGACGGGCCTATGGGCCTGGATCAGTGCGCATGCGGTAGAAATCGCGATTGCGGTGGGCGTCGGTACGGCGATCTATCTGGCGCTCGCCTATGTCCAGCGGCACGCCCGAAAATACGCGGAACGCCAGCCCGACCGGCTGTCGCTCGCCGCGATCATCGGGCGCACCCTGTCCAAGACCAAGCAGTATTTCCTGATCATGGTCTCGGCGCGGCTCGTCGTCGGCTTCTCCGAAGCCCCCGATGGCATTTTCCGCGTCGTGACCTTCCTGTTCACCGTCGCCGCCGTGTTCCAGGTCGCCATCTGGGCGCGCGAGATCATTCTGGGCATGATCGAGCGCCGTGCTTCGGGCAGCGACGATGCGGGCAGCGAGACGCTGGCCAACGCGATGTCGCTGATCCGGCTGCTGGTGACGGTGGTGCTGTTCGCCATCGCCGCGATCATGGTGCTCGACAATCTGGGCGTGAACGTCACCGGCCTGATTGCGGGTCTGGGGATCGGCGGTATCGCCATCGGTCTGGCGGCGCAGGGCATATTCTCGGACCTGTTCGCGGCGCTGTCGATCATCTTCGACAAGCCGTTCAAGCGCGGGGAGACGATCGGTTTTGATACGACCACCGCGACGGTCGAGAAGATCGGCCTCAAGAGCGCCCGGCTCCGCTCGATTACGGGCGAGGAGATCATCATTTCGAACACCAATCTGCTCGGCAAGCAGATCATCAACTATACCCGGCTCAACCGTCGGCGCACGCGCTACACGATCGGTTTGATCTATCAGACCGCGCCGGACAGGGCACGACTGGTGCCGGGCATGCTCAAGCAGATTGTCGAAGAGGCAGGGGCAGTCTTCATCCGATGCGGCTTTGTTCGCTTTGGAGCCAGTTCGATCGATTTCGAGCTCGATTTTGATATCATGAGCGCCGATTTTGAGGTCGTGTTCGAAGGGCGGCATCGGATCGGTCTGGCTATTCTGGAGCGCTTCAACGCCGAGAAGCTGGAATTTGCCTATCCGACCCAGACCACCTTCACCGCTGGGCCCGATGGTGCGATGATCATGCCCTATCCGGTGGGCGGATTTCCGGTGACAGTGCAGGAACACAGCTGAGGATCACCCGAGTCGTTCTGCCGGTTTGCGCTTTCCGTTTCCGTAAACTGCTTTGCTTCGCCCGCATGCCGTAGCGGCGCGCAGTCTTGCCTTGTATGACTGGCGGAAAAGCGCCAAAAGACGCGCATTCCAAACGACAGCGGCACGCCGCGGCGGCTGCTGCACTATCGACAGGAGGGACAGAAATGAGCGCAATTTCCCCGCAGGAAATGAAGGACATGGTGGGCCAGAATCTGGGCACGTCGGAATGGCTGCTGGTCGATCAGGAGATGATCAACAAGTTCGCCGATGCGACGGGCGATCACCAGTTCATCCATGTGAACGAGGAAATGGCCAAGATGACGCCGTTTGGCGGCACCATCGCGCACGGCTTTCTCACGCTCTCGCTCTTCCCGGTGCTGATGGCCAAGTCGGACTGCCCGCGCGTCGAGGGCGTGAAGATGGGCGTCAACTATGGCGGCAACAAGGTTCGCTTCCTTGCGCCCGTCCGCTCGGGCAAGCGCGTTCGCGGCCATTTCAAGCTGCTCGAGCTCGAGGAGAAGCGCCCTGGCCAGTGGCAGCAGACGCTCGAGTTCACGGTCGAGATCGAGGGCGAAGAGAAACCCGCCGTGATGGCCGAGTGGATCAGCCAGTTTTTCGTGTGACCCGTTTCCGCTCGCCATCGAACAGCGGCGAGCCTTTGAAGGAGAATTTCCATGCGTGATGCAGTTATCGTTTCCACCGCACGTACGCCGATCGGCAAGGCCTATCGCGGCGGCTTCAACGCCACCCCGTCGCCGACGCTCGCGGCGCATTCGATCCGCGCCGCCGTCGAGCGTGCCGGCATCGAGGGCGCCGAAGTCGATGACGTCGTGATGGGCGCTGCGCTCCAGCAGGGCGTGCAGCACACCATCGGTCGCACCGCCGCGCTGCGTGCCGGTCTGCCGGTCACCGTCGCCGGCATGTCGATCGATCGCCAGTGCTCGTCGGGCGTGATGTCGATCGCGACCGCGGCAAAGCAGATCATCGTCGATCGCATGGACGTTGTCGTCGCAGGCGGCGTCGAATCGATCTCGATGGTGCAGACCCCCGAAATGCGCGTCGGCCCTGATCCGGAGCTGCTGGCGATGCACAAGGACATCTACATGCCGATGCTGCAGACCGCCGAAACGGTGGCCAAGCGCTACAATATCAGCCGCGATCGTCAGGACGAATATGCCTATCGCTCGCAGATGCGCACTGCCGCCGCCCAGGCTGCTGGCAAGTTCGACGACGAGATCGTGCCGGTAAAGGCGAAGATGGCGTTCAAGAACAAGGAAACCGGCGAGGTCACGATGACCGATGTCGAGGTGACCAAGGACGAGGGCAACCGCGCCGACACCACGCTGGAAGGCCTGAAGGGCCTGCAGCCCGTCATGGGTCCGGGCATGAACATCACTGCGGGCAATGCCAGCCAGCTGTCCGACGGCGCATCGTCGTCGGTGCTGATGGAAGCCAAGCTCGCCGAGCAGAAGGGTCTGCAGCCGCTGGGCCGTTATGTCGGCATGGCCGTTGCCGGCACCGAGCCCGACGAGATGGGCATCGGCCCGGTCTTCGCGGTGCCGCAGCTGCTGAAGCGCTTCGGCCTGAAGATGGACGATATCGGTCTGTGGGAACTCAACGAGGCGTTCGCGGTGCAGGTGCTGTACTGCCAGGACGTGCTTGGCATTCCTGACGAGCTGCTCAACGTCAACGGCGGCTCGATCTCGATCGGTCACCCCTATGGCATGACCGGCGCGCGCTGCACCGGCCACGCGCTGATCGAAGGCAAGCGCCGCGGCGCGAAATACGTCGTCGTCACCATGTGCGTCGGCGGCGGCATGGGCGCGGCGGGCCTGTACGAGGTCTTCTGATCGCGCAGACGCCGATAAGGCATCCGGAACCCGCCCTGGTAGCGATGCCAGGGCGGGTTCTTCTTTGTGTGCAGCAAAGGCGAGCTCGGGAACGCGCTTCGCGGTCCGTCGTATCCCCTGTTACCAAGACAGGAGCACGATATGACCCCCGACACCCCCCATGCTTCCACCGAAGATACGTCAGAGGCGCTCGACGCCTTCTGGAGCGCGCTTGAAAGCAGTCCGTTCCTGATGCTCGGCCTGCCTGCGCAGGTTGCGCACAGCATGCCGATGACCGCACAGTTTGATGGCCGCCACGGTCCGATCTGGTTCTACGGCTCGCGCTCGAGCCGCCTCGCCGAAGGTCTCAGCTCGACCAATGATGCGATGGCGCAATATGTCGGCGAAGGGCACAAGCTGTTCGCCTGCATTGCGGGTATGCTGACGATCGACAACGATCCCGCCGTCATCGACAAATTCTGGTCGAACACGGTCGAGGCCTGGTACGATCAGGGCAAGAATGATCCCGATCTGGTGATGTTCCGCTTCGACCCCAGCCATATCGAAATCTGGCAGGCGGACATGTCGCTGATGGGCAAGCTGAAAATGGCGTTCGGCGGCACGATGTCGGCCAAGGACCTCGAGGGCAAGCACGTCGAAACTGCGCTTTGACCTGAAAGTTTCCGCCGTCTGCCCATCGCGTCCGGACAGACGGCGGATTTTCGTGTCAGCCCAGGCTGATGATGCCATTTTCGAACTTGAAGCCGCCTGCGCGGTCCTTCTTGAGCAATGCCGGACCGTCGAGATCAACCCAATCGGCGGTCTGCGCCAGATGGAAGGCGGGGCGGATGCCCAAGCTCGTCGAGAGCATGCAGCCGACCATCGTCTTCAGCCCGCGCGCCTTGGCGGCCTCGCTCAGACGCAACGCTTCTGTCAGTCCGCCAGCCTTGTCGAGCTTGATATTCACCGCCTGAAAGGTCGACGCCACCCGGTCGATATCTTCGGCCACATGGCAGCTTTCGTCGGCGCAGAAGGGCAGGGCGCTCTCGACGCCTTCGAGATCCTCCTCGAAACCGGCCTCGACCGGCTGCTCGATCAGCTCGACGCCGAGCTTCTTCAGCGCACCCGTCATCTCTTCCAGATCGACCTCTTCCCAAGCCTCGTTGGCATCGACGATCAGCCGCGCATCGGGGGCACCGACGCGTACCGCAGCGACGCGCAGCAGGTCATCCTCGCCATTCAGCTTCAGCTTGAGCAGCGGATAGCCCTTGGCGGCGGCCTTCCGGGCATCGGCCTTCATCACTTCGGGCTCGTTGAGCGAGATGGTATACGCGGTAACCAGCGGCTTGGGCTGCGGAAGGCCCGCCAGCTGCCAGAGCGGCTTGCCGGTCGCCTGAACCTCGAGATCCCAGAGCGCGGCATCGAGCGCGTTGCGCGCTGCGCCTTCCATCATCGTCTTGAGCAGGTCCTCGCGTGTCAGCGGCCGATTCTGCTTGGCGCGCATGTCGATCGCTTCGGCGCACAGGTCCGCGGTCTCGCCCTCGTAATAGATGGGCGTGCCCTCGCCGCAGCCGACATGCGTGCCATCGGTGACTTCGCAATAGACGACGTCGACATCGGTCTTGGCGCCGCGGCTGATGATGAAACTGCCGTCAACGGCAAAGCGCTCGACGCGCACGGTCTTCAACTTGATCATGGTCGCGGCGATAAGGGCCGGGGGCCGGGGCGGCAAGCCTGAAACGCCGCTCCCGGTCCGATCATGCGATCAATCGTGGTTTGCAATCCAGTCCTCGACGACCGGGGCGATCCGTTCGCGCCACTTGCTGCCGTTGAATATGCCGTAATGGCCGACGCTTTCGGCCATCAGATATTTCTTCTTCGCCTTGGGCAGTTTCGGCGTCAGCGTCAGCGCCGCGCGGGTCTGGCCGAGGCCGCTGATGTCGTCGCGTTCGCCCTCGATCGCCAGCAAGGCGATGTCGGTGATCGCGCACGGATCGATCCGCTTGCCCCGGTGCAGGAATTCGCCCTTGGGCAGGCTGTGCGTCTGGAACACGTTCTCGACCGTCTGCAGATAGAATTCGGCGGTCATGTCGCAGACCGAACGATATTCGTCGTAGAAATCCTTGGTCGCATCGGCGCTTTCGCCGTCGCCATTGACCAGATGCTTGAACATTTCCCAATGGCTCATCATGTGATTGCCCAGGTTCATCGTCATGAAGCCGGTGAGCTGCATGAAGCCCGGATAGACCTTGCGGCCTGCACCCTTGTACTGGAAGGGCACCTTGGCGATCACGTTATGCTCGAACCAGGCGAGCGGACGCTGCGTGGCCATGGTGTTGACCGCCGTGGGTGCCTCGCGCGTGTCGATCGGCCCGCCCATCATCGTCAGCGTTTTCGGACGGCAGGGATGCTGGTCCGCCGACATCAGCGCAGCGGCGGCAAAGCACGGCACCGAAGGCTGGCATACCGCGAGCATGTGCGCGCCGGGGCCGACATGCTCGAGAAAACCGACCAGATAGTCGATATAGTCGTCGAGATCGAACCGGCCCTCCTTCAGCGGCACGTCGCGCGCATCGGCCCAGTCGGTAATGTAGACTTCGTGTTTGGGGATCATCCGCGCGACCGTGCCGCGCAGCAGCGTGGCATAATGACCCGACATCGGCGCGACGATCAGCAGCCGCGGCGCATCCTTGGCCAGCTTCTCATGACGGAAGCGGATCAGGTCACCGAACGGCCGCTTGAGCACGATTTCCTCGTTCACCGCGCTTGGCGCGCCGTCGATATCGACCGTGGTGATGCCGAAGGCCGGCTTGCCATAGGGCGCGGAGGCGTGCGCAAACACCTCGAGCGCCGAAGCCATGATCGGCTCGCCTCCGAAGAATGTCATGGGATTGAGCGGGCTGTTCAGCATGTTCGCGCCGATCGTCGCGATGGCGCTGGCGCTCGAAAGAAACGAGCGTTGAAGTTCATAGGCGTGGTAAAGCATCAAATTCCCCTGCAAACCGCCGTGTCCGCTTGGTGCGGCTCTGTCCGGCGGCCTCTCACCTGCCAATGTTGCGCTGCACCACCGAAAATACAAGCGATTAACGCAGGTGCGGCGTGCGTGGTTGCCGGTAAAAAGCTTCGCACGCACGGGTTAATCAATCGGTTACAGGCGTTTAGGGAGATGTAAATCTGACGTCCCGAAACGGTGACGTTGACGGTGGCGGGCAACCCAAAAACGTTGAGTGCAGCCGGATGGCCTGCTAGTCGCACAGCCATGGCGGAAACACACAATCCAGCGGTAGCTGCGGCGGCTGCAAACGACCCTGCGGGCCTCGACGAACCGGTCACAGACCTTGCCGAGGGTGGCAAGGGCAAGCGCGGCAATCCCCGCCAGCTGGGCAATCTGGCGATGCTTGCCAAGTTTGCAGCGGCCTATCCGCGCCAGATCGCCTTTGCGCTG
This sequence comes from Acidovorax delafieldii, assembly GCA_001555775.1. GTDB lineage: Bacteria > Pseudomonadota > Alphaproteobacteria > Sphingomonadales > Sphingomonadaceae > Blastomonas > Blastomonas delafieldii_A. The sequence goes on along the minus strand of LSHP01000045.1, from coordinate 60,179 downwards.
CTGGCGCTGACCGTGGCCGCCGGGGCGACGCTCGCCATTCCTGCAGGCTTCAAGCTCGTCATTGATCGCGGCTTTGGCGGCGATGGCGGCAGCACCGAGGATATTGGCCGCTGGTTCCGCTATCTGTTCATGATCACGGTGATCCTGGGCGTCTCGACCGCTTTGCGCTTCTATTTCGTCTCGTGGCTGGGCGAGCGCGTCGTCGCCGATATCCGGCTCGCGGTGCAGCGCAACATGCTGGGCCTTGCCCCATCGTTCTTCGAAACCAACCGTCCGTCGGAAATCGCCTCGCGCATGACCTCGGACACCGCGATCGTCGAGCAGGTCGTCGGCACCACGGTCTCGGTCGCGCTGCGCAATCTGGTCGTGGGCATTGGCGGCATCGTCTATCTGTTCTCGCTTGCGCCCAAGCTGACCGGCATGCTGCTGCTCGGCATCCCGCTGGTCGTGCTGCCGATCGTGTTCATCGGCCGTCGGCTCGAAAAGGTCGCACGCTCGAGCCAGGACCGCGTCGCCAATGTCGGCGCGACCACCACCGAAGTGCTCGGCGCGATGAAGATCGTTCAGGCATTCGGGCAGGAAGAGCGCGAGGCTGCTCGGTTCGGTGAGGCGGTCGAGACGACCTTTGCCACCGCGCGCCGCCGCATCACGCTGCGCGCCAGCCTGACGGCGGTCGTCATCACGCTGATCTTCGGCGCGATCACCGCGATCATGTGGCAGGGTGCGATCGACGTGATCGAAGGGCGGCTCTCGGGCGGCGATATTGCCGCGTTCGTGCTGACCGGTGGCCTGGTCGCGGGAGCCTTCGGCGCGCTGACCGAGGTCTATGGCGACCTTTTGCGCGCGGGCGGCGCGGCCGGACGATTGAACGAGCTGCTCAACGAGCAGCCCGAGATCAAGGCCCCGGCCAATCCGATCGTGCTGCCAGTGCCCCCGCGCGGCCAGCTGAGCTTCCAGAATGTGAGCTTTGCCTATCCGACCCGCCCCGAAACGCTGGCGCTCAAGGACTTCTCGCTCCAGGTCTCGCCGGGCGAAACCGTTGCGATCGTCGGGCCCTCGGGTGCAGGCAAGTCGACCCTGTTCCAGCTCGCCCAGCGGTTCTACGATCCGCAGGCCGGATCGGTACGGATCGATGGCGTGGCGCTGTCCTCCGCCGACCCCAGGGAAATCCGCCAGCGCATGGCCTTCGTGCCGCAGGACAGCGTGCTGTTCGCCGCCAGCGCACGCGACAATCTGCGCTACGGCAATTGGGCGGCCAGCGATGAGCAGATCTGGGAGGCGGCGCGCGCGGCCAATGCCGAGGAATTCCTGCGCAAGCTGCCCGAGGGGCTCGACAGCTATCTGGGCGAGGGCGGGGCACGGCTTTCAGGCGGTCAGCGCCAGCGCATCTCGATCGCCCGTGCGCTCTTGCGCAACGCGCCGATCCTGCTGCTCGACGAGGCGACCTCGGCGCTCGATGCCGAGAGCGAGAAGCTGGTGCAGAATGCGCTCGAGCACCTGATGCAGGGCCGCACGACGCTGGTCATCGCGCACCGGCTCGCGACCATCCGCTCAGCCGATCGCATCGTCGTGATGAGCGATGGCGGTATCGTCGAGGAAGGCACGCACGACCAGCTTTCGGCGCGCAATGGCCTGTATGCGCGGCTTTCGGCGCTGCAGTTCAACGAAGGGCCGCTCGCTGCCGAGTGACGGGGAGGGCCGGGCGGTGGAGCCGATCAAAGCCGAACCGCGCGGGCGCGTCGCGCTGCGGCGCGCTCTCGCGCTCACCTCGCTGCTGTTCTTCCTTGGTACTGGTGCGTTCGTTGCCGATTCGCCGATCCCCGGCAATGATAGCCAGCAGATTACGGTGCGGACGCCGCGCGACCTGCCGCGCCTGCCGCGTCGGATCGGCGACGGACTGTTGACGCTGGTCGGAGGCTGGGAACTGCAAAGCGACAACAGCGAATTCGGCGGCTTTTCCGCTTTGCATGCCATGGGGAATGGCCGCCTGATCGCGCTGAGCGATGCCGCCATCCTTGCGGGCTTCACGATCACGCCCAAGGGCAGGGCGCAGGACAGCTTCATTGCACCGCTGCCGGTGCGCAAGGGCGAGCGCAGCACCAAGAAGGATCAGGATTCGGAAAGCCTGACCTTCGATCCCGTCTCGGGCCGGTTCTGGGTGGGGTTCGAGCAGCGCCACCGCATCCGGCGCTATGCCCCCGGCTTCGCGCGCGCCGAGGCGACCGGCAAGCCGCGGTCCATGCAGGAATGGCCGAACAACGGCGGGGCAGAGGCGATGGTGCGGCTGCGCGACGGCCGGTTTCTCGTGTTTTCCGAATCGCGTTCGATTCGTCCTGGCGTGACGGTGGGGCTCATCTTCCGAAGCGATCCTGCCGAACCGGGTGCCAAGGCTGCGTCGTTCGCCTATCAGCCACCACAGGGCTATCGCATCACCGATATCGCACAGCTGCCAAGCGGCCGACTGGTCGCGCTGCACCGAAGGTTCAATCTGGCCGAAGGGGTGAGCGCCAAGATAGCGCTGATCGAGACGGACGAGATAAAGCCCAAGGCGCTGGTGCGCCCGCGCGTCATCGCGACGCTGAGACCGCCTCTGCCGGTCGACAATATGGAAGGGATCGCCGTCGATCGCGACGGCCAGCGTACGATCCTGTGGGTGATTGCGGACGACAATTACCTGCTGCTGCAGCGCAGCCTGCTGCTCAAGTTCGAACTCAGCGAACCGCCTTCTTCGCCACGATCTTGATTTCGGTAACACCGCCGGGCGAATAGAGGCGCGTGACCTGCACGGCGGTCCAGGCGGCAAAAGGCGGGGTGATGAACTGCTTCTGCACTTCAGACATGACCGCAACTTGCGGCTCTATATCCGTGTGATAGCTGGTGATTTCGACCACATCTTCCCAGGTCGCGCCTGCGCGCAGCAGGATGTCGCTGATGCGGCGGTAGCTGCGCTCGAACGCAGCCTTGTCTGCCGTTGGGCCAACCACCACGCCCGACAGATAGACGGTACCGTCGCGCAGGATCACGGCATCGCTATAGCCCGCGCTCTCCTGAAAGGCGCGTTCCTGCGGATTTTCGGAGTAGAGTACCTCGGCAGTGGTGCGCGTGCCCGCCTGTGCGGGGACGGCCAATACTGCAAGGCCCAGCGCACCGGCATGAAGCACGGTGCGCTGGCAGGCCATCAGGCCGCAGCCTTGTGCAGTTCGCGCTTGATCTTGGCAGCGCGCGCCGACAGCTTGTCTTCGCTGGTCTTGAGCAGCCAGTTGTCCAGGCCGCCGACATGCTCGACCGAGCGCAGGCCCGAGGTCGACACGCGGAGCTTGAAGCTGCGCTCGAGCTTTTCGCTCATCAGCGTGACGTTCTGCAGGTTGGGCAGAAACACGCGCTTGGTCTTGTTGTTGGCGTGAGACACATTGTGGCCCACCATCCGGCCCTTGCCGGTCAGTTCGCAGATGCGCGACATGATAAAGAATCCTGATGCAATAGGTTTGCTAGAAGAACGGGGCGGTTAGCGTCAGATGACCTTCAAGTCAACCGCCTGCGCGCCGATAACCCGTATCTGCCGTGAATCTGCTGGCAGCGCAAGGCGCATTGCGGCAAGGCGGAGGGCATGACGCTCAAAACCGCCCGCCAATATGCCGCTCTCGCGCTCGATCTTGCGCGCAAGGCAGCAGAGCTGGGCGAGGTGCCGGTGGGCGCGATCGTCGTCCGCAAGGGCGAGGTCATCGGGCGAGGTCATAACCAGCCGCGTGCCCTGCACGATCCCACCGCGCATGCCGAGATCATGGCAATCCGCCAGGCTTGCGCGGCACTGGGCAGCGATCGGCTGACGGGATGCGATTTATGGGTGACGCTGGAACCGTGCGCGATGTGTGCGGGCGCGATCGCGCACGCCCGGATCGCGAGGCTGCATTATGCGGCCAGCGACCCCAAGGGCGGGGCGGTGGAACATGGCCCGCGCCTGTTTCATCAGCTCACGGTGCTCCACAAGCCGGAGGTCTATGCTGGTGTGGGAGAGGAAGAGGCCGCCGCGATGCTCAAGGCGTTCTTCGCCGCGCGGCGTTAGCGCCGTCGCCGTCATTCCCGCGAACGCGGGAATCCCGCTTATCAGCGACGGGCCGCGAAAAAAGCGGGACCCCCGCGTTCGCGGGGGTGACGACCACAAGCGATCAATACGGCTACCCGATCAGTGGACGAATCTTGCCACCACGTCGCGATAGCTGCGCGAGACCTTCACCTGCGCGCCCGATTCGAGCACCAGGAAGCACTCGCCATTGGTGTGCGGCTTGACCTGACGGACCAGCCCCAGGTTGACGATGGTCGAGCGGTGCACGCGCTGGAAGTTGCGCGGGTCGAGCCGCTTTTCCAGATCCTTCATCGTCTCGCGCAGGATCAGCGAATTGTCCCCGGTATAGATGCACATGTAATCGCCCGCGGCGTCGATGCGCTCGATCGTGTCGACATCCACGCGGAAAATCTGGCCGCGATCCTTGATGTTGATGAGCTTTTCGTAGCGGTTCGAAGCAGCCGCCTCGTCCTCTTCGCCCAGATCGAGATTTTCGACCGCATCGGGAGCGACCTCGTTGAGGACGTTCATCAGCTTGACCGCTTCCTCGCGGCCCTTCTTGTCGCGGATGCGCTCGCGGATGCGATCGATCGCATCGGCCAGGCGCACGTCCTCGACGGGCTTGAGCAGATAATCGACGGCCTGCGCTTCGAACGCCTTGATCGCGTGTTCGCTATAGGCGGTGCAGAACACCACTAGCGGCGGTTCGATATCCATGATCCCCTGCACGACCGAAAAACCGTCGAACCCCGGCATCTGGATGTCGAGAAAGATCAGATCGGGCTTGAGCGTCTTGATCTTGCGGATGGCCTCGCGTCCGTTGAGGCAGGTATCGATAATCTCAATGTCTTCGAACTTTTCCAGCCGGAGCTGCATGCCCTGGATCGCGAGTTTCTCGTCATCGATCAGGATGGTGCGGATGGTCATGCCTGTAATTGCCTTTGTTCGCGTGTTTCAAACGGAATTTCGATAATCACGCTATAGCCGCCCCCGGGTGATGATCGTGTCTCAAACCGGTGATTGTCTTCATATGCCTGGGACAGTCTGTCCCTGATATTCGCCAGCCCGACCCCGGTTGACGCATTGGCCTTCTCGCCTTGCTTCTTCAATCCGGGCCCTGTGTCGGTCACGGTGATACGCAGCAGAGGTCCGATGAGTTGCGCCGAGATGGTGATATCGGCGCCGTCCTCCTTGGGCGTCACGGCATATTTAATGGCGTTCTCGACCAGCGGTTGCAAGAGCAGCGATGGCAGAAGCGCCTTGGCCGCGTTCGCCTCGATGTCGAAATGCGCGCGCAACCGCTCCTCGAAGCGCATCTTCTCGATGTCGAGATAAAGCTTCAGCGTCTCGACTTCCTGCTCGAGCGTCACGCGCGCCGTCGGCTCGTTGGCGAGCGTGTAGCGCAGGAACGACGAGAGGCGCGAAAGCATCGCGTTCGCCGGTTCGGTCTGCTTGAGCAGCACCAGCGTCGAGATGCTGTTCAGCGTGTTGAACAGGAAATGCGGGTTGAGCTGATAGCGCAGCATTGCGAGCTGCGCGCTGGTTGCCTGGTTCTCCAGCCGCAGCATCTGGTCCTGCTGCTCTTCGATGCGCAGGAAGAAGTTGATCGCGTAATAGAGCGCCGACCACGCGCCGAGCAGGGTGAGGTCGAGATAGAAGGCGCCGAGCAGGATCGCGGTGAAATTGCTGTCGGTGCCGGGGCGATAGAGCGTGGCTACCCAGGCATCGACAAACGCCCAGAGCGCAGAGCCGGTCAGCAGCACGATGAGGGTGACGCCCCAGGTGACTAGCGGCTTGCGGTCGATCAGCGTCTGATAGATCACGCTCATCACCAGCGAGACCGAATAGCCGGTGATCGTCGCGATGATGATCGGTACCAGAAACGAGATCGGCTGGCCATTGGCGAGCCCCGATATGCCGCGCAGCGCCAAGGCTCCCGCCCAGCCCAGCGTCTGCAGGTTCCAGAAGGCCCGGTTCTTGTTGGCAAAGAACGGTGTCGGCTTGATGGGCAGCATCGCCATGGTGAACCCGGTCTAGCCGGTTTCGCTCCCGCACCCCACAATTTTTTGCATCCTCTGACAGGCTGGGTTACGCTTCGTGCAAACAGACAGGAGAGGATGCCCCATGACGGATATGCTGGCGCCCGAGGCCCGGGCCAAGTTCACCGCGATGACCAACGGGACGCAGGAAGACTGGGCGATCATCGCCGGGCAGTACCGCGAATTCGCCGGAGGGCTGGCCGATCGCGTGCTGGCGCACCTGCGCTTGCTCGATGGCGATTTCGGCGGCTTTCCGATCGATCGGCTGCAGCACAGCCTGCAGACTGCAACTCGCGCGCATCGCGACGGGCGCGACGAGCAATATGTCGTGATGGCGCTGCTCCACGATATCGGCGACACGCTGGGCAGCTTCAACCATCCCGATATCGCAGCTGCGATCGTCAAGCCGTTCGTGTCCGAGCAAATCCACTGGATCTGCGCCAATCACGGTGCGTTCCAGGGCTATTACTATTTCCATTTCATCGGTGGCGACCGCGACGTGCGCGAGAATTTCCGCAGCTCGCCCCATTTCGACGCCTGCGCGGAATTCTGCGAGAAATACGACCAGGCAGCCTTCGATCCGGATTACGAGAGCGAACCGCTCGAATTCTTCGAGCCGATGGTGCGCCGGGTGATGGCTCGCCCGATCAACTCGATGTATGCCAAGGTCGCCGAACAGGCCTGACAGCAAAAAGCCCTCCCCAAGCGGGAGGGCTTCCTTGCATGTTTCTGGCACCCGGACCGGTCAGCGCGCCGAATTTTCGGCGTAAAGGCCATCCACCGCCTTGCTCACCAGCACATTGACCGCAACACGGCGGTTCTGCGCCTTGCCCTCTTCGGTCATATTGTCTGCGACCGGATCGGCCTCGGCCATCCCGGCAGGCGTCAGCATTCGGTAGGGCTTCCATTTGCAGACCTGCTGCAGATAGTTGATCACGCTCGCCGCGCGCTTCTCGCTCAGCGTCTGGTTGAATTCCTCGTCGCCATCAGCGTCGGTATAGCCGACGACCAGCAGCAGCGCGTTGTCCATCTGCTCAGCCGACCCTGCAGCGGCGCACAGTTCTGCCTTGGCCTGATCGCTGAGCTTCGCCTGCGCGGTGTCGAAATAGACGTTGGTCGTCGCCTTGACGTTATACTGGTCGATATCGCCCATGCGTCCGCGCAGCGCCTCGGTCGCCGCCGACTGTTCGGCGAACTGCTGCGCGGTGCCGGTGCGGATCATTGAAGCGGTCTTGAAGTCGGTGTTCTTGAAGGTGATCTGGCTGGCGAGCAGCGCGTCGCCCGACTGCAGCGTCTTGATCGTCAGCGGCAGGCCGTTGAGCAGCGCGCCGGTATCGAGCTGGGTGCGGCTTGCTCCGAACAGACCGCCAGTCGCGCGGACCTGGGTCTGGTCGTTGACGAACAGGATCGTGCGGCTGCCATCGGCAGTCTGCACCTGGATTCGGTCACCCTGGCGCGCGGTGAGCACGCCCTTGATCTCGGGCCCCTTGGTCATCGTCGCGGGATCGGGAAGCGCTTCGGCTTCGCTCGCGACATCGGCGCGCAGTGGCGTGTTCTGCTGGGCGATGAGCGCAGGCGAGGCGGAAAGCGCGAGCGCGGCCAGGGTCAGACGAATGCCCGACGTGGTGGCATGAAAAGGCATAGATGCTCCTTGAGGAAATGAAATTCGTCCCTGTTCCTCGGGAGACTGACAAATGGGGCTATCGGTTCCTGTTGCGACTCGAAACCTGCGGCAAGACGACCCGATGCATGCGGCGAGGCGAGGAACAAACGGTCCTGGACCGTTACTCGAGCGGCGCTGGTGGTTCAGCGAGCAGCGGCGGATACCAGCCGCGGGGCTCCTGCACGGACGCCTGCAGTGTCGCGAGTTCATCTTCAAACAGCCTCACCCGCTTCTTCCAGCGGTAATGCGTCGGTGCAGAAAAGATGCCCTTGCCGCGCTGGCGGCCATAGCGCGTCCAGAAGCGGATGGCGCCGCGCGGATCATAGCCGGCATTGGCCATCAGCCAGACCGATAGCCGATCCGCCTCGATCTCGGTGGCCAGGGTGATGCGGGCGTTGCGGCCGAGCTGCTGCATCAGCCCGCGCTGAACCCCCGCCTCGTTGAGCCGCCTGCGATGCTCGAGCAGATTGTGCGACAGTTCGTGCGCCAGGATGGCCGCAAGTTCGTCATCATCGACCATGAAGGCCAGCATCGGCACGGTGATGCCGACGATATCGCCGTCTGCGGATGCGCCATAGGAATCGCTCGGGCGCAGCTCGAACCGGCTTCGGCAGGCCGGTGTGCCCGCGACCGTGACCGTCATCGGCTCGCCGCCCCGCAGGATGCCCAGCGCCACCGGTCCCTTGTCCAGCGCTGCCCGCATCCGCGCATCGGCCCAGGCGATTGGGCGATAGGCCGCGACCTGATCGATCGCCGCGAGTTCCTCGGCAGTTGGGGCAAGGGGCATGCCGTTGAGCGAGACGATCGCATCATCGGTGCGAAGGCCTGCGCGCGCAGCCGGGCCATCGGCGACCAGCGCAAGCACGGCATAGTCGCCGGCAAAGCCGAAGGTCGCACGCGCCGCGCCTGCATCGGGATATTGCCCGATATGATGCAGCGTCATCCCGGCAGCGTTCTCGATCGCGCGGCAGAAGGGAGCGTTGGCCGTGGCGAGCCGGTAACCCACGCTGAGCACGCGGACATCGGCCGCGCGCAACTCACCAAGCGACCATTCGGAAGCCTTGGACGGTCCTGAAGCCGCGATGGCGGGCAGCGGGGCCGCGAGGGCCATCAGCCCCGCCATGGCCCAGGCGCACGCTGCCCTGCGCATGAATCAGCCGACCGGCTTCTTCACCGACCGGGCATCGGCAATCGCCGATTTGAGCTCGTCATAGCCGACCGCGCCGTTGAGCACGCGGTTGCCCACGACCCAGCTGGGCGTCCCGCTGAATTCGAGCTGCTGCGCGATGCGGATATTGTCGTCGAGCACCTGTTCGGCCTGCTTGCTGGCAACGAAGCCACGCGCAGCGGCCATGTCGAGGCCTGCGGTCTTGGCGGCCTGCTCGATCGTCGCCTGGCTCGGGCGTCCGGCGGCGAACATCGCCTTGTAGAACGGATAATATTTGCCCTGCTTTGCGGCGGCCAGGCCCCAGGCGGCTGCAACGCGGCTCTCGTCCGACAGGATGGGGAGCTCGTGGAACACGATCTTGAGGTTCTTGTCCTCGCCCAACAGCTTCGCGACATCGGCCACGCTCTGGCGGCAGAAACCGCAGGCGAAATCCGAATATTCGACCAGCACGACATCGCCTTGGGGATTGCCGGCAAAGGCGCTGGCATAGGGCGTTTCGACTTCGCTGCGCACCGAGGCGATGCGCTTGGCCGCCTGCTTGCCGCGCAGTTTCTCGACCGCCTCGGGAATGATCTCCGGATTTTCCAGGATATAGGCGCGCACGATGGCCTCGATCGCCGCCTTGTCCTTCGTATCGAACCCGGCGGCGGCCGCCGCCTTGTCGGCATCCTGTGCCGCCGCGCCGCCCGAGGTCACGGTCGCACCGCTCTGCCACAGAAGCGTGCCGACACCTGCGGCGATGGTGAGCAAACCGGCACCGATCATAAATGGAAGTTTCCCTGAACGGGCCTCGCCGGAAGAAGACGATTGCGATGTCATGGCGGGCCCTTGGTTGGTGAAATGCAATGGATCGATGCGGCTTAGCGGCGGCGGCGCTGGCGTTCAACCGCATCGCGGGCAAGGATCGCGATATCCTGCGCGCGGATCCAGTCGGCGCTGCCCTGGGGCAGGGTGGTCATCGCCTGTTCGGCACTCTGAAGCGCCAATGGCGCATTGCCCTGAAGCACGTAACGTTCTGCGCTGGCCAGCGCCGCGCGCGCGGTATCGCCGCGATCGGCATAGACCACGCCCAGCTGATACCATGCAAACGGATTTTCCGCATCGCGTGCCACCGCCGCCTTGAGCACGCGCTCGGCTTCGGCGAGGTTCGACGGATCCTCGGTCGCGATCAGCGCATGGCCATAGACGCCGGCGATCAACGACTGGGCGTTGGTGCTGGCCACCGCCCTTTGCAGCGGGGCGATTGCTTCCTTGGGGCGCCCCGATTCGAGCAGGATCTGGCCGTAGATTTCAAGGAAATACGGGTCGTCGGGTGCCTCGGCGAGCAATGAGCGGACCTCTGCCAGCGCCTTTTCAGGGTAGGCGCTCTTGTGCCAAGCATAAGCCCGGGCATAGCGCGCGGGCACGCTCTGGTCGGTCTCGGGATAATCGCGTAGCGTCTCGGTGGGCTCTGCGACATAGCCGACCAGCTTGGCCTTGACCCGCTGGAACCGCGCTTCGAGCGCCGGATCGAGCGGATTGTTGTACGCCGGGTCGTTCTGATAGATTTCCTGCAACAGTGTGATGCGTTCGCCCGACAGCGGGTGCGAGCGGTTGTAGCTGTCCTCCTGCGGGATCGCGAGACGGAATTCCAGATTCTGCAGCTTCTTGAAAAAGGCGAGCGAGCCCTTGCCGGTCAGCCCCGCCTGCGAGAGATATTTCGCGCCCGCGACATCGGCTCCCGATTCCTCGCCCCGGGTATGTGCCAGGAACCTGCCCAGTGCCGCCTGCTGCCCCGCGCCGATGATGCCAAGCCCCGCTTCGCCCGCGCCAGCGGCCACTGCCGCCAGCCCGAGCAGCAGCGACAATATGGTGATGTTGCCCGCCTTTGAGGCGTTTTCCGACCGAGTGATCGAATGGCCGAGCGCGATATGCCCGAGTTCGTGCGCGATGACGCCCTGGACCTCGTTGGCATTGTCCGCCGCCTCGATCAGCCCGCTATGGATGTACACGTCCTGCGTCCCGGCGACGAAGGCGTTGATGCTGCGGTCGTTGATGACGACGACATTGACATTGGACGGCAGAAGCCCTGCGGCAAGGATCAGGTCGCGCGACATATCTGCGAGCAGCGCCTCGGTCTCCGCATCGCGCAGGATCGATTGCGCCGCCGCCGGCTGGATCGCCAGCATGGCAGCCGCGCACAGCGCCAGCATCCTGGCAAGCAGCCGGGCTATCGCAGGAGGCTGAGGCTGGGAGCGGTGCTGCATGCGCTGCCGGTTTCCATGGCTGGAGGCTCGATCGAAGGCGGGACAGGTGAAGCCCCGCCGATGAACATGCGATGAAACCGCACACTCGGAGTCAAGCTTAGCGTGGTGCGGACGATATGCCCAGCGGGGCGGCAACAAATGCGGTGACTGGTGGTTCAGGCGGCCCTGAGTTCCGCGAGAAACGCACTGCTCGCCCGGCGCAGCGCCAGCGCCTGTTCCTCCAGCTGCGAGGTGACAAGCCGCATGTCATCGGAGACCGACTTGACCCGTTCGGCATTGTGGCGGACGGCCTGCGCGGTTTCTTCCATCGCGTGCGCATCGCTGGCCACCTGCAGGCTGCTCGAGTGGATGTCGCTGGTCGCCTCGCCCTGATCGGCGATGACCTTGGCAATATGCGCCGCGCCTTCGGTTACCAGGTCGATCTGGTCGGCGATCGAATCGATCGTCATTTCGGTCAGGTCCATGCGTGCGCGGATTCCCTGTACCGTTTCGTCGACGGACTGGATTGCGCCGCGCGTTTGTCCCGAAAGCTGCTTGACCTCGTGCGCGACGACCGAAAAGCCGCGGCCTGCCTCGCCCGCACGGGCAGCCTCGATCGTTGCATTGAGCGCCAGCAAATTGGTCTGCGAGGCGATCTCGTTGATCAGCGTGGTGATTTCCGAAACCTTTTCCGCCTGGGTGGCAAGCGCACTCACAGCCACACTGCCTGACATGCTGGCGCTGCGGGCGGCCGCCGCTGCCTGGTGCTGGGCATCGACGCGCTGCGCAATCGCCTTGGCCGATCGGTTGAGCTGCTCGATGGCAGTGGCGACATGCTGCACCGACAGGCCGACATTGCTCGCTCGCGCAGTGACCTGGGTCGCGCTGCTGTCGGTCTCCTCGCCGATGCTGTGCAGCGCCGCCGCACTCTTGCCCAGTTGCGCCAGCGCGTCGGTCAGCCGATCGACCGTCTGCACGACGGAAAGCTCGAACCCTTCGGCCAGCGCTGCCATTGCCTTGCGCTGCGCAGCCATATGCTGTTCGCGTTGCGCAACCAGCGCCGCCTGGGCACGCTGATCGCGTTCGGCGACCGCCACGGCCTCGCTCTGCCGCAGAGCAAATTCGCGCTCTCGCGCCTTGGCCAGTTCATCCGATTGCACAAGATAGCTGGCGAAGTTGCTGCATAGGGCCGCAGTGTTGCGCCACATGATGATGGCAAAGATCGCCGCGAGCGGAAAGAAGTAGACGGTGATGGCGTATCCGGTCGCCATGATCCCCGTGAACAGACCGCTCATCATGGCGCTCAACCAGAACAGATTGGCAGAGGGCAGGGGCAGGAAGTTGAGTGCGCCGATCGCGGCGATACCTATGCCCAGGGGAACGGCCAGATCGATCAGATGGCTGTTTTGCGAGTGCATCAGGCCGCCAAATGCCAAGGCCCAGCTCAGTCCCGAGACCAGCGCATTGATGCAGAACAGCAGATGCAATCTGGCCAGCCGGTTCTGGTCGGCACTGTCCTGGCCCTCCGCCAACCGCTTCAATACACCGCCCAACGGAACAAGGCTGAACACGCACAGGACGCTCAGGCTCGTGCCCGTCAACGTCAGCATCCGTCCCGGCGTGCCCCAGGCCGCCCAGCTGAGGACCACCGCCACAATGATCGCACTGGGCAGCATGTGCACGCTGCAGGTGCAGATGCGCTGCATATGGTGGACGGCGATAGAGATCGATGCGAGTTCGGGATGCCGATGGCTATCCGTGCCATCGCCCAGGGAGGGTTGCGCACGGAATCCGAGCTGTCCCATGTTTCGGGCCAGTTTCTGCCGAGATCGCAAGCTTGTCATGCGAATCACTTGTCACGTTCGTGGTTAACACGCCGCTAAAATGATTCGCAGGCAAGGCGTCCGTCGATCAAACCCCCGATAATTTACAGCACGTATTTGCTGAGATCGGTATTCTTGGCGATACCGGTCAGCTGCGATCGAACGTAATCGGCATCTATATTGATCGTCTCGCCGCGGTGATCTTCTGCATTAAAGCTGATATCTTCCAGCAACTTCTCCATCACGGTCTGGAGACGGCGAGCGCCGATATTCTCCACCGTCTCGTTCACCGAGGCGGCAATCCGCGCGACCTCGCGCAGCGCGTCCTCGCTGAATTCCAGCTTCAACTCCTCGGTTCCCAGCAGCGCGCTGTATTGCTGCGCCAGATTGGCCTTGGTTTGCGTCAGGATATGAAAGAAATCCTCCTCGCTGAGCGCCTTCAATTCAACGCGGATCGGCAGGCGGCCCTGCAGTTCGGGCAGCATGTCGCTGGGCTTGGCGATGTGGAACGCGCCCGAGGCGATGAACAGCACGTGGTCGGTCTTCATCGGGCCGTATTTGGTGGCGACGGTCGTGCCCTCGATCAGCGGCAGCAGATCGCGCTGCACGCCTTCACGGCTCACCGATCCGCCGCGCACGTCGGACACCGCGATCTTGTCGATTTCGTCGAGAAACACGATGCCGTTCGCCTCTGCGTCGGCGAGCGCGACGCGCGCGACATCATCCTGGTCCATGCGCTTTTCGGACTCTTCCTCGATCAGCTTGTCCCACGCATCGGCGAGCCGCATCTTGCGCGGCTTGGTGCGCTTCTGGCCGAAGGCCTTGCCCATCATGTCGCTGAGGTTGATCATGCCGACCTGGCCGCCCATGCCGGGGATTTCCATCGGCATATTGGGCGTCGCCTCGACCTCGATCTCGACCTCGGTATCGTTCATGTGATTGTCGATGATGCGCTGGCGGAAGCTCTGGCGCGTCGCTTCGCTGGCATTGTCGCCGACCAGCGCATTGAGCAGCCGCTCCATCGCCGCCTCGGACGCTGCCTCGCGCACCTTCTCGCGGCGGCGCTCCTTTTCGAGCCGCACGGCATCCTCGACCAGGTCGCGGGCGATCTGGTCGACGTCGCGGCCGACATAGCCGACCTCGGTGAACTTGGTCGCCTCGATCTTGATGAACGGCGCATCGGCAAGCTTCGCCAGGCGGCGCGAGATCTCCGTCTTGCCGCAGCCGGTAGGGCCGATCATCAGGATGTTCTTCGGCGTCACCTCGTCGCGCAGCTCGGCGGGGAGGCGCTGACGCCGCCAGCGGTTGCGCAGCGCGACGGCAACAGCGCGCTTGGCGTCCTTCTGGCCGATGATATGCGCATCGAGCGCGGCAACGATGTTCTTCGGGGTAAGCGTATCGGTCATTCAGTGTCTTCTCTGGAAGGGAGTATCGCGCTCACAAATTGGGGTGTGGCCGCGCTGGCTTCAAGCGCAGCGCCATCCCGCCATCAGGCTGCGGTGCGATTCGACGATTGCGGCAATGTCCTGCGGCTGAGGCTCGGCAAGATATTCGCCGCGCTCATAGGTGCCACCGAGCAAGATGCCGTCGCCGCGCGGGAACATGTATCCGGCGGGGAAGGCATAGGCATAGCGGATTTCGGGCTGGGGGATCAGCACCGCGAGCTGTCCGCGTACCGGCACGAGTTCGGGGTCACCGAACAGCTTGGCTGCGCCGAGCCCGGTGCAGTTGAACACGAGCTGCTCGGGCAGCGCCGCGACCTCGGACGGCGTGTTGAAACGGCGCAGCTCGACCTTGCCGCCGGCCACCCTAATGTCGCGCAGCAGCCGCTCGAGAAAGCGCCCGGTCTCGACATACATGGTCTCGTAGCGGACGACATTGTCGAGTGCGAAGGGGTGCTCGTCGGGGGTGAGGCGGACCCGCCCGGGAAAGCGCAAATCGGACGGAAGCGGCCCGACGCGGCGCGTCTGATCATAAGTGGGCAGCCAGCGGATACCGTAATCGTCGCCCGCCATGATCTGGAAACGGCGGCGGCTGTAATCGGCGGCGGCATCGGCCTGCGCGCGGAATTCGGGCGTCGCGACATGGTCGTCGAAATAGCCGGTGGGGAAGATCTGGCCGCCTGCGATGTTCGATGTCGTCTGCGGAGGCAGCGCGGCGGTATAGATGGTGACCGGATAGCCGGCCTCCTGCACGAGCCTTGCGGTGGTCAGCCCCATGATCCCCGCACCGATCACCGCGACCGGGCCCGAATGACTCGGCAGACCGAGCGAGGTCGCCAGCCGCGAACTGCCCCAGCTCAGCGAGATGCCGCCGCCGCCATGCCCGTAATTGTGCACCAGCCGCGTATCGCCCAATGCCTCGGCGCGCACCACGAAGCCGGAGGGACGGAACGGACGCAGCCCGGCCACGGTGCGGATCACGCGGTTGGGATCGACCTGAACCCTGGGCAGGCAGGCAGGTGGGGCAGGGAGCGCACGCATCGGGCGCGTCGTCGCGTCTGTCGTGCATCCCCCCAGCAACAATGCGGCACCGCCGCTTGTCACCAACCCCCGCCTGTTCGTCTGCCACAGCATGGCTGCGGACCCTAGGGCATCAGGCGGCGGTGTCGAGCGTCTCGATCGTCAGCTGGTCGTTCGTATAGACGCAGACGTCGCTGGCGATCTTCATCGCCTTGCGCGCGATCGTCTCGGCGTCCTGCTCGTACTCCATCAGCGCGCGGGCAGCAGCGAGCGCGAAATTGCCGCCCGATCCGATCGCGGCGACTCCGTCGACGGGCTCTAGCACGTCCCCGTTGCCGGTGAGGATCAGCGTCACTTCCTTGTCGGCGACGATCATCATCGCCTCGAGGTTGCGTAAGTATTTGTCGGTGCGCCAGTCCTTGGCGAGTTCGACCGCCGCGCGCATCAGCTGGCCCGAATGCCGCTCGAGCTTGGCTTCCAGCCGCTCGAAAAGCGTGAACGCGTCGGCCGTGGCGCCTGCGAACCCGCCGATCACCGATCCGTCGCCGAGGCGGCGCACCTTGCGCGCATTGGGTTTCATCACCGTCTGGCCCATCGATACCTGGCCATCGCCTGCGATCACCGCCTTGCCGTTCTTGCGGATGCCGACGATGGTGGTTCCATGCCATGTCGGCATGCTGCTGCTGTCTCTGCTCATGGCGCGCGATATGGTGGAGCGGGGCAGGGGCTGCAAGCCCTACATGATGCGGCGGACTTCATCGCCATCATAGAGCCGCACGTCCGATCCCAGCCGCTCGACCTGGGCCAGTCCTGCCCCGAAAGCGGCCATGTGCGGCGACTGGAAATGCGCATCGAGCGCAGCCTGATCCACCCAGCGTTCCGAGATGCGGATGATATCGGGATCGTTCATGTCGCGGGCAAAGGCATAATGCAGGCAGCCTTCCTCCTCGCGCGTTGCCTCGACCATCTGCCTGGCGGCCTCGGCAAATTTGTCGATTTCACCCGGTGCGAACTGCAGCCAGCCTTCGATGATGAGCATGTCCTGTCTCCTGCCTGTGCCGATGCTTCGCACGGCTTCCAGACAGGGTTACGAGCCCAGCATCACAAGGGCAAGTCAGCTGCCGGTATAGCCGCGATACCAGTCGACGAAGCGGGGAATGCCGATGTCGATCCCGGTGGACGGCGCATAGCCCAGGTCTGCAGCAATTGCGCTGATATCGGCATAGGTCTGGTACACGTCGCCCGGCTGCATCGGCAGCATGTTGCGGATCGCTTGTCTGCCGCAGGCCGCTTCGATCACGTCGATCATCCGGCCCAGAGGCTCGGGCTGGTTATTGCCGATATTGTACAGCCGGTGCGGCGAGACGCTTCCGCCGGGCTTGACCTCGCCGTCGTCCGCCGGAGGGTGGTCGATCACGGCGAGCACGCCGGCGATGATATCGTCGATATAGGTGAAGTCGCGGCGCATATCGCCATGGTTGTACACGTCGATTGGCTTGCCCTGCAGGATCGCGCTGGTGAACTTCCACAGCGCCATGTCGGGTCGGCCCCAGGGCCCGTAGACGGTGAAGAACCGCAAGCCCGTCATCGGCAGACGATAGAGATGCGCATAGGTCTCGCTCATCAGCTCGTCGGCCTTCTTGGTGGCGGCATAGAGCGAGATCGGATGATCGACGCGTTGGTCGACGCTGAACGGCACGGTATCGCTGTTGCCATAGACCGATGAGGACGAGGCATAGACGAACTGGCGCACGTCACGGTGGCGCGCGATCTCAAGCAGGTTGAGATGGCCGACCAGATTCGACTGCACATAGGCGCGCGGATTGTCGATGCTGTAGCGCACCCCCGCCTGCGCGCCGAGATGCACGATCGTGGACAGCTTGTGCGGTGCGAGCGCGGTCTCGAGCGCCTCATGGTCGGCGAAATCAAGCTCGGCAAAGTCGAAGCGTCCGCTGTCGACCGTTGCGAGGTCGGCAATGCGCGCATGCTTGAGCGCGGGATCGTAATAGGGGTTGAGATTGTCGATGCCGACGACATGCTCGCCGCGCTGCATCAGCGCGCGCGTCAGGGCATGGCCGATAAACCCGGCGGCTCCGGTGACGATGATGGTCATGGAATTTGGTCTGCCCGATCAGCCGGCGAGACGCAAATGGCCGCTGGGACGCTCCGGCGTCGCAGGCTGGTCCGGCCATATGCCGCGCGTGTCGTAGACGATCTTGGCAGCGCGTTCGGCGAGCGGGATCGACTTGAACACGTCATGGTCGACCAGCACGATGAACAGGTCGCAGCTTTCAATCGCATCGTCGACATCGATCAGGCTGGCGCCCAGCCCGTCATAGGCGGGCGGCAGCGCCTGCGCATAGGGTTCGACGATGTGAATCCGTTCGCCGAATTTCTGCGCCAGCGCCAGCGCGACCTTGTTGGCCGGGCTCTCGCGGAAGTCGTCGATATTGGCCTTGAACGCAAGGCCCAGGCACGCGACGCGCGCGTCGGGATTGGCCTCGATCAGCGCGCCCGCCTTGCCGAGCACATGATCGACCTTGCCGTCATTGACCCAGCGGGCGGTGCGGATCAGCGGGGTTTCATCCGGAGCGCCATGGATGATGAACCACGGATCGACCGCGATGCAATGGCCGCCGACGCCGGGGCCGGGCTGCAGGATGTTGACGCGCGGATGGCGGTTGGCGAGGCGGATCACCTCCCACACGTCGAGCCCCATGCGGTCGGCGACGATCGACAGCTCGTTGGCAAAGGCGATGTTGACGTCGCGATAGGCGTTCTCGACCAGCTTGGTCATTTCCGCCGAGCGCGCATCGGTGGTGATGCACTCGCCGCGCACGAAGCGGCGATAGAAGGTCAGCGCCTTGCGCGCACAGCGGGGGGTGATGCCGCCGATCGAGCGGTCATTGTTGGTGAGTTCCTCGAGAATGCGGCCCGGCAGCACGCGCTCGGGGCAATAGGCGATCGCGATATCGGGAATGTCGGTGGTGAGGCCCGGCACCTTGAGGTCGGGACGCAGCTTGGCGATCAGGTCGCGCATTTCCTCGGTGGTGCCGACGGGCGAGGTCGATTCGAGGATGATGCAGTCGCCGGCCTTCAGCACCGCGGCGATGCTGCTCGCGGCCTGGAGCACGTAGCTGATATCGGGTGCGTGCTTGTCGTCGAACGGAGTCGGTACCGCAATGACGAACACGTCCGAAGGCTCGACCTGAAGCGAGGTGCGCAGCATGCCGCGCGCGACCACACCCTGAACCAGCCCGTCGAGATCGACTTCCTCGATATGGATGCGGCCCTCGGCAATCGTGCTGACGACATGCTCGGAGACATCGACGCCTAGCACGCGGCAGCCCGAGCGCGCGATGATCGCTGCTGTGGGCAGGCCGATATAGCCCA
This sequence comes from Acidovorax delafieldii, assembly GCA_001555775.1. Taxonomy (GTDB): domain Bacteria; phylum Pseudomonadota; class Alphaproteobacteria; order Sphingomonadales; family Sphingomonadaceae; genus Blastomonas; species Blastomonas delafieldii_A. Next base: position 41,343 of record LSHP01000045.1, on the reverse strand, counting down.
GACCCAGAACGCAAACTTCAGGCTTCTTTTCGGACAGCATGCTCAATCCCCGATCGTGGTCGGCCCGGCGGCGTGAGGCGGCGAACCATAGAGCCCCGCTCTAGCCGCGTCCCGGTTAAAAAACCGGTAAGCAGTGGCTCGATCACCCGCAAGAGTGGCAATTTCAGGGCCTAGTTCGCTAGGGCTGCTGCGTGGCCTTATCGCTTTTCCTCGCGAACCCGGCCCCTTCGGCATTGGCCACCGTCGGGCGATCAAACGGTACGACCTTGCTTGACACAACAAAAAAGGGCGGCCCTTGGGAGCCGCCCTTTTCCGTTTAGCTTGCGCCTGATGAAATCAGGGGCTGTTCGGCTCGTCGTCGTCAGCGATGACGATGATGCCGCCGATCACGGCAGCAGCAGCGACGACGCCGATGATGATACCGGTGCTGCCTTCAGCTTCGCTCTCTTCGCTCGACGAAGCGGCCACACGACCGGCTGCCTGAGCGAGGACCGGTGCGCCGACCATGGTGGTCAGAGCGATCGCGGCCACAGTGGCTTTGAACATTTTCATTTTGATATTCCCCATAAGGAGTTTTTGCGTTCAACGGTCAGATGACACAATCAGGCCTATGTTGCAAGTGCGAAATAACCATAGCGTACCATAACGGTGGCGAAAGTTTGCGATAGGTGAAGACAGCCGAATATCCCCAAAATGCCGCTTTTATCGGACGTCCGGGTACATGTCCTTGAGCCGGTGCCGCATACCGAAGGTCCAGGCGAGCCCGATCTTGAGATAGATATAATTGGCTTTCAGCGGTCCCCATGCTGCGATGCGGCGGTCGGATGTGATGACCGGCTTGCGCGTCATTCTCAGCTTGCCGAGTCGCGCAAAGCCGATGCACAGATCGGCCTCCTCCATGATCGTGGCGTCCGCCGGGATTCCCCCGATGCGCAGATAATCGGTGCGGCGGAAGAACATCGCATGGTCGCCGAACAGCAGGCGGACACCGCGCACGAAAAGATGCGGGTGGGTGACGATGGGATAATAGGTCTTCCACCAGTTGTGCGCGGTGGTGAACCAGCGGGTCTTCTCGCCCCGGATGATCGGCAGGAAAGTGGCCAGCGCGATGCGGCGGTCTGCCAGCACCTGGCGAATGTGCGTGATCGCATCGGGCGGCAGCAGACTGTCGGCGTGCAGGATGCAGACGAGATCGCCGCCGGCCTGTTCCACCCCGAAATTGATCTGCGGCCCGCGTCCGCGCGTCGGCGAAAGCTCCGTCCGCCAGCCTGCCGCTCTCGCCAGTGCAACCGTTTCGTCCTCGCTGCCGCCATCTACCAGCAGGATTTCATCAGGCTGTGGATCGAGCGCGGCGACATTGGCGATCGTTGCCGGCAGGGCCTTGGCCTCGTTGAGCGCCGGGATCATCAGCGTCACGCGCATCGGCCAGCCTCCGCGAGATACGGCCAGCGCGCCAGGTCCTCGGGCCGGTCGCAATCTGCGAGCGTTGGCAACAGGGCCACGTCAAGGCCGCGAGCATCGCACCGCCGCAAGGTCTCGCGTAGCACGGCTTCGGTGCTCCACGGCATGTCGATCAGCAGTTCGGGCCGTGCCGTCTGCATTCCGATGAGATAATAGCCGCCGTCCTCTGCGGGGCCGATCACGACATCATGGCTTTCCAGCGCGGCCATGGCGGATGCGACAGTCGCGACATCCAGATCCGGCGTGTCTGCGCCGAAGAAGATGTGCGGATCATCGCGTGCGGCATCGATCAACCGCTCGGAAAGCCCGCCTTCCACCTGTTCGATCAGCAGGACCCCATCGCCCAGCCAATCGCGGAATTGGGTCTCATCAGCGCCAGCAAAGCGAATTTCCACGGGCGCTCCCGCCTGCAACAGGATGTCGACGGTCCGCCCTGCGAGGTGACGATGGACTGCTGCCGCTCCTGACGCGCCCAGAGCAGGAATCAGCCGCGTCTTGGCATAGCCCGGCACCGGATATTTGGCGAACAGCACGAGATCGGGCAGGGCGGTCATCGCGCAAGGCTTAACGCTCCGCGAAAGGGAAACAAGCCTTGCATCGCTATCCTGCCGCCATATGGTGCGCGGCCCGGCCAACCGACCTCGAGGAGCCTCGCGCATGTCCGACACCATCCTGTTCGATTACTGGCGCTCGTCCGCCAGTTACCGCGTCCGCATCGCGCTCAATCTCAAGGGGATCGCCTATCGGGCAGTGCCGACCGACCTGCTGACCCGCCAGCAAAAGGCTCCCGATTATGTCGCGCGCAACCCGCAGGGGCTGGTGCCGATGCTGCAGATCGACGGGCAGGACCTGACCCAGTCGCTGGCGATCATCGATTATCTGGATGCAACCCGCCCCGAGCCGCGCCTGATCCCCGCCGATCCGGTCGCGCGCGCTGCGACACTCGCGCGCGCCATGGTGATCATCGCGGACATCCACCCGGTCAACAACCTGAGGATGCTGCATTATCTCAAGAACGAGATGGGCCAGGACCAGGCGGCGGTCGACACCTGGTACCGCCACTGGATCGCCGAGGGCTTTGCCGCGCTCGAACTTATGGCGCCCGAAAACAGCCTGTTCGGCGGCGATTCCCCCGATCTGACCGATGTGTGTCTGGTGCCGCAGGTCGTCAATGCGCGGCGGTTCGAACTCGACATGACGCCCTATCCGCGCCTGACGCGGATCGATGCCGCGCTGCAGGCGATCCCGGCCTTTGCCGCTGCCCATCCGGAAAAGGTGAAGCCCGCGTGAAGGTTGCCATCCTCCATCTGATATGCGGCGTCGGACTGGCGGCACTCGCATCTGCCCCCGCGCATGCGCAGGATGCCCAGCCGCAGGGCGACACGATCAGCTGGCCTGATGCGCCGATCACGGTGGTCGGGCGCCCTCTCGATGCGCCGATCGGCGACCGCGCCTATAGCGTCACCACCATCTCGCCCGACATGCTGGCGAACGAACCCAGCCAGCGGCTCGAGAACGCGCTGCGGTTGGTGCCGGGGCTGCAGCAGTTCCGCCGGTCGGATGCGCGCAGCGCTAATCCGACGAGCCAGGGGGTGACGCTGCGCGGGCTCGGCGGCAACGCCTCAAGCCGTGTGCTGATGCTGCTCGACGGCGTACCGCAGAGCGATCCGTTCGGCGGCTGGATCAGCTTTCCCGGCTATGACGCCATCAACCTGGGCAGCGTGCGCGTGCGGCGCGGCGGCGGCACCGGTGGCGACGGCCCCGGCGCGCTCGCCGGAACGATCGAGCTCGACAGCTCGGGGATCGCGCCCGACCAGTCGAATCTCTATGGCGATGTTGCCTATGGCAGCCGACAGTCGCTCGAGGCGAGCATCGGCACCAGCCAGGCGCTCGGGCAGGGCGGTCTTACGATCTCCGCCCAATATGCGCGGGGCGATGGATTTACGCCGGTGATCGCGCGGCAGCGCGGACCGGTCGACCGGCCAGCGCCCTTCGAGAAGCTGGGTGTCAATCTGCGCTTCGTCGCGCCGCTCAATGCCAGCACCGAACTGCAGGCAAGTGGACGCGTCTTTACCGACGAGCGCGAGCGCGGCTTTGCCTTCAGCGACAACCGCAACGACGGCGCCGACGCCAGCCTGAGGCTGGTAGGGCGCGGCAGCCTGCCCTGGTCGGCGCTCGCCTATGTGCAGATGCGCCGCTTCGAGAGCAGCTTCGGGGCGGTCAGCGCGGATCGCCGCACCGTCACGCAGAGCCTCGACCAGTACAACACGCCCTCCACCGGGCTGGGTGCGCGCGCCGAAATTCGCCCTTCGCTGGGTAGCGCGGGCGAACTGCGCCTTGGCGCCGAATGGCGGCGCACGACGGGAGAAACGCGCGAGCTGTTCACCTTTGTCGCGGGTGCTCCCACGCGTCTGCGCCGCGCGGGCGGGGCGAGCGAGACGCTGGGCGCCTTTGCCGAGGCGAGCTTTCAGGCTTCGCCCGATCTGCTGCTGACCGGCGGCGGGCGGGTCGACCATTGGCGGCTGAGCGATGGCCGATTACGCGAAACGGTTCTCGCTACCGGCGCGCCGGTGACCATCGCTGCGTTCGATGACCGCAGCGGCTGGGAAGGGACGGGCCGGGTCGGTTTCGCCTGGGACGCGGCGGGGCTGCTCAAGCTGCGCGGGGCGGGCTATCTCGGCTGGCGCTTGCCGACGCTGAACGAACTGTATCGCCCCTTCCGTGTCGGGCCTGATGCGACCGCTGCCAATGCCGCGCTCGCGCCCGAACGGCTGCGCGGCGCAGAATTGGGGCTGGATTACGAAATCTACACCATCCGGCTGGGCGCAACTGTCTTCTGGAACCGGCTGGACAATGCCATAGCCAATGTGACGCTGGCGCGCGGACCCGGCAATTTCCCCGGCGTCGGCTTCGTTTCGGCGGCGGGTGCGTTCAGCCAACGGCAGAATCTCGATGCCGTCGAGGCGAGGGGCGTCGAGATCGAGGCGAGCGGCGATATCGGCGATGTCCGCCTTGCCGCCGCCTATAGTTATGTCGATGCAAAGGTGGAGGCCGCGCCCGGCCAGGCGGCGATCGATGGACGCAGGCCCGCGCAGGTGCCCCGCCACTTTGCCACCGGCTCGGTCGGCTGGTTCCCGCGAGGCGGCGACAGCGGCATCAATCTCACCGCGCGCTATGTCGGATCGCAGTTCGAGGACGATCTTGGCCAGCTTGCGCTCGACGATGCGGTCACGGTCGATGCGCGAGCCGCCATGCGGATCAACCGCAATCTGCTGGTCGAACTGCGCGGCGAGAACCTGTTCGACACGACCGTGCAGGCCGGCATCAGCGGCCCCGGCATTATCGAGCGCGCAACGCCACGCACGATTTGGCTTGGCGTGAAACTGGACATTGAATAGCCTGACATCCGCAACATGACCCGCAGCATCACCCGCCTTGCCGATTTCCTCCCCTATCGCCTGTCGATCACGTCGAATGCGGTGAGCGATCTCATCGCGCGCGAGTATCGCACGCGCTTCGGCCTCAAGATTCCCGAGTGGCGCGTGATGGCGGTGCTGGGCGATGTGGGTGAGGCGACGCAGCGCGAGCTGGTGGCGGCGACGCGGATGGACAAGGTGGCCGTCAACCGCGCTACGAAGACGCTGGGCGAGCGCGCCTTGATCCAGCGTGCGCCGAACATGGCGGACGGGCGGTCGCACCATCTGGCGCTGACGGCGGCGGGGCAGGCGCTCTATGCCGAGATCATGCCGCTCGCACTCCAGATGGAGGCGCAAATCATGACCGTGCTCGATGATGAGGAGCGAGCGCAGCTCTCGGCGCTGATGAACAAGCTGCTGGCGCGCGCGGATGCGCTGACTGATGATTGACCGGCGCCGCCCGGGTCTTGCATTCAAGTTTCAGTTGATACTATGCTGCGCGCAGCATTCTCGCATTCCGGCAACAGAAAAGGCAGCCGCATCCCATGAAGCTTGCATCACTCAAGAGCGGCCGCGATGGCCATCTCGTTGTCGTCTCGAACGATCTCGCCTGGTATGCCGATGCCAGCCATCTGGTGCCCACGCTGCAGGCCGCGCTCGACGACTGGGACCGCATGGCGCCGTATCTCGAGGTGCTGGCGCGCGATCTCGAACATGCCGCGATCCCGCGCGAGCGCTTTCACGAACATGATGCCGCTGCGCCGCTGCCGCGCGCCTATCAATGGGCGGACGGATCGGCCTATGTGAATCATGTCGAGCTGGTGCGCAAGGCGCGCGGGGCCGAGCTGCCAGAGAGCTTCTGGACCGATCCGCTGATGTACCAGGGCGGATCGGACGACCTGATGGGCCCGCGCGATCCGATCCTGCTCAAGGACGAGGCCTGGGGCTGCGATCTGGAGGCCGAGATCGTGGTGGTGACGGGCGATGTGCCCCAGGGCGTGACGCCCGAAGAAGCGCGCGGCTATATCCGCCTCGTCGGGCTGGTGAACGATGTCTCGCTGCGCAACCTGATCCCCGACGAGCTCGCCAAGGGCTTCGGCTTCGTCCAGTCCAAGCCGGCCAGTGCCTTTTCACCGGTGTTCGTGACGCCCGATGCACTTGGCGATTACTGGAAGGACGGCAAGCTGCACCGCAAGCTGCTGGTCGATCTGAATGGCCAGCCCTTTGGCCGCGCGGTGGCATCGGACGACTGCACCTTCGATTTCGGCGTGCTGATCGCGCATCTCGCCAAGACCCGCCGCGTGCGCGCAGGCTCGATCATCGGATCGGGCACCGTTTCCAACCGCGACAGCGATGGCGGCCCCGGTCGCCCGGTGAGCGAGGGCGGCCTGGGTTACAGCTGCATCGCAGAGGTCCGCATGGTCGAAAAGATCACCACCGGCGAGATGAAGACCCCGTTCCTCAAGCACGGCGATACGGTGCGCATCGACGTGCATGACGATAAGGAACACACCATCTTCGGTGCGATCGAGCAGGTGGTACAGGTCGGTTGAGCTATCACCACGTTTCCAGATGCAGGAACAGCCACCAGTCGTCTCGATGCGGCACTGAAAACGGAACGTCGTCCAGTGGCAGCCAGTTTAAATATGGGCGAAGCCTCCGATAAGGCTTTGCGGGATCACGTCGCCGCTATTGCTGCGCTTCGCTCGGCCGCGACGCGTCAACAATGGCACCGACGAGCATTCTGCGCTGCTTCCATCCCGCCCGGTCATGCGGCATCGCGTATAGCGTGCGCAGCAGCGTGATGTCCCAATCCGTTGGGCTGTCATAGAGATGCCCGGGCTCAAACAGGCCAAGAATGGAATTGACCATCGGTTGTGCGCTGGGCTTGGTCTCGGCAAACGCGACCATAGCGGCATAGCCTGCAACCGCGTCGAGCGAATAGCCTTCTGACAGGTTGACGTCGATGACAACCGTCGCCTTGACCAACGCACGAACTGCCAGCGTGCTGATGATGCTGGAGCGGTAGGCCTGAACGGACTGTGTTCCGTTTCCAATCGCGGACTCGCCTCCGACTCCGCTGCTGAAAGTGGTCCCATCCGTCCCCATGGCCGGTGCCAGCAAGCCATCCGAATTGACCGTTTGCATGCCATCGGCATTTTGCGTTCGGACGTTGTACCACCAGCGGATTGGTGCATTGCTCGACAGCAATTGTCTGCGTTCCGCCGACATCAGTTCCGATAGTCGCGTGGGCGATCGTTCTGCGATCTGCTGCACAACGCCCTTTCCGTCTGAGGTGAAGCTGACAACGATATTGGCTGCACAGCTTTTACTCGCGGCACGGATGCCTGTCAGCTTCGCGATATCGTGCATCTGCTGCTCGAAGATCTCGGCATATTCGGGCTTGATCCCTACGACTTTCGGGCAGACTGGGTCGATCCATCGCGCTACGGGATCGGATTTGTTAGCAACACCAGAGCGGCGCACGAAATCGTTTGCCTGCTCGCGTAATTCGGCCTCTGGCAGGCGCCGACCAATGACCTGGATATCCACCCCGCTGGAAGAATTTTCGTTATTTCCGGCCGGCTCAGCTGTGACTGGCGAGGTACACAATAGTGCAGGTCCGATTATCAGGCAATGCTAGTATTTCTCAATGCCCCGCGCATCTGATATCCTTTTCCTAAGCAAAACCTCGGGTCATCTCCGGTTAGGTCATCGATTGGTTTCTTCCAGCACCGCGTTCAACTGGCCTTCGTCGATAATCTGTCCCGCTGCATCGGCGGACCGTACCAGATGGTTGGCGAGCATTTTTTTCTGCTTCCATCCGAATCTGGCGGGGGGGATGGCATATAAGCCTTTCAGGAAGCTGATGTCCCAATCAGTCGCGCTGGCAACGGTCGCATCCGGCCCGAAAAGGCCAAGAATAGAGTTTGGAGGCTGCATGCGGATCGGAGCGATTTCCGCCAAGCCCACCAGGGTCGCATAGGCAGCGACCGCATCCAGCGACATGCCATTCGCCTGATTGACATCGATGACGATCGTAGCGCTTCGCAACACCCGCATGACCGATGTCCGAATGAGGCTCGAATGATAGACGCGAACCATCGGGTATTTGTCGGAGACAACCGAGCCGCCGCCTTCGGATGACCCGTAATCCGCGATGGCGATGCCATCCAGCCCGGTGATCATGCCTTCGCTGGTGGCGAGCTGGGTCGTGTACCACCAGCGGACCGCTGCATCGCCTTCGATCACCATTCTGCGGTCGGGAAGCGGTACTTCGTTGATCTGCTGCGGCTCGCGCTTGATTATTTCCTGCGCCACCCGTTTGCCGTTGGTGGTGAACGCGATCACCACATTGGGCTTGCACCGACCGGTGGCGAGTTCCACCTCCGCAATCGTCGCAATCGCCCGGAATTTATGTTCCACAACTCGCGCATAATCGGGCTTCGCGCCGATGATCTTGAGACATACCGGCTGATGCCACCGCGCAATAGGGCTGTCACCTTTTATAACGCCCGAGCGCCGAACATAGTCAAAGGCTTGTTCGCGGACTTCAGGCTCCGTTTGTCGTCGCCCTATGACTTCGATTTCCGCACCAAAAGCTTCCTGATCGGACGCGACAGGCTGAGCTGCAAGGGGGTGGGCTGCTGCAAAAGCACCAGAAAGCAAAAGCGCAGCCTTAAAGTACTTCAAGAGTCCGTTCATAAGATGGCTCCATATTGAAGTTACTTCAAGTCTACGCTATCTCCCACCCCGTTGCAAATTTTTATTCAATCAGCTTTTGCGAATGACTGTTTTCACCGGATCGGCGAATCCGGCGCGAGGCGCATGTCGAGATAATTGTCGACCGAGTGCATCAGATCGTCGAGCTCGTGCTCGAAGAAATGGTTGGCGCGGCTGATCTCGTCATGGTGGATCGTGATGTGCTTTTGCGTGCGCAGCTTGTCGACCAGCTTCTGCACCGCGCCCGGCGTCACCACGGTATCGGCGGCACCCTGGACGATGATGCCCGAAGCGGGGCAGGGCGCGAGGAAACTGAAATCGTACATGTTCGCGGGCGGCGCGACCGAGATGAAGCCGCGGATCTCGGGGCGACGCATCAGCAGCTGCATGGCGATGAGGGCACCGAAACTGAAGCCGGCGACCCAGGTGGTCTGCGCTTCGGGATGGAAGCTCTGCACCCAGTCGAGCGCGGCGGCGGCATCCGACAGTTCGCCGATGCCATTGTCGAACGTGCCCTGGCTGCGGCCGACACCGCGGAAGTTGAAGCGCAGCGTGGCAAAGCCGCGGCGCACGAAGGTCTTGTACAGCGCCTGGGTAATCCGGTCGTTCATCGTGCCGCCGCCCTGGGGGTGCGGATGCAGGATCATCGCGACGGGTGCGCGCGGACGGGGGGCAGGGCTGAAGCGTCCTTCAAGACGGCCTTCGGGACCGGGAAAGATGACGGCGGGCATGTTTTGCGCTCTTTCGGCTGAAACGACATGAATGTCGGCATGGTGAATATCGGGGCGGCAGAAGCATCAGATAAGGTCGCAGCGGCTGCCGGGAAGGGGCGCTATACGCAATCCGCCTTGCGAAAAGCAACAAAATGCGTGGATTCGCGCCTGACTGCGGTTAGAGGAACGCGATGAACCGTTGTCCTGACCCCGTCTACCTGTTGCAGCCATGAGCGAACCGCGCATCTATCTGGACCATGCCGCCACCACACCGGTGCTGACCGAGGCGCGCGCGGCGATGATTGCGGGGATCGAGCGCTGGGCCAACCCGTCCTCGCCGCACAGCGATGGGCGCTCGGCGCGGGCGGCGCTGGAAGAGGCGCGGCGGCAGATCGCGGGTGCGCTGAACTGGGATGGCGAGGTGATCCTGACCAGCGGTGCGAGCGAGGCGATCGCGCTCGCCATGCTGGCGGGCAAGGCCGATAGCTGGATCGTCAATCCCACCGAGCATGACGCGGTGCAGCGTCTGACGGCGCGCATCCCGGCAGGACGGTCGCTGATGCGGCTCGCGGTCGATCTCGACGGACGGCTGGTGATGGCAAGCCTCGCGCGCGCACTCGAAACCTGCGGCGGACGCCCGATGGTGGTGGTGCAGTCGGTCAATAGCGAAACCGGAGTGATCCAGGACAATGCCGCGATCGCCGCGGTGGCGCGCGAGAACGGTGCGCTCAGCCTGTGCGACGCCTCGCAGAGCGCAGGCAAGCTGCCGCTGCCCGATGCCGACATGATCGTGGTTTCGGCGCACAAGCTGGGCGGACCGCCGGGGATCGGCGCGCTGCTGGTGCGCGATCTCGGGCTGCTCGAACCGCCTGGCGGACAGGAAAAGGGCTATCGCGGCGGGACGGAGAATGTGCCTGCTGCAATGGGCTTTGCCGCCGCGCTTACCCATGCGCGCTACTGGACCGATCGCGCGGCGGACCTGCGTCATCAGCTCGACAGCGCCATTCGCGGCGCGGGCGGCGAGGTGGTCGCGCAAAATGCGCCGCGTCTGCCCAGCATCGGCAGCTATCGGATGCCCGGCATGGCGGCGAATGCGCAGCTGATCCAGTTCGACCTTGCGGGGGTGTCGGTCTCGGCGGGCAGTGCGTGCTCGTCGGGCACGCTCAAGACCAGTGCAGTGCTGACCGCGATGGGCTGGGACGAAAAAGCGGCGGGCGAGGTGGTTCGGGTGAGCTTCGGCCCCTCGACCACGCGCGCGCATGTCTATCGCTTTATCGAATTGTGGCGCGAAATGGCGGCACGGGCGAAGCGTTGATGGCGACTGCTCCGATCTATCTCGACTATCAGGCGACGACGCCGCTCGCGCCCGAAGCTCTGGCCGCGATGCAGCCATGGCTCGGTGGGCCGGACAGCCCCGGCGGCTGGGCCAATCCGCACAGCGCGCACGCCATGGGGCGCAAGGCCTCGGCCGCGGTCGAGGTCGCGCGAAGCCAGATCGATGCGCTGATGCCGCCGGGCGGGCGCGTGATCTTCACCAGCGGGGCGACCGAGGCGCTCAACCTCGCGATCCGTGGGGCGCTGCCTGCACTGGCACCGCGCAAACGGATCGTCACCATCGCGACGGAACATGCCGCCGTTCGTGACACCTGTCTGTGGCTGGAGAAGCAGGGCCATGATGTCGTGCTGCTGCCGGTGGACCGTGAGGGGCTGGTCGACATGGATGCGGCGCGCGCTGCCATCACGCCCGACACTGCGCTCGTCGCCGCGATGCTGGTCAACAATGAGATTGGAGTCATCCAGCCGGTCGAGCTTCTGGCGGACATGGCGCACGACGCGGGAGCTTTGTTTTTATGCGACGCGGTGCAGGGCTTCGGCCGTGTCGGGCTGCCGCACGCTGCGGACATGATCGCGGTCACCGCGCACAAGATCCACGGACCCAAGGGCATCGGCGCGCTCTGGGTCCGCGAGGGCGTGGCGCTTGAACCGCTGATCCATGGCGGCGGGCAGGAACAGGGTTTGCGATCGGGGACGCTCTCACCAGCGCTTTGCGCGGGATTCGGCGCTGCGGCGAAGCTGGCGGCGCAGCGGGCGGATGCGGACGCGGCGCATGTCGCGCGGTTGCGGGATCGCGCGCTCGCACTGTTCCAGGGATGGCAGGTCAATGGATCGCTCAGCAATCGCTATCCCGGCAATCTCAACCTGCGCCGCGAGGCGCTCGACGTCGCGCGGCTGATGTCCGATGTGCGCGGGGTCGCCTTTTCCGCAGGTTCGGCCTGTGCCAGCGGGTCGGGACGGCCGAGCCATGTGCTGACGGCGCTGGGCCTGTCGAGCCCGCAAGTGCGTTCGTCGATCCGGCTCGGCTTCGGGCGCTACACCACCATTGACGAAATCGAACGCGCCGCGCATTTGATCGTCGATGCGGCCAATCGGCAGATGGGGTGATCGATGATCGAAGTGACGTTCATCAGCGCGGACGGCAAGACCCGTCAGATGGTGCAGGCGAGCGAGGGCGACCGCCTGCTTGATGTCGCGCAGGCCAATGGTCAGCCGCTCGAAGGCACGTGCGAGGGCCAGATGGCCTGTTCGACCTGCCATCTGATCATCGATCCGGCGGATTTCGCCAAGCTGCCCGATCCGGTCGAGATGGAAGAGGACATGCTCGATCTGGCGGTTGCCGTGACGCGCACCTCGCGCCTGTCGTGCCAGATATTCCTGAGCGAGGAATGGGGCAGCCTGACCTGCCGCGTCCCGGCCGAAAGCTACGATATGCAGGGCGTCTGACCGCGTTTTCGGCCCGGCTTGCTTTTCTGTCATCAACTCGCCATATGGCGCTCGGGAGTCGGGCGGACGTAGCCGTCGCCAATCTGGTCAGGTCCGGAAGGAAGCAGCCACAACGATTTTCGCCGCGGGTCGTCCGGCTCCTACCATCCCTCAGCGCCGTACCCCTCCCACACCCTCTGTTTTGAACAGGCGGGCGGTTTCGGTTTGATCCACCGGCGGCAGCGGCTAATCAGCATCTATGGACGATTCCCGGCCCAACGATATGGATAATGACGCAGGCGAAATGCCGGGCCTCGGGCTCGATCTGCCGCCGGTCGCCGCGCCCGTACCCGCGACGGGGCAGGCCTATCGTGTGCTCGCGCGCAAATATCGCCCGCAGACCTTTGCCGAGCTGATCGGCCAGGACGCGATGGTGCAGACGCTGGGCAATGCGATCCGGCGCGAGCGGCTGGCCCATGCGTTCCTGATGACCGGGGTGCGCGGGGTCGGCAAGACCTCGACCGCACGGCTGATCGCCAAGGCGCTGAACTGCATCGGCCCGGATGGGAAGGGCGGCCCGACGATTTCGCCCTGCGGCATGTGCGAGCCGTGCATCGCGATTGCCGAGGGCCGCCATATCGACGTGATCGAGATGGACGCCGCGAGTCATACCGGCATCGACGATGTTCGCGAGATTACCGAGGCGGTGCGCTATGCCGCCGTGTCTGCGCGCTACAAGATGTACATCATCGACGAAGCGCACATGCTGTCGAAACAGGCGTGGAACGGCCTGCTCAAGACGCTGGAAGAGCCGCCGCCGCACGTGAAATTCCTGTTCGCAACGACCGAGGTCAACAAGGTGCCGATCACGGTGCTGTCGCGCTGCCAGCGCTTCGACCTGAAACGCATTCCGTCCGAACTGCTCGCCAGTCATTTCGGCGAGATTTGCGTGAAGGAGGCGATCACCGCCGAACCCGACGCGCTGGCGATGATCGCCGATGCGGCAGAAGGATCGGTGCGCGACGGCCTGTCGATTCTCGACCAGGCGATCGCGCATGCGGACCTTGGCGGCGATGCCAGCGAAGGCGCGCCGCAGGTGCGTGCCGAACAGGTCCGCGCGATGCTCGGCCTGTCCGATCGCGGCGCGATGCGGAGGCTGTTCGCGCATCTGATCGCGGGCGATGCCGACGCGATGCTCGCCGATCTCGATGCGCAGCACAGTCTGGGAGTCGATCCGGTCAGCGTGATGCGCGGGCTGCTGGCGATGGTGCATGCGATCACGCTCCAGAAATCGGCGGGCCGGGTCCGCACCGTGCATGGCGAGGAAGATCGCGCGGCGCTCGCCGACTGGGCGGCCAAGCTCGGCCATGCAAGCCTGCACCGGCTGTGGCAGCTGCTGCTCAAGGGGCATGACGAGATCGAGAGCGCGCCTGTCCCACGTGAGGCGTGCGAGATGGCGCTGCTGCGCGCGCTCTATGCCGCGACCATGCCCGATCCGGGCACGCTCGCCCGCAAGCTGGCGGATGCGCCTTCAGCGGCTGGTGGTAACACCACTGCTCCCACCGAGGCTGCGACGCCGCCGCCGCCACCGCCTGCCGAGGATAGCCCGCCCTGGAATGCGGCTCCCGACGAGCCGGTAGCGCCGCCGCCCGCAACGCCGCGCACCATGGCCGATCTGGTCGACATGCTCGACAATGCCAACAAATGGCTGATCGCCGCGCAGGTCAAGGCGGACATGCGGCTGATCGAGCTGGGCGAGGACAGGCTGATCTATCAGTCCGCCACTGGCCGCGACGATTATGTGCCGTTGCTGCGCGAGGCGCTCGCCTCGATCACCGGGCGCCGCTGGGAGGTCGAACGCGGCGAGGGCGAGGCGCAGCCGACCCTGGCTGAGCTCGAGCAGCAGGCCGAAGCGGCGATGCGCGACGAAATTCTGAACCATCCGCTGGTAAAGGCCACGCAAGCGGCCTTTCCCGATGCGGAAATAGACTGGACTGCGGCGGAAATCTCCCCACATGGAGATGAAACCCTGCCAACACGGAGTGCCAAGGCATGAAAAGCATGGAAGAGATGATGGCGGCTGCGCAGGAAGCGGCGCAGACCGTGCAGCGCCAGATGAACGAGGCGCAGGCCAAGCTGGAATCGATCGAGGTCGAAGGTGCAGCGGGCGGCGGCCTGGTCAAGGTCCGGGCGACCGCCAAGGGGCGCATTCTCGGCGTGTCGATCGATGACAGCCTGATGGTGCCGGCGGACAAGCAGATGCTCGAGGACCTCATAGCCGCCGCGTTCAACGATGCGCGCACCAAGGCGGATCGCGCGAGCGAGGAAGAGATGGGCAAGATGGCGCAGGGCCTGCCGCTGCCGGCCGGTTTCAAGCTGCCGTTCTGAATGCGTTAACCTGGGTGGATGCAGGATCGCTTGTCGTGGATAGACCCGGCAACCATATAAGCCGGTAAGATGCCACCGGACGGCCGGTGACCAACCCCAGATGGATTGAACCGAATTGACCATGTCCCAGACCTATCCCCTGCTGCCCTTGCGCGACATCGTGGTGTTTCCGCAGATGATCGTGCCGCTGTTCGTCGGCCGCGACAAATCGGTCGCTGCGCTCGAGCGTGCGATGGAGCAGGACAAGGAAATCTTCCTCGTCGCGCAGCTTGACCCGGCGCGTGACGATCCCGATCGAGATGATCTTTACGATATCGGCGTGGTCGCGACCGTGCTGCAGCTGCTCAAGCTGCCCGACGGCACCGTGCGCGTGCTGGTCGAAGGCGGCGAGCGGGCACGGCTCAACCGGCTCGAAACGAGCGGCGATCATGTGCTCGCCGAGGTCGAGACCATCCCGGCACGCGCCGTCAGCGGCACCGATGTCAATGCGCTGATGCGCTCGGTGGTCGAGCAGTTCGAGAATTATGCCAAGCTCAACAAGAAGCTTCCGGCGGAAACCGCGGTGCAACTCGCCGAGATCGACGATGCCTCGAAGCTCGCCGATGCGGTGGCCGCGAACATCTCGGTCAAGGTCGCCGACAAGCAGAGCCTGCTGACCGAGGACGATCCGGTCAAGCGGCTGGAAATGGTGTTCGGCTTCATGGAAGGCGAGCTCGGCGTGCTGCAGGTCGAAAAGAAGATCCGTGGCCGCGTCAAGCGCCAGATGGAAAAGACCCAGCGCGAATATTATCTCAACGAACAGCTCAAGGCGATCCAGTCCGAGCTGGGCAATGGCGATGGCGACGACGGCAACGGCGTCAACGAGTTCGCCGAGAAGATCGAGAAGCTGAAACTCTCGCCCGAGGCCAAGGCCAAAGCGACCGCCGAGCTCAAGAAGCTGCGCGGCATGGCGCCGATGTCGGCCGAAGCAACGGTGGTGCGCAATTATCTCGACGTGCTGCTCGGCCTGCCCTGGGGCAAGAAGTCCAAGCTCAAGAAGGACATTGCCGAGGCGCAGACGATCCTCGACGATGACCATTTCGGGCTCGAGAAGGTCAAGGACCGGATCATCGAATATCTCGCTGTCCAGGCGCGCACCAACAAGCTCAAGGGCCCGATCCTGTGCCTGGTGGGCCCCCCGGGCGTCGGCAAGACCTCGCTCGGCCGCTCGATCGCCAAGGCGACGGGGCGCGAGTTTATGCGCCAGTCGCTGGGCGGCGTGCGCGACGAGGCCGAAATCCGCGGTCACCGGCGCACCTATATCGGCTCGTTGCCGGGCAAGATCGTCAACAACCTGAAAAAGGCCGGGACCAGCAACCCGCTGTTCCTGCTCGACGAGATCGACAAGCTGGGCCAGGATTTCCGGGGTGATCCCGCATCGGCGCTGCTCGAGGTGCTTGATCCGGAACAGAACACCAAGTTCCAGGACCATTATCTGGAGATCGACATCGATCTTTCGGACATCATGTTCGTGACGACTGCGAACAGCCTCAACCTGCCGCAGCCGCTGCTCGACCGCATGGAGATCATCCGGCTCGAGGGCTATACCGAGGACGAGAAGGTCGAGATCGCCAAGCGCCACCTCATCGCCAAGCAGGTGGAATCGCATGGTCTCAAGGACGGCGAGTTCGAGCTGACCGAAGAGGGCCTGCGCGACCTGATCCGCTATTACACGCGCGAGGCAGGTGTGCGTACGCTCGAGCGCGAGATTGCGCGTCTGGCGCGCAAGTCGCTGCGCCGCATCCTCGAGGGCAAGGACAAGGCCGTGGTCATCACGCCCGAGAACCTGTCCGACTTTGCTGGCGTGCGGAAATATCGCCACGGTATCGGCGAGGCGGAGAACGAGATTGGCGCGGTGACGGGCCTGGCCTGGACCGAGGTGGGCGGCGAACTGCTGACCATCGAGGCGGTGACCGTGCCCGGCAAGGGGCAGATCAAGACCACCGGCAAGCTCGGCGAAGTGATGCAGGAATCGGTGCAGGCGGCGTTCTCGTTCGTCAAGGCACGGGCTCCAGCGTATGGCATCAAGCCCAGCATCTTCGCGCGCAAGGACATCCATATCCATCTGCCCGAAGGCGCGGTGCCGAAGGACGGTCCTTCGGCAGGTATCGGCATGGTCACCTCGATCATCTCGACGCTCACCGGCAATGCGGTGCGCCGCGATGTCGCGATGACCGGCGAGGTCACGCTGCGCGGTCGCGTGCTGCCGATCGGGGGCCTCAAGGAAAAGCTGCTGGCGGCGCTGCGGGGCGGCATCACCACGGTGCTGATCCCGCAGGAGAACGAGAAGGACCTGGCCGAGATCCCCGAAAACGCCAAGCAGGGGCTGAAGATCTTGCCCGTAAGCCATGTCGACGAGGTGTTGCGCGTGGCGCTGGTCGATCCGCTGGTGCCGATCGACTGGACCGAAGCGGACGAGCTTGCGGCACAGCCACCGGTGGCCGCAACGGACATCGCAGAAGCAGCAGTGAAACACTAATTTACATGGTGCATTGCAGCATCTGAAAGAGAAGCGCGCAGACCGGGTCGCATTACGGTAACATTGCGACAAAACGCCCGGAAATGCGCGCTTTTCCCTTTGACACTCTCGTCAAATCGGTTCTTACTCAGCCCCCTCAAAGCCGCGATTCAGCAATATTCAACAAAAATCAGGGGGTTCCCACGGCATGAACAAGAACGATCTCATTTCGGCAGTTTCCGAACAGGCTGGTATCACCAAGGCCGACGCCAGCAAGGCGGTGGAAGCGGTGTTCGATTCGATCAGCGGCGCGCTTGCAAAGGGCAGCGAAGTCCGTCTCGTCGGTTTCGGCACCTTCTCGGTGAGCAAGCGCAAGGCATCGACCGGGCGCAATCCGCGCACCGGCGAAAAGATGGAAATCAAGGCATCGACCCAGCCCAAGTTCAAGGCCGGCAAGGGCCTGAAGGACGCGGTCAACTGATCGTATTTGCCCTGCCATCGGGCGGGGCCATTCAGACGCTTTGAGCGGGCAGGGGTCGCAAGCTAACCCTCCCCGGTTGAAATGCTAGAGACATGGGAAGGCGGCGCGAAGAGTGCCGCCTTTCTTTTGCGCCGATTCAGCTGCCGGCCTTGCGGATGGCAGCAGTCACCCGGTCTGCCCGGCGGGTCGCCTCGCGCTCGATTGCGCGCCAGTCGGCGATATAGGCGGCGGCAAAGCCATCCACGCCTATGCGCTTATATTGCTCGACATGGGCCAGTTCGTGCGCCCACATCCAGACATTCTGGGTCAACCGCGCGCTGGAAAAAACGACCTGCCGGTTCAGCGCGATCGCGCCCTCGTCCATGAACTGTTCGGTCACGATCGCGCCCAGATCGATGCGGCCGGTACCGATCGTCCAGCGCGTCGCAGAAAGCGTCTCGGGCTTGAAATGCGGTGCGAGCAGCTTTTGCATGTCGGCAGGAATGGGCTTGGCACCAGCACGGGCAGCCTGGCTCTCGCCATGCCGGATCGCGCGCGCGAGCACGGGGGCGGTCAGTCTCGCCGATCGTCGTGCAAGCTGCTCGGACCCGCGCCGCGCCTCTCCTGCGATGGCGCCTGCAGAGCGCCCGCCCAAGGCCTCGATGACGCGGTTCAGCTCTGCTGGCGGGCGAAGCAGTTTCTCGTCGGGACGCTCGATGCATCCCGGCAGAGCGCAGGCTGCCAGCGCCGCCAGCATTCCCATCACGTGTCGCGGTCCTATCATCCGCGAACCGCTACGCGACCGCCTACTGACCGGCAAGCCCGATCAGCGCCTCCGGACCCTTCGACAGACGGCTGTTGACCACCCATTTCAGTGTCGCGTTCGCCCCCGCCATAGTCGGGCCGTCCTCGGTATTGTTGGTGAGAATGCGCCCATCGGTCGTGATGGTGAACGTCCCTTCGGGCTTGGGCTGGCCAGGCTTGCCCTTGGCATCGCCCGCGCCCGCCATCGCGCCCAGCGCTGCCATCTCGCCGCCGCCCGCTTCGCCCGAATAGGCGGGGGCAGAGACCTTCACGCTGCCGTCCTTGCGGGCGATGATCGTGACGAAGGGCATGATCGCGTTGCCGCCATCGACCAGCGGGAAGGCAAAGCCATGCGCGCTGTTGCCGGTGATCGAATATTCGACATCGATGATACGGTTGCCGCGATAGCTGACCTTGTTCCAGCCCCGCTGCTTCTTCAACTGCTCGACCAGATCGGCAATGCTCTCGTCACTGCCAAGGCCACCCATCTCGCCGCCCATGGCATTGCCGACCATGCCGGTCTCAGCCTTGCTTTCGGCCTGCACCGCGTCGAAATCCTTGCGTTGCTGCGCCAGTTCGGCCTCGGTGCATTCGCGCTCGTCGCCCGTGTCGTCGCTATAGCAGGGGCTCGCCGAGAACTCGGCGGGCGGCGGCGACATGTCGGTCACCACGATTTCGCCGACATAGGTGAAGGTGAAGCTGCCATCGCGCTTGAGGTCCAGCGTCGAACTGAACTTGCCTGGCGATAACAGGCAGCCGGTCAGCAGCAGCGGGGCTGCCAGCGCGGCAACAATTCGCATGAATGTCATGTCTTGGTCCTTTGTACAGGTGCGACCCGTAGGAACCAGTGTGGTGGGTCCGGTCTCAGGCCGGGTTGAGCGATATCAGCGCCTCGGGCGCGCGATCGCGCCGGGCATTGACCTTCCATTCGAGCACGCGCATCGCGCCGGCGACGCTGGGGCCGTCCTCGGTATTGTTGGTGAGGATATCGCCATCGGTGCGGATGGTGAACATGCCGTCGGGCTTGGGCAGGCCCGCAAAGATCTTCGCCTCCTCGCTGTTGCTCGACGATCCCACCGCCTGCAGGATCGACATCAGGCCGCCCATGTTTCCGCCCATGAAGCTGCTTTGCCCCCCTGCGGCAAAGGCAGGCGCGTCGATGCGCACGGCATTGTTCGTGCGCGCGGTGGCGACAATGAACGGGGTGATGCCCTGCACCTTCTCGATCGTCGGAAAGCTGTAATCCTGGTCGATCCTCCCTGAGATCGCATAATCGACGGTGAACAGCCCGTCGCCCTTGTGCACGACCTCGCGCCAGCCCTTCTGCTTCTTGATCCGGGTGATGAACTCGTCGATCGCATCGGGCGAGGTGGGGTCGATGCCACCGAGCATCGCCTTGAAGATTTCGATATTCTTGGCGTCCTCGGCCTTCTTGGCGGCGCGCTGCTCTTCCCAGGCTTCCTTCTGGCTCTCGATCTCGGCGGGCGTGCATTCGCGTTCGAGTGCTTCCTCGGCCCAGCCTTCGCCTTCCTGCTCGTCCTGGGCATAGGCGGTCTTGAGCACCGCCGCGTCAACCTCTGCCGGTTCGCCATAACAGGGGCTGGGGGTGAACTCGCCACCCTTGTCGTCGAGCGCCGCGCCCATCGCGACCAGTTGCGACAGGCCTAGCAGGTGGATGTCGCCCTTGTAGGTGAAGCTGAAGCCGCCGCCGCGCATCACGGTCATGTCGGCAGTGAACTTGCCCGGCGAAAGCAGGCACCCAGTGAGCATCCAGGCGGCTGCGGCGGCCACCAATATCCGCAGTCCCATCCGCCCCCCGGCACGCATCAGCCTTCCCCCCGGTCCATGCGAATCGCGTAGAGCGAGATGGCGGCCGCGTTCGAGACGTTGAGGCTCTCCATCGCACTGCTGATCGGCAGGCGCGCGAGCGTGTCGCAATGGCCGGCGACATTGTGGCGCAGGCCTTCACCCTCGGCTCCCAGCACCAATGCGACCGGGCCGGTGCCCAGCACCTCGGCCAGCGTGTCCTCCGCCTCTCCGGCAAGGCCGATGCGCCAGTATCCGGCATCGGCCATTTCCTCGAGCGCGCGCGACAGGTTCACGACTCGCACCCAGGGCACGATTTCCAGCGCGCCCGAGGCGGCCTTGGCGATGGTGCCCGATTCGGGCGGAGCGTGCCGGTCCTGCGTGATGATCGCGGCGGCATCGAACGCGGCAGCCGAGCGGAAGATCGCGCCGACATTGTGCGGATCGGTGACCTGATCGAGCACCACCAGCGGACGCAGCGGATCGCCCGACAGCACATCGCCGAGCAGCATGTCGTCGAGCGGCTCGACCTCGATGACGATTCCCTGGTGCGGCGCATCGCGCGCGACCAGCCGGGCAAGGTCGGCGACATCGGCAAATTCGACCGACACGCCCGTGGGCAGATCGAATTGCGCCAGTGCCTCGCGCGTGCCGCGAATCCAGCGAATCTGCCGTTCGGGATTGTTGAACGCCGCCTCGCAGGCGTGCGTCCCCCAGAATCGCGGCAGCTTGCCGCCCTCGAGTCCCGCCTTGCGGTTGCGGTTGCGTGCGCCGCGTTTTGCCATGTTGGTGTGTATCTTTCTTGGGCGAACGGGTCGCCGAGGTGGTAAGATCAAGCTTTTCGTCCTGTCGGCATTGACAGGCAAGCGCGAATTGTTCAAGGGACCGCCTCTCGGCAGAGACGGCCCTCTTCGGAACGGCCAAACGCACTGGGAAATGTGTGGACAGGTGGCCGAGTGGTTAATGGCAGCAGACTGTAAATCTGCCCGCGAGAGCGTACGCTGGTTCGAATCCAGCCCTGTCCACCACCTCCCTCTTTAACGTCGAGCAGGGGCCAAGTGCCCTTGGCAATCCGGGCGCGATTGGGCACAACCGGCGCATGATCGAAATTGCCCGCATTCCCGCCCTGTCCGACAATTATATCTGGCTGGTGCATGAGCCGGTGAGCGGCGAGACCGTCGTCATCGATCCCGCCGAGGCCGAGCCGGTGCTCGCTGAAGCCAAGGCGCGCGGCTGGACGATCACGCAGATCTGGAACACGCACTGGCACCCTGATCATGTCGGCGGCAATGCCGCAATCAAGGCGGCGACTGGCTGCGCAATCACCAGCCCCGAGGCCGAGCGCGATCGAATAGCGACCTTTGACGTGACGGTGAAGGGCGGCGATGTCGTGCATCTGGGTCCGCTGAAGGCTGACGTGATCGATGTGCCTGCGCACACCGCAGGGCATATCGCCTATCATCTGTCCGAAGAGCAGACGATCTTCGTCGGCGATACGCTGTTCGCGATGGGCTGCGGCCGGCTGTTCGAGGGCACGGCCGAGCAGATGTTCGACAATATGACGCGGCTCTCGGCGCTGCCCGGCGAGACGCAGGTCTATTGCGCGCACGAATATACCGAATCGAACGGACGCTATGCGCTGGTCGCCGAGCCCGATAACCAGGCGTTGGCCGAGCGGATGGAGCAGGTCTTCGCAATGCGCGCGCGGGGCGAGCCGACCGTGCCGACCACGATCGCGCTCGAACGCGCGACCAATCCCTTCATGCGCGCCCGCTCCGCCGAAGAACTCGCCGAGCGCCGCGCCGCCAAGGACAATTTCCGGGGCTGACACCACCGGGGCCAAAAAGCGAGAGGATCTGCCATGACCGATGCCTTTATCTGCGATGCCGTTCGCACACCGATCGGACGTTATGGCGGCGGGCTGGCAAGCGTCAGGCCTGACGATCTGGCCGCCATCGTGCTGCGCGCGCTTCTGGGCCGCAATCCGGGTCTCGATGCTGCGGCGATCGATGACGTGCTGTTGGGTTGTGCCAACCAGGCGGGCGAGGACAATCGCAACGTCGCGCGCATGGCCGCGCTGCTGGCGGGCCTGCCGGAAACGGTCGGCGGTGCGACGATCAACCGGCTGTGCGGATCGGGGCTCGATGCCGTGGGCAGCGCCGCGCGCGCGATCCGCGCGGGCGAGGCCGATCTGATGATCGCAGGCGGGGTCGAGAGCATGACCCGCGCACCGTTCGTGATGCCCAAGGCCGGGACTGCTTTCGCGCGCGACAATGCGGTCTATGACACCACCATCGGCTGGCGCTTCGTCAATCCGCTGATGAAGGCGGTGCACGGCGTCGATTCGATGCCCGAGACGGCGGAGAATGTCGCCGAGGATTTCGGCATCGCCCGCGCCGATCAGGATGCGTTCGCGCTGCGCAGCCAGCAGCGCGCCGCCGCCGCGCAGGAATCGGGTCGTCTGGCGGCGGAGATCGTTCCCGTCAGCATCCCGCAGCGCAAGGGCGAGCCACTGATTGTCGACACCGACGAGCATCCGCGCATGACCTCGATCGAGGCGCTTTCGGCCTTGAAGCCGATCGTGCGCCCCGGCGGTACGGTGACGGCGGGCAATGCCAGCGGCGTCAACGATGGCGCGGCGGCGCTGATCGTCGCATCGGAAGCGGCAGCGGCGCGCAACGGCCTGACCCCGCGTGCGCGGATCATCGGCACGGCAGTGGCGGGCGTGCCGCCGCGGATCATGGGCATTGGCCCGGCACCTGCGGTGCAGAAGCTGCTTGGGCGCACCGGGGTTAAGCTCGCCGAAGTCGATGTCATCGAACTCAACGAGGCCTTTGCGGCCCAGGGCTTGGCCGTGCTGCGCCAGCTCGGCCTGCCCGACGATGCGGCGCATGTGAACCCCAATGGCGGTGCGATTGCGCTCGGCCATCCGCTCGGCATGTCGGGCGCGCGTCTGGCGCTGACTGCGACCGAGGAACTGCAGCGCACCGGCGGACGCTATGCCATCGCGACCATGTGCATCGGCGTGGGGCAGGGGATCGCGATGCTGATCGAGCGGGTGTAGCTCAAGGCGTCGCGCCCCACCGTCGTTCCCGCGAACGCGGGAATCCCGCTTTTTCCGGACGCCGGATCAAGAAAGCGGGACCCCCGCGTTCGCGGGAGTGACGGGTCAGTGTCGTGCGATTACTCGCCCGCCACCTTGGGCACCGGCTGGAAATCGCGCACGAAGCGCTCGAGCAGGCGCACGCCATAGCCGGTCGAGCCTGCCGGTTTGAGGTCGTTCGCGCCGCCCCATGCCATGCCGGCAATGTCGATATGCGCCCAGGGCGTTTCGGGCTTTACGAACGCGCCGATGAAATGCGCGCCCGCGCCGGCTCCGGCGCCACCCGCACCCGAATTCTTGATATCGGCGATGGTCGATTTGGTGTCCTCGGCATAGCTGGGGTGCAGCGGCATGCGCCACAGCGCGTCGCCGCTCGCATCGCCCGCCTTCATCAGCTGATCGGCGAGAGGATCGTGGCGGCTGAACAGGCCTGCATAATCGTCGCCCAATGCGGTCATGATCGCGCCGGTCAATGTCGCCATGTCGACGATCGCCGCGGGATTGAGCTTCGCATCGGCATAGGCGACCGCGTCGGCGAGGACGAGCCGTCCTTCGGCATCGGTCGAGATGATCTCGATCGTCTTGCCGTTCATCGCCTGCAGCACATCGGCGGGGCGCGCAGCGTTGCCGTCGGGCATGTTTTCCGACAGCGCCGCGATCGCGACGACATCGACCGGCGCGCGCGACTTGGCCAGCGCCAGCGCTGCGCCGACAACGCTCGCCGCGCCCGACATGTCGAACTTCATGTCGCCCATACCGCTACCATTCTTGAGCGAGATCCCGCCGCTGTCGAAGGTGATGCCCTTGCCTGCGAGCACAACGGGGCCGGTGGAGGGCGCGCCGCGACCAGTATAGCGCACGATCAGCATGCGCGGCGGCCGCGCCGAACCCCGGCCCGAGCCGAGGATCGAGCCCATGCCGAGCTTTTCCATCGCAGGTACGTCGAGCGCCTCGATCGTGACCCCGGGGACGCCCGCAAAGGCGGCGCGGGTGCGCTCCACAAAGCTTTCGGGATAGATGACGTTCGCCGGCTCGTTCGAAAGGTCGCGCGCAAACGCCATCGACTCGATCAGCGGCTTGCCGCGCCCTTCATAGGCTGCGCGTGCCGCCTCGCCGTTCTCGGTGACGATCGTCGTTGCAGCCATCGCAGCGGCCTCGCGCGCCTTGGCCTGATAGAGGTCCGAGCGATATTCGCCGATGCCCATGCCGGTGGCGAGCTCTGCCACCGCCTCGGCAGGCAGGCCGCTGGCGAGCACGGTCAGCGGACCCTTGTCCTTCATCAGCGCGCGCCCGGCCGCGACGCCGAGCTTCTGGACGGCTGCCGCGCCCATGTCCGATCCGGTGCCGACAACATGGATACGATCCCATCTGCCGATACCGCGTAGGCTGAGCGTGCCGGACGTGTAGTCGAACTCGGCTGAGGCCAGCGCGCGGGCGATCGCTGTGCGCTCGGCTTCGGACAGGGCGCTGGCGCGGCTCGCGAGATCGGCTTCGCTGGCGAGCGGCAGCACCAGCGTTCCCGAAGCTGCGGGCAGGGTGCCGCTGAAGCTGACGGGGCGGAATTGCGCCTTTGCAGCCTTGAGCGTCAGCGAGGGCTTCACCGCCTCCTGCGCATGTGTAGCTAGGGGCAATGCCATGGTCAGTACGGCGAAGCTGCTGGCGACCAGCAGGTGACGGATACGCATCAGGAACCCCCTTTTTGTCTTCGTAACATTGGCAACCATATCAGCAGCTTGGGCTGCTGGCGGCAAGCAAAGATGCGCGTTGACAGCCGATGGCATTGTCTTGTCTGTCCCTCAACCCCATGTGCTGACCCATGTTCAGCACCCCCGTCATCGCCGCAATCGCCTGGGCCGTCATTCTGGGCGGCGCGGGCGGGCTGCTGACCGAGATCGGAGCCTGGTACAAGAACCTCAGGAAACCGAGCTGGCAACCGCCCGACTGGCTGTTCGGCCCGGCCTGGACGGTCATTCTGGGCCTCGCCGCCTGGGCGGCGGTGCTCGCCTGGAACGGCACGCAGACGCAAGGCGACCGGATGATCGTCATCGCGCTCTATGTCGCGAATTTCGTGTTTCACCTGCTCTGGTCGCCCCTGTTCTTCAAGTTCAAGCGGCCCGACTGGGCTCTGGTCGAGGTTGTCTTCCTCTGGGCGTCGGTATTCGCGATGTGCGTGTGGCTCAGGCCCTATTCGGTACTCGCGAGCTGGCTGATCGTGCCCTATCTTGTGTGGGTCAGCTTTGCGGCGATGCTCAACGCCAAGATCGTGCAGCTCAATCGCCCGTTCGGCCGCGCCTGAACTTTATCGGGTCGGGCGCGCCAAATCGCTTGGTGACCCGATAATATGTGTTAACTTTGCTTGACACTATTCAGGGGACCGGTGTGAGCGACCAGAAGACGCAGATTGTCGTGGTGGGCGGAGGCGCTGGCGGGCTCGAGCTGGTGCGCAGGCTCGGCAGCAAATATGGCCGCGAGAAGCACGACATCATTCTGGTCGACCGCAACCTGACCCATATCTGGAAGCCGCTGCTGCACGAGGTCGCGGCAGGCTCGCTTGATGCCAATCTCGACGAGGTCGGCTATGGCGGTCATGCCGTGCGCTGGGGCTATCGCTTCTTCAACGGCGCGCTCGAGAGCATCGACCGCACCACGCGGCATATCACCACCGCGCCGCTGCTCGATGACCAGGGCAAGGAAGTGATCGGGCGGCACCGGATCCGTTACGATTATCTGGTGCTCGCCTTTGGCGGCGTGTCGAACGATTTCGGTGTACCGGGCGTGCGCGAACATGCCCAGTTTCTCGAACATCGCGGCCAGGCGGACAGTTTCCGCCAGAAGCTGCTCAATGCGTGCCTGCGCGCCAATCACGAGCATAACACCGGCAATCCCGAGGCGCGGGTGCGGATCTGCATCATCGGCGGCGGTGCGACTGGGGTCGAGCTGTCTGCGGAACTGTACAACGCGGCCAAGTCGCTGCGCTATTACGGCCTCGAGGTGTTCGACGAGAGCAAGCTCGAGGTCACGCTGCTCGAGGCGGGGCTGCGCATCCTGCCGCAGATCGATGCCGAGCTGGCAGGCACCGCGCGGCACGAACTCGAGCAGCTCGGTGTCAGCGTGCGCGAGAACACCCAGGTCGTGCAGGTGAACGCGCATTCGGTCGAAACGAAAAGGGGCGAGCAGATTGCCGCCGATCTGATCGTCTGGGCCGCCGGCGTGAAGGGCGCGGACGGCGTGACCGAGATGAGCGATCTGGAGCTCAATCGGCTCAGCCAGTTCGTGGTCAGGCCGACGCTGCAGACGACGCTGGACGACCATATCTTCGCGCTCGGCGATTGCGCGTCATGTCTGCTGCCGGGCCAGGAACGCCCGATCCCCCCGCGCGCGCAGTCCGCGCACCAGATGGCGAGCCATGTGTTCGACAATCTCTGCCGGATGCAGGCAGGCAAGCCGCTCAAGGATTTCGTCTACAAGGACCATGGCTCGCTGGTTTCGCTGAGCCGCTTTTCCACCGTGGGCAGCCTGATGGGCAATCTGGTCGGCGGGCGCATGGCGGTGGAAGGCCGACTGGCGCGCTGGGCGTACCAATCGCTCTACCGCATGCACCTGATCGCGATCCACGGCTGGTGGCGCGGCATATCGCTGATCGTCATCGGCCATGTGAACCAGATCGTGCGGCCCAAGCTGAAGCTGCACTGACCAGCGCGGCGACGCCTTCAGCCGCTGCGCTGGTCGACCAGCCTGCCGCCCTTGAACAGCGCGAGACAGCGGCCCTGCACCGGCAGCTTGTCGAACGGCGTGTTGCCCGCAGCCGCCGCCATCTTGCCCGAATCGACCTGCCAGGGCCGATCGGGATCGATCAGCACGATATCCGCCTCGTGCCCGGTGCGCAGCGCCCCCGCCTGGACGCCGAGCAGCTTGGCCGGGTTGGCGGCGATCAGGTCGAACAGTCGTCCGGTCGAGATCAGGCCATCGCGCACCAGCCCCAGCGACAGCGGCAGCAGCGTTTCCGCCCCCGCCATGCCGGGCGCGGCATCGGCAAAGGGCAGGCGCTTGTCCTCGGGCCCGCGCGGGTCGTGGCCCGACGCGATGACATCAATCGTGCCGTCCTTGACCGCTTCGAGCGCGGCCTGGCGATCATCCTCGCTGCGCAGCGGCGGCGAGAGTCGCGCGAAGGTGCGGAACCCGCCGAGCGCCACATCGGAGAGGAACAGGTGCGCTGGCGTGATTCCGGCGGTGACGCTCAGCCCCTCGGCCTTGGCCGCGCGGATCAGCGCCAGCCCGCCGCGCGTCGTCACCTGGCGGAAATGGACGCGGGCGCCCGTCATCCGCACCAGCGCCAAGTCGCGCGCGATGGCGATGCTCTCGGCCTCGGCGGGCGCTTGCGGCAGACCGAGCCGGGTTGCCATCTCACCTGAAGTGGCCACCGCCGTGCCCGACAGGCCATGGTCCTGGCTGTGCATGATCAGCGGCAGACCCAGCATCGCGCAATATTGCATCAGCCGGTGCATCACCCCGGTATCGACGATCCAGCGCCGACCGGTGGCGACCGCGCGCGCGCCTGCTTCCTGCATCAGCGCGATCTCGGCCATCTCGGCACCCGCCAGATCGCGCGTCGCAGCGGCGAGCGGGTGAACCCAGAAATCCGGCTTGCCCGAATAGGCGGCAAAGCGCACCCGGGCCGGATGATCGAGCGGCGGGTTCTGATCGGGCATCAGCGCCGCGCGGCTGATCCCGCCGAAATGAAAGGCGGGCAGGTCGATCGCGAACACGCCGAGGTCGACCAGGCCCGGCGCGATCAGCGCGCCTTTGGCATCGTGGATGCGGTCGTCCGCGACCGGCGTGATGCTGCCGATCTCGGCGATGCGGTCGCCCAGCACGCGAATGCCGCCCGGTACGGGTTCTGCTTCGTCGGGCAGCACCAGGCGCCCATTGACGATGCTCAGCGGAGCCAGCGGCGTCTTGCTCATGCCCAGCCCTCCATGCCGCGGCGTCTGCGGGTCAGCACGTCGAGGCACGCCATGCGCATCGCGACCCCCATCTCGACCTGATCGGTGATGGCGGAGCGCTGGACATTGTCCGCGATATGGCTGTCGATTTCGATCCCGCGATTCATCGGCCCGGGGTGCATCACCAGCGCGTCGGGCTTGGCCAGCGCCAGCTTTGCATCGGTAAGACCGTAAAGGTGGCGGAATTCGCGCGGCGAGGGGATGAACTGGCCCTGCATCCGCTCGTTCTGCAGCCGCAGCATCATCACGACATCGGCCCCGTCGAGCGCCTCGGCAAAGCTGCGGCATGGGGTGCCGCCCATCGATTCGACCGCAGGCGGCATCAGCGCCGGGGGGCCCGCGACGCGTACATCCGCGCCCAGCGTGGAAAGGCAGATCATGTTCGAACGCGCCACCCGGCTGTGCAATATGTCGCCGCAGATCGCGACCCGCAGCCCGGCGATCTGCCCCTTGCGGCGGCGGATCGTCAGCGCATCGAGCAGCGCCTGGGTCGGGTGTTCGTGTGTGCCGTCGCCTGCGTTCAATACCGGGCAACCCACCTTGTCGGCGATCAACTGCACCGCGCCCGAGCTGCCGTGACGGATGACGATGGCATCGGCACGCATCGAATTGAGCGTCACTGCGGTGTCGATCAGCGTCTCGCCCTTTTTGACGCTCGATTGCGCGGCGTGCATGTTGACCACGTCCGCGCCCAGGCGCTTGCCCGCGATCTCGAACGACAGCAGCGTGCGCGTCGAATTCTCGAAGAACGCGTTGATCAGCGTCAGGCCCGCCAGCCGGTCGTCATGCTTGCTCGCCTGACGGTTCAGATCCACCCATTGCTCCGCCTCGTCGAGCAGGAACTCGATCTCCCAGGGCTGCAAACCAGCGATGCCCAGCAGATGCCGGTGGGGAAAGGCCATGCTGCCGGGCGGGTAATCGCTGGCAGGGCGGCGGGCGGAGGGCGTGTTCGGCGATGTCATTAAAGGCGAGCGTCTAGGACCGAATCGGCTTTGGCTCAAGCCCGCGTTTTCTGCTGTGGACAGGGGAGCTGACTGTCGCAATGATGCGCTGACAAGAATGTAAGCGAGGGGATTCTGGATGGAACTGGTAACCGAAGGCCTGCGCTTTCCTGAAGGGCCGGTGGCGATGCCAGATGGTAGCGTCGTATTGGTCGAGATCGAGCGCGGCTGCGTCACGCGCGTCGCGCCTGATGGCACGCAGCATGTCGTGGCGCAGCTGGGTGGGGGCCCGAATGGCGCGGCGATCGGTCCCGATGGCAAGCTCTATGTCTGCAACAATGGCGGCTTCCATTATGTCGAGCGCGCAGGCCTGCTGATCCCGCATGGCCAGCCCGACGATTATTCCGGCGGAAGGATCGAGCGCGTGGACCTCGAGACCGGCGCCGTCGAGACGCTCTACAAGTCGGGCGATTTCGGCTGCACGCTGCGCGGGCCCAATGACATCGTGTTCGATGATGCCGGCGGCTTCTGGTTCACCGATCACGGCAAGACCCGGCGGCGCGAGCGCGACGTGACCGGCGTGTTCTATGCACGCGCCGATGGCTCGCTGCTCAAGGAAGTCATCTTCCCGATGGAAAATCCCAACGGGATCGGGCTCTCGCCTGACGGCAAGACGCTCTATGTCGCGGAGACCTATACCTGCAAGCTCTGGGCCTATGACATTGCTGCGCCCGGCGAGATCGCGTTCAGCCAGGGGTTGCTCGGGCCGGGCGGCACCTTTCTCTATAGCCCGTCGGGATACACGTTCTTCGATTCGCTGGCGGTCGATGGCGCGGGCAATGTGTGCGTCGCCACCATCGGCCAGAGCGGGATTTCGGTGGTGTCTCCGGATGGCGAGCTGGTCGAGTTCGTCGCGACCGACGATCCGTTCACGACCAATATCTGCTTCGGCGGGCCGGACTTGAAAACCGCGTACATCACGCTCTCGGGCACCGGCAGGCTGGTCAAGATGGACTGGCCACGCGGCGGGGCGAAGCTGAATTATCTGAATGCTTGATCGTCATTCCCGCGAAGGCGGGGATCCCGCTTTGCGGTCGTGCACGATGGGACAAGCGGGACCCCCGCCTTCGCGGGGGTGACGAAGACTGGAATTTTTGGATTGAGGGACAACCATATGACCGACCAACGCTGGGCGATCGATATCGACCGTGACACTATCGCTGACGCTCGCATCGTCGAGGAGGCGCAGGCCGACCTGCCCGAAGGCGCGATCGAGGTGAAGCTCGACCTCTACGCGATGACCGCGAACAACGTGACCTATGCAGTGTTCGGCAAGCCGCTCGGCCTGTTCGGCAACGATCAGGGCTATTGGGATTTCTTCGCTGAGCGCGACGCGCCGGGCCGGCTGCCCGTCTGGGGCTTTGCCACGGTGAGCCGCAGCAACCATCCCGACGTGCCGGTGGGGACGCGCTATTACGGCTATTATCCGATGGCGAGCCACGCCGTGCTGCAGCCGGACCGGGTCAGCGCGAACGGCTTTACCGACATGACCCCGCGGCGCAGCACCTTGCCGATCATCTACAACCAGTATCAGAGGCTCGATGCGCTGGGGGACTATCGCGCGCAGGATCACGACTACTGGCCGGTCTTCCGCCCGCTGTTCCTCACCGGCTGGCTGATTGCCGATCAGCTCGAGGACGAAGGCGATTATGCTGCGCAGCAAATCCTGGTGGCGAGCGCGTCGAGCAAGACCGCGATTGGCCTGGCCCACGCGCTGAAGCAGCGCAGCGGTGGGCCGCAGATCGTGGGGCTCACCAGCGCGGGCAACGTCGCCTATGTCGAGCAGCTCGGCCTCTATGACCGGGTCGTCGCGTATGACGGTATTGCTGCGATGGACGCCAGCGTGCCGAGCGCAATGGTCGACATGGCGGGCAACCCCAAGGTCGCGGCAAGCGTCCACAACCATTTCGGCGATGCGCTGAAAGCTTCGATCGTTGTCGGCAAGTCGCATTGGGATGCCAATGATGACGCTGGGGCCATCGCAGGCCCGCCGCGTCAGATGTTCTTTGCCCCGGGCCGCAGCGAAAAGCGCATCTCCGAATGGGGCCCTGACGGGTTCCGCCAGAAGCTCGAAGCGGCCTGGCTCGGTTTTGCCGATCTTGCGCCCAAGCTGCTGTCGATTGACAAGCGCCAGGGGGCCGAGGCTGCACTCGCCGCCTATGCCGAGGCGGTTGCGGGCAAGGCCGATGCCAAGACGGGGCTGGTCATCGTTCCATGAGCTTCGAAGCCGTCATTTTCGATTTCGGCGGGGTGATTACTTCGTCGCCGTTCGAGGCGTTCAACCGGCTCGAGGCCGAACGCGGGTTGCCGCGCGATTGCGTGCGGCGGATCAACGCGACCAACCCCGACGACAATGCCTGGGCACGGTTCGAGCGGGCGGAGATCGATGCGAGCGCGTTCGATAGCGCCTTTGCCGAAGAGGCGGCGGCGCTGGGACTCGCGATCCGGGGCAGCGACGTCATCGCCTGCCTGGCAGGCGATGTGCGCCCCCGCATGGTCGCGGCGCTCGATGCGCTCAAGGCGGAAGGGCTGACCATCGGCTGCATCACCAACAATGTCCGCGCGGGCAAGGGATCGGCGATGGTGTTCGACGATGCGCGCGCCGCCGAGATCGCGGCGATCATGGCGCGGTTCGACCATGTCATCGAAAGCAGCAAGGCAGGCGTACGCAAGCCCGATCCGCGCATCTATGCGATGATGTGCGAGGCGATCGGCATCGCCCCGGCGGCGTGCATCTATCTCGACGATCTGGGGGTGAACTGCAAACCCGCAGCGGCACTGGGCATGGCCGCGATCAAGGTGAGCGGCGAAGACCAGGCGCTCGCCGATCTGCGCGCGCTGCTCGGCCGCGCGGAAGGCTGGCCTGGCTGATGCGGCTCTGGGGGGCACTATTGCTGGCTGCGGCGGCGACCCCGGCTTCGGCCGATCAGGGGACGGTCGTGGTCGTCGGCGGTGCTTTGGCGGACGACAATGCGGATGTTTATGACGCTCTGGTCAAGGCGATGCCCGCAGGCTCGCCGACGGTCGCGATAATTCCAGCTGCTTCTGGCATTATCGGGCGATCGGTGCCCCGGGCGATCAAGGCGTTTGCTGCGCATGGTATCGATCCCGCCCGGATTGCTACCGTCCGGGTTGCGATAGCGGATGATCCCGATACGCCCGAGACCGATGAATCCGCCTGGGCCGATGGTGCGCGCGATGCGTCAGAAGTTGCCAAACTGGCCGATGCGGGGCTGATATGGATGCTGGGTGGCGATCAGATGCGGATCATGGCCGCGTTGGTGAACGATGACGGCAGCGACACACCTATGCTCGCGGCGATGCGCAAGCGGCTCGAAGCGGGCGCGGTGATCGGAGGGACCAGCGCGGGCGCAGCGGTGATGGGCGAGCATATGATCGCCTGCGGCAGCCCCGAGGTGGCGCTGACCGCACCCGTCTCGCGCGATTTCAAAGATTGCGACAGTAGGGCCGAGGACGCCCGCGACGTGCCGCTGGTGCTGGGCCGCGGCTTGGGATTCCTTCCCGGCATCGTGTTCGACCAGCATTTCAGTCAGCGCGCACGGCTGACGCGGCTCATTCGCGCAGTGGCCTGTATCGAAGCGGACGCGGTGACCGGGATCGGGATTGATGAGGACACAGCCTTTGTCTTCGACATCGGGCACGAGACCGGCATTCCGGTGGGGCGCGGCACCATCACTGTCGTTGATCCATCAGAGGGGCACCGGTCCTGCGACAATGCGGTGATGGAAAATGTCCGCTTCGCGCGTTTCCCGGCGATGAAGGAATAGCCGCGTGGACAATTTCACCCACAGCCTTGCCGGATGGGCGCTGGGCCAAGCAGGGCTCAAGCGGCTCACGGGGCTCGCGGTGCCGACGCTGATCATCGGGGCCAATTTGCCCGATATCGATGCGGTGCTGAGCGTGCTCGGCACCCAGTCGCTGGCGCTGCGACGCGGCGTGACGCATGGGCCGATTGCGCTGCTGCTGCTGCCTATCTTGCTCACGGTGGCAATGGTCTGGTTCGACCGCTGGCAGGTGCGGCGGCGCAAGCGCCCGCAGAGTCGCCTGCCGGTGCGACCAGGCTCGCTACTGCTGCTCGCCTATATTGGCACGCTGTCGCATCCGGCGCTCGATTATCTCAACAATTACGGCATCCGCCTGCTTGAGCCCTTCGCGCCGCGCTGGTTTTTTGGCGATACCTTGTTCATTGTCGATGCCGTGCTGTGGACGATCCTGCCGCTCGGCATCTGGCTGTCGCGCAAATGGGAGGCTGCGGGGCGGCCGGGCTGGGAACGGCCCGCGCAGGCGGTGCTGGTTCTGGCCTTGCTCTACATCACGGGCAACTATGCACTCTCGAGCCATGCCGAGGCGCAGGTGGCGCAGAGGCTGGAGACCGAACGCGGCATCAGCCCCGATCTGGTGATCGCCAATGCGGTGCCCGTGCTGTTCTGGCAGCGCGCGATGCTGTGGCGCGGCGATGCGATGATCGGGCGCGGGGCCTATGACGCTCTGGGTACCCCAGCACTGACGCTGCAGCCGGGCAGCGCGGCGACCAACATGGCCAGTCCCTGGGTCGCGCGCGCCGCCGCACAAAATGCTGATGCGCGGGCCTTTTTGTTCTGGGCGCGGATGCCATATGCACGGCTGACCGACATATCGGGGGGCAAAAGGGTGGTTCTGCGCGACGCGCGCTTCGACAGTTCACCGATTGCCGACCGATTCACGGTCACAGTCGATGTGAAGGACAATCCATGACCCGCCCCGTGATCGTCTGGCTGCGCCGAGACCTGCGCCTTGCCGACCAGCCCGCTTTCGCCGCCGCCGCCAAGGCCGGGCCCGTGATCCCGATCTATGTGCTCGATGACGAGACGCCGAAACACCGCAAGATGGGCGGCGCATCGCGCTGGTGGCTGCACCACAGCCTTGCGTCGCTGGCGGCCGATCTCGAGAAAATCGGCTCGCGGCTGATCCTGAAGCGCGGTGTCGCGGCCGATGTGCTGGCAAAGCTGGCGAAAGAGACCGATGCCGCCGCGATCCGCTGCCTGCGCCATTACGAGCCCTGGTGGCGCAATGCCGAGCGCGCACTCAAGGACAAGCTGCCTGAGGGCTGCACGCTCGAATGCCATCACGGCAATTACCTGATGCCGCCCGGATCGGTCACGACGGGCAGCGGCCAGCCCTACAAGATCTACACGCCCTTCTGGCGCGCGCTGGCGCAGCACATGCCGCCGCCCGCGCCGGTGCCGGCTCCGAAGAGGCTCGATGCGCCGGAAAACTGGCCCGAGAGCGACACGCTTGGCGACTGGGCGCTGCTGCCGACCAAGCCTGACTGGGCCAAGGGTTTTGCGGAGGAATGGACGCCGGGCGAGGCGGGCGCAGCGGAGCGGCTCGAGCAGTTTCTGGACCGCGCCCGGCACTATGATGAGCAGCGCAACCTGCCTTCGGTCGAAGGCACCTCGCGCCTGTCGCCGCATCTGCATTTCGGCGAGATTTCGCCTGCGACTATCTGGCATGCGACGATGGAGGCAGGCGGCTCGGTCGAGACCTTCCTCAAGGAACTGGTCTGGCGCGATTATGCGCAGAACGTGATCCTGCAATATCCCGATTATGCCAAGGCCAATGCCCGCGACGGTTTCGACAAGTTCCCCTGGCGCGACCCGGCGGACAAGGACGTAGCGGCAGATATCCGTGCCTGGCAGCAGGGCCGCACCGGCTATCCGCTGGTCGATGCCGGGATGCGCCAGCTCTGGGCGACCGGCTGGATGCACAACCGCGTCCGCATGGTCACCGCCTCGTTCCTGATCAAGCATCTGCTGGTCGACTGGCGCGAGGGCGAAAAGTGGTTCTGGGACACGCTGGTCGATTCCGATTACGGCTCCAACGCCACCAACTGGCAATGGACCTCGGGCACCGGTGTCGATTCGAACATGTTCGTGCGGATCATGGCGCCACTCACCCAGTCGGAGAAGTTCGATGCGGCCGGCTATATTCGGCAATGGGTGCCTGAACTGGCCGGTCTGTCGGACAAGGCGATCCACGATCCCGAGGCGGCGGGCAAATATGTGAAGGGCTATCCCAGGAAGCTGATCGGGCATAAGGAAGCCAGGGAACGGGCGCTGGCCGCCCATGCAAAGATAAAATCGTGAGAGGAGAGAAGGTTATGCGGGTCTGGACGAGTTTTGCAGCAGCCTGTGCGCTGGCCATCGGCGCGGGTGGCGTCGCGATTGCAAAAGATGAGGCGGCACCGGCGGTCAAGTCGATCACCCAGATGAGCCCGGCTGAACTCGAAAAGGTCCGCACCGCCGGCGCGCAGATCCTTTTCTGGTCCGATGCGCAGCGCGCAGCGAACTTCCGCGCCATGGAGGCGCAGTTCCCCGGCACTACGGCGCAGCACGGCACCCCGCGTGCGTTGCCCAAGGGTGAACCGCTCGCCATTACCGATGCCGAGGTCGAAGCCTTCATGGCCGCGCAGAATGTCGCGGGCCTGATGGTGATCCAGGACGGCAAGGTGCGGCTCGAGAAATACGGGCTGGGGATGAAGCCCGAGGACCGCTGGACCAGCTTCTCGGTCGCCAAGTCGTTCACCTCGACGCTGGTCGGGGCGGCGGTGAAGGATGGTTTCATCGCCTCGATCGACGATCCGGTGACCAAATATGTGCCTGAACTCAAGGGCAGCGGCTATGACGGCGTTACGGTCAAGCAGATCCTGACCATGACCTCGGGCGTCAAGTGGAACGAGGATTATACCGACCCGAACAGCGACGTTGTGAAGATGCTCTCCGTGCCCGTGGGCCCTGGAGAGGACCCCAATACCGCTTACCTCAAGACTTTGCCGCGCGAGGCCGAGCCCGGAACCAAATGGGTTTACAAGACGGGTGAAACCAACCTCATTGGCGTGATCGTCCAGCGTGCGACGGGCAAGACGCTGACCGAATATGCGCAGGAGAAGATCGTCAAGCCGGCGGGCTTCGAGGGCGACCTGTTCTGGATGGTCGATTCCGCCGGGCAGAATGTCGGCGGCTGCTGCCTCTCGATCCGGCTGGCCGATTATGCCCGCATGGGACTGTTCGCGCTCGAAGGCGGCAAAGGCCAGGTGCCCGATGGCTGGTTTGCCGAGGCGGGCAAGGAACAGGCGCCGATCGGCCTGCCGGGCTTCGGCTATGGCTATCAGTGGTGGACCTATCCGGGCGGCGCCTGGGGCGGGCAGGGCATTTTCGGCCAAGCGATCCTGATCGTTCCGCAGAAGAACCTGGTCGTTGCGGTGGTGAGCAACTGGCCCAAGGCGAGCGGCGGCGATCTGCGCGTACCGCAACTGCAATTCTTCCAGAAGCTCGCCATGGCGGCGAATTGAGGACCGCTTGATGACCGATGACAGCCGCCTCCATGCCGAACTCCAGTCTGCGGGCATCGCCTTCGACCAGGTCGAGCATGAGGCGGTGTTCACCGTGCTCGAAAGCAGTGCGATCGAGCGCGCCATCCCCGGAGCGCACACCAAGAACCTGTTCCTCAAGGACACCAGCGGCCAGTTTTATCTGGTCACCGTGCTCGCGGAAAAGCAGGTAGATCTGGGCGCGCTCCGGCATCTGGTGGGGGCAGGGCGGTTCAGCTTCGGCTCGGGCGACGAGATGGTCGAACTGCTCGGCATCACGCCCGGATCGGTGACGCCGCTCGCCGCGTTCAACGACAAGGCGGGCAAGGTACAGCTGGTGCTCGACGAGGTGCTGGCGGCGCAGCCGCGCGTCAATGTCCATCCGCTGCGCAATACCGCGACGCTCGGGCTGTCGGGCCTCGATCTGGTGCGGCTGCTGGTGCGCTGGCGGCATGCACCGCTGATCGTTCCGGTGCCGAACAAGGCACCGGCGGCCGAGCCGTCACAAAATTGATGGTGGGCGCGGACGCATGCATGCGATAACGCTATCGGAATGACCCAGGTCGCAGCCCGCCCGCTGATCGACGGCTTTGCCCGCCGCATCAGCTATGTCCGCCTGTCGGTAACCGACCGGTGCGATCTGCGCTGCGCCTATTGCATGCCCGAACGCATGCAGTTTCTGCCCAAGGCGGAGGTGCTCAGCCTCGAGGAACTGCACCGGCTATCGCTTGCTTTCATCGAGCGCGGCGTGTGCAAGATCCGGCTGACCGGGGGCGAGCCGCTGGTGCGGCGCGACGTGATGACGCTGGTGCAACGGCTGGGACGCGAGATCGGCCACGGTCTCGACGAGCTGACGCTGACCACCAACGGCACCCAGCTTGCCGAACATGCCGCCGCTTTGGCCGATGCAGGGGTGCGGCGGATCAACGTGTCGCTCGACACGCTCGACCGCGCGCTGTTCGCGCGTCTCACGCGGCGCGATGCGTTGGACAAGGTGCTTGCCGGTATCGACGCCGCGGACCGGGCGGGGCTGAAGATAAAGATCAACGCGGTCGCGCTCAAGGGGCTCAACGAGCACGAGCTTCCTGCGCTGATCGGCTGGGCGCATGGCAAAGGCCATGACGTGACGCTGATCGAGGTGATGCCGCTGGGCGAGGTCGAGGAAGACCGGTTCGACCATTATCTGCCCTTGCCGCAGGTGCGCGACACACTCGAGCAGCGGTGGACGCTGACGCCCAGCGACCACAGGACCGGCGGCCCGGCGCGTTATTTCGACATTGCCGAAACCGGCGGGCGGCTCGGCCTGATCACGCCGCTGACCAACAATTTTTGTGCCGGATGCAACCGGGTGCGGGTCACCGCAACCGGTCAGATCTACATGTGCCTCGGCCAGAACGACCGCGTCGATCTGCGTGCGGCGATGCGCGGGCCGGACAGCGATGCGGCGCTCGACGCGGCGCTCACGCGCGCGATCCGTGCCAAGCCCGAGCGGCATGATTTCCATATCGATGCCCCAGGCGCCGCACCCGCGCTTGCCCGGCACATGTCGACCACCGGCGGCTGAGCGCACCATGGCGAAACTGCTGTTTTTCGGGCGGCTGGGTGATCTGGCGGGAGGGATTGAGCGGTCAATCACGCTGTCCGAGCCGCACAGCGTGGCCGCGCTGATCGGCGTGCTGGAGGCGGGCGACAGGCTGCTCGGCAGCGCGCTGCTGGAAGACCGGCTGCGCTATGCGCTGAACGGCACGATCGTCGATCGCGATGCGATGGTCGCGGATGGCGACGAGCTCGCCTTTCTGCCGCCGGTCAGCGGAGGTTGAGATGCTCAGGCGCGTCACGATCGCCGCTGCACCATTCGATCCCGAGACGGACATCGCCGCGTTCCGCAAGGCGTTGAACCATTCCGGCGCGATCGTCACCTTTACCGGGCAGGTGCGCGCCTCGAGCGGCGATGGCAGCGTGACGACGCTCAGCCTGCAGCATTATCCGGGCATGACCGAGCGCGGCATCGACGCGATGCTCGATCAGGTTGCCGAGCGGTGGCCGCTCGAGGCGGTGCTGGTAATTCACCGGGTTGGCGACATGCAACCGCACGACCCGATCGTACTCGTCGCGACGGCAAGCGCACATCGGCGCGCCGCATTCGAGGCGGCGGATTTTCTGATGGATTATCTGAAGAGCCGCGCGCTGTTCTGGAAGAGCGAGACAGGCGCAAACGGCAAGGTCTGGATCGAGCCGCGCGACGAGGACTATGCCGATGCCGCGCGCTGGGATCGGGAAGCGTCGGGCGGGCGCTGATCGTACAGCAGTCCCGCCCGAGCTTTGATCAGTTGACCGCAGCAGGAACCTGAAGGTTCGGCACCTTGCCGTCAGCCGCCTGCTGCGCAAACAGGTCGCGCATGTTCTGCAGCGAGAACAGGTGCGCATAGATCAGCGGCAGCGCGCCGTTCTGGTTCATCTTGCGCAGTTCGTCACCGCGCAGCTCGCGCAGCTTTTCCTCGTTCACCATCTGGAAGCCCTGATAGACGAAAGGCTGGGCCAGCGTCGGGTGCTCGATCTTCAGCTCGCCGTCCATCAGCAGGTCGTGCTTCTTGAGCTCTTCCATGAAAAAGGCGGTGCCCTGAACCGCGCGCTCGAAATCCTCACAGAACTGCAGGATGTTCTTGGTGGTCTGGCTCGGCTGATCGCCGTCGAAAAGGGCTTCGCCTTCCTCGAACTCGCCCAGCGCCTCGCAGGTCGGGTCGAAGCACAGCGAGAGTTCCTGCGAATCCGGACGCAGGCGTGCGAGCATGAACGGATAGCGACGGACATAGGCCGGCACATAGGCGGGCCGGCGATACTTGCCGTCGTCATCGAGGAACACGTTGACGCCCTCGTTCATGCCCATCAGCGCCAGCGGAACCGGGTCCGGACCTGCCGAGAAGATGATCGGATAATGGCGCTGCGCCTGGCTGAATTCCTCGGCCGTCAGCGGGATCGCGTGCTGGTTCTTCAGGAAATGCGCGCCTTCCAGCGTCCGCGAGCGGAACTTTGCATGGTCCTGGGAATTGAGCGGCACCAGGTCGTTGAAAAGGACCGGCAGGTTGGTGGCTTGCGGCGCACTGGCCATGAAATATTCTCCGCTGACATTGGATTTTTTCGGTAAAACCGGATGCAGCGCCTTAAGTTGCTGGCAAGCCCGGCGCAAGAGGGACTGCGGTCAGTGCGGCATCAAAGCGGCACGAGTTTGCCCGGGTTCATGATATGCCTGGGGTCGAATGCTTGCTTGATCGCGCGCAGCGCCATCAGCCGCGCAGAATCGCCCAGCCGCCCCAGTTCGTCCCGCTTCATCTGCCCGATGCCGTGCTCGGCCGAGATCGAGCCGCCCGCCGCGACAACAAGATCGTGCACGAAGCCGCTGATTTCCTTGCCCGGATGCTCCGGCCAGGTCGCCCGGTCCGAACCTTTGGGCGCGGCCACATGGAAGTGGACATTGCCATCGCCCATATGTCCGAAGGCCGCGACTTCGGTGCCCGGGAAGCGCTTTTCGACTTCAGCGCCTGCCTCGATGATGAACCTCGCCATGTCTGCGACCGGAACGCTGATATCGTGCTGCATCGCCGGGCCCTCGGCTCGCTCGGCCTCGGAAATCGAATCGCGAAGCTTCCAGAATGCCTCGGCCTGCGATTCGCTCGACGAGATCGCCGCGTCCTGCACCAGGTCGCGCTCGAAGGCTTCGGCCATCAGCGCTTCGGCCAGCTCCTGCGGCGGCGGTGCTGCGACATTGTCGCGCGCGAATTCGATCAGCACATGCCAGGGATGCGTGGATCCGAGCGGAGCGCGTGTGCCGGGAATGTGATGCAGCACATTGGCGAGGCAACGCTGGGGGACGATCTCGAAACCCTCCATCTCGCGGCCCGCGCGCGCCTCAAGCATCACCAGCAGTTCGCGCGCAGCGAGCGGCGACTTTACCCCGGCCCAAACCACGGCGCGGTCGATCAACGCGGGGACCAGCTTCAGCGTCGCGGCAGTGACGATGCCGAGCGTGCCTTCGGCACCGACGAGCAAATGCCGGATGTCGTACCCGCGATTGTCCTTCTTGAGCGTGGCGAGGCCGTTATAGATCGAGCCATCGGGAAGTACCGCCTCCAGCCCCTCGACCAGCGACCGCATCGTCCCGTGGCGTAGCACCTGCGTGCCGCCGGCATTGGTCGAAACGAGGCCACCGATGGTGGCGGAGCCCTTGCCCCCCAGCGTCAGCGGGAATCGCAGCCCCTTTGCGGCGACCGCCTCGTGCAGCGTCTGCAGCACCACGCCTGCCTCTGCGACCACCGTGCGCGCGGCAGAGTCGATGGCGCGGATCGCGTTCATCCGCCGCGTGCTGAGCAGCAGGGCGCTGCCACCGGAATCGGGCGTTGCGCCGCCGACCATACCGCTATTGCCGCCCTGGGGCACGATCGGCGTCCCGGTCTCGCTCGCCAGGCGGACAATCTCGGCGAGTTCCTGAGTATTGGCGGGAG
The DNA here is from genome assembly GCA_001555775.1 of Acidovorax delafieldii. Taxonomy (GTDB): domain Bacteria; phylum Pseudomonadota; class Alphaproteobacteria; order Sphingomonadales; family Sphingomonadaceae; genus Blastomonas; species Blastomonas delafieldii_A. The sequence continues at coordinate 340 of LSHP01000045.1, read as the reverse complement.
CGACCATCGCCATCGCTGCGCCGTGATAGCGCCCGCGCCAGTCGGTCAGCCAGGGGGCCAGGTCCTGCGCATCGGTGGTGAGTCCTTTCGGGCCAAGCAGCGCGGCAAGCCGATCGGTCAGTTCGGGGCGTTCAAGGGTGTCGGTCATGGCCCGCCTGATACACCTGCTGCCTCGTGCCGACAATTGGCTGGGATGCCATGGCACCGGTGGCAAAAATGACACAGCCCGCGACAAAACGAGGGGTGAGCGAGGCTGAACGGCATCGTTAATCCACCGTTCAATCGGTTAGCGTCCGCGCTCGTGGTGTAATTTTCGGTGGAGATTTAGGTGCTGCTGGTG
>LSHP01000044.1 GCA_001555775.1 Acidovorax delafieldii | reverse complement strand
ACCATGCAGCCCGGTGACCACACCCCAAATTACACCTCATTGACGGACGTGACCGCCTTTTGTCTGTGCCAATGCTTAACATCGAACCAGGGGCGAGGTTTGCTGATTTCATAATGAAGCGGTTTATCCTTGCGGGATTTCGCGCTGGACGATCGTCCGGTTTCAGCCGTCTGTGATCCGGTGCACATTGCCGGATCGGGGTGCTGCTAACCGGTCGTTCCCGCACGGATTCCCGACGTTCCGAGGCGGGGTCGCACCCTCTCAATCCCTTCGGGGTAGTGGAACATTTGAACCGCATGGCGATGTGGCGGACTTGGGGCAGAATGCGCGGTCGGCAGGCCGTGATGGCCCGTGCGTGCCTTTCAGCTTTCGGGGCAGCCTTGCTGCTTCCCGCGCCGCTGGCAGCGCAGGCGCTGCCTGGCGCCGTGCGCCCTCCCGCCGGAACGTTCGAGCGCGAGAACCGCGCCGCCGAGGTGCCGCTTTCGACCCCACGCACCCCCTTCACCATCGATCGCCCGCGCACCGACCCGAACAGCGTCGACGATACCCAAAAGGTGCGCGTCACGAAATTCCGCATCACCGGCTTCAACTATCTTGACGAGGATCGGCTGCAGGCGCCGCTCAAGCCGTTCCTGGGCCAGGATCTGACGCTCGCCGACATCTATCGCGCCGCCGACCTGCTCACCCGCGTCTATGCCGACGCCGGTTTTGCATTGTCCTTCGCCATCGTGCCCGAACAGGAGGTGAAGGACGGGGTTGTCGTGCTGCAGGTGGTCGAGGGCAGCGTCGATGCGCTCGAAATCCAGCTCAAGTCGAGCGCCGGACTGGTCGGCAAGACCCGGCTGACCGAGATGGTGCGTCGCCGCTTCACCCCGCTGATCAAGCGCGGGCCGGTGATGGTCGACGAGCTGGAACGCGCGATCCTGACCACGGGCGATCTGGGCGGCATCGACGTGTCGGTCGTCGTGCGCCCTTCGGAGGCGACGCCGGGTGCGGCCAATCTGCTGGTCGTGGTCAATCTCGATCCGCTCGAGGTCGAAGCACAGTTCGACAATCGCATTCGCGACAATCTGGGCGAGCGCCGCTATCGCGCCGGGGCGACCGCCAATTCGGTGCTGGTGCCGGGCGATCAACTGGTGGCCGATGTCCGCGCGACGCTGCCGACCGACGGCTTCGTTTCGGGCTTCGTCCAATACAGCGCGCCGATTACCGATGACGGGCTGACGGGCACGGTCAGCTATTCGCGCGCCCGGTCGCGCGCAGTCCGCGGTTTCCTGTCGATCCTGCAATTCCGCGGCGAGGAAGAGGTGATCCGCGCAGGGCTCAGCTATCCGCTTCGCCGAACGCGCAATTCCAGCCTGATCGTCGGGCTGGAAGGCACCGCGATCAATTCGGACAGCGGCATTTTCGGCGTCACGCTGATCGACGATCGCAGCCGCTTCTACGAGCTTTACGGCAGCTATGACTGGGCCGCCGCCGATGGCAGCGTCGGGCTGTTCCGGCTGGGATTGTCGCAAGGGATCAACGGTCTGGGCGCGACCGGGCGGTTCAATCCGCTGCGCAGCCGGACGCAGGGCGATCCCGAATTCACCGCGCTCAACGGCTCGCTGGTGTGGACCGCGCCGCTCTATGGAACGGCGCGCGTGCGGGTGAATGCCGAAGCGCAGATCGGTCTGAATGGCGGCGCTTCGGCCTCGCGCGAGTGCAATTTCGGCGGCGACCAGTTCGGCCGCGCCTATGATTACGGTGCGGCGGGCGGCGACCATTGCATCAATGTCGCGATGGAAGTGAACGATCGGCTGAGCGTCGGCGGCGTGACCGTCCAGCCCTTCCTGTTCGTCGATGCGGGCATATTGCGTCAGAGCGGGCGGCTCGATTTCGCCGAGCTGCGCGTGACGGAACTGTGGTCGGCCGGTGGCGGATCGCGCATCGCGCTGCCCTACGGCCTGTTCGGTGAAATCTATGCTGCCTGGCCCGGCAAGTCGCGCTTCACTCCCGATGGCAGCAGCGATCCGCGCATCTTCTTCTCGATCGGAGCGACGCGATGAGCCTGTATCGCAAACGGGGCCAGGGGGCACGGACGATGCCGGGTTGGCGCGTCGCATTGCGGACCGGCGCGGCGGGGCTTGCGATTGCCTCGGCGCAGGCCGCCTATGCCAATCCCAGCGGCGGCCAGGTGGTGGCCGGCCAGGCGACAATCAATGGCCAGGGCACCGACCGGGTGCGGATCGACCAGTCGAGCGACCGGGTGGTCATCAACTGGGACAATTTCTCGATCGGCCTCGGCCAGGGCGTCGATTTCCGCCAGCCCAACGCGCGCTCGGTCGCGCTCAACCGCGTCACCGGGCCCGAGATCAGCCAGATCCTGGGCGAGCTCACCGCCAATGGGCAGGTGTATCTCATCAACGGCAACGGCATCGTCTTCGGCAAGGATGCCAGGGTCGATGTCGCAGGGCTTGTCGCGACCAGCGCCGATATCGGCAACGAGGCGTTCATGGCGGGCGGGGCACTGCGCTTCGGCACGCCGGGCCGTAGCGGTGCGAAGATCCTCAACCATGGCAGCATCACCGTGCGCGATGCGGGCATCGCCGCATTCGTCGCGCCGCAGGTGGCCAATGACGGCATCATCACCGCGCATATGGGCCGCATCGCCTTTGGCGGCGCGCAGGCTTTCACGCTCGACCTGCATGGCGACAATCTGATCCGCTTCCAGGTCGGCGATGCGGTGACCAGGCTCGATGACAAGGGCGCGCTGGTCGGGATCGACGGCGTGGTCGATGCGCGCGGCGGATCGGTGCTGATCACGGCATCGGCGGCGCGCGATCTGGTCAACCAGTCGGTGCGCGTCGGCACGCCCCAGGCCGCGAACATGCAGGTCGGCGCGGACGGCAAGGTCTCGCTGGTCGCGGCCAAGGTCGCGATTACCGCGCCGGGCGAGGTGCAGGTCGGCAAGAATGTCGCGATGGACCTTTCGTCGGCGACCAATGCTGTCGCGACAGGCAGCAGCAAGGGCAAGGGCAGCAAGAGCCAGGACAACCAGAGCAATATCGGCTGGGTCGGATCGCTGAACGGCGATACCAGCGCACCGGGTCACGCGATGGCGGCCAGCGGCACTGGCGGCACGCTGACGATCAGCGCGGCGCGCACGCTGCTCGACGGCACGATCAACCTCGACGGCAGCAAGACGGGCGGCTCCGCGCATATTACCGGCAGCGATTTCCTGTCCTTCGGCTCGATTCTTTCGGCAAGCGGAGCCGATGCGGGCGGCAAGATCCAGCTCGATGCCGGCGGCTTCTCGCTCGCCGGACGGATCACGGTCAACGCCGCGCTCGGCAAGGGCGGCAATGTCGACATCAGGGCCACGCGCCGTGCGATCGATACCGGCGATGCGTTCATCGACGCGAGCGGGCTGCACGGCGGCACGATCCGCTATGTCTCGGACAGTCAGATCATCTCTTCGGGCAAGTTCCGCGCCTCGGGCAGCCATGGCTTTGGCGGCGCTATCGATGTCAGCGCGCCCAGGCTCGACCTGTTCTCGGCGCAATTCTATGCCCAGGGCGGTATCCGCGGCGGCCGGGTGCGGCTGGGCGGAGAGTTCCAGGGCGGCAAGGATCTGGCCGCCGACGAACTGCCCAATGCGCTCAGGCTGGTGGCGACCGATGCGGTGACGATCGACGTTTCCGCCATCGGCATGCGCGGCAATGCGGGCGAGATCGTCATCTGGTCCGACGAGAAGACGACGTTCCTTGGCAATGCCATCGCGCGCGGCGGTCTGGTCGGCGGCATTGGCGGGCAGATCGAGATTTCGGGCAAGGAAACGCTGGTCTATCGCGGCACGGTGGAAACCGCGCGCGACGGCCAGCGCGGCGGCACGCTGCTGCTTGACCCCAAGAACATCATCATCGCCGACGCCAGCAATGCGCCCAGCCAGTACGGGCTGGTGCTGCAGGCCTTTGCCAGCAGTTTTCCGGGGCCGGTCGTGCCGCCGCCGGGGCTGGAGGCGGGGGATGGTGCCGACCTGTCGGTTTCGCTCGATGGCAACCGCCTGGCGCTTGGCGTGCGCGGCGACGATGGGGCCGGCAATGCCGTTGCCAATGCTGGCGCGGTCTATCTGTTCAGCTTCGCCGATGCCAAATTCGCCGCGCCGGTGCTCAGTGCGGTCATCGGATCGGGCTATAGCGGCGGCAAGAATCTCTCGGTCGCCACGCTGGAGGCGGATGACATTTTCGGTCATTCGGTATCGCTCGATGGGAACCGGCTGGCGGTTTCGGCACGCGGGGACGACGGCGTTGCCAATGGCAGCGGCGATGCGGGCGCGGTCTATCTGTTCACCTTTGCCGATGCGGCCTTTACCGGCGGGCAGCTGCGCAGCGTGCTGGGCGCTGGCTATAGCGGCGGTTCCAATTTCTCGGTCGCCAATCTGGAGGCCGGAGACCTTTTCGGGCAGAAGATATCGCTCGACGGCAGCCGGCTGGCGGTCGGGGCGATGTTCGACGACGGCGTGGGCAATGCCGTGCTGGATGGCGGCGCGGTGTATCTGTTCACCTTCGCCGACGAGGTCTTTTCCACCCCCAGTCTCGCCGGGGTTATCGGCCAGGGCTATGCCAGCCTGCCCAATGACGTATCGATCACGCTGGATGCCGAAGACCTTTTCGGCGGCGGCGTATCGCTCGATGGCAACCGGCTTGCCGTCGGGGCCTATGGCGATGACGGCCAGGGGAACAGCCTTGTCGGCGGCGCGGTCTATCTGTTCAGCTTCGCCGATGCGAGTTTCGGCGGTGCCGTGCTGGAAGGCAGGATCGGTGGGGGCTATACCGGCCCCAAGGATTTCAACCTTCCCAATCTCGATGGTATCGGGCGCGATCATTTCGGCGAGGCGGTGTCGCTCGACGGCAATCGGCTGGCCATTCTCGCAAGGCTGGACGACGGTGTCGGCGACACCGTAGCCGATTCCGGTGCGGTCTATCTGTTCAGCTTTGCAGACCAGCTTTTCTCTACACCGGTCCTCGAAGCCAGGATCGGCATCAATTATGACAGCCTGGGGGGACAGAACCGGTCGATCCTGGGGATGGAGCCCGGTGATACCATCAGCGATATCGCGCTGAACGGACGCCGTCTCGCCATCGCCATGTCGAATGACGACGGGCGCGCCAACCTGCTGACCGATTCTGGCGCGGTCTATCTGTTCACCTTTGGCGACGATCTGTTCTCCGACGCAGAGCAGGTCGGCATTCTGGGGGCAGGCTATACATCGCTTTTCGGTCTGTCGTTGCTGGACACCGGCCTGGAAGAGCAGGACAATTTCGCCACGGCGGTCTCGCTGGACGGCAACCGGCTGGCGGTCGGTGCGCGGTTCGACGATGGCGCGACCAACACCAGGCTCGATTCCGGTGCCGTCTATCTCTTCACCTTCGGCGATGCGCAATTCGGTGCGCCGGTGCTGCAGTCTATCATCGGATCGGGCTATAGCGGCGGCAGGAACATCGCGGTCGGGCAGCTGGATGCGGACGATCTTTTCGGCTCGTCTGTCGCGCTCGACGGATTGCGGCTGGCGGTCGGGGCGATCGGCGACGACGGCACCGCGAACAGCACGGGCAATGCTGGCGCGGTCTATCTCTTCACCTTTGCCGATGCCTCGTTCTCGGATGGCGTCCTGCGGCGCGTGCTCAACTTCGAAAGCTTTACCGGCGGGCCGATCAATGGTGAAGGGGCCCTGTTCGGCAATGCAGTCGCACTGTCGGGCAATATCCTTGCGGTGGGTGCGCCGGGCGACAACGGCTTTGGCGCATCGGACATCGAGGCCGGTGCGGTCCATATCTTCGATCTGGGCGATGCAAGCTTCCTCGCCACCCCGCAGCGGCTGGCCACGCTGGGCAAGTCCTACGGATCGGCCGGCCCCAACGATATCAGCGTGCTCGATCTCGAAGCCGGAGACCGGTTCGGCACATCGCTCTCGCTCGATGGCCTGCGCCTGGCCATCGGCGCGCCGAACGACGACGGGGGAGGCACCCCCATCTTCGATTCGGGCGCGGTCTATGTCTACAGCTTTGCGGCCGGCGATTTCAGCGGCGGCGCGCTGGAAGCGCGGCTGGGGACATTCTATTCCGGCCTGAACGATTTCGACATCAATGGCGCTCCGGGGGATTTCTTCGGTCAGTCGGTCGCGCTCCGCGGTCTGCAGCTCGTGGTCGGCGCGGTGGGCAATGACGGTCGCAACGGCACGCAGAACGATGCCGGGGCGGTCTATCTGTTCACGGCCTCGTCCGGCTTTACCGATATCAATCAGGCCGGGATCATCGGTGCCGACTATCTTGCCGCACCGCGCGATTTCGACCTCAAGCTGGCCAAGGGCGAGCAGTTCGGCGCGGCGGTCGCGTTCGACGGCGACCGGCTGGTGGTCGGCGCATCGAACAATGCGGGCAGGAACAACAGCGCACCGGGATCGGGTGCCGCCTATCTGTTCACCTTTGCCGACACCGGTTTCGGCAATATCCGGCTGATCGACAAGCTGGGGGCGGGCTATGCCGGGCTCAGCACCCTGTCTGTTCCCGGGCTCAGGCCGGGGGACGAATTCGGTTTCGCCGTGTCACTCGACGGCAACCGGCTTGCGGTCGGGGCGCCTGGCGATGGTGGTGCGTTTGACAGCCTGATCTTCTCCGGTGCGGTCTATCTGTTCAGCTTTGCCGATCAGGCGTTCGGCGCGCCTGTGCTCGAAGCGATTATCGGGCAGGGCTATAGCGGCGGCAAGAATCTGTCGGTGCCGATCAACGGCCTGGAACAGTTCGGCGCATCGGTTTCGCTCGATGGGCTGCAACTGGCGGTCGGCGCGCCCGGCAATGCGGGCGCGCTGGGCTCGACAAGTTCCGCAGGCGCCGTCTATCTCTTCAATTTCACCGACCCGCTTTTCTCCGGAGGCTCGCTGCAGGCGACCATCGGTCTGGGCTATACCGGCACCCGGGACATCGATCTGTCGCAACTCGCAACGGACGACGGCTTTGGCCGGTCGGTAGCGCTCAGCGGAACGCGGCTTGCGGTGGGGGCGCCGGGCGATGACGCGCTGAATGATACCGCTGCGGGCTCGGGCGCGGTCTATCTGTTCACCTTCGCCGACGCCCAGTTCACCAGTGGCGTCTTGGAAGGCACGATCGGATTCGGCTATTCGGCTGGCGCCAAGGACCTGGACATCAACCGGCCCGACACGCAGCTCCAGGCGGGCGACGCCTTTGGCACCAGCGTGGCGTTCGATGGCCTGAACCTGTTCGTGGGTGCGCCGGGGGATCGGGGGGCCGCCGACAATCTGGTGAATGCCGGTGCGGTCTACGGCATCACCTTCACCAATTCGGCCTTCGATTTGCCCCAGCTGGTCCGCATCATCGGATCGGGGTTCGCCGAACCCGGTGATACCGATGTTTCGTTTCTTGGCAGCTCCGACCAGTTCGGAACGGCGGTATCCGCCTCGGCAGGATTGCTGGTCGTCGGCGCGCCGGGCGATGGCGGAGCCAACGATTCGGTCCCGAGTTCGGGCAAGGCCTATCTGTTTTCGCTGTCGAACGGCACCTATACCCAGACGGGCGCCATCGGCAGGGGCTATGGCGGCGATCTGGATCTGCCGCTGGGCCAGCTGGCAGTTGGCGACGGTTTCGGCAATTCGCTCTCGCTCAACCAGAACCGGCTTGTCGTCGGCGCGTCGGGCGACATGGGCGCGGACAACAGCGATTTCGGGTTCGGCGCGGTCTATCTGTTCGCGTTCACCGGCAGCAATTTTGCCGGTCTTTCGTTCGAAGGGACCTTTGGTCGCGGTTATGGCAGCCTCAAGAACATTGCAGTGCCACAGCTGTCCACCAACGACCGCTTCGGCAGCGCGGTCTCGCTGACGGGCGATCTGCTTGCGATCGGCGCGCCCGGCGACCGCTCGGCCGGGGGCACGGGGAGCGATATCGGCGCGGTCTATCTGTTCACCTTCGCCGGTGCCGATTTTGCCACGCCCACGCTCAAGGGCATATTGGGCAAAGGCTATACCGGCGGCGGCAATTTCGACGTCGCAGCCTTGCAGGACGGCGATCGGTTCGGCAGCAGCGTCTCGCTCGGCGGGTTCAATCCCGATCTGCTGGCGGTCGGAGCACCGGGAGACGATGGCGCCGACGACCTGTCGACCGATGCGGGGGCGGTCTATCTCTTCCGGTTCGATTCCGGCCTGAACAATCCGGTGCTGGAGGCGACGATCGGCCGCGATTATGGCGGCGGAAAGAATGTCGGACTGCTCAACCTGGGGGCGGGCGACGCGTTCGGCAGCGCGGTGTCGCTGCGCTTCGATCAGCTCGTTGTCGGGGCTCCCGGCGATGATGGCGGGTCGAACAATTTTGTCGATTCGGGCGCGGTCTATGCGCTCAAATTCTCGAACACCATCGATTTCAGCGGCTCGGTTCCGGTGTTCAACTATTTCGAATCGGGCAGCCTGATCGGCGTCTATGGCGCGGACTATTCGGGCACCGACCTGCTGGCGATCGGCAATCTGGAGGCGGGCGACCGCTTTGGCAGCTCGGTGTCGCTCGACGGTCTCAACCTGGCCGTCGGGGCTGTGGGCGATGACGGGTTCAGCAACGCGCTCGGCGATGCAGGCGCGGTCTATCTGCTGAACTTTGCCGACACCAATTTCGGATCACCGACGCTGCTCGGCACGCTCGGCAGCGGCTATACCGGCGTGCCGAGCGACTTTTCGGTGGGCGAGCTTGACGGCGCCAACGGCTTTGGCGCCTCGGTTTCCCTGCTGAACAACCGGCTGGCCGTGGGCGCGCCGGGCGACAGCGGTTTTTCCGGCGGCGGCCTCGATCGCGGTGCGGCCTTCCTGTTTGCCTTTGCCGGTGCCACGCTGGAAAGCCCCACGCTGGAGGCCGTGATCGGCTCGGGCTATATCGGATCCACCGCCCTGCCGGTCGTCGGCCTGTATGACGGCACCCGCTTCGGTTCGGCGATCGCGCTCGATACCACCCGGCTGATCGTCGGAGCGGCGGGCGACAGCGGCAACGGCATCGGTCCGTCGACCGGGGCTGCCTATCTGTTCAGCTTTGCCGGCCCGGCTTTCGACAATCTTGAACTGTCGGGTGTCATGGGCGGGGCCTATGCCTCCGGCCAGACCCTTTCGCTTACCGCACAGGGCATCAACCGCAGCCAGTCCGAGAATATCGGCCACGCCGTCTCGCTGGACGGCCAGCTGCTCGCCATCGGTTCGCCCTTCGACAATGGCGCGTCCGGCCTCACCGCCGGCGCGGGTGCGGTCTATCTGATCAGCTTCTCGAACGCGCCGGGCCTGAACCTGACGGCACCGGTGCTCGAAGGGGTGATCGGGTCGGGCTATACCGGCGGCAAGAACCTGTCGGTGGCAGGTCTGCAGGCAGGCGACAATTTCGGCGCGTCGGTCTCGCTGTTCGGCTCGTTCCTTGCCGTGGGGGCGCCGGGCGACGATGGCGGGCAGGACGACGTCGCCGATGGCGGTGCCGTCTATACCTTCGCCTTCCAGTCCGGGGCCTTCGAAAACCTCTCGTCGTTCAGCACAGTCGGCAACGGATATGGCGGCGTCAACGATCTCGATATCGCGCTCGAGGCCGGGGACAGGTTCGGCTCTGCCGTCGCCATATCGCTCGCCAACCTGCTGGTCGGGGCACCGTTCGACGATGGCCTGGGCAACGCCGTGGGGGATTCGGGCGCGGTCTATCTGCTGCTGCACAGCCCGTTCGTCGGTGCAGGCGGCGTCATCGGCACCATCGGCTCGGGCTATGCCGGGCTCAACAGCCTGAACCTCGGCGCGCTCGATCCCGGCGACAATTTCGGGGCTGCGCTGTCGGTGGATACCGTGGCGCGGCAGCTCGCCGTCGGCGCACCGCGCGATGCGGGCGCGGGCAATATCGGCGGCAGCCTGAGCGCCATCGGTGCGGTCTACACCTTCACCTTTACCGACAGCCAGGCCAGCGGCGTCGCGCAGGCCGGAGTCATCGGTCGCGGCTATACCGGGGCGAATGACGGCGATCCCGGATCGCTCGACAATGGCGACCTGTTCGGCAGTGCTGTGTCGCTGAATGCCGGGCGGCTGGCAATCGGTGCACCGGGCGATCAGGGCGCGGGCAATATCTTCCAGTTCGGCGCCGGGGCTGTCTATCTTTACGGCTTTGGCAACGCGCAGCTGGTCAGCCCTGTCCAGCGGTCGATCATCGGCAATGGTTATGTCGGCACGAACAACGGGGCGCAGCTGATCTCGGTGCCCGTGGAACAGGACGACAGTTTCGGCGCCGCCGTCTCGCTTTTCGGCAACAGCCTCGCGGTCGGTTCGCCGGGGGACGATGGCCCCGGCAACAGCCAGCCGAACAGCGGCGCAGTCCAGTTCTTCCAGTTCAGCGATTCCCTGTTCACCACCGGCCGCCTGACCGGCACGATCGGCGCCGATTATCGCGCTGCGGTGGGGCTGGATCTGACGGGTCCCGCCGCGCCGTCGTTCGCCCAGCTGGGGGCAGGTGACGGCTTTGGCGCAAGCGTGGCGCTGGACGGGGTTCGGCTGGCGATCGGAGCGGCAGGCGATGACGGATCGATCGATGATCTGAGCAATTCGGGTGCGGTCTATCTTTTCACGTTCACCGATTTCCTGTTCGGGGGGGCGACCCTGCAATCGGTGATCGGCCACGGATATGTCGGCGGGAAGAATCTGTTCGTCACGCAGATCGAGAGCGCAGACGGTTTCGGAACCTCGGTTTCTCTCGACGGCAACCGTCTCGCCGTCGGCGCAATCAATGATGCAGGCGCCGGGAACACCGTCGGTTCTGCCGGCGCCGTCTATCTGTTCAGCTTTTCCAATTCCCAGTTTGCCGGTGGAGCGCTCGAAGCCATTGTCGGCCTGGGCTATTCCGGCGGCAAGAACGTCGCCGTGGCCGATCTGCAGGCCAATGACCGCTTCGGCACGTCGGTTTCGCTCGACGGCAACCGATTGGCGGTGGGAGCCGATGGCGACGACGCCGCAGGCAATCCCCCCTTTCTCGAACGCGAGACCGGCGCGGTCTATCTGTTCACCTTTGCCGATTCGCTGTTCCAGGGCGGCACGCTGCAAGCCATTGTCGGGCTCGGCTTCGACGCTGGGGGCAACGATCTGGACGTCGCGCTCGAAGATTTCGACCGGTTCGGCTGGTCGGTCGCGCTCGACGGGACCCGCTTGGCGGTCGGTGCGCGCGGGGATGATGGCGGCGACAACAGCCTGACCAGCTCGGGTGCGGTCTATCTGTTCACGTTCGCCGATCTTGCCTTTTCCGGCGGGATTCAGCGCGGCATCGTCGGCGCCGGCTATGATGGACCCGGGGATGTCAACACGGCCCTGACGCCGTTCGGTATGGGTTCCGAAAGCCTTCTGGGCTTCTCGGTCTCGCTGGACGGCGACCGACTGGCCATTGGCGCGCCACGGCTCAGCAGTTCTGCCGCCAGCCCCCTCAATTCGGGTGCGGTCTATCTGCTGAGCTTTTCCGACAGCAGTTTCGGCGGCGGTACGGTTTCCGAAATCCTGGGCACGGGGCTGGCGAATTTCGGCACCAATCTCGATTTCGACGTTGCGCTCGATGAGTTCGATTTCTTCGGCTCGGCAGTATCGCTCGACAGCGGCCGACTGGTGGTGGGCGCGCCCGGCGACGACGGCTTCGGCAATCCCGGCAGCGCCGCTGATTCCGGCGCGGTCTATCTCTTCACTTTCACCGATCTCGATTTCGGCGGCGCGGAACTGGTCGGCACGATCGGCTCCGGCTATACGCGCGGCCTGGGCACGGCGGTCGCGGGGCTGGAGCTCGGGGACGGTTTCGGCGCCGCGGTATCGCTCGACGGCAACCGGCTGGCGGTCGGTGCGCCTGGCGATGATGGCGACAGCATCAACGTTCCCGATGCCGGTGCGGTCTATCTCTTCTCCTTTGCCAATGCCGATTTTGCGGCACCGGTTTTGCAGGGCATCGTCGGGCGCGGCTATAGCGGGGGCAAGAATATCGCGGTCAGCGAAATGACCGCAGGCTCGGGCTTTGGCAGCGCGGTATCGCTCGATGGAACCCGGCTTGCGGTCGGCGCGCCAGGCGATCGCGGCGTGGCGCGCGGTGTCGCGAATGCCGGCGCCGTCTACCTGTTCATCTTTACCGACACCGACTTCAACAGCGGCAGCCTGCTCGGCCAGATCGGCCTGGGCTATGCCGGCGGAAACAATCTGGGCGTCAGCCTCGATGCTGACGACAGGTTCGGCAGTGCAGTGTCGCTGTCGGGCACCCAGCTGGCCGTGGGGGCGCCGGGCGATGATGGCGCTGGCAATTCGGTGGCCGATAGCGGTGCGGTTTATTTGATCACCTTTACCGATCCGGCGCTGTTCGGCGCGTCGCTGGCAGGAACCATCGGCCGCGGCTATACGGGCAGCAACGACCTCGACCTCACGATACTGGACAGCGCGGACCGCTTCGGCGCATCGCTCTCGCTCGACGGGTTGCGACTGGCCGTGGGCGCGACCGGCGATGATGGTGCCCTTAACGGCAGCGCCAGCACGGGTGCGGTGCATCTGTTCACCTTCGCCGACAATGCCTTTGCGACACCGACGCTCGCCCGCACGCTGGGCGTGGACTATGCCGGGGCCAATGGGGTGCCCATGCTGGACAATGGCGATCTTTTCGGGTCGGCTGTGGCGCTGCGCGGCGAGATCCTGGCGGTCGGCGCGCCGGGCGATCGCGGCGCCGGCAACGAGCAGGCGGGTGTCGGTGCGGCCTATCTCTTCGCCGTGCCCGGCGCGACCTTTGGCAACGACCCCTCGCTCACCTCGCGCATCGGCCGCGGCTATAACGGCCCTTCCGATATCAACTTCGGCCCCACCGGGGTTGCCGACCAATTCGGCAGCGCATTGGCTCTCGATGGCGGCCGGCTGGTGGTGGGCACGCCCGGAGACGACGGTCCCGAAAACCGTGTGGGCAATGCCGGAGCGGTCTATTTCTTCGCGCTGGGCTCGGGCGGGATCCCCGGTCTCGGCTTCGGCGACAATCCGGGAGCGGATGTCACGATCAGCGCCAGCGCGCTTGCCGCGATCCTTTCGGGTGGCACCGGCGTCACGCTTCAGGCGAACAACGACATCACCGTCACAGCGGCGATCCTGGTCGACAATCCCTCGGGCGATGGCGGCGCGCTGACCTTCCAGGCAGGCCGCTCGATCCTGATCAACGCCGGCATTGTCACCGATAATGGAGCGCTTTCTCTGCTCGCCAATGTCGGAACGGGCGCCGGCGTCATCGACAGCTTCCGCGATCCCGGGCCAGCCGAGATCAGCTTCGGCTCCGACGGGTTTGTCGATGCGGGCACCGGCCAGGTCGATATCCGGCTGTTCGACGGGGCCGGGCAGACGAATTTCGATCGCGGGCCGATCACGCTTGGCAACATCACCGCCGGCATCATCAACGTGATCGCCCCGGAAGGCCTAGGCGGTTTTGCCGACGAGGTCGTGATATCGCCAGGCGCGGTGCTCACCGCGAGCGGTGCGGGCGACGCCATAACCGTTGTCAGCAAGCTGTTCACGAACAATGCCGGCCCGGGGGCGTTCAGCCTGACCGGCGGCGGCCGCTTCCGCGTCTATTCCGACGACTATGAAGCGATCACGCGCGGCGGCCTCATCGGGAACAATCTGTACAATCGCAGCTTTGCCGATTCGGTCACGCAGGCCGGCAACCTGTTCATCTTTGCGCGCCAGCCGATCCTGACCTTCACGGCGGACAATCAGACCCGAACCTATGGCCAGGCGGCGCCCACTTATACCTTCCAGGTCAGCGGCCTGGTCAATGGCGATGCCGAAGCCTATGCCTATTCCGGCGCGCCCCGTCTGTTCGACGAAGGTTCCGGCGGGGCAGGGTTCGACGCAATCCGGTTCGATCCGAATACGCTCGCTTCCGAGGTCGGCTACGGCTTTGACTTCGTCAATGGCACGCTGAACACGCTCAAGGCGCTGCTCACGGTGACCGCCAACAATGCCAGCCGCGAATATGGCCTCGACAATCCGATCTTCACCGCGACTTTCTCCGGCTTCGTCAATGGCGACGACGAGTCGGTGGTCAGCGGCCTGCAATTCTCCACGATTGCCGATATTTTCTCGGATGTCGGCAGCTATACGATCACACCATTCGAGGCTTTTGCCGACAATTACGACTTTGATTACGTTCCCGGAACGCTGACGATCACCAAGGCGCTGCTCACGGTCACGGCGGATAGCGCCACGCGCGAATATGGACTTGCAAACCCGGCCTTCACCGGCAGCATCACCGGCTTCCGCAATGGCGATACCGAGAGTGTGATCTCCGGCCTGACCTATGGCACGGTCGCCACCGCAGCAAGCAACGTCGGCACCTATGCCATCACCGGATCGGGGGCGACGGCGACCAACTATG
>LSHP01000005.1 GCA_001555775.1 Acidovorax delafieldii | reverse complement strand
CACCAGCAGCACCTAAATCTCCACCGAAAATTACACCACGAGCGCGGACGCTAACATCATTTCTGGCGCGACAAGCACCTGATGGGTGGTGGCATTTACGCCTCCGATGAGGCTGCGGAAGCCTTGCTTTCACTTAATCTAGCTGCCTTTGCTGCCAGCAAACTGGAGACAGTGTGATGGCTTGTGGCGAAGCCCCGTCCGCCCGCTTTGGAGCATCACGCGAATTGGTCGAAGAGGCAATGCTTGAGCTTGCGCCTTATGTCCGCTTTGGGGTCGATGAGAGAACTTCCGCTTTTGTCCGCACGGAGACCAAAGCTGCCATTCCACTATGACCGTCAGAGTGCCCATTCCGAAAGCCAACGACAGCCACCCCTACCAGCCCCAGGGGGCAGGCGGTGGGGCGACCGGCTGCGTGAGGTCGAATTCGACGCGGAAGTTGCGCGAAGCGGGTCCGTCGGGGCGGCGCAGGGCATAGGCATAGGTGCGCGCGTCGATACCCACGATCCAGCTGTTGGTCACCGATGCGCCGAGGCCCTGCGCGCGGAACGTCGCGATGCTTTCGGCATCGACCGGGAATATCTGCTGGCCGGGTGTTCCGGGGCTGGCGGTGTCGCCGCCGTACTGGGTGACCTTGTCGATGCTGCCGTCCTCGTGGCGGTGATCGTGCTTGAGGCGCAGGCCCGTCCCGGTCCGGGTGATGATCCAGGTGCGCGATCGGTTCCAGCCGCCGTTCGCGGTGCCGACATGGAAGGGGATTTCCATCCGGTTTGCGCTGCAGGCGCGGAAATGGACAATCATCGGCTTGCCGGCGAGATCGGCATCGGCAGGGTCGGTGCTCACCAGCCGTCCGGGATAGGCCTTGCCGCAATGCTGCGCGAGGCTGGCCATGAACGCAGCCTGCGGGTCAGCGGGGGGCAGGGTGGTGGCGCAACCGGCGAGCGCGAACAGCAGCAGAGCAAGGGCGGACCGGGTGTGCAGACGGGTCATTCCGCCACGCTGGTCGATTGCGGCGCTGTTGTCGAGCCGGGGGCAATCTTGCGCACCCGCTTCTTGCGCGCGGGCGCGGGCTTGTTGGCACGGTGCTTCTTCGCCGCCTTGGGGATCGGCGCATCGGGGCCGTCGGGCTTGGGCTTGAACCGGCACAGGTCCGCGACCGGGCAGCGCCAGCATTCGGGCTTTCGTGCCTTGCAGATATAACGACCGTGCAGGATCAGCCAGTGATGGCCGTGCACGCGGAACGGGCCCGGCGTGCCCTTGTCGAGTGCGCGCTCGACATCGATCACGGTGCGCCCCGGCGCCAGCCCGGTGCGGTTGCCGACGCGGAAGATATGCGTGTCGACCGCAAAGGTTTCCGCCCCGAACGCCGCGTTGAGCACGACATTGGCGGTCTTGCGCCCGACGCCGGGCAGCGCGGTCAGCGCATCGCGATCCTCCGGCACCTCGCTGCCATGCCGCTCGATCAGCGCCTCGGACAGTGCGATGACGTTCTTCGCCTTGCTGTTGAACAGCCCGATCGTCTTGATGTGCTGCTTGAGGCCTTCCTCGCCCAGCGCCACCATCTGCTCGGGCGTCTTGACGCTTTCGAACAGCGCGCGCGTCGCCTTGTTGACGCCGATATCGGTCGCCTGGGCGGAGAGCACCACCGCGACCAGCAGCTGGAAATGGTTGCCATATTCCAGCTCGGTCACCGGTGCGGGATTGGTTTCGGCGAGGCGGCGGTAGAATTCGAAAGTGTCGGCCTTGTTCATGGCGCCGCTTGTGCCAGAGCCATGTCCACCGCGGCAAGGGCGTGCAGCGTGGTCGTGTCGAACAGCGGCACGGCGCTGTCCTCCTCGCGCACCAGCAGCATGATCTCGGTACAGCCCAGGATGATCGCCTGCGCGCCGGCCTCTGCGAGCCGCGCCATGATCGCGCGATAGGTGGTGCGCGACTCTTCGGTCACGATCCCGCGCACCAGCTCGTCATAGATGATTCGGTGCACGTCCTGCCGGTCCGCCGCTTCTGGGACGATCACGTCCAGCCCGTACCGCTGCGCCAGCCGATCGCGCAGGAAAGGCTGTTCCATGGTGAAACCGGTGCCCAGCAGCCCGACCTTGGCTAGCCCCTTGGCTGTTATGGCGCTGCCGACCGGATCGGCAATGTGCAGCAGCGGGATGCCGATCGCTGCCTGAACCGCATCGGCCATCAGGTGCATGGTATTGGTGCAGACGACCAGCAGCTCCGCCCCGCCGCGTTCGGCTTGGCGTGCAGCAGCAATCATTCGCTCGGTCAGCGCATCCCAATCGCCAGCATGTTGCAGCGCCTCGATCTCGGCGAAATCGACCGAGACCATCACGCTTGCCGCGCTGTGCGTGCCGCCGAGTCCCTCGCGCACCGCCTGGTTGATCAGGCGATAATAATGCGCCGAGCTCTCCCAGCTCATCCCGCCGAGCAGGCCGATGGTGCGCATCAGGGATTGGCCGTGGCGGTCGCTGGCTTGCCTGCGGGATGCTTCGCCTTCCATTCCATCGCGCTGCGCACGCGGCGCTCGACCGAGGGGTGCGTGTAGAACAGCATTTCCTGCAAGGGATGCGGGCGCGGGTAGCGATATTCGGCGGTCTTGACGAGCGCACCCGCCAGAGCATCGGGCAGGTTGACCATCTGCAGCGAATAGGCGTCGGCCTCGCTCTCGCCGATCCGGGTCAGCGCATTGGTCACCGGCAGCGCCAGCGTGCCCAGGATCGACAGCACCAGCATCAGCACCGGCAGGCCGCGCGGATCGGATATATCGGTGGTCGGGCTGCCCAGCGCGCGGGCAAGGCGCGGGTGCAGGCGATCGGCAAGGAAGAACAGCACGACCACGAGCAGGCTCAGCACCCCGACCGAGCGCCAGACATGGCCGAGCACATAATGGCCGATCTCGTGCCCGGTCACCGCGCGCACCTCGTCGAGCGAGGCCTGTTTCAGCGCGACATCCGAGATGGCGATCCGCGCGGCGCTGCCGATGCCGGAGACGTTCGCGGTGAAATTGTTCGATTGGCGCGATCCGTCATAGATGAAGATCCTGTCCGCCGGGATATCGACCTGGCGTGCCATATCGAGCACCGCATCGCGCACCGGTCCCTCGGGAATCGGCTTGTACTGGTTGAACAGCGGCTCGATCAGGCTCGGCGCCAGCAGCAGGCCTGCCGATACCGCCGCCGCGGCAAGGCCGGCGGACCAGAGCCACCAGGTCTGGCCGGTACGCCGCATCAGCGCATAGACGCCGAGCAGAAACAGGCTGCCCATCACGGTGCTGATCGTCATCGCGATCGCGCCCTGGCTCAGGAAATCGCCGAGCGGCTGGCTGGTCAGGCCATAGCTCTTTTCGTGCCACCAGTCCGAATAGATCGTCCAGGGCAGGCCGAGCACGGTGGAGGCTACCGAGAAGCCTGCGACCGTCAGCAGGGTACGCAGCGCCCAGCCGCGCCGTTCCAGGCGCGCCCAGATGCGATCGGTGAGCTTCAGCCGCACGAGAATCAGGGTGACGACCAGTGTGACGACCAGCCCGCCCAGGATCATCCATTCGCTCGATGCCGTATAGGCGGCGGCCTTGGCGAGCGCTTCCGCGCCCAGCCCGTCGATATACGCCCTGGTTGCCGCTTCCGGATCGAATGCCATGCCTGCCCCGCTGTATTGCTGTTATAACACAGGCTTAAGCGGAGGCGTGATGGTCGTCAAGCCAGCCCCAACACCTGCGGCATGGTGTAACGCCCTGCCGGCTGGTCGTGCAGCCACAAGCACGCCCTGACTGCACCGCGCGCGAACACCATCCGGCTTTCGGCGCGATGGGTGAGTTCGATCCGCTCGTTATCGCCCGCCAGATAGACGGTATGGTCGCCCGCGACCGATCCGCCGCGCAAGCTCGCAAAGCCGATCGCCCCGCGTGCCCGTGCGCCGGTCACGCCATCGCGCCCGCGCTCGCTGTCGCGTGCGAGGTCGAGCCCGCGCGCCCGCGCTGCCGCCTCGCCCAGCAGCAAGGCAGTCCCAGAGGGTGCATCGACCTTGTGGCGGTGGTGCATTTCGGCAATCTCGATATCCCAGTCCTCGCCGAGCCGGATCGCGGCTTCGTGGACCAGATGCGCGAGCAAGGTGACGCCGAGCGAGGTATTGCCCGTCTGCAGCACGGCGATGTGATCGGCAGCGCTGTCGATCAGCCAGTGATGGCGTTCCTCCAGCCCCGTGGTCCCGATGACGATGGGCACATTCGCCGCGACCGCCGCGTCGAGATTGGCCTCGAGTGCCTGGGGGACCGAGAAATCGACCAGCACGTCGCTCTCCTTTGCCAGCGCCAGCGGATCGCCGCCCTGATCGATGCCGCCCGAAACGCTTGCGCCGCCCTCCGCAATCGCGCTTTCCAGCGCCTGGCCCATGCGGCCCGCAAGCCCGATAATCCCGATACGCGTCATCCGTCTTTCCTCAGACTGTAATTCGCCCGGCCAATGCCCTATTGCCTGGCTCATGGCAAAGATTCCCAGCATCGTCATCCTCACCGGCGCCGGCGTGAGCGCGGAAAGCGGCATCGACACCTTCCGCGCCGAGGGCGGTCTATGGGAGCAGCACCGGGTGGAGGATGTCGCCACGCCCGAGGCGTTCGTGCGCGATCCCGATCTGGTGCTGCGATTCTACGACATGCGCCGCGAGGCGATCCAGACCAAGCAGCCCAATGCCGCGCACGAGGCGCTGGCCCGGCTCGATGCCGAATGGCCGGGCGAACTGCTGATCATCACCCAGAATGTCGACGATTTGCACGAGCGCGCTGGTGCAAGCCGGTTGCTGCACATGCACGGCACGCATCTGACCGCCTGGTGTCTCGCCTGCGATGCGCGGCCCGAATGGCGCGAACCGCTGATCGACCGGCCCGCCTGTCCCGAATGCGGCGTGGCCGGGCAGCTGCGCCCCGATATTGTCTGGTTCGGCGAGATGCCGTACGAAATGGAGCGGATCTACGAAGCCGTCGGCGCGTGCGACCTGTTTGTCTCGATCGGTACCTCGGGCGCGGTCTATCCTGCTGCGGGCCTCGTGCGCGAGGCGCGGGCGCGCGGCGCGATGACGCTAGAGCTCAATCTCGAGCCGAGCCAGGGCAGCTATTTCTTCCACGAATCGCGCCACGGCCCGGCGACGAAGCTGGTGCCCGAATGGGTCGGCGAGATGCTGGGTCAGGGATGATGCGCGCAGGGCCCTCCCTCTCGATCTGTCTCTTATACACATCTGACGCTGCCGACGAGCG
>LSHP01000043.1 GCA_001555775.1 Acidovorax delafieldii | reverse complement strand
CTGCTGCTGCAGGAACGCGGGCTGGGCGGGCAGGGCGACGATCTCGATGCGCGGCTCACCCGCTGGCGCAGCGAGCGGGGCGAGCGCGCGGCCAAGTCGCGCAAGCTCGCCGAGCGTTGGGCGAAGCTGGCCGAGCGACAGGTCAGCGCGGTCGCAGCGCGCGATCTGCCGCCTGCCATCTTGCTCGCCTTTGCCTATCCCGATCGCGTGGCGAAGCGTCGCGATGGTTCGGGCGAGGCCTGGGCGAGTGCGGGCGGGCGCAGCTTCCGGCTCGATCCGGCCTCGCCGCTGATCACCGCGCAGTGGCTGGCGATCGGCGAGGTACAGGGCAAGGCCGCCGATGCGCGCATCCTGAGCGCCCTTGCGCTCGATCCGGCGGATGTCGAGGCGCATCTCGCGGAACGGATCGAACGCATCAGCCGCTGCGATTTCGTTGCCGACAGCAGGCGGGTCGAGGCGCGGCTCGAGCGGCGGCTGGGCACGATCCGGCTGACGAGCGCGCCCGATCCTGCACCCGATGCCGCTGCGGTGCTGGCGGCGTTGTTGCAGGCGGTGCGCGATCATGGCCTCACGCTGCTCGATTGGGGCGACAAGGCTCTTGCGCTGCGCCAGCGCGCCGCGTTCGCCGGGGTCGAGGCGCTGGACGAGGCGCAACTGCTCGCGACGCTGGAGGACTGGCTCGCGCCGCTGCTGACGGGCAAGCGGGCGCTGAGCGGTATCAGCCCTGGCGATCTGCATAACGCCCTGCAGGGGCTGGCAGGATGGGATGCGATGCAGGCGATCGAGCGGACCGCGCCCGCCGAATTCGCGAGCCCCGCAGGCACGCGCCACGCGATCGATTATGCGGCGAGTGCCGGCCCCACGGTCGAGCT
Organism: Acidovorax delafieldii; assembly: GCA_001555775.1. Lineage (GTDB taxonomy): Bacteria > Pseudomonadota > Alphaproteobacteria > Sphingomonadales > Sphingomonadaceae > Blastomonas > Blastomonas delafieldii_A. The sequence continues at coordinate 13,203 of LSHP01000043.1, read as the reverse complement.
ACGCGTGCAGGCGCTCTATGGTCTCGACGAGCATCCGGTCGTCGGGCGGAACCGCATCCCGCTGGTCCTGTCGCTTACCTCACCGGCGGGACGCCCGATCCAGACGACGCGCGATCTGCCCGGCTTCTGGCGCGGCAGCTGGCGCGATGTCGCCAAGGACATGCGCGGCCGCTATCCGCGCCATCACTGGCCCGACGCGCCGTGGGAGGCGAACGCGAGCCTCGCGACCAAGAAGCGCCAGGGGCTCTGACGCGCCAGGGCCGGTCAGCCGAACACGCGCTTCCCGTGGGTCACCCGGTCGGACATCGCCATCGTCGTCAGCTGCGCGTTGACGCGGATGCAGCTCGGCATCACGCTCGCATCGGTGACCAGCACATTGGCCACGCCATGCACGCGCTGGTCGAGATCGACTACGCCCTTGCGCGGATCGGCATGGATCGCGTTGCCGCCATGCGGATGGCTCGAGGAGAGCACGACATCGTCGGGTTCCTCGATATGCTCCTCGAAGAACCGGTCGATCTCGGCATCGCTCATGCCCTTGCTCAGCGTCTCGCCGTGGAGCAGCGCGGGATAGACCTCCTCCGCGCCGCCACGGAAATGCACCTTGGTCAGCGTCGCCAGCGCGCGGCGCAGCACGGCGAGGTCGCTCTGCTCGAGCTCGAAGCCGAGCTTGCCCTTCTTGATCGTGCCGCGCCGATCCGCCGGGAACAGCACGCCCGCCGAGGCAAGCCGGTTATAGTTCAGCATCCGCCGGAAATGCTCGTCGAACCAGCCGGGGACCAGCGAGGCCATGCTCATCGGCGGCTGGAAATGGCTCTCGATCAGGAAATCGGCGCGGTCGACAAAGGTCGCCATCTGGTCCTCGTCCCAGGCGTTGACCGGATCGGGCATCAGCGCCGGGACCGGGCAGGCGATGTTGAGCGAGATGCCCTTGCCGGTGCCCTCGATGCCGCTTGCCGAGAGGATGTTGCTCGATGCGATCGTGCCCGCCGCGACGACCACGCCCTTGCTCACGCGGATCGTCTTCGCGCGCCCATCGGGCAGCATGACCTGAACCGAGGACGCAATCTTTCGTCCCTGATCGTCGCACCCGTTCCAGCCGATATGCGACACCGCCGCACGCGCCAGGATGCGCGCCTTGCGCGGGGCGTGCAGCGTCGCGTGGCGCAGGAAGCTCTCGGGCATCGCCTTCTTGCGGCCATAGGGGCAGCCGGTGTTGCAATAGCCGCACGACACGCAGGCATTGGGCTCGGTCTTCTGACCCCAGTTCTTGCGGAACCAGCCGGTGACCGCACGGTTGTCCAGCGGATCGTGCGACCCTGCGGCATAGGCATCCCATCCGGCGAGCAGCCGCGTGCCGTTGTTGCGCCCGAGCCTGCGGTCGATCTCGTGCACGCCTAGCCGCGTCTCGACATGGGCATAGGCCGCTTCCAGCGCATCCTCGTCGACCGGCGCGCCGATGCTGCGCCAATGCGCGAGCACGTCATGCGCATCGGGGTGCGTCTCGCCCTCGCGCGCCAGGCGCAGGCAGATGCCATTGTTGACGACCGTGGAGCCGCCCACCGTGCGGCCCTGGAAGACGATGATGTCGCGGTTGCGCGTCGTCTGGATCGCGCCGTCCTTGAACAGCGAAGAGGACATATGCGCCTCGTTGGGCGTCATCCGTGCGCTGGGCAGATAGGGGCCCGCCTCGACCACCAGCACCTCATAGCCCTGATCGGCGAGGTTCGACGCCGCGACCGCGCCGCCCGCGCCCGATCCGATAACGACGACCTCGACATTGTCGGGGATCGCATCCTCGCCGACGAACACGGTATAGGGCAGGTCGTTGCCGGTATATTCGGCGATTTCGGGGTCATCGGGCGTACCCGCGCGGATGCGGTGGCGGGGCAGGGTGAAGCCGATCGCGTTGAACACCGGGTTGGCGCGGTTGGCATCTTCCGCCGCCGCGTCGCTGATGTTCGCGTCATCCTGATCGATCCAGTGGCCGTAGTAGCCCGCATAGACGATGCCCCGAATGCGCGCCATGTCCTGGAACAGGTCGATGCGGCTGTTCTTCAGCCGCCGCTCGATCCGCCAGATGCGGAAATTGCGCGGCGCGAAATGCCAGAAGGGGCCACCTAGCACGACCCAGGTCGCGATGACCGACAGCGCGGTATCGCGCGGCGTGTTGCCCTCGATATTGCCGAAAATGCCCTGGAGATTGTCGACCACCTGCTGCGGTGAGATTGCCATCTGCGCGGGTTCGACCAGCATGGTTTCCGCCAGCCGCTTCCAGATCGCCGCCTCGAACGGATTGAACGGTTTCCTTCTCATCGCGCGAATCCCCCCTTGTCCCGAGGATAGGGTAGCAGCGAGCCCGCGAATTGTAAGAAACCGTAAGATTAAGCGGTGTTAATCCGCAGGGTCAGTCCATCGCGCAGACCTGGGCGTCGAGCTTTCCATCCGCCACCGTCAGCCGGTTGAATGACGGCCGGGTCGCGCGGACCCGCTCGGACAATGTGCCAGCACCGATCAGACGGATCGGACCTGCCTGCGTGTCGACATTCAGGTCGAACGGGTCATGCACATGGCCGGACAGCACTGCATCCGCGCCTGCAGCCGCTATCGCCTCGAGTGCGGCACGACCGCCGGTGGTGCGTCCGCTGCTCTGCGTTTCAGCCTCGATCAACGGATGGTGCGCCAGCACGATGCGCAGCTTGGCGTCATGGCCCGGATCACCCAGCGCCTGGAGCGCCTGATGCAGCGCGCGCTTGCCGACCCGGCCCTTGGACCAGTTAAACCGCCATTGCACCCTCGCGGTGGTGCGCAGCGACACCAGGTGGACGTGGTCGAGCGTGACGCCCTCGTGCAACTGCTCCTGCAGCCGCATCACGCGGCCATAGGGCCGCCAGATCCGGCGGACCGGGTTGAAATAGGGCAGGTCGTGATTGCCCGGCTCGATCAGCACGGGCCGACCCAGATCGGCGAGCCAGGCCTGCGCGGCGGCGAACTCGGCCGAGCGTGCGCGCATCGTCAGATCGCCGGTGATGATGACGATATCGGGCTGCTCGTCGGCGACGACCTGTTTGAACCAGGCGAGTGCGGCGCTGTCCTCGGCACCGAAATGCAGGTCGCTGGCGTGGAACAATAGCGTCATGGGGCAGCAGGCGCGCGGGTTTCGATGAAATTGTGCGGGGCCTCGGCCAGCCGCAGCACGTCGCCGGGCTTCGCTTCGGCCGCCTCGCCATCGATCAGCAGCCCGATCTCTTCCGCTTCGCTGACCAGGGTCGCGGTGGCTGCAGCGCCCAGGTTCACACGCGGGCCATCGCGGAAATCGCCGTTCAGCCAGGCGCTGGCATGGCTGAGCACCTCGCCGATGGTCGATGCGGTGAACCCGCACAGTTCCATCGCGTTTTCGCGCGGGGCAGCGAAGATCGCGGGGAAGCGCCCGTCATGACCTTCAATGCCGACTTGCGGGCCGCCCAGCGTTTCGGTGATCGCGGTGGGAATGGCTTCCAGAACCAGTTCGGACAGCCGGGCATGGCGTGCGTTCTCGCGCACATGGGCAAGACTGGTCGTCGGCCCGGCGATGACGCCGACATAGGCGGTGCTCTCGCCGATCTCGACGGTGTTGAGTTTCTTCGTACGCCGGTTGCGCCCCGCCTCGGCGATGATCGATCGGCAGGGCTGATCGCCATGCAGCGCCCGGGCGAGCAGGTTCATCGTGCCGCCGGGCAGGATAAGCACGTCGCCATCCCATCCCGCCGCCTGCTTCAGCGCGCTGTTGGTGGTCCCGTCGCCCGCGTAGATGGCCAGTGTTTCAACACCTTCGCGGTCAAGCTTGTCAGGGGTTGGAAGGTCCTCGTCGGGGCAACGGACGATGCAGTCCACGGGCTGATCGCTCTCGGCGAACCAGGTGACGATGTCGGCGATCACGGCGGCGTCATAGCTGCCACTCGCTTCGTTCACGATAAGCCAGGTCTTGGTCATGCGCCGCCTACGCGCCAGAGCGGATTTGGTTCTTGATCCATGTCGATTTTGCGGGGCCCTTATTCCCTGCTGACAGTCGCGCGCACCCCTGCTAATCGCGCGCCATGACCGACCTCAAGCACATCCGCAATTTCTCCATCATCGCGCATATCGATCACGGCAAATCGACGCTTGCCGACCGGCTGATCCAATGGACCGGCGGGCTTTCCGAACGCGAGATGTCGGCGCAGGTGCTCGACAATATGGATATCGAGAAAGAGCGCGGGATCACCATCAAGGCGCAGACGGTCCGGCTGAACTACACGGCCAAGGACGGTCAGCTTTACGAACTGAACCTGATGGACACGCCGGGCCATGTCGACTTCGCCTATGAAGTCTCGCGCTCGCTCGCCGCGTGCGAGGGCGCACTGCTCGTCGTCGATGCGGCGCAGGGCGTGGAAGCGCAGACGCTGGCGAACGTCTATCAGTCGATCGAGCACGATCACGAGATCCTGCCCGTCATCAACAAGATCGATCTGCCCGCCGCCGAGCCGGAAAAGGTGAAGAAGGAGATCGAGGACATTATCGGCCTCGACGCCTCCGAAGCGGTGCTGGCGAGCGCCAAGTCGGGCATCGGCATCGAGGAGATTCTCGAGCAGATCGTCCAGAAGATCCCCGCGCCCAAGGGCGACCGCGATGCGCCGCTCGAGGCGATGCTGGTCGACAGCTGGTACGATCCGTATCTCGGCGTGGTCATCCTGGTGCGCGTCGTCAACGGCGTGATCAAGAAGGGCCAGCAGATCAAGTTCATGGCCGGCGGCACCGAGCATCTGGTCGACCGGGTCGGCTGCATGCGGCCCAAGATCGAGAACCTGCCCGAGCTGGCGGCGGGCGAGATCGGCTTCATCACCGCGCAGATCAAGGACATCAGCCAGACCCGCGTCGGCGATACCATCACCACGGTCAAGAACCCCGCGCCCGCGCCGCTGCCCGGCTTCAAGGAAGTGCAGCCGGTGGTGTTCTGCGGGCTGTTTCCGGTCGATGCCAATGACTTCGACAAGCTGCGTGACAGCATCAGCAAGCTGCGCCTCAACGATGCCTCGTTCAGCTTCGAGATGGAATCGAGCGCGGCGCTCGGCTTCGGCTTCCGCTGCGGGTTCCTCGGCCTGCTGCACCTCGAGATCATCCAGGAGCGGCTCACGCGCGAATACGATCTCGACCTCATCACCACCGCGCCGTCGGTGGTGTACAAGATCAAGCTGACCCACGGGAATGGCGAGATCGAGCTGCACAATCCGGCGGACATGCCCGATCCCACCAAGATCGACGAGATCCAGGAGCCGTGGATCGAGGCGGTGATCTATTGCCCCGACGAATATCTCGGCAGCATCCTCAAGCTCTGCCAGGACCGGCGCGGGCTGCAGAAGAACCTGACCTATGTCGGCGGGCGTGCGCAGGTGACCTACGAGCTGCCGCTCAACGAGGTGGTGTTCGATTTCTACGATAGGCTCAAGTCGATCTCACGCGGCTATGCCAGTTTCGACTATCACCAGATCGGCTATCGCGAGGGCGACCTCGTCAAGATGTCGATCATGGTCAATGCAGAGCCCGTCGATGCGCTGAGCATGATCGTCCACCGCAGTAGCGCCGAGACGCGCGGACGCGGCATGTGCGAGCGGCTGAAGGACCTGATCCCGCGCCACCTGTTCAAGATCCCGATCCAGGCGGCGATCGGCGGCAAGGTGATCGCGCGCGAGACCATCGCCGCGATGCGCAAGGACGTGACCGCCAAATGCTATGGCGGCGACATCAGCCGCAAGAAGAAGCTGCTGGAAAAGCAGAAAGAGGGCAAGAAGCGGATGCGCGAATACGGCTCGGTCAGCATCCCGCAGGAAGCCTTCATTGCCGCGCTTCGGATGGGCGAGGAATAAACGTCCGCGCCGCGCCGGGGCTCAGCCCTGCGGTGCGGCGATCTGCTCTGCCGCGGGCGGAGCGGCTTCTGCGGCTGGTGCGGGCGGGGCAAGCGCTTCGCCTGCCTCTTCCGCAGGCGAGATGCGCATCGGGATGGCCATCGCGACGCCATAGCTGATGATCAGCGTCGCGAGGATCGACCACATGGCCACGCCCGCCAGGCCGATCAGCTGCGCGACCAGCTGGCCGATCATGCTTCCGCCCTCGCCATAGCCGACGCCGCCGAAACCGTCGCTGATGAAGATCGCGACCAGCAGCGCGCCGACCAGGCCGCCGATGCCGTGCAGCGCGAAGGCGTGGTTGCTGTCGTCGATCGCCAGCGTCTCGGTGACAAAGCGCAGGCCGAAATAGCAGGCGGGGGCGGCAATCACGCCGATCAGGATCGCGGCACCCGGCGAGACCAGGCCCGAAGCCGGAGCGATCGCGGCGAGGCCTGCGAGCAGCCCGCTCACCGCGCCCATCGCGCTGACGGTGCGGGTGCGCAGCTTCTCGATCAGCAGCCAGACCAGCGCGCTGGTGCACGCGGCGACATGCGCGTTGATGATCGCGCTGCTGGCATCGTCGGTCGCCGCCAGCGTCCAGCCGCCGTTCAACGCGAAATTACCGACGAGCAACAGCGCGCCGCCTGCGAGTACCATCACGGGATTGTGCGTCGCTGCAGCAGCGCCCGGCCAGCCGGTGCGCCGTCCGATGACCAGAGCGGCCACCAAGGCGGAAATTCCTGCGCAGAAATGCAGCGCGATGCCGCCGGCATAATCAAGCACGCCAAATCCGTAGAGCCAGCCGCCACCCCAGATCCAGTGCGCGACGGGGGCATAGACGATCAGGCTCCACAGCCCGCCGAATGCCAGCGCCCAGCCGAAGCGGCCACGTCCGGCCCAGGCACCTGCGACGAGCAGCGCGGCGAGCATCGCTCCCGCGATCTGGAACAGCACGAACGCGCTTTCGGGCACGGCGGTGCCGAAGCGGACATTGCCGAGCGCGATCAGCATCCAGGCATTGCCGCCGCCGATCACGCCGCCGCTGGGATCGCCAAAGGCCAGGGTATAGCCGACCACGACCCAGAGCAGCGAGACAAGCGCGGCGATCGCGGTACCCTGCAGGAACACGCCCTGCGCGGCGCGCGCGGTGCCGCGCCCAGCCTGCATCAGCAGCACGCCGGGCACCGCGAACAGCATCAGCAGCGCGCCGCAGATCAGCATGAAGGCGGTATCGCCCGAATTGGAAACATCGAGCGTTGCGGGATCGACCATCGCGGGGGCGGCCCATGCGGGCGCGGCGAGCGCTGCCGTAGCAAGGGTGAAAATGCGCGCCAGCCTTGCGATCATGCTCTCGACTTTCCCAAATACCTGCTGTCCACAATCGGGACAGCATATCTGCCGCGTCATGCCGCAGTTTGGCAAATAATCGATTAACGCGCGCGCATTTCTGCGGCGAATGGAGCCGGGCCGTCGGAGCTGACTGGCGTTACATCCAGCCTTCGAGGACCTGGTCGGGGGGCCTGTGCCCATCAAACCAGAAGCGAATATTGGCGATGACCTTGTGCCCGGCAACCTCGCGGCCCTCGAAGGTAGCGCTTCCGACATGCGGCAGCAGCACGACATTCTTCAGCGCGAGCAGCCGTTCGTCGACCTGTGGCTCGCGCGGATAGACATCGAGCCCGGCGCCCGCGATCCGGCCGGACTCGAGCGCGTCGATCAGCGCGGCCTCGTCGACCAGCTCGCCACGCGCGCTGTTGATCAGATAGGCGCTCGGCTTCATCAGGCCGATGCGGCGCGCGTCGATGATGCCGCGCGTCTCGGGGCTGCGCGGGCAGTGCAGGGTGATGATGTCCGATCCGGCGATCAGCGTGTCGAGATCGGGCTCGAAACTCGCGCCGAGCATCTGCTCGAGGCTTTCGGGCAGGCGGCGGCGGTTGTGATAGACGACATTGAGCCCGAAGCCGCGCGCACGATGCGCGACTGCCTGGCCGATCCGGCCCATGCCGACAATGCCCAGCTGCTTGCCGCCGATGCGGTGGCCGAGCATGCCCGAAGGACTCCAGCCCTCCCACTGGCCCGAACGCACCAGCTTCTCGCCCTCGGCGAGGCGGCGCGGGACCGAGAGGATCAGCGCCATGGTCATGTCGGCGGTATCGTCGGTGAACACGCCGGGCGTGTTGGTGATGATGATGCCGCGTGCGCGGGCGGCTTTCAGGTCGATATGATCCACGCCCGCACCGAAATTGGCGAGCAGTTTCAGCTTTTCGCCTGCGCCCGCAATCAGTTCCGCGTCGAGCGCATCGGTGACCGTCGGCACCAGCACGTCGCAGGTCGCCATGGCAGCGGCCAGTTCGTCGCGGGTAAAGGCATGATCGTCGGCGTTGAGCTTGACATCGAACAGTTCGGCCATGCGCTCTTCGACGGCGGGGGCGAGCTTTCGCGTGACGATCACGCGCGGGCGGCTGCCCGGTTCGTGCGGCGGCGCAGATGGCCTGGAAGAGGGGCTGGATGGCATATCTGTGCTATGCCTCAACCGCCCCAAAGGTCAAGCTGCGGCACTTGCTTGGCACGGGTTTTTTGGCTTAAGCGATTCGGGGTGAAGGATCGTCGGGTGCGATGCTATAGTCTGGCCGACGGGGGAATATTTGATGCGTGCACCATGGTTTTCGGGACTGATACTGGCCGGTCTGGCAGCCGTATCGCTGGCGGCTGGTCATGATGCTGCAATCGCGCAGGCAGAGGTCGAGGTTCCCTATTGGGCGTCGGTCCAGAAGGACGAGGCCTTTGCGCGCGCTGGCCCGATGGCGACCTATCAGATCGAATGGGTGTTCCGGCGCAAGCATCTGCCGGTGAAGGTCGTGAAGCGCTACGGCGCCTGGCGCCAGATTGTCGATCCGTCGGGCTGGAGCGGCTGGATGCATTCGAACATGCTGAGCCGCAAGCGCACCGCGATCGTGACCGGGCCGGTCATCGCGATCCGGTCTGCCCCGCGCGACAATGCCAGGCTGTTGTGGCGCGCCGAGCCGGGCGTGGTCGGGGAACTCGGCGATTGCGAGGGTGGCTGGTGCGAATTTGCCGTCGACAAGCGCGCGGGCTGGGTCCGGCAGGACCAGATCTGGGGCGCAGGCGAACCCTGACGCCCAGTTGCTGTCCCAGAAATGGGCCCGCCCACCGTCCCCAGGGACAATGGGCGGACTTGCTTCCTACTGGCGAAAGGACAGTTACCAGTAGAAATTCGGGATCACGCGGACGACCGTGCCGGTGCGCGTGTTGACGAGCAGCATGTCGTTATAGTGCCGCACCCAGGTCTGCCGCGCGCCGGGGTTCGGCAGGCGATAGTTGCGATAGTTGTTCACGACATAGCGCTGGCCGTAATAATTCGGCGCGATGCGGACGCCCGGGCGGAACTGCTGATAGCGGAAGTTCGACCGGAAAGCGGGACCGCGAAATGCCTGGCGATTGCTGGCGCGATAGTCGCGATAGTCGCGCAGGTCCTCGCGATATTCGCGGCGGGCATCGCGCACGTCGCGACGCTGGTCGCGCAGATCACGCTGCTCTTCGCGGACATCGCGGCGGTCGCCATAGCGGCGGGCTTCCTGCAGATCGCGGCGATCGCGCTGGAGTTCGCGCTGCTCGCGGCGAAGCTCGCGTTCGGACCGGTTCACCTCGCCGCGCGACTGGGCAAAGGCGGGGGCGGTTGCGACCGGCAGCGTGGTGGCCAGCATCAGGGTCCCGATCAGGGCTTTCGAAAGGGTTTTCATGGTTCTTACTCCTGTCATGGCCTGAGCAGAGGGGGGCTGCTCTGGACATGTTCAGGAATACGCGCCCTTGGCTGAACGGGTTGCGAATGTGCCGCTCATTTTCAAGAAATGTTGTCGCGAGATGTAACGGGGGGGTGGAGTCAACGCCCCGGGTTTCCCTTCACCCGTCATGCTGAACTTGTTTCAGGATCCATCCTGCCCCAAAAGCCGAAGCCGCGTGGGGAGGAATGGGCCCTGAAACAAGTTCAGGGTGACGGTTGGGCTGGGATCGAGGTCCGCGCTCAGTCCCCCGCCTTGCCCTTCGGCAGCAAATCCGTGGAATCGTTCGCGACGATGCTCAGCACCGTCGCCCAGGCGGCGACATTCTGCTGCAACGCCTTGGGATCGATCTTGTCGAGCGTGTCGTCCGGCGTGTGGTGCAGGTCGAAATAGTCGGTGCCGTCCTGTTGCAGGTCGATGGCGTTGACGCCCAGCGCCACGGTCGGGCCGACATCGGGACCGCCGCCCGCGACATCGTTGCTGCGGCCGATGCCCAGCGGTGCCAGCGCATTGGCGATGCGCATTTTCAGGTCGTCGGTGCCTTGCGGCAGCTTGAAATCGACCTGCCAGATGCGGTCCGCGCCGAAATCCGATTCCATCGCGAGCACATGGTCCGCCGCGCCATGCGCCTTGGCATAGGCCATGCCGCCGAACAGCCCGACCTCTTCCGCGCCGAACCACACGACACGGATGGTGCGTTTCGGCTGGCCTGCATCCATGATCAGCTTGGCCGCCGCCGCGGTGATCGCGACGCCCGCGCCGTCATCGATCGCGCCGGTGCCCAGATCCCAGCTATCGAGATGCCCGCCGACCAGGATCACGCCCGCTTGCGGATCGCTGCCCGGCACCTCGGCGATGACATTGCCCGATTGGGTGGTGCCGATCTGGCGCGGGGTGAGGACGAGCTTCATCTTGACCGCCTGGCCGGATTTCGATGCGCGCGCGATCATCCGTTCGAGATTCTCGGCATCGGGGATCGACAGCGCGGCCGCAGGGATCGGCGTCACGCCTTCGGGGAAATTGGTGCCGCCGGTATGCGGGTTGCGGTGATAATCGGTGCCGACCGAGCGGATGACGATCGCGGCTGCGCCCTTTTGCGCGGCCAGGCCGGGGCCGGCGCGCCGCACGCCGCCGAACTGGCCATAGCTCGCGCCGCTCTGCGTCCGCGTCATCTTGTGGCTGACGAACGCGATCTTGCCCTTGAGGCTCCCCGCCGGTGCCGCCTGCAGATCGGCGAGCGTGCGGAAATAGACGACCTCCGCCTCCAGCCCCTTGTCGCCGGTGCTCGCCGAATTGCCGAGCGCGCTGATGTGCATCTTGCCGGTGAACGGCCCGGTGATCTCAGCCGTCTCGATGCCGCGCACCCAGGTCTTCATGTCGAACGGCTCGATGCGCACGTTGCTGAAACCCATGGCCTTCAGGCGTTCGACCGCCCAGGCGCGCGCCGCCGCCTCGCGCTCGGTCCCGGCGAGGCGCGGGCCGAACTCGGTGGTGAGGTCTTCGACGATCGAATAGGCGGTGCCGTCGGACAGCGCCATTTGCTGGATCGCAGCCGGATCGTGCGCCGGAGAATTCTGGGCAAGAAGGGGGAAGGGGAGGGCGAGGGCGGCCAGGGCCAGCAGGGTGCGTTTCGTCATGGCCGCATGGCTTAATCCCACGTCCCGGCTTTGCCAATGGCGACTTGCCGCAAAGCGCGCTCGCGGCTAAGGCGCGGGGCAAACCAACATACCCGCATAGAGGCGTACTCCCGCATGGCTGCTCAATATTCCTTCGTGATGAAGGGTCTGACCAAGACCTTTCCCGGCGCGAACAAGCCGGTGCTCAACGGCATCCACCTGCAATTCTATCCCGATGCCAAGATCGGCATTGTCGGCCCCAACGGATCGGGCAAGTCGACTCTGATGAAGGTGATGGCCGGGATCGACAAGGATTTCACCGGCGAAGCCTGGCCCGGCGAGGGGATCACCGTCGGCTATCTGGCGCAGGAGCCCGAGCTCGACCCCAACAAGACCGTCAAGCAGAACGTGATGGACGGCGTGCGCCCGGTCGCCGATCTGGTCGAGCGTTTCGACGAGATCAGCGCGCTGATGGCCGATCCGCCGGAAGACGCCGATTTCGACGCGCTGATGGAGGAAATGGGCACGCTCCAGGAAAAGATCGACGCGGTCGACGGCTGGACGCTCGACAACCAGCTCGAAATCGCGATGGAGGCTTTGCGTTGTCCGCCGGGCGATGCCGATGTCACCAACCTGTCGGGCGGTGAACGCCGCCGCGTCGCGCTATGCCGCCTGCTGCTCGAAAAGCCCAGCATCCTGCTGCTCGACGAACCGACCAACCATCTCGACGCCGAAAGCGTCGCCTGGCTGGAAAAGCATCTGGTCGATTATCCGGGCAATGTCATCCTCGTCACCCACGATCGCTATTTCCTCGACAATGTGGTGAACTGGATCCTCGAGCTCGATCGCGGCAAGTATTTTGTCTACGAAGGCAATTACTCGACCTATCTCGACAAGAAGGCCAAGCGTCTCGAGCAGGAAGCGCGCGAGGACGAGGGCCGCCAGAAGGCGATCCAGGACGAGCTGGCGTGGATCCGGCAGAGCCCCAAGGCGCGCCAGACCAAGTCCAAGGCGCGTATCAAGGCGTTCGACGAGCTGGTCGAGGCGCAGGAAAACCGCGCCCCCGGCAAGGCGCAGATCGTCATCCAGACCCCCGAGCGCCTGGGCGGCAAGGTGATCGAGGCGCATGGCCTGACCAAGGCCTATGGCGACAAGCTGCTGTTCGAGGACCTGTCGTTCACACTGCCGCCGGGCGGCATCGTCGGTGTGATCGGGCCGAACGGCGCGGGCAAGTCGACGCTGTTCAAGCTGATCACCGGCAAGGAACAGCCCGATAGCGGCACCATCGCGATCGGCGATACGGTCAAGCTCGGCTATGTCGACCAGAGCCGCGATGACCTGGACCCCAACAAGAACGTGTGGGAAGAGGTGTCCGACGGGCTCGATTTCTTCAAGCTCGGCAAGCACGACGTGCCCACCCGCGCCTATGTCGGTGCGTTCAACTTCAAGGGCCAGGACCAGCAGAAGAAGGTCGGCCAGCTCTCGGGCGGTGAACGCAACCGCGTGCACATGGCCAAGATGCTGAAAGAGGGCGGCAACGTGCTGCTGCTCGACGAGCCGACCAATGACCTCGACGTCGAAACGCTGCGCGCGCTCGAAGAGGCGCTGGAGAGCTTTGCCGGTTGCGCCGTGGTCATCAGCCACGACCGCTTCTTCCTCGACCGCCTGTGCACGCACATACTGGCGTTCGAAGGCAACAGCCATGTCGAATGGTTCGAAGGCAATTTCGAGAGCTATGAGGAAGACAAGCGCCGCCGTCTCGGCGACGAGGCCGACCGCCCGACGCGGATGAGCTACAAGAAGCTGACGCGGTGATTTTGGTGCTGCCCTGATGACCCTCCCCCTCGAGGGGGAGGGTCATCAGGGCAGCACCAAAATCACCGC
>LSHP01000042.1 GCA_001555775.1 Acidovorax delafieldii | reverse complement strand
CTGATTGCCTGCCCGATCCTGCCGCGCATCTCCAATTTCGATGACCTCGATCCGCTGAAACTCGAAGAGGGTGTCGAACTGCGCATGGTCCCGCCCGGCCAGCCGATCCCGGTGGAGGCTGCACTGATCATCCTGCCCGGATCGAAGGCGACCATCGCCGATCTGGCCGCGCTGCGCGCAGAGGGCTGGGACATCGATATTCTGGCACATCACCGGCGCGGCGGGCTGATCCTGGGGCTTTGCGGCGGTTACCAGATGCTCGGCAGACACATCGCCGATCCTGATGGGCTTGAAGGTTCGGCCAGCACCTCAAGCGGCCTTGGCCTGCTGGATGTCGAAACGACCTTGCACGCCCACAAGGCGTTGCGCCCGGTCAGCGGGCTGGCGATGGGCGCGCCTTTTCAGGGGTATGAAATGCACATGGGGCAAACCAGCGGGCCGGATATGCAGCGGCCCTTCGCCGTGTTCGCTGATGGCCTCCGCGATGGCGCAATAAATGCGGGCGGAACGGTGTTTGGTTCCTATGTCCACGGCCTGCTGGCTGATGCGGAGCTGCGCCGCGCGCTGCTGTCGCGCATGGATGCAGAAGCCGGGGGCGTGGACTATGGCGCCTCTGTCGAGGTGGCACTGGACGAGATCGGAGCCGCGCTGGAGGAGCATCTCGACATCGATGCACTGGTGGCGCTGGCGATGGCAGGAGGCAGGGCGTGAGCAACTTGCTGGTGCTGGGCGGGGCGCGTTCTGGGAAGAGCCGCTTTGCCCAAGGCCGGGCCGAAGTCCTGACAGGTGAACTGGTCTATCTGGCGACAGCCCAGGCCTTCGATGACGAGATGCGCGAGCGGATCGCGCTGCACCGCGCCGATCGCGGTCCGCGCTGGTCAACCGTCGAGGCCCCGCTGGAACTGGCGGACGCGATCACGGCATATAGCACGCCGGGAACGGTGGTGCTGGTGGATTGCCTGACGCTTTGGGCTTCGAACCTGTTGGTGGCGGAACGCGATACGGCTGCCGCCACGGAAGGGCTGGTGCGCGCGCTTTCAGCCGCACGGGGGCCGGTCATTCTGGTCGCCAACGAAGTGGGTCTGGGCATTGTACCCGACAACGCCCTTGCCAGAAGATTTCGCGATATTGCAGGCAAGATCAATCAGGAAATAGCGGCAGTGGTTGAAGAGGCAGTCATAATGTTCGCCGGCCTTCCCTTGACGCTGAAACCTAAAGGATGAGCGGCTAGCCATACCACTTGCCACTTTGCAACTCGTGGGGGCAGGTGGTATGGAGCAAAGTAAGATCCAGCGTGTCGGGGACGCCGCCGGCCATCATTGTGGTGCACAGCTTCCACTAGACGATGTAGCGGGAATAACGGTGTCTGCGGCTCGCTGATTAGCGAGTACGCCTTCGGACGCGGGGATCCCCGACCGCAGAGGTAATCGCCGAAGTACGCCAGTGCTCGACTGTCGACCGTTTTCGACAGCCTGGCCCGTTTTTTGTCCCGGCGTTGACACCTGAGCCGGAAACCTTTTGCCCTAGACCCCCATCCGCCCCATCTCACGCTAGCTAAGGCGGGTTGCGGCGAAGCCTGCCGTTTGAGCGGCGCACGTCGAACGGCAGCATTGTTCCACTTGAGGGCATCGCGTGGAAGGTACGCCAGACAACGCTAAGCGAGAACATTTCAAGAACCGCATGATGGCCGTTACCGCCGGAGGTCGCTAAGCCCCAGTTCTTCCCACATCCATGTAAAGTCATAGGTGCCCATCGGATCGGCGGTGCCCGATTTTGCCGCGCCATTTTCGATATATTTGAGCCAGTCGGCTACCTTTACCCGCCCCGCCTTTGTACAGGCCAGAACGCGTGGCGTCTTGTGGCTGAGGGCTGGGACCGGCTCATCGAGCGTTTTCGTATATTCACGGGTCAGCTTATCGTGAACGATGCGCTCCATTTCATGCGGTGGAATATCCAGCGCCTCGTCCTGTGGCGTGCGGGCGGCATCGTCGGCCATAACCTGATCGAGCGTCCGGATTTCGGCCATAGGCGCGCTCACGCAATCACCAAGCCATTCGCCCATCTGGGTAATTGCTCGCTCCGCGCGGGCGGCACTGTTTACCTCGACGATCAGCTTGCGCCCTGCCAGTTCCACATTGGTAAAAACCGGCGTGCCGTCATCCATGGTCGTGACGAAGGCCCGCTTGCCTTTGGTCGCTTGCGGCTTCTTGTTCTTCGTCGCTGGTGCCAGCCAGTTCCAGAAACTGTCGCTGGCAGGTTCCAGCCATTGTGCCGCGTTCAGCCTTCGGATCAGGCTCTTGCCGACCACGCCTTTCGCCAGCGGAAAAACGATACGGTGGAACACCAGGTCATCGCCGTCGGCGTTGACCATATCCGGCGCGCTGCCGGGCATGGCCTTGCCCAGACAGTCGAGCAGCCACATGTTCGTGAACATCGGTCCCGATGCTCCCAGAAGCGCGTCCCGATCGGACGGGTCCAATTCCGCAGTGTCCTGAGTTTCGTCGGCAAGTCGGGAAAATGCCTCGACCACTCGCACGGCGCCCTCAGCGCTGAACGGCAACAGCGCTCCGGAAATGCCATGGCGCCCGTTCACGTCGACAACCCTTGCGGCGATCTTGTCCCAGTTGACCAGGGTCTGGGTTGCACCGTGTTCGCGCACCGTCACCGGAGCAACGTCGCGCAGCAGATCGCGCAAGGTCATCGACTGACCAGGCACGACTTCGCTGACCTCATAGAGCGACATGACCGTATCGCGTAACGCGCGCATATAGGCCTTGTTCGGCGCCTTTTCGTTCCAGCCCCGGCGCTTGAGATAGTCATCGACCAGATTGCGACCGTCGGGTTCCAGTTCCTGCGTAAGCAGATCTTCAAAGGCGCAGCCCCATAGCGGCCCTTGCCAGTGATCGCCAATTATCTCGAATATGGCGTCAGGCTCGAGTCCGGTCGCTTCGCTCGCCGGATCGAGATGCGCGGACAGCATTTCGGCCAATGCCTCATCCCATGGCGCGCGATCCGCATATTTCATCAGGCCGGAAAGATCGTGAGCCGATTTCGATCTGGACATTCAGATGGGCCTTTCCACGCCGAGGCGGCGCATTTCTCGATAGATGGTCGATCGGCCGATGCCGAGTTGTCGTGCTGCTTCTGTCGGCGAGATGCTCGCTTCGACCAGTTTGATGGCGGCATGTACCTTGGACATGTCGAGCGGCTGACGGCCGGGCAACTTGCCTTTGGCGCGCGCGGCGGCGATCCCATCCCTGGTTCGCTCGGAGATCAGTCTCCGCTCGAAATGGGCGATGGCCCCGAACACATGGAAGATGAGTTCGCCGGCGGCCGACGATGTGTCGATCTTTTCCTCAAGACTCAGGAGCGCGATGCCCTGGCCGCGTAGCGTCTCGACCGTGGTGAGCAATTCGGCGAGCGAGCGCCCAAGCCGATCGAGGCGGACCACCGCCAGCGTGTCGCCCTTGCGGGCATAGACGATCAGTTCGGCCAGACCGGGCCGCTCCATGCTCTTGCCCGACATGACGTCGGTGAACACCTTGATCGCGCCGGCCTCCTCCAGACGCATGGTCTGTCCAGCCACGTCCTGATCGCCGGTGCTGACGCGGGCATAACCCAGAATATCGCCCATCCCGTGCGTCTCCCAAACGGTCGTTCTGTGGACGCTCTGAAGGGCGACCGCTTCACCCCGCC
>LSHP01000041.1 GCA_001555775.1 Acidovorax delafieldii | reverse complement strand
ACCAGCAGCACCTAAATCTCCACCGAAAATTACACCACGAGCGCGGACGCTAACCGCGGCATATTTCGAGGGGTTCTTCTCCCGACCGCGTATAGGCAGATGAAGGAAAGAGGACCGAACATGCTGAAGCGCCATCTGCTTGGAGCCGCATTGATGCTTTTGGCAACCGCTGCAAATGCGGCGGGCCCGATCGTGGTTCACCGCGACCCGGGATGTGGGTGCTGCGAGCAATGGGCGGCACAAGTCCGCGCACAGTTCGGGCGGCAGATCAGGATGGTAGACGATCAGTCTCGCGCCACTTTCCAAGGCACGCGCGGCGTTCCGGCCTCGCTGTCCTCCTGCCATACCGCAGTCATCGACGGCCTGGTCTTCGAAGGTCACGTTCCCATCGCAGACATGAAGCGGGTGCTCGCCCAGCGCCCGAAGGGCGTCACTGGCCTAGCCGTGGCCGGAATGCCGGTGGGATCGCCGGGCATGGAGGTGCCGGGTCGTCGCGGCGACCCCTATGTCGTCGTCGCATTCGGTCCATCAGGCACACGAATATTTGCGCGCCATCAAGGATAGATGGCGATTGTCGGAAAGATTAGGCTGCGATAGATAGAAACGTCTTGAAACGCTTGCTCGCCTCTCTGCTCCTTGTCGGAGCGCTCTTCGGCCTCTTCGGGGCGCAGCTGGCCTATGCGCACGGCGTGCCCGTCGCGGCGCGTGCGCCCACAGCGATGGCGATGGACGCCGATTGCATGGCAATGATGGCCAAGCAGCAGCCCGCGCCAAAAGGAACACCGTGTAAGGGGCTTACGCTCGATTGTATCGGGGCGATGGGATGCGTTGTGCCAATCGTGCTGGGTAATGCAGTGCCCGCGCCCGCATCGCCGTGGATTCACAACCAGGCTATTTTCTGGACCACCGTCAGCGTCCTGCAGGGGCACGAGTACGCACCCGAGCCGGAGCCCCCCACCCTCCTTGGCTGATTGAACAATCGCGCCCGTCAGGCGCGCGGCTTCTTGTCGCGTCCAGACGCCCGCGATGCCTCTCCATACAGTCAAGGATATTCGTGATGATCAAGAAGTCGATTTTGGCCGCCCTGCTGGCGGTCTTCAGCCTCGCCGCGCCCGCATGGGCTGCCGACCAGAGCAGTGCGCCGCAAGGGCGCTGGGAATGGAAGTCAGTGCCGCAATATGGGCCGCGAGCGACCGGCCCGGCGCAGAAGCGCGTGTGGGTGCCCGACAGCGCGCAGATGGCGAACTGCGCCTGCGACATGATGAAGACGAGCGCGGCCGATTGCATGAAATCCATGCATGAAGGCAACATGTCGTCTTCGGCCGGCTGAGCCACGGTTCCCGGCCGATAGGATAGAACAGTGAGGCCAGGCGCGTCGCGCCGGCGCGGGCAAGAGACCGCGTCGGCGCGCGTTGGCACTCATAATTTGTCCTTCACGGCCCGGGATCCTCTGCAATGGGAGTCCTCCATGCGTACCTTCTTCTTAGCCGTCCCTGTGCTCGCTCTGACCACGAATCCCGCGCTCGCCGGGCAGCTTCGCTTCGAGGAGGCGCTCGCCCGAGCCGAGGCACAGGCTCCCTCGCTTCGCGCCAAGGCGCTGGAGGCTGATGCGCGTCGTTCTGCGCTGCCCGCCGCAGGGCAGCTTCCTGATCCCAAGCTTGGACTCGGAATCGACAATTTCCCGGTGTCGGGTCCGCCAGCGGGCAGCTTCGTCGAAGACAGCATGACGATGGCGCGGCTAGGGATCTCGCAGGAGGTCCCCAACGCCGCCAAGCGACGTGCGCGCTCAAGCAGAGCGCGGACTGATGTCCAGGCGGCGGAAGCAACCTTTCTGTCCGAGAGCAGGCGGGTCAAGGTGGCGACGGCGCTGGCCTGGATCGATCTCGCCTATGCGGAGCGTCGTCTTGCCGCCCTCAACGGCATAGTTTCCCGGCTCGCCCCCCTTCCCTCCGCGGCAAAGTCGGGTGTTGCCTCGGGCGCGGCCCGCCCCGCACAGACGCTGCAGGTTCGGCAGTCGCTCGCGGTGCTGGAAGACCGCCGGAGCGAGCTCGCCGCCGAAGTGGGACGTCAGCGCGCGCTCCTTTCGCGCTGGACCGGCGAGTCGGCGCCTGAAACCGTTGGCGACGTCCCAGCGCTCACGGTCGATGCAACGACTTTGCGAGCCGCATTAGCGGAGCATCCCGATCTCGGCGCCGCCAGTGCCCGGGTCGCCCAGGCCGAGGCTGACGTTGCCATCGCCCGCGCCGATAAACGTCCCGACTGGGGCTTCGACGTCGCCTATCAGCGCCGCGCAGACCGTTATGGCGACATGGTCTCGGCCGGCGTCACCGTCAGCCTGCCCCTTTTTGCCAAACGGCGGCAGGACCCGATGATCGCCTCCAGTACCGCGAACGCCGGCGCGGCGATGGCTGAGCAGGAGGACATGCGCCGGTCGCTGCTCGCCGATCTCGAAGCCGGCCTTGCCGACCATGACATGCACCATGAGCAATGGATGCGCGCACGCGACACGCTGCTGCCGCTCGCGCGCAATCGCGCTGAGCTCGAGACGGCCAGCTATGCGGCGGGTCGCGCCGGGCTGCTCGACGTGATCGAGGCCCAGACCATGCTTGCCGACATCGAACTGCAATTGCTCGACAGGGAGGCCGAAGTCGCGCGCGATGCTGTGCGGCTCGTCTTCACCTTTGGGGGGAACAGCCAATGAAATTCGACACAAGCTCGCGCGCGCAGCTGGGCATGGCCGCCGCGGCGCTCGCACTCGCGGCGGGTGGCCTCGGCTATGGCCTCGCGAATTGGCGCCATGAGTCTCCGCCTGGAGCAACAGCGCAAAGCGGACGCAAGATCCTCTACTGGTACGATCCGATGGTCCCGAGCCAGCATTTCGACAAGCCGGGCAAATCGCCTTTCATGGATATGGAGCTTGTCCCCAAATATGTCGACGAAGCGGCGAGCGGCGAGACCGGCGTGGCGATCGACCCAAGCCGCACGCAATCGCTTGGCCTGCGCATCGCGGAGGCGCGAACGGGCACGCTGGGATCGGGCCTCGCGGCGACCGGTACAATCGAGTTCAACGAGCGCGACGTCGCCATCGTCCAGGCGCGAACTGGCGGCTTCGTCCAACGGGTCTATGCGCGCGCGCCGGGCGATGTGATCGGGGCAGGCGCCCCGCTCGCCGACATACTGGTGCCGGAATGGGCGGGCGCACAGGCGGAATATCTGGCCGCCCGGCGGATCGGTGATGCGGGCCTCGCTCGCGCGGCCCGTCAGCGCCTGCTCTTGCTGGGCATGCCCACCGGAACGGTGGCCGCAGTCGAGCGGAGCGGGCGACCGCACAATGTGATGACGATTTCGGCGCCGACCGGCGGCACAATCAAGACGCTCGGCGTCCGGGCCGGGATGACGGTCGCGAGCGGTCAGACACTCGCCGAGGTGAATGGGCTCGGTACGGTGTGGCTCAATGCCGCCGTGCCGGAGGCGATGGCCGGCAGGCTTCGCCCAGGCCAGAGCGCGACCGCGACCCTCGCCGCCTATCCGGGCGAGCGCTTCACCGGCCGCATCGCCGCGATCCTCCCAAGCGTCGCCGCCGAAAGCCGGACGCTCACCGTGCGGATCGAACTTTCCAACCGAGCCGGGCGCCTGCGCCCTGGCATGTTCGCCTCGGTCGATCTCGGCGACGCTGCGCGGCCGGCACTGCTCGTCCCCTCGGAGGCGGTCATTCGGACCGGCAAGCGTTCGCTCGTCATGCTGGCGCTGGCGCAAGGGCGCTATCGGCCCGCCGAGGTGCAGACCGGCGCCGAGTCAGGAGGCCAGACCGAAATCCTTGCCGGCCTCGCCGAGGGGGAGAAGATCGTCGCTTCCGGCCAGTTCCTGATCGACTCCGAGGCCAGCCTCTCGGGAATCGAGGCGCGCCCGATCGGCGGGGCAGCCCCAACTCCGCGACCGGAAACGACATCCAACGGCGCCTATCGCGCGAGCGGCCGGATCGAAAGCATCGCGGGCGACCGGATTACCCTCAGTCACGCCCCTGTCCCCGCGCTCAAATGGCCCGCCATGACGATGACGTTCAAGCTGGGGAGCCCGGCGCTCGCGCGCGGGCTCAAGAAGGGCGACCGCGTCGTCTTCGGCTTCGACCAAGCGGCGGAAGGTCCAGTTGTTCGCACGCTGAGCCGCGAGGCGGCGCGATGATCGGCCGTCTCATCGACTGGTCGGCTAACAACCGCCTGTTCGTAGTGCTCGGCGCCCTGGCGCTCGTCCTCGGCGGACTCCTTGCCTTGCGCAGCACGCCGATCGACGCGCTGCCCGACCTCAGCGACACCCAGGTCATCATCCGCACGAGCTATCCGGGCCAAGCCCCCCAGATCGTCGAAAATCAGATCACCTACCCGCTCGCGACGACGATGCTGTCGGTGCCCGGGGCGAAGACCGTGCGCGGCTATTCCTTCTTCGGCGACAGCTTCGTCTATGTCATTTTCGCCGATGGGACCGACCTCTATTGGGCGCGCTCGCGCGTCCTTGAATATCTCAACCAGGTCCAGGGCCGCTTGCCTGACACCGCACGCAGCGCGATCGGCCCCGACGCCACCGGGGTGGGGTGGGTCTATCAATATGCGCTGGTCGATCGGACCGGCGGACACGACCTCGCGCAGCTGCGGTCGCTCCAGGACTGGTTCCTCCGCTACGAGCTCAAGAGCCTGCCTGGGGTGGCCGAAGTCGCCAGCATCGGCGGCATGGTCAAGCAATATCAGGTCGTGCTCGATCCGGTGAAGCTTGCCGGTTACGGCATCACCCACGCGCAGGCCGTCGCGGCGATCGGGCAGGCCAACCAGGAAACCGGAGGCTCGGTCCTCGAGCTGGGCGAGGCCGAATATATGGTGCGCGCTTCGGGCTATCTTCAGACGCTCGACGACTTCCGCGCCATACCGCTGCGCACTGCGGCCGGCGGCGTGCCGGTAACGCTCGGCGACGTCGCGACCATCCAGCTTGGCCCCGAAATGCGCCGCGGTATCGCCGAGCTCGACGGCGACGGCGAAGTGGCGGGCGGAGTCGTCATCCTGCGTTCGGGATCAGACGCACGTGCCACTATCCAGGCGGTGCAGGACAAGCTCGAGCTCTTAAAGAAGAGCCTGCCGCGCGGCGTCGCGATCGTGCCGACCTATGACCGCTCGCACCTCATCGATGCCGCGATTGAGAACCTCACGCACAAACTTGCCGAAGAGTTCGTGGTTGTGGCGATCGTCTGCGCGCTGTTCCTCTGGCACGTGCGCTCGGCGCTTGTCGCGATCGTCACGCTGCCGCTTGGCGTCCTCGCCGCCTTCATCGTGATGCATTTCCAGGGCGTCAACGCCAACATCATGTCCTTGGGCGGGATCGCGATCGCGATCGGCGCCATGGTCGACGCCGCGATCGTGATGATCGAGAACGCCCACAAGCGGATCGAGCAATGGGAGCATGATCATCCCGGTGAAGAGCTGGCCGGGGGGGCGCGCTGGACGGTGATCACCGACGCGGCGCGCGAGGTGGGTCCCGCGCTCTTCTTCTCGCTCCTCATCATCACCCTGTCCTTCGTGCCCGTCTTCACTTTGGAAGCACAGGAAGGGCGTCTCTTCGCGCCGCTCGCGTTCACCAAGACCTACACCATGGCGGCCGCGGCGATCCTGTCCGTGACGCTGGTTCCGGTGCTGATGGGCTGGCTCATCCGGGGCAAGATTCCTTCCGAGCAGGCCAATCCGGTCAACCGCGCGCTGACGCGGGCCTATCGTCCCGCCATCGACTGGGTGTTGAAGAAACCCAAGGCGACCCTCGTCCTCGCGGGGCTGGTCTTCCTGACGACCGCTTGGCCGCTGTCCCGGCTCGGCGGCGAATTCCTGCCGGCGATGAACGAGGGCGATCTTCTCTACATGCCCTCGGCGCTGCCGGGGCTCTCTGCCGCCAAGGCCTCGGAGCTGCTCCAGCAGACCGATCGCATGATCAAGTCGGTGCCTGAGGTCCAGAGCGTGTTCGGGAAAGCGGGGCGCGCGGAGAGCGCGACCGACCCCGCCCCGCTCGAGATGTTCGAGACGACGATCCGCTTCAAGCCGCGCGAGCAATGGCGGCCCGGCATGACTCCGGAGAAGCTGGTCGAGGAGCTCGACCGCACCGTGAAAGTACCCGGCCTCGCCAACATCTGGGTGCCGCCCATCCGCAACCGGATCGACATGCTGGCGACCGGCATCAAGAGCCCGATCGGGGTCAAGGTCTCTGGGTCGGATCTTGCCGCCATCGACCATATCGCGCGCGAGGTGGAACGGGTCGCGAAGGGAGTGCCCGGAGTGAGCTCCGCACTCGCCGAGCGGCTGACAGGCGGGCGTTATGTCGATGTGCAGATCGATCGGATCGCCGCCGCGCGATATGGCCTCAACATCTCCGATGTCCAGGCGATCGTCGCGGGCGCGATCGGCGGCGAGAATGTCGGCCAAACCGTCGAGGGGCTGGCGCGCTATCCCATCAATGTCCGCTACCCGCGCGAGTTGCGCGACAGTCCGGACGCACTGCGCGCTCTTCCGGTGCTCACGCCATCGGGCCAGCAGATCACGCTGGGCAGCGTCGCGCAGATCGCGATCAGCGACGGACCGCCGATGCTGAAGACCGAGAACGGACGGCCATCGACCTGGGTCTATGTCGACGTCCGGGGACGCGATCTCGCCTCGGTGGTCGATGATCTGCAGACTGCGGTGGCCCGCGAGGTCAAGCTCTCGTCGGGTGTCAGCCTCGCCTATTCGGGCCAGTTCGAATATCTCGCGCGCGCGATCGACCGGCTGAAGATCGTCGTGCCGGCGACGCTCGCGATCATCTTCCTGCTGCTGTACCTCATCTTCCGGCGGCTCGACGAGGCAGTGCTCATCATGGGCACAATCCCCTTCGCGCTCACCGGCGGTTTCTGGATCCTCTACCTGCTCGGCTATCACCAGTCGGTCGCGACCGGCGTCGGGTTCATTGCGCTTGCCGGCGTCGCCGCCGAGTTCGGCGTCGTGATGCTGATCTATCTCAGGGATGCCCTCGAGGCGCGGGGCGAGAGGCCGTCGCACGAAGATATTGCAGAAGCGGTGCGCGAAGGCGCGCTGCTCAGGGTCCGGCCCAAGGCGATGACCGTCGCCGTCATTATCGCGGGGCTTTTGCCGATCCTCGTCGGCTCCGGCGCCGGCTCGGAAGTCATGAGCCGGATTGCCGCACCCATGGTCGGCGGCATGCTGACCGCGCCGCTTCTCTCGATGTTCGTCATCCCCGCCGCCTATCTGCTTCTGAGGCAGCGGTCTTCTCAACCCTCGATCCCAATGAAGCACCACGAAAGGAACCTGCAATGAAAGTTCACGCTCTGTCCGTCCTGGCCCTGACCGCTGCCCTTGCTGCATGTGGCTCGAAGACCGAGACCAATGAGGCGGCAGCGACGAATACGGCGGCACCGGCGGCTACCGAAACCAACGCGATGGCGGGCGACATGGGCAATATGGCGATGTCCCCTACGGGGTCCGGTGAGAGAATGTTCGAAAACGTACGCTAAGGGATCAGAGCGATTGCA
>LSHP01000040.1 GCA_001555775.1 Acidovorax delafieldii | reverse complement strand
GGGTGCGGGTGCCGGGCGGGCAGGGTGCAGGAGCTGGCCAAGTTGCGTGGAGCGCACCGAGCCCGCCTCGCCTCCTACCGCTCCTTCTTCTTGGTCGGCGCGTTGAAATCCGCCGGTTTGCCCGCGATCCAGGTCAGGAACTTGGCGATCTCGGGATGCTGGCGCAACGCTTCCACATCCTCGCCGATCCGCCCCAGTTCGGCATTGGTGAAATGCGCGTGGATCGTGCGGTGGCAGATCGGGTGCACCGCCACGCGCGCCTTGCCGCCCTTGGCCTTGGGCACCGGATGGTGCCACTCGATCAGCTCGCCAAGATCCCGACCGCACAACCAGCATGGCTCGGGCGGCGGCGCTTCGGCTTCGTCTTCCTCGTCTTCCCAGGCGCGGCGTTTGGGCATCAGCGCATCAATCCGCCGTCGGACCGTTGCCTGGGCCGAGCAGATCGATGACCGCGGTCACCATCGCCTCGGTCGCCAGCGTGATCGATTCGCGCGGGGCTACCTTGAAGAAAGGGCTGTGATGCGCCGGCAGCGTCAGCTTGCCCGCCCTGGCCACATCGATATCCGCCTGCGGCGTGCCGCCGACATTGAAATACAGGCCCGGCACATCGGTATTGGGCGCGACGAAATAGGCGAAATCCTCCGCGCCCATGCCCGTTTGCGGTTCATTGGTCAGTAGCGCGTCCTGGCCAAAACGTTTGGCGAAGATCTTCGTGATCCGCTCGGTCAGCGGCTTGTCGTTGACCGTCACCGGGGTCGATTCAAACCCGACCTTGACTTGCGGCAACCTGTCCTCGGGCAGGCCATTCAAGCGACCGACATTCTCGGCAATGCGCTTGATCCCGTCGAGCAGCTTCTTGCGCACCGCATTGTCGTTCGACCGCACGGTAATCTGCAGCTCCGCCTTGTCCGAGATGATGTTGTGCTTGAAGCCTGAATGGAACGAGCCAACCGTCACTACCCCGGCTTCGAGCGGCGAGATTTCGCGCGAGACCAGGGTCTGCAGCGCCATGACGATTTCCGCGCCCATCAGAATCGGGTCCTTGCCCATATGCGGATAGGCGCCGTGCGTGCCGACGCCGAAAATGGTGATGTCGACCGAGTCCGATGACGAGGCGGTGAGGCCCGGCTGAATCTCGATCTTGCCCGTGGGCGTCCCGGCGGAGACGTGGAAGGCGAGCGCGTAATCGGGCTTGGGGAAGCGGGTATAGAGGCCGTCCTGCATCATCTTGGCCGCGCCGCCGATGCGCTCTTCCGCCGGTTGCGCGACGAAAACCACGGTGCCCTTCCACTGGTCCTTCATCGCGGCAAGGCGGCGCGCGGTGCCGATCATCGAGGTGATGTGCGTGTCATGGCCGCAGGCGTGCATCACCGGCTTTTCGGTGCCGTCGATATCTACCTGTTTGACCTTGGAGGCATAGGGCAGGCCGCTATCCTCGGCGAGTGGCAGGCCGTCCATGTCGGCGCGCACCATGATCACCGGGCCGTCGCCATTCTTCAGGATGCCGACCACGCCTGTCACGCCGACGCCTTCGGTCACCGTGGCTCCGGCGGCGCGCAGCTCGGCCGCGATGATCTTCGCGGTGCGGGTTTCCTTGAACGACAGTTCGGGATTGGCGTGGAAATCGAGGAACAGCTTTTCGAGCTTCGTGTCATAATCGCTCGCCACCGCCTTGCCGAGCGCATCCTGTGCGTGCGCCGCAGATGCGCCGAGTGCGAGCGCCATGGCGCTGCCGATCAGGCCGATAGCCGTTGCTCTGTTCATCGATTTCCCCTTTTTCCCCAAGGCGTTCCTGCCCCATTTGCGCGACTATAGCGCCTGTCATCGCGGAATCTATCGTCATTCCCGCGAAAGCGGGAATCCCGCTTCTGTCCGATAGTTGAAGCGAAGCGGGACCCCCGCTTGCGCGGGGGTGACGATGTTGGGGGTCTCCAGAATTCAGCTCAATCCGCCGGACCTACCTTGAACGCGCAAAGCTTGTTGCCGTCAAGGTCGCGAAAATAGGCGCCGTAAAACGCCTGGTCACCCTCGGGGCCGCGCAGGCCGGGTTTGCCCTCGCAGGTGCCGCCGAGTTCGAGCGCCTTGGCGTGGAGCATGTCGACCTTGGACCGCGCATCCATGGCCAGTGCGATCATCATGCCGTTGCCCACCGTCGCCGGCTCGCCATTATAGGGCCGGGTGATCGCGATGCCCGGCGTGCCCCAGGCGGTGCCGAACAGCGTGAAGCCGTTCTCTTCCATCCGCATCAGCTCGCTGCCGCCCAGCGCGCCGACCAGCCCCGCATAAAAGCCGCGCGCCTTGTCGAGGTCGTTCGATCCGACGGTGACATATCCGATCATTTTTTTCTCCTGTCCGTCTGGCCCGACTCAGGCCAGTTGCAGAACGAAACTTATCACGGACATATGTCGAGGCAATGACCTATCGGGTAATCCTCCGCATTTCCGGTGCTGATCCGCACCACGCCCTCGCCGCTTGCACGGTTGACCCACAAACCTGCGCGCAGCCCATAGGCCTCGCCCGGATGGCCGATCCACACCGATCCGTCGGGTTTCTCGATCCGCTGCACGCCGAGCCCGAAGGCCTGGAAATAACCGCGATCGTCATCGCCATTGCTGCCGTCGAAGCGCCATTGGGCGCGGGTGAGCTCGGCGAAGGACTCGGGGGTGAGCAGCCCGTCGCCGCCGTTCAGCAGCATCTGGCCCAGCCGCGCGAGTCCTCCGGCAGAAATGCGCATGCCACCCTGCGGGCTGAACGCCGATCCGTTTTTGCCGGGTGCGTACAACTCAATATCGCAGCGGCCATCGCTGGCGGGCACATAGGCGCACTGATCGGGCGCGCCGATCCAGTCGTCGCGCGCGATCGTACCATCGGGATTGTAGAGCGTGATCGCGGTCTTCGCGCTGCCCGGCTTGCAGCCCGACCAGTTATAGCAGGCGGGAATGGCAAGCGGATCGAACACTTCCTCCGCCATGATCCGGTCGAACCTTTTGCCGCTCGCTGCCTCCATCACCGCCGCGATGACGGGAAAGTTGACATTGGCATAGCGGAAATAGCCGCCTGGGGCGTGGTCCGCATCCCAGGCCTCCGGCCTAGCGAGCAGATCGGCAAGGCTGGCATCGAGCGGAATGAAATAGCCCGCATCGTCCTTCAGCCCCGACTGGTGCGACAGCAGCAGCCTCAGCGTGATCTTCTGCGCCGGATATCGGGGGTGGGCAACGCGCCAGCCGAGATAGAGCGACACGTCGCGGTCGAGGTCGAGCACGGCCTTGTCGACCAGCCGCATCACCGCGACCCCGACCGCGAGCTTGGAGATCGAGGCGATGCGCACCGGATCGTCGAGCGTCGCCTCGCGCAGGCTCGGGCGGTGCGCAAGGCCGGTGACCTTGCCGCGATCGAGCCGGTCGGCGGTGAATTTCAGCTCGATGCGGACATTGTCATCGGTCTGGGCGTGGGCGGGGGTGTTGGGCGCCGCTGCCAACATCACCGCCAGCATCGTCATTCCCGCGAAGGCGGGAATCCCGCTTTTGCGCCACATCTGCTCTAAGAAGCGGGACCCCCGCCTGCGCGGGGGTGACGAGACAGGCTTCATTGGATCGGCAATCAGGCCTTGCATTCGCCGATGCGCTTGCCGCTGTTCTTCGCCTTCATCGTCATGCTGCCGAACTCCTTGGAGCTCATCACCATATCCATCTGCATGTCATAGCTGGTCGCGGTATACGTTCCGGTCAATTTGATGTCACCTTGCTGGCCCGGCTGCTTGCCCTTGCAGGCAATGACTGCATTGACCTTGCCGTCGGACAGATCGAGCGTCTTGTAGGCACATTCACCACTATCGGCTCCGGCGAGGAAGTCCGCGCCAGGCTTGCTGGCCTGTTCCTTGGTCAAGCAGTTCTTCACGGCTTGCGGTTTGCCGACCTGCTGCTTCATGGCGTCCTGAAGCTGGGGCGGCATCTTGCTCTTGGCAAAATCAACGTCGAGCATCTCGACCTTGTTCTCCCACTCGCCGGGGCTGAACTTGATCGATTCGGCTTCTCTGGCGACCTCTTCCTTGCTGATCTTGCCGTCGCCATCCTTGTCTGCGCCGCCGCCGCCGCTGCACGCGGCCAGCGCCAGCAGCGGCAGGGCCAGGATCGAAACAGTCTGCATCTTCATGGGGAATTCTCCGTTGGGGCCAGGTGCCATCAGGGGATGCGCGACCGCATGTCCGTGTTGGCAGGCGACCCTAAAGATGCACCCCGGCCAATGCAATCGCATCCCCGCCCTTGCACCGGTGGCCACTGGTCCGCATATCCTTGGCCATGGCTGAACTGGTAATCCGACGCGGGCTGGAAGAGCCGCAAACCGATGGCACCTTCGTGCCGCACAAGCCGCAGCGGCCCGAAAAGGCCGAGGGCGGGAAGCGCTTCAAGCTGGTCAGCGAATACACGCCTTCGGGCGACCAGCCGACCGCGATCAAGGAGCTGGTCGACGGCATCAAGGCGCAGGACCGCGACCAGGTGCTGCTCGGCGTCACCGGATCGGGCAAGACCTTCACCATGGCGCAGGTGATCGAACAGACCCAGCGGCCTGCCTTGATCCTTGCGCCGAACAAGATCCTCGCCGCGCAGCTTTATGGCGAGTTCAAGAGCTTCTTCCCCGAAAACGCGGTCGAATATTTCGTCAGCTATTACGATTATTACCAGCCCGAAGCCTATGTGCCGCGCTCGGACACCTATATCGAGAAGGAGTCGAGCGTAAACGAGGCGATCGACCGGATGCGGCATTCGGCGACGCGATCGCTGCTCGAGCGCGACGACGTGATCATCGTTGCCTCGGTGTCGTGCATCTACGGCATCGGCTCGGTCGAGACCTATTCGGCGATGATCTTCGACATCAAGGCGGGCGAAAGCGTCGACCAGCGCGAGCTGATCCGCAAGCTGGTCGCGCTGCAATACAAGCGCAACGATGCGAGCTTCACGCGCGGCAATTTCCGCGTGCGCGGCGATACGCTCGAGCTGTTCCCCTCGCATTACGAGGATGTCGCCTGGCGCATCTCGTTCTTCGGCGACGAGGTGGAATCGATCGCCGAGTTTGATCCCTTGACCGGCAAGCCCGGCGCGAAGCTCTCCCAAGTGCGCGTCTATGCGAACTCGCACTATGTCACGCCGGGTCCCACGATGCAGCAGGCCGCAGCCGCGATCCGCTTCGAGCTCACCGAGCGATTGAAGGAGCTCGAGGCCGAAGGGCGGCTGCTCGAGGCGCAGCGGCTCGAGCAGCGCACCAATTTCGATCTCGAGATGATCGCCGCGACCGGAAGCTGCGCAGGCATCGAGAACTATTCGCGCTTCCTCACCGGGCGCCTGCCGGGCGAGCCGCCGCCGACATTGTTCGAATATCTGCCCGAAAACGCGCTGCTGTTCATCGACGAGAGCCACCAGACCGTGCCGCAGATCGGCGCGATGGCGCGCGGCGACCATCGGCGCAAGCTGACGCTCGCCGAATATGGCTTCCGCCTGCCGAGCTGTATCGACAACCGCCCGCTGCGCTTCAACGAATGGGACGCGATGCGCCCGCAAACGGTCAGCGTTTCGGCCACGCCCGGCAATTGGGAGATGGAACAGACCGGCGGCGTGTTCGCCGAACAGGTCATCCGCCCCACGGGCCTGATCGACCCGCCGGTCGAGATCAAGCCGGTCGAGGAGCAGGTCGACGATCTGATCGCCGAGTGCAAGAAGGTCGCCGCCGCAGGATATCGCACGCTCGTCACCACGCTGACCAAGCGTATGGCCGAGGATCTCACCGAGTATATGCACGAGGCGGGGATCAAGGTCCGCTACATGCACTCGGACGTCGAGACGCTGGAGCGCATCGAGCTGATCCGCGATCTGCGCATGGGCGTGTATGACGTGCTGATCGGCATCAACCTGCTGCGCGAGGGACTCGATATTCCCGAATGCGGGCTGGTCGCGATCCTCGATGCCGACAAGGAAGGTTTTTTGCGCAGCGAAACCTCGCTGATCCAGACGATCGGTCGTGCTGCGCGCAATGTCGAGGGCCGCGTGATCCTCTATGCCGACCGCATCACTGGCAGCATGGAGCGCGCGCTCAACGAGACCAACCGCCGCCGCGAGAAGCAGATCGCCTATAACGAGGCGCACGGCATCACGCCTACGACGATCAAGCGCAATATCGGCGACATCATCGCGCATGTCGCGAGCAAGGACAGCGTGCTGGTCGACACCGGCGTCGACGACCGCCCGCACATGGTCGGCCACAACCTGCGCGCCTATATCGAGGACCTCGAAAAGAAGATGCGCGCCGCCGCCGCCGATTTGGAATTCGAGGAAGCCGGACGCCTGCGCGACGAAATCCGCAAGCTGGAGGCGGAGGAACTGGGGCTGCCGGTAGAGCAAAGGGTGGCCGCGCCCAAAGGCAGGGCGACCGAAGGCAAGCCGGGGACGCGCAAGATGCGATACGGGAAAACGCAACGGAAGTTTTGAGAGATAAGTTATCCACGAAAGCGGATCCACTATGACATAAGCTTGGCTTTACGGAGAAACACCGATGGTCAAGCCCAGCAAACTCTATCAGCAACTCGTCGCAGGCCGTGCAGGCATTATTTCGTTCCGAGATTTCGTGCGGTTGCTCGAAGCGTTCGGCTTTCGTCACCACCGCACCGATGGCAGCCACCATGTCTATGGGCATCCAAAGCTCGAACGGCCGCTGATCATCCAGCCGATCGGCAAGGATGCCAAAGCCTATCAAGCCGCCCAGTTTCTTGATATGGTTGAGCAGGCAGGCCTTGAGATGGATGAATGATGCAGCACCATTATCACATCAACGTATTCTGGTCGTCAGAGGACAATTGCTGGATCGCCGACGTTCCCGACCTCAAGCCTTGCTCCGCGCACGGAGACACGCCGGTCGAAGCGATTTCAGAGGCCGAAGTCGCTATCGGGATGTGGCTCGATTACGCCCGCGAAAAGGGGCACCCCATTCCCGAACCACGCTATCGCCCAGCGATATATGCGGTCAGGGCAGCCTGATTCTTGGATATTAATTCTCCAGCCTATCCAAACATGGCTTTGGCTTGCGCGCTACATGACGGCGGTAACCGCAGGTGCTGGAAAACTGCATAAGCTTGGCTTTACGGAGAAGCCAGGATGATACGTTCCAGAAACCGAGAAGGTCTGGCTCCGCTCACCCAGCCGCAAGCTGCCGCCGGACATTCAGCAAACTGCCTTGCGCAAGCTTTTGCAGATCGATTCCATCGAGCAGCTTCAGGAATTGCGCGTCCCACATGGCAACAGGTTTGAGCAGTTGAAAGGTTATCAACCGTTGCGATATCGTCTCCGGATCAACGACCAGTGGCCGATCACGTTCAACTGGTCTGACGGAGACGCGCATAATGTCCGGATCGAGGACTATCATTGAGGATGATGACCGGCTGGACAACGTCCATGTCGGCTCGATCCTGCGCGAGGATTTCCTGATCGGCAGCGAAATTCCAGCGGTTGAAGTGGCCGATGGGGCCGGCATCCCGCTGGAAACCATAGACGCCTTGCTTGCGGAAATCCGGCCGATCGATGCGGATATCGATCTGAGGCTGGCGCGCTATTTCGGGATGTCCGAGGGCTTTTTCCTCGGGCTTCAGATTGATTTCGACGTCGAGGAAGCCAAGCGGGCGATCGGCAGCGAGCTCGACCGCATCGTTCAGCGCGCCGCCTGAGGCTCTTGCCATCCGCCGCGAAAAGCGGCACCCCGTGATCCAGCGGGTCGCACCGTGGCTCCGTGCATTCCGGCGGGGCAAGACTGATCGGACGTCCTGCATGGCCTTGCAATTTTTCTCCCGTTTCGCCGTCGGCGCAGCCGCGCTGGCTTCGCTCGCTGCGCCCGCGCATGCTCAAAGTTTGTCGGACAAGGAAGGCTATGACGCCCTGCTCAGCTGCGCGGCGTTCTTTTCGGCGGCGGCCGCCATCACCGATGGCGACAAGAAGACCAGCGGCGAGGCGACCGAGCTGGCGACGGCGTTCATGACCGGCGCGATGCTGCTCGCACCGGGCGGCAATCAGGACCGCGCCGAAAAGGAATTGCAGGAGCAGACCGAGGTCTTCGCCGTTGCGATGGTGGCCGACGACAAGGGCATGACCCAGGATCTCGACGAGCTGGCGGATGGTTGCAGCACGTTGGGCGAGAACTATCTGCCCGAGGTCATCGCACGCGCCGGCGAGTAGTGTGCAGCCTCAGCCGACCAATGCGGTCAATGTATCGACGGTCAGCACCTGGGGCAGGATCACCGGCGCCTGGCCCGGCGCATACCAGACATAGAGCGGCACGCCCGAGCGGCCCTGTGCTTCCAGATAGCGGCTGATCTCGGCATCGCGCCGGGTCCAGTCGCCTTCGAGCACCACCACGCCCGCCTTTTTGAACGCCGCTGCGGTCGCCTCGCGCTGGATTGCGGCGGCCTCGTTCGCCTTGCAGGTGATGCACCAGTCGGCAGTGAAATAGGCGAAGACCGGCCTGTTGGCGGTTCGGAGCTCGGCGAGCTTCGCCTCGCTGAACGGCTGGGCGGGAAGAGTGGCACTCGCGGCGCGGGCCGATCCGTTCGGCGCGGCCTCGGTCGGCAAGGCGACGATGGCAGCGACGGCAACCGCCAGCGACGGGACAAGTGCGATCCAGCCACTCCTGCCCGCGCCCTGCCGCGCGCCCAGCCACCAAAGCAGCAGCGCCAGCGCCATCGCGGCGGCAAGGCCGAACAGCACGCCGTCATTGCCGGTCTGCTGGCCGAGCAGCCAGACCAGGGCCAGCGCGGTGAGGAACATCGGCACCGCCATGATCCGGCGGAAGGTGCCCATCCACGCGCCCGGACGCGGCATCATCCGGCGCAAGGCGGGAATGAAGCCGATCGCCAAAAAGGGTAGCGCGAGGCCGAGGCCCAACCCTGCGAACACGAGCAGCGCGGCGGGCACGGGCAGGATCAGCGCGGTGCCCATCGCGGCGGCCATGAACGGCGCGGTGCAGGGCGTCGCGACAAAGGCTGCGAGCGCGCCGGTCCAGAACGATCCCGCAGCGCCCTGTTTCTGCGTCAGGCTGCCCCCCGATGATACGGTCGCGAACTCGAACAGCCCAGCGAGGTTGAACGCTATGGCGGTGACCAGCAGGAGCAGCGCCAGAATGATGCGCGGGTCCTGCAGCTGGAACGCCCAGCCGATCTGCTCTCCGCCCGCGCGCAGGGCAAGCAGCAGTCCACCCAGCCCGAGGCACACCAGCACGATGCCTGCAGTATAGGCGAGTGCATCGCGCCGCGCCGCGCGTTCGTCGCCGCCCGCCTTGGCCAGGCTGATCGCCTTGAGGCTGAGGATCGGGAAGACACACGGCATGATGTTGAGCAGCAGCCCGCCGAGCAGTGCGCCGCCGAGTGCGGTGGCGAGCAGCACGAGCATGTCGCCCTCGGCCGGGGCGGCGCTGGCGGCGGTGTCGATCCGCGTCCCGCCGGGGATGACGGTCCCCGGTTTCGCTACCAGATCGAGCCCCATATGCTCGCCAATGCGCAGCACGCCGCCGATTTCAGCAGCATCGCTGCCCGCGACCTCGGTCTCGACGATCAGCCGGTCACCGTCGCGGAAAAAGGCCTGGGGTGCGCGATAGCTGAGCGCCTTGTCGGTGCGCGCGAAGAAATGCGGGGCGTCGATCGCACCGGCGGCGGGGAAGGGGATGGCGATGCGCAGGATCTTGCCGGCGCGGGCAAATGTCGCTTCGGAGCCAAGCGGGGCGGGCAGCCGCTGCCGCCAGGCGTCGAAGCGGGCCCGCGCAGCCTTGTCGATGCCGCCCTTGCCGACGGTCAGCCGAGTGGTCAGCGTCGCGCTTTCGGGCACGCAGATCTCGTCGGTGCACGCCAGCCAGTCGGCCTTGACGCTGATCGGCAGCACCGTGCCTGGCGCGAGCGCGGGATCGAGCTTCAGCGCGACCAGCGGCGCATAGGGACCTTCATAGACGTGGTTCATCAACCCCGCGATGATCAGCGTCTCCGGCACGGGATAGCGAAGCTCGCCAACCGTCACACCTTTCGGCAGCGTCCATTCGAGCGTCATGCCGAGCCCGGCATCGCCCGGATTTTCCCAATATCCGTGCCAGCCCTTTTTTGGCGTCATGGCAAAGGCGAGATCGACGGTGCTGCCGGGCGCAGGATCGGCGCTTTCGGCGACCAAGGACGCGGCGATATTGTTCGGCCCGCGCTGGAGCGGCTGGGCGGCAGCGGGCAGGGCAAGCGCCAGCAGGAAGATAGCCCAAAGGGTCCGGAAAACAGCCAGCATCATCGCC
The DNA here is from genome assembly GCA_001555775.1 of Acidovorax delafieldii. Classification (GTDB taxonomy): domain Bacteria; phylum Pseudomonadota; class Alphaproteobacteria; order Sphingomonadales; family Sphingomonadaceae; genus Blastomonas; species Blastomonas delafieldii_A. The sequence continues at coordinate 34,324 of LSHP01000040.1, read as the reverse complement.
GCCATGTAGAAGGTTTGCGGGCCAAAACCAATGGCCGTTCGGTGAACGTTTCGCTTTGCGGAACCCGGTGGTTACCGCTGGTCGTAGGCGCTCAAACCCTTGCCCAACCGGTTCTCGCCCAGAGGGATGCGGTCACGGCTCCAGTTGGCGACGAACCAGGTGGCGCGATCGACGCCGGGGGCAAGGCTGGCGTCATTGCCGTAGATCTGCAGCCCTGCGGAGCTGTAGCTGCGACCTTCGGCCGCGACAGCGATGAACGCCGACCAGTTTTCCTTGTTCTGACCCTGGACGAAGATGTTGCGGGTGATCTCGCCGCTCGCGCCGCCGGGCAGGTCGATCATGTAGTTGGTGCCATTGCCCTGGCTGTCGTCGAAGCTCGAATCGGTAATCGATACCTGCGCAGCACGGCTCTTCACATAATGGCCGCCCTGGCCGCGTTCGAAGCGCGAGCGGGTGACGGTGAGCGATCCGTAATCGCCGATATAGATCGAATGCGCGCAATCCGACGCGCAGATGCCGAGGCCCGAAAAGCTCGACTTGTCTATGACGATCCGTCCGCCCGGATTCTGGGCCGTGAGAATGCCCTGCTGGCTGTTGCGGAACAGGCTGTTGAAGACGCTGAGATCGCCCCATTCCAGCCTGATGCCGGCACCGTTCTCATCGGGCACGCCGATATTCTGGAAGATCAGCCCCTCGACCCGCGCGCTGCGGCCACGCAGCACCAGCGTCGCCTTGCTTTCGCACACACCGCCGTCGAAGATCGCGGTGCCGGGGGTGGCGGCGCGATAGGTGATGTTGCCCGCCTCCTGCACCGCGCAATCGCGCCAGATGCCGGGCGCGACCTCGATCGTGCCGGTGCCGCCGCCGATCTTGTTCACGGCATCGGAAAGCGAGCGATAGGTCTTGCCGGTCTCGGCGATGCGATAGGGCATGGGACGCTGTTGCGCGAACAGGGGAAGGGCACTGATCAGGGCCAGCGCGGCGACAAGGATGATGCGAAGCGTGGTCATGCCCAATGTCATACCATGCTCGCTGGGAAATGCCGGACTTTAGAGGGTTAACGCGGGCGCCGTCCCGTCACGGCACAGGCGCGGGTTCATCGGTTACCGGCTCGGCCTCACCTTCCATCTTGTGCCTGCGCCCATAGACCAGATCGAACAGCGGCGAGGCCATGAACGTCGTCACGATTGCCATGATGACGAGCATCGAGAACAGCGCCGGGCCGATAATCCCGCGCTGCAGGCCGATATTGATGATGATCAGCTCCATCATCCCGCGCGCGTTCATCAGCGCGCCGATCGCCATGGCGGTGGCATTGTCCTGGCCCGTGATGCGCGCTGCGGCGTAGCAAGCGACGCCCTTGGCCAGGATCGAGGCCGCCAGAATGCCCATGGCGATAGCGAGCAGCTCGGCATTGTTGACCACGGTCAGCTGCGTGTTCAGCCCCGAATAGGCGAAGAACATCGGGATCAGCAGCACCATGATGATCGGTTCGAGCTGGCGCTGCAATTCGCTCGACAGCATCCCGCGCGGCATGCAGATGCCGAGCAGGAACCCGCCCAGCACCGCGTGGATGCCGATATAGTCCATGGCAAAGGCGGCGAGCATGAACAGCACGAGCACAGCGGCGAGCATCGAGTGCGTCACCTTGCCGTTGCGTTCGGTGATGCGGCCCAAAGGCGCGAGCAGCGTGCGCCCGAAAATCAGCATGAACGCGGCAAAGCTCGCACCGCCGACGATTGCCTTGATTGCGACGCCCGGCCCGTCGCCGAAGCTTGCCAGCACGATCGCGAGCACCGTCCAGGCGGCGGCATCGTCGATCGCGCCGGCAGAAAGGGTGAGGCTGCCGAGCTTGGTGTCGGTCAGTCCGCGCTCGTGGATGATGCGCGCGAGCATCGGGAAGGCGGTGATCGCGATGCACGCGCCCAGGAACAGCGTTGCCTGGAACTGGTTGACGTCGCTGGCGAACAGGCCGGGCACGTTCTGCAGCCGGGGTGCAAGCAGCATCGCGACGATGAACGGCACCGCCATGCCGGTGAAGGAAACAGCCGCCGCACTGCCGATCTGCGCGCGAAAATGGTCGGAGCGAAAGCCAAGGCCGACCAGGAACATGTACAGCCCGACGCCCAGCTGCGCGCAGACGAACAGCACGTTCTTGGTTTCGGGCGGAAAGATCGCGGCCTGCAGGTCGGGGAGGAAAAAGCCGAACAATGACGGGCCGAGCAGCACGCCCGCCATCATCTCGCCCACCACCTGGGGCTGGCCCAGCCAGCGCCGCACCGCATAGCCGACAAGCCGGCAGGTGCCGATGATCAGCGCCATCTGCACGAAGAAATATGCGCTGAGTTCAGACGGTGTCACGCGCCGATGCCCCTCCCGCAAACCCGTCGCAGCAGGGCTTGCGGCGGGAGTTTGCGGTTTAGCGGTCCAGAGTCAATCGCCTGCGATCAATCCAGATTGGGACGCAGCCAGCGCCGCGCGGTGTCGAGATCGACTCCGCGCCGTGTCGCATAGTCGGCAAGCTGGTCCTCGCCGATCCGCGCGACGCCGAAATAGGCACTTTCCGGATGGCCGAAATAGAAGCCGCTCACCGCTGCGGTGGGCAGCATCGCGAAGCTTTCGGTCAGCGTGATGCCGGTGGCGTCGGTCGCTTTCAGCAGATCGAACAAAACCGGCTTCTGGCTGTGATCGGGGCAGGCGGGATAGCCCGGCGCCGGACGGATGCCGCGATATTGTTCCTTGATCAGTGCCTCGTTGGTCAGCTGTTCGCCCGCCGCATAGCCCCACAGGGTGGTGCGGACATGCTGGTGCAGCCGCTCGGCAAAGGCTTCGGCCAGGCGGTCGGCCAGCGCTTTCAGCAGGATGTCGTTATAGTCGTCATGCGCTGCCTTGAAGCGTTCCAGATGCTCGTCGATGCCATGGCCCGCGGTGACCGCGAAACCGCCGATCCAGTCGCCCGCCGGATCGATGAAATCGGCGAGGCACATGTTCGCACGGCCCTCGCGCTTGGCGATCTGCTGGCGCAGGAAGGGCATGCGGATTTCCTGGCCATCGGCATGGATGAACACGTCGTCGCCGTCGCGCCGGCACGGCCACAGGCCGACGACGCCCTTGGCGGTCAGCCATTTCTCGGCGATGATCTTGTCGAGCATCGCATTGGCATCGGCAAACAGCGAGGTTGCGCTTTCGCCGACAATTTCGTCGGTCAGGATCGCGGGGAAATTGCCCGCCAGCTCCCAGGCGCGGAAGAACGGCGTCCAGTCGATGCATTCGCGCAGGTCCGCCAGGTCCCAGTCCTCAAAGACGTGCACGCCCGGCTGCGCCGGTGCCGGCGGCTTCTGGCTCATATCGGCGACGAACGCATTGGCACGCGCGACATCGATCGGCGACAGGTCGTTCTGCCCCTTGTTCGAACGTGCCAGGCGCACCGCCTCATATTCTTCCGCCACCTTGGCGATGAACGGTTCGGCGAGCGTGCCGCTGACGAGGTTGGAGGCGACGCCGACGGCGCGGCTCGCATCGAGCACATGCACCACCGGGCCTTCGTACGCCGGCGCGATGCGCAGTGCGGTATGCACCTTGGAGGTGGTCGCGCCGCCGATCAGTAGCGGAATGCGCATCCCGGCCTTCTGCATTTCCTCGGCCACGGTCACCATCTCGTCGAGCGAGGGGGTGATCAGGCCCGAGAGGCCGATGATGTCGGCCTGGTTGTCGTTCGCGGCCTTGAGGATGTCGTGCCAGGGCACCATCACGCCGAGATCCACGACCTCATAGCCGTTGCACTGCAGCACCACGCCGACAATGTTCTTGCCGATATCGTGCACGTCGCCCTTCACCGTGGCCATGATGATCCGGCCCTTGCCCTTGGCGTTCGGGTCCTTTTCTGCCTCGATATAGGGGAAGAGGTGCGCGACCGCCTTTTTCATCACGCGCGCGGACTTCACCACCTGCGGCAGGAACATCTTGCCCTCGCCGAACAGGTCGCCGACGACGTTCATGCCGTCCATCAGCGGCCCTTCGATCACCTCGATCGGGCGCGCGGCAGCGAGCCGGGCTTCCTCGGTATCCTCGACGATATGCGCGTCGATGCCCTTGACCAATGCGTGCTCCAGCCGCTTGACCACCGGCCAGCTGCGCCATTCGGCGGCTTCCTTCTCGGCCTTTTCGTCCTTGCCGCGGAAGGTCTCGGCGAGCGTGATCAGCTTTTCGGTCGCGTCATCGCTGCGGTCCCAGATCACGTCCTCGCAGGCTTCGCGCAATACGGGGTCGATATCGTCATAGATGTCGAGCTGGCCAGCATTGACGATGCCCATGTCCATGCCTGCCTTGATCGCGTGGTACAGGAACACGCTGTGCATCGCGCGGCGTACCGGTTCGTTGCCGCGGAAGCTGAACGACAGGTTGGATACACCGCCCGAGATATGGACGTGCGGGCAGCGCTGCTTGATGTCGCGGCAGGCCTCGATAAAGTCGATGGCATAGCGGCGATGCTCGTCGATGCCGGTGGCGACCGCGAAGATATTGGGGTCGAAGATGATGTCTTCGGGCGGGAAACCGATGCCGGTCAAGAGCTTGTAGGCGCGCTCGCAGATCTCGACCTTGCGTTCCCGGGTATCGGCCTGGCCGACCTCGTCGAACGCCATGACGACGACGGCGGCGCCATAGTCCATGCAGATGCGAGCGTGCTTGAGGAACTCTTCCTCGCCTTCCTTCATGCTGATCGAATTGACGATCGGCTTGCCCGATACGCATTTCAGCCCTGCCTCGATCACCGACCATTTGGACGAGTCGATCATGAACGGCACGCGCGCGATATCGGGCTCGGCGGCAATGAGCTTGAGATAGCGCGTCATCGCGGCATGCGCGTCGAGCAGGCCTTCGTCCATGTTGATGTCGATGATCTGCGCGCCGCTTTCGACCTGCTGGCGCGCGACCTCGACCGCCTCTTCATAGCGGTCTTCCATGATCAGCTTCTTGAACCTGGCCGATCCGGTAACGTTGGTGCGCTCGCCGATATTGACGAACTGGGCAGTAGACTGGGTCATCTTGTCACTTTCGCCCTCTCCCCTTCAGGGGAGAGGGTTGGGAGAGGGGAACATGCGGAAGAGGGTTGTGATGTGCCCCTCTCCCTTCGCCGCTACGCGGCTCTTCCCTCTCCCCTCAAGGAGAGAGGGCATATCGGACTCAAGCCGCCATCGTGAAAGGCTCCAGGCCGGAAAGGCGCGTCTGGACCGGCAGGGCCGGGATGGCGCGCGGCGGGGCGCTGGCGACGGCGCGCGCGATCGCGCCGATATGCGCAGGCGTTGTGCCGCAGCAGCCGCCGACGACGTTGATCAGGCCGTCTTCCAGCCACTGGCCGATCAGCTTGGCGGTATGCTCGGGCAGCTCGTCATACTGGCCGAGGTCATTGGGCAGCCCGGCATTGGGATAGGCCATGATCAGCGTATCGGCCTGGCGTGCCAGCGCGGCGAGATGCGGGCGCAGCAGATCCGCGCCGAACGAACAGTTGAGCCCGACGGTGAGCGGTTTGATGTGGCGAACGGCGTGCCAGAAGGCCTCGACGGTATGGCCCGAAAGATTGCGTCCGGCCATGTCGGTGATCGTCATGCTGAGCATGATCGGCACCTCGCGGCCTGCGGCCTCTGCGGCATCGCGCGCAGCCATCGCGGCGGCCTTGGCGTTCAATGTGTCGAAGATCGTCTCGATCAGGATGAAATCGACCCCGCCTTCGACCAGCGCGTCGCACTGTTCGCGGTAGACGTCGCGCATCGTGTCGAAATCGACCTCGCGAAAGCCCGGATCGTTGACGTCGGGCGAGAGCGAAAGCGTCTTGTTGGTCGGGCCGATCGCGCCTGCGACGAAGCGCGGCTTGCCGTCGCGCGCTTCTGCCGCATCGGCTTCCTCGCGCGCGACGCGGGCGGATTCGATATTGATCTCGCGCACCAGATGCTCCGCGCCGTAATCGGCCTGGCTGATGCGGTTGGCGCTGAAGGTGTTGGTCTCGATGATGTCCGATCCCGCGTCGAGATAGGCGCGGTGGATGCCGGCGATGACCGACGGGCAGGTCAGCGCGAGAATGTCGTTATTGCCCTTCTGGTCATGGGTGAATTCCATGCCCCCGCGAAAATCGGCTTCTTCCAGCCGATGCGCCTGGATCTGGGTGCCATAGCCGCCGTCGAGCATCATGATGCGCGTGGCGGCGATCGACTTGAGCTTTTCTGCGGGGCTCATGCGGCATTCTCCTGAAGCACCGGAGCGGCGGCGACCTTGGGCGCGCGCAGGCCCAGCAGATGGCAGATCGCAAAGCTCAGCTCGGCGCGATTGAGGGTGTAGAAATGGAAGTGGCGCACCCCGCCCGAATAGAGGCGGCGGCACATTTCGGCAGCGACGGTGGCTGCAACCAGCTGGCGCGTGGTCGGGTGATCGTCGAGTCCTTCGAACAGGTCGTTCATCCATTGCGGGATTTCGGTGCCGCAGGCCCCTGCGATCTTGCGCGTGGTCGCGACATTGCTCACCGGCAGGATGCCCGGCAGGATCGGCGCGGTGATGCCCGCGCGGGTGTAGGCATCGCGGAAGCGGAAGAAGGCTTCTGGCGAGAAGAAGAACTGGGTGATCGCCTGATCCGCCCCGGCATCGAGCTTGCGCTTGAGATTGTCGATATCGCTGTCGGCGCAATCGGCATCGGGATGCGTTTCGGGATAGGCCGCGACCGAAATCTCGAACGGCGCGACCTGCTTGAGACCCTTCACCAGTTCCGCCGCATTGGCATAGCCCTGGGGATGCGCGACAAACTTCTCGCCCATGCGCGGCGGGTCACCGCGCAGCGCGACGATGTGGCGCACGCCCGCATCCCAATAGCTCTGCGCGATCGAGTCGATCTCGTCGCGGCTGGCATCGACACAGGTGAGGTGTGCCGCGGCGGGGATCGCGGTCTCGGAGGCGATGCGCGCGACCGTGGCGTGCGTGCGTTCGCGCGTCGATCCGCCGGCACCATAAGTGACTGAGACGAATTTGGGGCCGAGCGGGGCAAGCGTGGTCAGCGTGTCCCACAGGGTCGCCTCCATCTTCTCGGTCTTGGGCGGAAAGAACTCGAAGCTCACTTCGACATCACCGGCCAGCCCCGCGAACAGTGGCGCGCCCAGCGCCTCGCGCGCTTCGGCCAGTTGTTTGAGAGAGAGGGTCATGCAGCGGCCTTTCTGGGCGTTACGTGTGTCTGATCATGGGGCTGGATGCGGGCCGGCTCGCCGCGATGCTGGCCGAGCCAGATCTTCACGGTCAGCGTGCCGCCAGAGAGACTGCGCGTATCGATCAGCGCGAAGCCGGCATGGCCGAGCAGCGCGGTCATGGTGTCGTCGCCAAAGCCCAGGCGCGCGTGCGCATCGCGCTCGCGCAATTCCTCGAGCGCATGCGGTGCGAAATCGACAATGGCGATGCGCGCGCCGGGCGCCGCGACCCGTCCGGCCTCATCGAGCACGGCCTGCGGGTTCTGTGCGTAATGCAGCACCTGGTGCAGCAGGATCGTGTCTGCTGCCGCATCGGCCAGCGGCAGCGCGTAGAAATCGCCCTGGACCAGATCGACCGAGCCGCTCTGCAGATGCTGCAGCTTCGCGCGCGCCAGGCGCAGCATTTCCGGGCTGCGGTCGATGGCCGTGCTGTGATCGGCGGTCGGGCCGAAAAGCTCGATCATGCGGCCCGTGCCTGTTCCGATATCGAGCAGACGGCCCAACGGGCGTTCGCCGATCATCGCGGCGAGCGCGGCCTCAACCTCGGCCTCGGGTAGATGGAGCGATCGGATCGCGTCCCATTCGCCGGCATGCTGCGCGAAGAAATCGGCGGCGCGCGCGTCGCGGACGCTGCGAATCGCCTGGAGCTGTTGGCGGTCGCTGGCATGCTGCGCGGCCAGCGCCTCGCCCACCGCGTCCTCGCGGCGCAGAAAGGCGTCGAGCAGCCTGGCGGCCTCGTGGTCGCGGCGCGGCAGCGCGGGGCGCAGGAAGACCCAGCTGCCTTCCTTGTGCCGCTCGGCCAGCCCCGCCTCTGCCAGGATGCGAACATGGCGCGACACGCGCGGCTGGCTCTGATCGAGCACCTGCGCGAGCTCGCCAACCGAAAGCTCCATCAGCTGCAGCAGCAGCATGATGCGCAATCGGCTGTCGTCGGCCAGTGCCCGGAAGAGCGTTCCCATGTCCATGAGGGGTCATATAAAGAAATCTTTATATGTGGTCAATCGGGCTTGGGAGACGGCGGTGCGCGGGCATCAGACTGGGCCAGACGTAAAGCCGTGTCTCGCTTTGTCGCTTATCCCAACCAAAAAGATTGCAAAGGCGGAATTTGGGCGCTAGATGCGCGCGTCCGACAGTGGGGGCTTGGCTGAAGCTTGTCGGCACGGTTGTGACGTGTTTAACTCCTTTTGGGCTGGTTATCAGCCATTTAGACAAGGACGGAAGTTCAAGATGAAGAGCATTATTTCGATCGCATCGGTTGCCGCACTCTCGCTGGCTCTGGCTGCTTGCGGCGCGGAAAAGACCGAAGAAGCTGCCACCACCGAAGCGACCGCTGAAGAAGCTGCCGACGCTGGCATGGAAGCTGCTGAAGCTGCTGGCGACGCCGCTGCTGAAGCCACCGAAGCTGCTGGCGAAGCCACCGAAGCTGCTGCTGAAGGCGCTGTCGACGCTGCCGAAGCTGGCGCCGACAAGGCTGCTGCTGCTGCTGGCGAAGCCAAGGACGCTGCCAAGGACGCCGCTGCCGCCGCTGGCGAAGCTGCCAAGAAGTAATGCCTCGCTTCTTCGGAAGCTTGGATAAGATACGGGCCGTCGGCGCTTTGGCGCCGGCGGCCTTGTCGTTTGGGATTATGGCGTTTGGGCTGGCCTCGTGCGGGCCTGCCGAGAACGACCCGGGCCCGGGTGGCGTGACCGTGGGCGAGGCCCGCGCGCTCGACGAGGCCGCCGAAATGCTCGACGAGCGTCAGGCCAATCCGGATGCGGCGACCGAGCCGAGGGGCGACGCTGCGCCGAACGAGAGCGACCGCTGAACGGTTCCGCTTTGGTCCGCCGGGCGCTATGACCCAGGCATGACCGATACGCCCCTTGATCCCCCCATGACCTATGCGCGCTATCTCGCGCTCGATTCGCTGCTGGCCTGCCAGCACCCCATCTCGTCGGAAGATGACGAGATGCTGTTCATCATCATCCACCAGACCAAGGAATTGTGGCTCAAGCAGATCATCCGCGAGCTGCAGCTGGCCAATGCGCAGGTCGCCTCCGGCGCGCTGATCCCTGCGTACAAGGGGCTGGCACGGGTAAGCCGCATCCAGGCGGTGATGACGCTGAGCTGGGATATCCTCTCGACCATGACGCCGAGCGACTATTCGCGCTTCCGCGGCGTGCTGGGGCCCAGTTCGGGCTTTCAGTCGGACCAGTTCCGCACGGTCGAATATCTGCTGGGCCTGAAGGACGGCGCTTTTCTCAGATATCAGCAAGACCGGCCAGAGGCGCTGGACGCCATGCAGCAGGCGCTGGCCGCGCCCAGCCTGTGGGATAATGCGATCGCCGCGCTGGCCCGCGCCGGCTTTGCCATTCCCGATTCGCTGCTGGAGCGCGATTTTGCAAAGCCGCACGCACCCGATCCGGCGGTGGAGGACGCCTTCCTCGAAGTGTATCGCCAGCCGGCACGCTATTGGGATCTCTATCAGCTCGCCGAAAAGCTGGTCGATCTCGACGACGCGATGGCGGCCTGGCGGCACAAGCACGTGCTGACGGTCGAGCGGATCATCGGCATGAAGCGCGGCACCGGCGGTACCGCCGGCGCGGCCTATTTGCACACAACGCTGCCCAAGCGCGCCTTTCCGGAATTGTGGTCGCTGAGGACGCGGCTGTAGTCACATGGCACCCCCTTCGTCATTCCCGCGAACGCGGAAATCCCGCTTTGATCAAGTCGTTGCGCCATAGCGGGACCCCCGTCTGCGCAGGGGTGACGATGAAAATGGGGCGGGGGAACTGGGGCAGGTTCCTTGCGCGACAAATCCCCGCTAAGCCTGGCTCCATGACCACCACGCCTCTCCCCGACACCGAAACGCGCGGCCTGCTCTCCATGCTGCCTGCCGCAGCGCGGCCTTATGCGCTGCTGGCGCGCTTCGATCGACCGATCGGCTGGTGGCTGCTCTACTGGCCCTGCGCCTATGCGCTTGCATTGGCGGGCGGTCTTCGCGCGCACTGGCCGCTTCTTTTGTGGATGCTGACGGGCGCGATCGCGATGCGCGGCGCGGGCTGCGTTTATAATGATATCGTCGACCGCGATCTCGATGCCCGGGTCGCCCGTACCCGCGGACGTCCGCTGGCAAGCGGGGCGGTGAGCCTGAAGGCCGCCTGGGCCTGGCTGATCGGCCTGTGCCTGATCGGGCTGGTCGTGCTCGTGCAATTGAACCTCACCGCCGCTCTGATCGCGATTGCCTCGCTCGCGCTGGTCGCCGCCTATCCGTTCATGAAGCGAATCACCTGGTGGCCGCAGGTCTGGCTGGGGCTGGTGTTCAGCTGGGGCGCGCTGGTCGCCTGGGCGGCGGTGACCGGTTCGGTCTCGCTTGCGGGCCTCTTGCTCTATGGCGGCTGCATCACCTGGGTGATCGGCTATGACACCATTTATGCGCTGCAGGATGTCGAGGATGATGCGCTGGTCGGCATCAAGTCGAGCGCGCGCGCGATGGGCAGCGCGGTGCGCCCCGGCGTCGCGCTGTGCTACGCGCTCGCGATTGCCGGATGGGGCGGCGCGATCTGGCTGGTGCGGCCCGATTGGGTCGCGCTCCTCGCCTTGCTGCCGGTGGCGGTGCATCTCGCCTGGCAGATTCTGACGCTGAAGCCTGCGGACCCTCAGGACCCGCTCGCCAAGTTCCGCAGCAACCGCAATGCCGGGCTGCTCGCCTTTCTTGCCTTTGCCGTGGTCGGGCTGGCGGGGTGATCCGATGACCTTCGAGGTAATGGCGGCGGTTCTCGCGCTCGGCTAGTTTCGTCCGCATGAAGAACGAGACCCGAACCCATGAACCCGCCGGAGCGCAATTGCGCCAGTGGCGCGAACGCCGCCGCCTCAGTCAGCTGCAACTCGCGCTCGAGGTCGAGATGTCGACCCGGCATCTGAGCTTCGTCGAAACCGGGCGCGCGCAGCCGAGCCGCGACCTGATCATCCGGCTGGCCGACTATCTCGATATCCCGCTGCGCGCGCGCAACCAGATCCTGCTTGCGGCGGGCCTGGCGCCCGAATTCGAGGAGACGGGGCTCACGGCGCCCGAAATGGCCGAGGCGCTGGCGGCGGTCGAGCATCTGCTGAAGGCGCACGAGCCGTTTCCGGCGCTGGCGGTCGATCGGCACTGGAACATGGTCGCGGCCAATGGTGCGCTAGCGGTGCTGACCGAACAGATCGCGCCGTACCTGCTCGAACCACCGGTCAACGTGCTGCGCCTCGCGCTGCACCCCGATGGCCTCGCGCCGCAGATCGTCAATTACGAACAATGGCGCAGCTATATCCTGCACCGGCTCGATCGCGATATCGAGCTGACCGCCGATTCGGGGCTGGCCGAGCTGCGCGACGAGCTGGCCGCCTATCCGGGTTCGGCCAATGACAACGCCCCGCCCGGGCGCGCGCCGATCGCGCTGCCGATGATCATCGATACCGTGGCGGGCAGACTGTCGTTCATGAGCACGGTGACGATCTTTGGCACCCCGCGCGACATCACCCTGTCCGAACTCGCGCTCGAGACCTTCTTCCCCGCCGATGCCCACACCATGCAGGTGCTGCGGTCGCTTGCCGGTTCGTGATGGAAGGGGAGGGGGACGGCAGGGGGTTCGCGAGACCTGTGAAGCGAACCACCCTGCCGGAAGTGAAGATGACTGTGCGCGTACCAGTGCACGCGCTATGCCAGAAAGCGGGAAGCGCGCTTTTACATGCACCTAAGTGGTTAACGCATCGCTACGAACACTGCGACTTGTAAAAACTTCCGACAATGCCGACACGCGCGCATCGGCACGTGCTGATCGCACGGTCTGTAGCGGCGTTAGCCTGATCCCATGTTTCCGTAGCGTCCATTCAATGAATGAATAAGAGTCTGTGCGAGGAATGTAAAACAGTTGGATCCATTTTCTTCCCAATAGACTCAAATTGCCCAGCGAACATGCCCACAAAATCTTGAGTCGGCTAAGTTATGTAGGATAGCCGAACTTGCCAATCTGATCCCGGCCACTAAACGGCGCGCCCTTCTGCAATCGATTGCCAAGTGTGGTGCGGTATGACTGTGGACGCTTTTCTCGATTACGTTGACTGGCTGGATGCGGATGCGGAACTATGGATCGATCCACCCCGTTCCAGCGGCTATCGACTGTGCTCTCTAATCTGGCCGTTTATCGATCAGTTGGGAGATATGGATCATGCAAACGGTATCGAGCCAGAATTCGAAGCACTGTTTGCAGAACGGCTCGACCACAAGCTGGTTCTGTGGTCCTGTTCTGATAGTGCCTGCCTGCCGCCCCTCACCACAGGCGAGCGGGTGCTGCTGATGGATCGGTTAAGCCAGTTCCTGGCCATTGCAATCACCAATTCGGCTTTCGGCCAGACCATGCCCAGTCCACCGCCGGGCTGGACCGAAATGCAGCAAACCATCGGAATCATGCTGCTCTACATCCATGGGATGAAGCTCGCTGCATGAAGACAGTGGCACCCCGAAAAACGCGAAACATGGTTAGCAAAACCCTAAAGTCGAAGGCCGCATTGCCGTTATTTCAGGCATCATGACAAGGCAGCAAGGAGACTCAGCGATGATCGGGATTCTGGCGCAAAAGGGCTTGAGCCTTTTCGGACGCATGCCGGTGAAACCCTCGCCCGAGCGCGAGAAGCTGATCGGGCTGCTCGACATGCTGGTCGACGAATGCGACCGCGAGGCCGAACTCGTCGATGATCTTGCCGGCGTTTCCGACGGCTATGGTCCGCTTGCCAGCGAGGCGGCGCGGCGCTTCTACCGCATCGAGCCCGACCGGATTGCGGAACGACTGCTGCGGCATTGAGCCGGAGCGGCCTCTCGCATTTTTCGCGCTTGGCAGGCTGCACGCGATAGGCAATGACATGCAGCATGGCCGACAGCGAACCGCAGCAAACCGATCCGCATATCCAGACCCATGATCCGCGCACCGGTGAACCGCTGGTGACTGCAACCCCGGCCGCGACCATCATCGTCTTTCGCGATTGTCCAGATGGCGGCGCGCCGGAACTGCTCATGGTCGAGCGTTCCTCGCACATGGTGTTCGCGGGCGGTGCGGTGGTGTTTCCCGGTGGCCGCGTCGATGCCGACGATCATGTGATCGCCTCCAGCCTGGACCACGGGCTCGATCCGCACGAAGCGGCCTCGCGCATTGCCGCGATCCGCGAGACGGTCGAGGAAACCGGGCTGGGGATCGGTTTTGCCGCCCCGCCCGAACGCGAGGCCCTGGCGCAGGCGCGCGCGGCTTTGCACGAAGGTGCCGTGTTTTCAGAGCTTTGCCGCGATGCCGGCTGGACGCTCGACCTGTCCGCGCTGACGCCATTTGCGCGCTGGCGTCCGCCCTTCAACGAGCGCCGGGTGTTCGATACGCGCTTCTATCTCGCGCGCTGCGACGAGCACGACCATATTGTCGAGGTCGATGCGACCGAGAACCACCATCTGTTCTGGGCCACGGCCGCTGACGCGCTGGCCATGGCGGACGAGGGCAAGGTCAAGCTGATCTTTCCGACGCGGCGCAACATGGAGCGACTGGCACAGTTCGGCTGCCATGCCGATGCGGTCGATCATGTGGCGCGGTTTCCGGTGCGGATGATCATGCCGTTCATCGAGGAGCGCGACGGCAGGCCGTTCCTGTGCATCCCGGAGAATATGGGATATCCGGTGACCAGCGAGCCGATGGGCAGCGCGATGCGCGGCTGAGCATTCCAGAAAATCGCGGCGCTCAGGGAACCTGAATCGAGCGCGCATCGTAAACGGTTCATCCCAACCGGAGATGAACCATGTTGCATTATGCCCTTATCTTTCTGATCGTGGCGATCGTGGCCGGCGTGCTGGGTTTCGGCGGTATCGCCGGCGCTTCGGCAGGTATTGCCAAGATCCTTTTCTTCCTCTTCCTGCTGTTCCTCGTCGCCAGCCTGGTGATGCATCTTGTGCGTGGTCGAGCGTAACTTCTTGCGCGCAGCATGAATGCACAAAAAAGGCCCGGATCGCTCCGGGCCTTTTTCTTTTTGTGGCAGGCGTTCGTCAGTCGATTGCGCGTTCGGCGGCACGGCCGACCGATTCGACATCGCGGCCCGCACCCTTGACCGTGTTGCAGGCGGAAAGCAGCGATGCGACGAGGCCTGCTGCGAGCACGATGCGGAAAGAGGCGTTGCGGTTCATGGGGATCATCCTTCTTCTTCAATGACTTTTCTTGGTTGTTCGGGGGCATGGCCCGGCCATCTACGCGATCACATGCAACCGGTTGCCGAAAATTCGGTTGGAACCATCCCACGAGCCACGGGTTGATGGGACACGGCGGTGCGGCCGTCGGGTTTGTGAGGACCAACAGCCGCATCGCTGGTTGAGGACCAATCCATGCTGCTTTGGGGGCAGCTAATGAGAGGCGAGTTTATGACGATCATTCAGGACCAATCGACCGAAGCGAATGCCGCCAGCGAGCGGAGCGAAGAGGCCGTGGTGCCGCTGGATGATGCGACGTTCAAGCAGCGGCTTGCTGCAACCATCCCGCACCTGCGCGCTTTCGCGTACAGCCTGTGTGGCAAGATGGATGTGGCCGACGATCTGGTGCAGGACACGATGCTCAAGGCTTGGGGCGCGCGTGCGCGTTTCCGGCCCGACACCTCGATGCGCGCCTGGACCTTCGTGATCCTGCGCAACTGCTATATCTCGCAGATGCGCCGCAACAAGTTTACCGCGCCCTATGACGAGGGCGTTGCCGAGCGCACGCTGACCGCCAATTCGGACCAGCAGGCCCCGCTGCACCTCGAGGACGTGCGCATGGCGCTGATGCAGCTTGGCGCGGACCAGCGCGAGGCGATCATTCTGGTCGGTGCGGGCGGCTTCTCCTACGAGGAAGCGGCGGAGATTTGCGATTGTGCCGTGGGCACGATGAAGAGCCGCGTCTCGCGTGCCCGCGCCGCGCTGGTTGCGATGCTGGATGGCGACTCGCCGATCGGTTCGCGCCGTCAACGCAACGCCGCAGACGAGGCGATGAGCGATATCCTTGGCACGCTCGACAAGCTGAGCGAGGGCGTGACCGCGCTCGCGGCGTGACCATTTCAACTCCGGCATGTGGCCGGGAGCCGCTTGCCGCATGGTCGGGGCGGTCGTGTTCAACCCGGGCGCGATGCTGCGCCCCGATCTTGCAAGCAGCCCTTGGGCTGGACGGGAAGTGAAGACAGTGCGCGGTGCCAGTTCCCTAGATCGTCTGGAGGCAAGTGCCATGCGTACCTCATGTTTCGATCCCATGCTGATGCGCCAGGCACGCATCGGTCGCAGCTTGCGCGAGGTGTATGACGGCGTGGCGGACAGCCCGATGCCCGACCAGTTCGACGCGCTGCTGAGCGAGCTCGACAAGATTGCGGTGCCCGAACGCCGCTGATTTCTATCGGTCTGCGACCTCCAAAGCCCGTCCGGCATTGTGCCGGGCGGGCTTTTTGCCGTCCCTGTTCTGGCTGACAGCGCACAGCAAAAGGGCCGCAATCCCGAGGGATCGCGGCCCTTGCAAGGTGCCTGGTGCGGCGTGCGATCAGCTGATCAGCGCGCGCAGCATCCAGGCATTTTCCTCGTGCTTGCCGATCCGGGCGGTCAGCAGGTCGGCGGTGAACACGTCATCGGCGTCCTCTGCGACCTCGACGAAATCGCGCATGCGCTTGGCAATCGCTTCGTTGTCGGTGATCAGGCCCTTGATCATCGCATCGGCCTGGCGCGGGGTTTCGCTCGAATCGACCACCGACAGCTTGGTATAGTCACCGAACGAGGCAGGGGCGATTTCGCCCAGCGCGCGGATGCGCTCGGCGATCACGTCGGCGGCAGCGTGCAGGTCCTCATACTGTTCTTCGGTCAGCTTGTGAACGCTGTAGAAGGCGGGGCCGACGATGTTCCAGTGGACGCCCAGTGTCTTGAGATAGAGCGAATAGGTGTCGGCCAAACCGTGCTGAAGCGCCTTGGCGACTTCCTTGCGGTCATTGGCTTCGATGCCGGTATCGACATTGTCGGGCTTGGTGGTGGTTTTGGCTGCAGTGGCCATGTCAATTCCTCCTGTTTTGTAACGGAAAGGGGGCCTTGCGGAATGGCAGGGCCTGCCAGGGTGCTTACGTTCAGCGCTCGCGCCGGTTCCCCGCCAGAAAGGCCATGCTGCGCCAGACAGCACCAAATCTGGGATAGTCTTGACAGAAGGTTACAAATGTCGGCTAATCGCAGCAGGAGTGGGGCCATGAATGACGAACTGCAACCATCTGCCGTAGAACGGAAATATACGGATAGCGCGCCCAAGGCACTGGTCGGCTGGACGCATGTCGACATGCCCAACGGCATCGATCTGAGGATCGAATGCGCGCGGTCGCGGATCGCGCTCGAGAATGACGTGATCGAACAGCGCGATATCGTGATGACGCGCAACCAGGCGCTGCTGCTCGCGCGCTACCTGCTCAAGGTGACCGGCCAGACCCTGCCCGAAGAACCGCGTCCGACCTTCTGGGCGCGGCTGCGCAGTGCCTTCGGGGGATCGCGGGCGCCCGTGCGCCGCCAGGCGCGCAAGTTCGCGTCCTGACGCATCCTGCCCCGTTTTTGGGGGTTGATTGGTCCCGTGATCGGCTCTACCCGCCGCAGCGATGGGGCATTTTCGCAGATTGACCAGACATGCCTTGCCGGTGCTGCTGCTGGCGATGCTGTTCGGTGCGTTTGCGCCACGCGGGTTCATGCCGCATTTCGGGCCTGCAGGCCTGACCATCGAGCTGTGCTCGGGCCTGGGCAACAAGGCGGCCACGATTTCCGTCGATGACCCGCGCTACCAGGATTATCAGAAGCTTGCTGCCGCCAGATCCGGCCAGCAGGACCATGACCAGGGCGACGATGCGGACAATCCGATGCCGCCTTGCGCCTTTGCCGGCACGGCGATGCTCGCGATTCCTGCCGATGGCGTGATCGTGCCGCCGATGCTGGCGATCACCGCCATTGCGCCCGCACTGCACCACCAGTTGCTGCGCGCGCGGCACCATGCCGCTACCCCTCCCGCGACCGGGCCCCCGCTGTTTTCCTGAACCATTGACGCCATAGCAGGCCGCCCCTCTGCGCGCAGCACGCGTGCAGGCCCGGCGTGCCCTGCGCATCTGTGAATCCCGCGTTCAGGGACCGAATATTCATGACAAATCCCCTATTTCTGCGCGCCGCCCTGCTGGGTGGTGTCGCCCTTGCCTGTGTTTCCCCCGCTCTGGCCCAGGGAGTCGGCCAGCGCACCGACCCGGTCATCGTCGTTACCGCCAGCGCGACCGGTTCGCCCACCGCGCCCAGCATCGAGGAAGCGCGCAAGCGACTCGAACAGGTGCCCGGCGGGGTCGGGCTGGTCGAGGACACCGTGTTCGCCGAGGATTTCGCGCAGAGCATCGGCGACGTGCTGATCTTCACCCCCGGCGTGTTCGCCGATACCAGCGCACAGCGCGAATCGCGCATCTCGATCCGTGGATCGGGGCTCAATTCGGGCTTCGAGCGGCGCGGCCTCACCGTGCTGCGCGATGGCGTGCCGATCAGCCGGGCGAGCGGATCGACCGAATTCCAGGAGATCGACCCGCTCACCATCCGCTATCTCGAGGTGTTCAAGGGCGCCAACGGCCTGCAGTTCGGCGCGGCTTCGCTGGGCGGCGCGGTCAACATCGTCTCGCCCACCGGACGCACCGCGCATTCGCGTTTTTCGGGACGGATCGAGGGCGGCAGCTTCAACACCCTGCGCGGCAACCTGAGCGCTTCGGGCGTTTCGGGCGATACCGATTATTTTATCGGGCTGACCGGGCTTCGCGATGACGGCTTTCGCGAGCATAGCGACGTGCGCAGCCTTTATGGCCATGGCAATATCGGCTTCAAGCTGGGTGAGAATGTCGAGACGCGTTTCTATGTCACCGCGCTCAGCGACAATTTTGAGCTGAACGGTTCGCTGCGCCTCGCCGATGCGCTGGCCAATCCGCGCGCGGCAGGTCGCCCCGTCACGGTCGGCCCGTTCCGCCCGGGCGGCCAGGTGACGGTGCTCGATCCCGGTCCGGTCGCCGATGACTGGGACCGCAATCTCGATGTGTTCCGCCTGTCGAACCTGACGGCGATCACGCTGGGCAGCAGCACGGTCGAGATCGGCGGCTGGTATGCGCGGCGGAAACTGGACCATGCGATCACGCGCTTTGCCGGCATTATCGACCAGAAGGAAGACGAGTTCGGCGTTTCGCTGCGCGGGTTTGGTGAGTTCGCGCTGATCGGCGATGCGGTGAGCCGGTGGACGCTGGGCGGCTATTACGCCAATGGCGACAACCGCGCGCGGCGGCACCGCAATGTGAACGGCAAACGCGCCGGTCTGGTCAGCGAATCCGACCAGGATTCGACCAGCCTGACGACCTTCGGTCAGCTCGATGTCGGCCTTTCCAGCCGCTTCACTGCAATCCTTGGCGGCCAATTTGTCAGCGTGGTGCGCGATGTGGCGGCGAGGCTGGGCGACGTGTCCGGTCGCGGCGAGTACGAACAGTTCAGCCCGCGCTTCGGCCTGCTCTATAAGCTGTCCGACACCGCGCAGCTCTATGGCAATATCAACCGCAGCTTCGAACCGCCGAGCCTTGCCGACCTGACCTCGGGCGGTGCGCGGCCCTTCGCCCCGCTCAAGGAGCAGCGCGCGACCACGTTCGAGATCGGCAGCCGCGGCCAGGCAAGCTTTATCGCCTGGGACGTCTCGCTCTATCGTAGCGAGGTGGAGAACGAGTTTCTCGACTTTGGCGTGCCGGGCGCGAACGGCTTCGTCTCGTTCACCGACAATGCCGACAAGACCATCCACCAGGGGCTGGAACTGGGTCTCGACGTCTATGTCGCGCGCGAGGCGCTGGCGGCGCGCGGTCAGGCCTTCACCCTGCGCGGGGCCTATACGTTCAACGATTTCCGCTTCGACAATGATCGGGTCTATGGCGACAACCAGCTTGCCGGCGTCCCGCGCCATGTCTTCGTTTCCGAAGCCCGGTTCGAACAGAAGGACAGCTGGTACGTCTCGGCGAACCTGCGCTGGGTGTTCGATGGCCCCTGGGCGGACTTTGCCAACACCGAACGGGCACCAGGCTATGAACTGGTCGGCCTGACCGCAGGCGTCGATGTCATCCCCGGCGTGCGCCTGTTCGGATCGGTCGAGAACCTGTTCGACACGGTGTTCATCTCGAACGTCGCCACCAACGCCAACCAGTCGCTCGAGCGCGCCGCGATCTACACCCCGGGTGTCGGCCGGGCGATCTATGGCGGCATCCAGGCGCGCTTCTGAGCCGCAAGAGAGAGGGAGAACAGCATCATGGCAAACCGTCCCTGGCTCGCGCGCTGGTCGATGAGCAAGCACCAATGGCTGGCGCTGATCGGCGGCATCAGCCTGTTCATCTGGGGGCTGTCGGGCATGGCGCATATCGCCATGGTGCTGTTCGGCCCGCAGCAGCTCGAATTCATGCCGCCGATGCGGCCCATCGACATGGCGGGCGCCGCGCCGGTGGAAAAGGTTCTGGCCGATGCCGGAATCGACAAGGCGCGCGCGGTCAAGGTGGTGGTGGCCGAGGACCGCAATCTGTTGCAGGTGACCGTCACGCCGATGGCCCCGCGCCGCTATTTCCGGCTCGATACGGGCGCGGAACTGGCGAACCAGGATGCGCGCCAGGCCGAGTTCATCGCGCGGCATTTCCTGAAAGAGCAGCGCCCGGTGGCCGAGATCGTGCAGCAGACCGCGTTCGATGCCGATTATCCCTGGGTCAACCGGCTGCTGCCGGTCTGGCGCATCCGCTTTGCCGGGGATGACCGGCTGACCGCCTATGTGCATACCGAAACCAGCAGCCTCGCGGCGGTGAACAACCTCGCCAAGACCCGTTTGCAGAACGTGTTCCGCGCGCTGCACAGCTGGGAATGGGTACCGGAAGGGCTCGACTGGCTGCGCGTCATCGTCATCACGCTGATGGTTGGCAGTCTTGCCGCGCTGGCGGTGACCGGCATTCTGCTGCTGGTCGCCATCCGGCGCGGCAAAAGGCTGGCGGGGTCGAAGGGCTGGCACCGCGCAATGGGCTATGTGCTGGCGCTGCCGCTGCTGATGTTCTCGATCAGCGGTATCGTGCATCTGGTGCAGTCCGCGCTGGAGCAACCGAGCAGCAAGCTGCGCCTCTCACCGCTGGTCGATGTGGCCAATGCACGCTATCCGGTCGAGCGCGACTGGGCCGAGATCGCGCATGGGCTGGACGTCAACGCGCTGTCGCTGGTCGAGGGGCCGCAGGGCCGCGCGCTCTATCGCCTGGGGCTCGCGCAACCGGGCGGTGCAATGCCCAAGGGCGAGCACGATCACAGCGCGCATGAGGGCCACAAGATGCCGATGGGCGATGCTGCGATCCGCAATGCGCGGTTCGAAGGCGTCAGCCCCACTGGTCCTGCGCTCTATATCGATGCTGCCACCGGCAAGCCCTGGGCCGATGGCGACAAGGCGCTGGCGCGCGACCTCGGCCGCCGGTTCAGCGGCGCGCCCGACAGCGCGATCAGGTCGATGGAACTCGTTACCCGGTTCGGCCCGGATTATGATTTCCGCAACAAGCGGCTGCCGGTCTGGCGCATCGATTACGGCGCGCCCGTCAATGCGACGCTGTTCGTCGATACCGCGACTGGCGTGCTCGCCGACCGCACCGAGAACTGGCAGAAGCCCGAGCGTTATCTGTTCAGCTTCATCCACAAATGGAACTTCCTGTTCCCGATCGGCAAGGTCGGGCTGAACGCCGTGGTGGGCAGCTTCATGCTCGCGCTGCTTGGCTTCATGGCCGGTATCGGGCTGTATTGGGACTGGCGGCGCAGGCGCGGGCGTGCACAAAAGCCGCTTGCCCGTTGATATCATTGGCCCCTAGTCTGGCTGGAACAGACTGGGGGTCCGATGAACCGTTCGCTTGCACTCGCCCTGGGGCTCGCTGCCCTGGCCGTTCCGCTTCACGCTCAGGCCGCGCCGCCCGCATCCGCCTCCGCCAGCCCGCTCGCCGGGACCGAAAAGCTCGATGGCCTCTATCCGGTGCATGTCGACAGAAAGGGCGGACGCATCCTGCTCTCGCTGCCCGCCGCCGGGGGCGATGGCGTGGTGGCGCGGATGCTCTATGCGACTGCGCTGCGCACGGGTCTCGGTTCCGCGCCGATCGGGCTGGACCGCGCGGCCCCCGGCCCGGCGCAGATGCTGCTCGTCCGCCGCATGGGCAAGAAGATCGCTTTCGAGCTGGAAAATCCGCGCTTCCGCGCCAGCGCCGGAACACCGGCGGAACAGGCCGCCGCCGCCAATGCCTTTGCCACCTCGCTGATCTGGATGGGCGATGCCGTGGACGGCCCCGATGGCCGGTTGCTGGTCGATATCGCGCCGTTCCTGGCGCGCGACACGCGCAACGTCACCGCCCAGCTCAATTCGAGCGGCGAAAAGGGCTGGAAGCTGGTTGATGGCTTGAGCGCGGCCGATCCCAATGCCGTACGCGCCTTCCCGCTGAATCTCGAATTCGAGGCGCGCCAAACCTATGCCAGTGACACGCCGGGGCCGGAGGTGCGCAACATCGCGCCCGACGCCCGCCAGGTGACCCTTGTCGTCCGCCACAGCCTGATCGCCATGCCCGAAGCCGGCTATGTACCCCGCCAGTTCGATCCGCGCGGAGGCAGTTTCGCGACGCAGATCCTCGATTTCTCCGCGCCACTGGGCGGCCAGATCGTGCAGAATCTCGCCAACCGCTTCCGGCTTGAGCGGCTCGATCCTGCCGCGCCGCGCTCGCGGGTGCGCAAGCCTATCGTCTTCTATATCGACAATGCCGCGCCCGAGCCGATCCGCACGGCGTTGCTCGAAGGCGCATCGTGGTGGAAACAGGCGTTCGAAGCCGCGGGCTATATCGATGCCTATCGCGTCGAGATTTTGCCCGAAGGGGCCGATCCGCTCGATATCCGCTACAATGTCGTCAACTGGGTCAACCGCGCGACGCGCGGCTGGTCCTATGGCTATGCCGTCACCGACCCGCGTACGGGCGAAATCCTCAAAGGGGCGGTGCTGCTGGGCTCGCTGCGCGTGCGGCAGGACATGCTGATCTATGAAGGGCTGGTCGGCGCCGACAGGACGGGCAAGGGTGGCCCCAACGATCCCGCTGAGGTCGCGCTGGCGCGCATCCGCCAGCTCGCCGCGCACGAGGTCGGCCATGCACTGGGGCTGATGCACAATTTTGCGGGCAGTACGCAGGACCGCGCCTCGGTGATGGACTATCCCGCGCCGCGCATCGGGCTGAAGGACGGCGCGCCAGACCTCAGCGATGCCTATGGCGTCGGCATGGGGCGCTGGGATGTGCATGCGATCGACTGGCTCTATGGCGATCCGGTGAGCGGCGATCCCGATGCCGCCGCGCGTGCCAAGGCGGAAGCCGCCGAACGCGAAGGCTTGCGCTTCGTCTCGGACGAAAATGCGCGGAGCGTTTCGGCGAGCCAGCCCTGGGGCAGCCTGTGGGATGACGGTGCTGATCCGGTGGCCGAGCTCGACCGGATGATGCAGGTGCGTGCCGCTGCGGTGGCGCGCTTCGGCCCGGCGGCGCTGGCCCCCGGCGAGCCGGTCGCCAGCCTTCGGCGCAAGTTCGTGCCGATCTGGCTGGTCCACCGCTATCAGGTCGAGGCGGCGGCCAAGCTATTGGGCGGGCTGACTTCCGAATATGCGGTCGGTCCCGCTGCGGCGGCGCAGGGCGCGCCGGTCGCGCCTGCCGAGCAGAAGCGCGCGCTCGATTCGCTGCTGGCGACGCTGCAACCGGCGGTGCTCGACGTGCCGCCTGCGCTGGTTCCGCAGCTTTCCGCCGGGTTCTCGGGCGATTATGATCGCCAGACCGAGATCGAGATCATGCCGATGGCGGGCACCGCCGCATTCGATCCGCTGGTTGCGGGGCAAGTCGCAGCCCAGCAGACCTTGAACGCCCTGCTCGCGCCCGAGCGGCTCGCGCGCATGGGCGAGCAGCATCGCGCCAACCCGGACAGCCCCGGCGTCGATGCGGTTGCCGGGCGGCTGCTTGCGCTGACCGATGCGCCCCAGCCTAGCACGCGGCTTGCCGCTGTGCGCCGGGCTTTGGGCACCCGGATTATCGTGTCGCTGGCCAAGGCGGCGATGTCGGCCGAGGCGGGTGTCGATGCGACGACCCGGATCGACCAGGCGCTGCACGACTGGGCCGAGGCGCAGACGGGCAAGCGCTTTGCCGATCCGGCGGACCGCGCCTGGGCACTCTCGACCGCGCGGCTGCTCAAGGATCGCGATGCGCTCAAGGCGCTGCTCGCCAGCGACAAGGCCGAGCTGCCGATTCCGCCCGGCATGCCGATCGGCGACATGCAAGATTAGGCCTGGCTTTTCAGCCGCACCAGCGCCTCGTCGAGCGATTGCAGGAAGCGCGATCGGTCAGCCTTGCCGAACGGCGGTGGGCCACCAATGCAGTCGCCGCCGGCGCGCAGGTCCGCCATGATCGCGCGCGTGGCGATCGCACCTCCGATCGAGCTGGTGGTGAACGGCTTGCCGGTGGGTGCGATGACGCTCGCGCCCTGTTTCAGGCAGCGGTCGGCGAGCAAGATATCGGCGGTGATGACGATCGAGCGCGCATCGGCATGGTCGGCGATCCAGTCGTCGGCGGCGTCGAAGCGATCGCTTACCAGCTTGCGCGCGATCAGCGGATGCAAAGGGACCCGGATCGGGCTGTTGCTGACGATGGTGACCGGAACGGCATGACGCAGCGCGACACGATAGACCTCGTCCTTGACCGGACAGGCATCGGCATCGACCCAGATCATCATGATTTCATCATTTCCCCAGGGGCAGCCTCGCCGTTCGGTCGGAACTGCCGCGAAGGAATTGGAGGCCCGAGCCGGAATCGAACCGGCGTGCAAGGATTTGCAGTCCTCTGCGTCACCACTCCGCCATCGGGCCACCGTGGGGAAGGAGCGCGCATTGTGCCGGATCGCGGCGAAAGTCAAGACACAAGCGTGCGGAGGAGCCGGATGCGCGATATGTCCAAAGTGGCGCATTTGCTGTATTGCCATGCTAATACAGCCATGCCATAAGCATGGATACGGCGATGTCGATTGCATTTTGCAACCGGAAGGCTATCAAAGCGGAGCGTGCTGTTCCGTTAGCGCTTGCATCGCCGTCCGCATATTCTAGGGCGCTTGGACATGACCGATACACAGACTCTTGCTCCGACCGATTTTGCCGCTGCCCGCAGGCACATGATCGAAAGCCAGCTGCGTCCCAGCGACGTCAGCGATCCCGTCGTCATCGCCGCGATGGCCGTGACCCCGCGCGAGGATTTCGTCCCCGCCAGCCACCGTGCCATCGCTTATATCGACCGGGCGGTGCCGTTGGCCGGCGGCCGCGTGCTCAATCCGGCGCTGTCGACCGGCCTGCTGCTGACCCGCGCCGAACTGTCGGGCAACGACAAGGTGCTGCTGATCGGCTCGGGAACCGGCTATATGGCCGCCTTGCTCGCCGGCATCGTCTCGCACGTGGTTGCGGTCGAACAGGATCGTGCCTTGGTCGAACAGGCCGGCACCGGACTTGCAGGACTTGCCAATGTCACCACCGTCGAATCGGCGCTGGTCGAGGGCCACGCTGCAGGGGCACCCTATAGTCTCGTGATCATCGACGGCGCGGTCGAGCAGGTACCCGATGCCATCGTGGCGCAGCTCGCCGATGGCGGGCGATTGCTGACCGGGCTGGATGAAGCGGGCGTAACCCGGCTGGCCGCAGGTCGCCGTCAGGGTGGTGCCTTTGCTCTGGTCCCCTTTGCCGATACCGACATCGCACCGCTTGCGGCCTTCGCCCGGCCAAAGAGCTATACCTTCTGAAGCACAGGGCCTCGCCATTGGCACCGGCGGTGGACGACAAGAGAACCGGATAGATGAAGACTTCGCTTTGGATGGCCGGTTGTGGTGCGGCGCTGGTTCTGGGCAGCGCGCCCGCTCAGGCGGATACGCTGCGTGATGCGCTGATCGCCGCTTATCAGACGAACCCGACGCTTAACGCGGCACGCGCCCAGCAGCGCGCGACCGACGAAGGCGTGCCGATCGCGCTGGCCGATGGGCGTCCCAGTTCGCAGATCCAGGCGCAATATTCGGAGAATTTCCTCAACCCCGCCAACGCGTTCACCGCACCGGCGCGATCGGTCGCGGGCACGATCAGCATGGATGTGCCGATCTATTCGGGCGGCACCGTGCGCAATGCGATCAAGGCGTCGAAGGTGCGGGTCGAGGCCGGTCAGGCCGATCTGCGCGGTACTGAGGCGACCGTGTTCAGCAACGTGGTCGCCGCCTATATGGACGTGATTCGCGACGAGGCGATCGTCGGGCTGCAGCGCCAGAATGTCGAGGTGCTCGACGTCAACCTCCAGGCCTCGTCCGACCGGTTCGAGATCGGCGATCTGACCCGCACCGATGTCGCCCAGTCCGAGGCGCGGCTCGCGATCGCGCGCAGCGACCTGCAGACGGCGGAAGCGAACCTGATCCGCAGCAAGGAAACCTATATCCAGCTCGTCGGCCGGGCGCCGGAAGCGCTCGAACCGCCGCCACCGCTGCCCAACCTGCCCGATGCGCCCGAGGCTGCGGTGGCGACCGCGCTCGACAGCAATCCCGATCTGGAAGCGGCGCGCGAGCGGGTGAAGGCGGCGGAATTCGACGTGAAATCGGCGCGCGGTGCCCGCATGCCGCGCATCGGGCTGTTCAGCCAGGGCAATTACCAGAATTTCCTCGGCACGCTGGGCAGTACGCTGATCCAGGGCAATTTCGTGCAGCAGCAGTCGAGCGCGTCGGCCGGCGTGCAGCTGACCGTCCCGGTCTATCAGGGCGGCCGTCCCGGCGCACAGATCCGCCGCGCTCAGGCCGTGACCGGTCAGGCGATGGAACAGGAAATCGCCGTCGAGCGCGGTGTGATTGCGCAGGTGCGCGCGGCTTATGCGAGCTTCAACGCCTCGCTTCAGGTGATCGAATCGTCGCAGCGCGCGGTCGATGCGAACACCCTGGCACTGGAAGGCGTGCGCGCCGAAAACAGCGTCGGCAACCGCACCATTCTCGACATTCTCGATGCCGAGCGCGAACTGCTCAACGCGCAGGTGCAGCTGGTGACTGCGCGGCGCAACGCCTATGTCGCGGGCTTCACGCTGCTCGCGGCGATGGGCCGGGCCGAGGCGCGCGATCTGGGGCTCGATGGCGGACTGCTCTACGACCCCGAGATCAATTACGAGCGCGTCCGCGACAAGATCATGGACTTCGATTCGGACAAGGACCCGGTCGCCCAATCGACGCGCACCGTTGACAGCCCTGCGCAAAATGCCGCACTGATCGGCCCGCCCAACCAGTAAGGCTAGGGCAGGGGCGAATCGGATCAGGGGCTTCAGGAATGACACGCGATATCGGCGAGCCGAGCCTTGAGGAAATCCTCGCCTCGATCAAGAAGGTGATCGCGGAGGACAACCGCAAGCCGCGCCGCGCGCCGCCGCAACGTCCTGCGCCTGCGCCCGCCCGGCAGGCGGCACCGGTCGACGACATTCTCGAACTGACCGACAGCGTCGAGCCCGAACCGGCAGCCGAACCCGAAGAGGCGCCGCTGATCAGCCGCGCGGGCGAGCAGTCGATGCGCGAATCGCTTGCCGTGCTCGCAACGCTGACCGAACCGGGCGTCAGCCCGCAGATCGTCCGCTCGGGCGAGACCTCGCTCGAGGGCATGGTGCGCGCGATGCTGCGCCCGATGCTTGCCGAATGGCTCGACAAGAACCTGCCGCCGATCGTCGAGGCGATGGTGGCGAAGGAAATCGGGCGGATCACCGGCCGCAAGGGCTGAGCTTCCCCTTTGCACCCGGCGTGCCCGATGGTAACGCCTGCAACCATGAAGAAGATGCTCCTCGTCGCGCTGGTTGCCAGCGCGCTTTCGCCCGTTCTCCTCGCCAGCCCTGCCGCCGCCCGGCCGATGACGGAAACGGACCTTGCGACCTTCAACCGGCTTGGCGCGCCTGCTGCCTCGCCCGACGGCAAATGGGTGGCGTATCAGCTGACCACGACCGATCTCCCCGCGAACAAGCGCAGCACCGGGCTGTTCGTGCTCGACCTCGCGGACAGCAAGGCCCAGCCGATCGCGGTCGCCGATTCTCCCGGCCATAACGAAAGCGCGCCGGTGTTCGCGCGCGATGGCAAGCATCTGTTCTTCCTGTCGAACCGCTCCGGGACTGCCCAAGTCTGGCGCGTCGCGCTGCCGGGTGGCGAGCCGGTGCAGGTGACGCAATCGGCGGTCGACCTGAGCGGCTTCAGCCTCTCGCCCGATGGCAACAGCCTCGCGGTCTGGGCGGACGTGGCCGAGGGATGCTCGGTCGATGCGTGCGATGCCAGGGCCAAGCCACAGGGCACGGGGCGTGAATATGACCGGCTGTTCGTGCGGCACTGGGATACCTGGCGCGAGCCCGGCACCTATTCGCGCATCTATGCCTATGCGCTGGCGACCGATGGCAAGGTCGCCGGTCCCGCGCGCCCGGTGAGCGGTGGAATCGAAGGCGATGCGCCGAGCAAGCCGTTTGGCGGCGGCGAGGAAATCGCGTGGAGCGCCGACAGCAGCGCGATCGCCTTTGCCATTCGCAAGTCCGATGGCGACGAGCCGCGCTCGACCAATCTCGACATTGTCTGGCAGCCGCTCGCCGATGGCACGGCCGCACAGAATCTGACCGAGACCAACCAGGGCACCGATTCGCTCCCCGCCGCCTCGCCCGATGGCCGCTGGCTCGCCTGGGCGGCGATGGCGCGGCCCGGTTACGAGGCCGATCGCATGGTCGTGCACCTGCGCGACATGAAGACCGGCAAGATCACCAAGCTTACCGAAGGCTGGGACCGCTCGGTCGGTTCGATCGCCTGGGCTGCGGATTCGAAGAGCCTGCTGGTCACCGCGCAGGACCTGCTCGAGCATCCGGTGTTCCGCGTCGATGTGCCCAGCG
Organism: Acidovorax delafieldii; assembly: GCA_001555775.1. Lineage (GTDB taxonomy): Bacteria > Pseudomonadota > Alphaproteobacteria > Sphingomonadales > Sphingomonadaceae > Blastomonas > Blastomonas delafieldii_A. The sequence goes on along the minus strand of LSHP01000040.1, from coordinate 6,109 downwards.
GCAAGGTCACCCGGCTCACCGAGCGCGGCAATGTGGGCAATGTCGTGCCGCTGGCGGGTGGCGGGATGATCTACACGATCAACTCGGTCTCCGCGCCCGACGATCTGGTGCTGATGGATGCGAAGGGCCAGACGCGCCGCCTGACCAATGTCAACGCGGACAAGCTCGCCGGGCTCGACCCGGTGATGTATGAACAGTTCACGTTCAAGGGCGCGAACGGCGATCTCGTCCATGGCCAGATCCTCAAGCCGCAGGGCGTAAAGGGCAAGCTGCCGGTCGCGCTGCTGGTGCATGGCGGGCCGCAGGGCAGCTTCTCGAACAGCTGGTCCTATCGCTGGAACCCGGCAGTGATGGCGTCGCAGGGCTATGCCGTGGTGACGATCGATTTCCACGGCTCGACCGGATACGGCCAGGCTTTCACCGACAGCATCAACAAGGACTGGGGCGGCAAGCCGCTCGAGGATCTGAAGCTCGGCATGGCGGCCTTGCCGGGCATCGACGCCTCGCTCGACACGGCCAATGCCTGCGCGCTGGGCGGCAGCTATGGCGGGTACATGATGAACTGGATCGCCGGCCAGTGGCCCGACGGCTTCAAGTGCCTGGTGACGCATGCCGGCGTATTCGACCTGCGCGCCATGGCGTTCGAGACCGAGGAACTGTGGTTCGACGAATGGGACCATGGCGGCCCGTGGTGGCAGCGGCAGGACGCGGAAAAGTGGAACCCGGTCAACCACGTGACCAAGTGGAAGACGCCGACGCTGGTCATCCACGGCGAAAAGGATTTCCGCATCCCCTATTCGCAATCGCTCGCCGCGTTCACCGCGCTGCAGCGGCAGGGGATCGAATCCAAGCTGCTGATCTTCCCCGATGAGAACCACTGGGTGCTGAAGGCGCAGAACAGCGTGCAATGGCACCGCAACGTCTTCGACTGGCTGGCGAAGCACCTGAAGGGGCGCGAGGTGAAATAGCATTGGTCCGTACGGCCATGATTGCTATATTCGGGGTCTGGAGGCTTTATGGCTGTAGAGATTGTTGACGGACCGCTGACTGTCAAAGCAGTATCCAAACCGCGGTACAGGACGGTTCGGAAGGATGGCAAATCCTTCCGCGTGCGTGTGGTTTCGGCGGACAGCCCCAGCTTCGGGTCAGAGTTTCAGTCCGCGTTTGCAGCCAATGTGCGGCGTGCAAGGGCAGAAAATCGGCAACTGGACTCCGACGATTGACGATCTCGACCCGCAGCCTGCCCCAACCAAGATTCTGGATCGTGGCGGGACCGAATGGCTGCGGGAAAAGTACTGCTTATGATCGCAGCGATGTCGACGAGTTCGGCGGAACCGTCTGGATCATCAATCCCGATCTGCTGACCAGCAAGATCATGGATGTCGAGCACCTCTCCAGGCAGGATGCCAATCTCGCGTCGGTCGTGCGGATCGAGAAATGGCTGGAAGCCTCTATCGATGCCCACCAGACGATCGGCGTCGAAACCGTTCTTTCCACTGGAAAGTATCGGAGGCTTGTCGAACATGCCACAGCGCGCGGCTTTGAAGTCCGCCTGATCTATGTGTTCATCGCCGATCCGCAACAGCAGCTGGAGCGGATACGGCTACGGGTGGCCAAGGGCGGACATGACGTGCCCAAAGACAAGGTACTCGAACGTCGCTCCAAATCGCTGCGCCAACTCGGATGGTTTTTCGATCGTGCGGATGAGGCCTGGATTTTCGACAATGGCAGTGCGGAGCCGAAGCTGATCGGTCGCAAACAGGGCAACAAGATCTCGCTCAGTTCGTCCGTTCCGCCAGAAATGATGCAGAACTTGCTGAATCCGCTGCCCTGACCCTTACACCAACCTTGCGATGAATGGGCAGGCTTGGCAAAGGCTGGACCCATGACCGACAAGACCGAATTGCCCAAGACCTTCGACCCCGCCGCGATCGAGGCGAAATGGTATCCGCATTGGGAGGCGACGAACGCGTTTCGCCCTGAGCGGCCCGGTGCCGAGCCGTATACCATCGTCAACCCGCCGCCGAACGTCACCGGCTCGCTGCATATCGGCCATGCGCTCGACAACACGCTGCAGGACATCATGATCCGCTACGAGCGGCTGCGCGGCAAGGATGCGCTGTGGGTGGTCGGCACCGACCATGCGGGCATCGCGACGCAGATGGTGGTCGAGCGTCAGCTCGAAGCGGCGCAGGACAAGCGCACCAACTATTCGCGCGAGGATTTCGTCAGCAAGGTCTGGCAGTGGAAGGAGGAGAGCGGCGGCGCGATCACCCGCCAGCTGCGCCGTCTGGGCTGTTCGATGGACTGGTCGCGCGAGCAGTTCACCATGGACCCGCATTTCAGCAAGGCGGTGCTCAAGGTGTTCGTCGACCTGTACAATCAGGGGCTGATCTACCGCGACAAGCGCCTGGTCAACTGGGACCCCAAGCTCAAGACCGCGATCAGCGATCTCGAGGTCGAGACGCGCGAGGTGCAGGGTCATTTCTGGCATTTCCGCTATCCGCTCGCCGATGGCGTGACCCTCGATGATGGCCGCGACCATATCGTCGTCGCGACGACGCGGCCCGAGACGATGCTGGCGGATATGGCGGTCGCTGTGAACGGCACGGACCCGCGCTATGCCAGCGTCATCGGCAAGTATGTCGAACTGCCGATCACCGGACGGCGCATCCCGATCGTCGCCGACGACCATGCCGATCCCGAGCTGGGCTCGGGCGCGGTGAAGATCACGCCTGGGCATGATTTCAACGATTTCGAGGTCGGTCGGCGCGCAGGCATCGCGGCGAGCGAGATGCTCAACATGTTCGATGCCGAGGCGCGGGTGGTGCAGACCGCCGATGGCCTGATCCCGGCGGAATTCATCGGCGTGGACCGGTTCGATGCGCGCAAGCTCGTCGTCGAGCGGATGAAGGCGCTGGGCCGCCTGGTGCCGCATGTCGTCACCGCCAAGGACGGCGAAGCCACCGAGCACGACGCCGAACCGCGCACCATCCAGACGCCTTATGGCGATCGCGGCGGCGTGGTGATCGAACCCTGGCTGACGGATCAGTGGTATGTCGATGCCAAGACCCTCGCCCAGCCGGCGATCGAGGCGGTGAAGACCGGCGTTATCGAGATCGTGCCCAAGAGCTGGGAGAAGACCTATTTCCACTGGATGGACAACATCCAGCCCTGGTGCGTGAGCCGCCAATTGTGGTGGGGGCACCGGATTCCGGCCTGGTATGGCTCGGACGGCCAGTGTTATGTCGCCGAGACCGAGGAGGAAGCGCAGGCGCTTGTCGGCGAAGGCGTGACGCTCGAACGCGATGCCGACGTGCTCGACACCTGGTTCTCCTCCGCGCTTTGGCCCTTTGCGACGCTGGGCTGGCCGCAGGATGGCGCGGACGCGCCGCTGGTTGGCAAGCACTATCCCAACGACCTTCTCATCTCCGGCTTCGACATCCTGTTCTTCTGGGATGCGCGCATGGCGATGATGGGGACGCATTTCATGGGGCAAGCCCCGTGGAAGCGGCTGTATCTGCACGGCCTGGTCCGCGCCGCCGATGGCGCTAAAATGTCCAAGTCCAAGGGCAATACCGTCGATCCGCTCGGCCTGATCGACAGCTATGGCGCGGACGCGCTGCGCTTCTTCATGGCGGCGATGGAAAGCCAGGGCCGCGACATCAAGATGGATGAGCGCCGCGTCGAGGGCTATCGCAATTTCGCGACCAAGCTGTGGAACGCGGCGCGCTTCTGCCAGGCGAACGGCATCGGGGCGAGCGCATCGGTCGCCGCACCGGCGGCGACGCTCGCGGTCAACCGCTGGATCATCGGCGAGGTGGTGGAAACGGTCGCAGCATTGGACAAGGCCCTCGCCGACCTGCGCTTCGATGCGGCGGCGAACGCGATCTATCACTTCGTCTGGGACCAGTTCTGCGACTGGTATCTCGAACTGATCAAACCGGTGCTTTCCGCTGAGGGCGATGCGAACGAAGCCGCCGAAACTCGCGCGGTCGCGGGCTGGGTGCTCGACCAGATCCTGGTGATGCTGCACCCGTTCATGCCCTTTATCACCGAAGAGCTGTGGCACGCCTTGTCTGGACCCGCCCACCCCCGGTCGAACGACCTGATCGTCGCGCAATGGCCCGCGCCGCAGGCCGAGGTGGATGCTGCAGCCAAGGCGGAGACCGAATGGCGCATCGATCTGGTCGGCAGCATCCGTTCGGCCAAGAACGAACTCGGTATCGCGCCGGGTACGCGATTGAAGGCGTTCGTGCAGGACGCCAACGAGCAGACCATGGCCTGGGTCAACGGCTTCTCGACCGGTGCACAGCGTCTGGCGCGGATCGATTTCGCGCCGCTGGATGAGGCTGCACCCCAAGGGGCTAACCTGCAGATCGTGGTCAACGAGGCAACCTTCGTGCTGCCGCTTGAAGGCATTATCGACATCGCCGCCGAAAAGGCGCGCCTGACCAAGGCGCTGGAAGCGGTGAGCAAGGAAGCGAAGTCGCTCGAAGGCCGCCTGTCCAATCCGGCCTTTGTCGAAAAGGCCAAGCCCGAAGCGGTGGAAAAGGCGCGCGCCGACCATGCGGAGAAATCCGCCGAGGCCGAGCGGCTGGCGGCGGCGCTCGCGCGGCTTGGCTGATCGGCGCGCCCCGATCGCCCCCATGGCGACCGGCGCATGAGCCTGTCCTACGCCCGGTTGCTCGCGCGGCGGATCTATCGCTCCTTGTGGTTCACGCCGGCGGCTTATGCGGTGCTGGCGGTGCTGGCGCTGCTGCTTGCCCCGGCGCTGGGCGTGCTGCTGCCGAACGAATTCCACAAGCTGATCGGGCTCGATGGGGTCGACGATCTGCTCGGCGTCCTTGCCAACACGCTGCTGGCGGTCGCGATCTTCTCGCTGGGCATCATGGTGTCCTCGCTCCAGGCCGCGGCATCGGCGGCGACCCCGCGCGCCCGCCCGCTGCTGATGCAGGACCGCACCGCGCAGAACGCGATCTCGGTGTTCATCGGCGGGTTCATCTACGCGATCGTCGGCACCGTCGGGCTGTCGACCAGCTATTTCGGTCAGCCTGCCCGGGTGGTCCTGTTCCTGACCACCTGCCTCGTCATCCTGTCGGTCATCTATGCGCTGATCCGCTGGATCGCACGGCTGAGCAATCTGGGCGATGTGTCCGAGGTCATCGATCTGCTCGAAGACGCTGCCGAAAAGGCCTTTGCCGACCTCGCCGAGCGGCCCCTGTTGGGCGGGGTCGAACTGGTCGCGATGCCCGATAGCGGCGTGCCGCTCTATGCCGAGCGCTTCGGCTTCGTGCAGGCGATAGACGATCAGCTTTTTGCCACCCTGTGCGCCGAGCAGGACCTCGACGTCTGGCTGGCGGTGCGTCCCGGCACCTATGTCGATTCGCGCACGATCCTGCTCAAGACATCGCGCGCGCTGGATGAGCAGAGCGCGCGCGATGCCCGCCGCGCCTTCGTGATCGATGGCGATCGCACCTTCGAAGCGGACCCGCGCTTTGGCCTGATCGTGCTGTCTGAAACTGCGTCCAAGGCGCTGTCTCCGGGGGTCAACGATCCGGGCACCGCGATCGACGTGCTGGGCACCTCGCTGCGCATTCTGGCGGGATGGAGCACGGCGGCGCGCGCCATCCCGGCGCGGGTCACCTGCCCGCGACTGCATGTGCCACCGATCGCCGTCGAAGATCTGGTGTGCGATGCGTTCCGCTGGATCGCGCGCGATGGCGCAGGGCAGCTCGAGGTGCAGATCCGGCTGCAAAAGGCGCTGCGCTCGCTCGCCGCGCATGATCCGGTACATTTCGGCGCGGCAGCACAGGCGATGTCGCACGAAGCGTTTGCGCGCGCGAAGATCGGGCTGGCGCTGCCGGGCGATGTCGAGATTCTGGAGCGGTTCGTGCTGGATTGAGGTTTGCCGAAGGTGGGGCGAGCGTCCTTCCAAAATCCTCCCCGAGCTTGTCTCGGGGAGGGGGACCGCTGACCGCAGGTCAGTGGTGGAGGGGAAGCGGGATGGCACGATGGCGGATCCGAAACGCGCACCCGCTGCCCCTCCACCACCCGCTGCGCGGGCGGTCCCCCTCCCCCAGCGAGCTGGGGGAGGATTTTTCCATGT
>LSHP01000039.1 GCA_001555775.1 Acidovorax delafieldii | reverse complement strand
CCTGCTTTATATAGAATAGCATGTCGTCCGTGAAGGGCTCTTATCGGACAGCAAAAGCGCCGTACAAGCTGGGTATACTTTTTTGGGCGTTTATATACTATACTGCCGATGGTATCCGCCCCAGCACCCTGGCAACTGACGCTTGCCCGCATCGAAGGCGCCCTCCCCTTCATCTCGCCTGAGCTGTCCGAATGCCTTGCGCTGGCCTCACTCCGGCGCCTCTGGCGCGTGCACGTACGCGATTATCCATTTGATAATCTTGGGATCGAACATAATCCCGGGCTCGAAGCGGGCGAGCTCGTCCGCTCGTGGCATTCCGAAGAACGCCGTCAGTTCTTGTCGTGGATCAGCCGGCGAGGCCACCCTCCCCTCGCCCATGCCGCCAAGCTGGTCATGGCCGCCAAAAGTCACTCCGAAGGATTCAGCGAGACATGCAGGCCTGCCGATGCCGCGCTCGAACGGCTCGACGCGCTGCTGCCGAGCCGCGATCCGATGGGCACCCTCCTTGAATGGTTGGCGGAGCTGCGCACTGAAGAAATCGATTTCCTTGAGGGTGGCAGTGAGATGGTCCAGGTCGGAGGGTTCGCGGTAACACGTATGGCACCGCGTGGGGCGGCCTGGGCGGCATCGCTCGCTGCTGCCATGCGGCCGCACTTGTTTGGGCTGGGCTCAGCGCCAATGGCGCTTGCTGGGGTCATGCCGCGGGCTCTGTTCCGTGAACTTCACGAGGAACCCCTGCCCGTCCTATTAGGCCGTGCGCTTCAGGCTACCGCTGAGAGTGCAGCCGCAGACCTCCGTGCCATGCAAAGGGCTCACCTGCAGGCTGAGGGAGCACTTTCAGGCCTGTACGTCTCCTCGACGGCTCCCCTGGCTTGGCGTCTGGTAGCCGGCATCGGACCTCTCACCCGTGCGGAGCTTGCCAGAGGCCTTGGGGTGACCAAGCGAACCGCTTCACAATCAGTTGCGGCTATGGTGACTGCCAACATGGTCAGCCTTCGAACTTCCGATAGCGCAATCGTCCCAACGGACACGTGAACGTATCATGGACCCCGGAATACTTCCCGGTAGCAAACGCCAATTCGATGATGTGAGGTCGCTCTGCGACACAGCAATTGTTCTACGAACTTTGTCGCCCTGCCTGCGTCGGCGAAGGATAACTTGCGTCGCTGTCCACGCGTTCCAATCCGCCCCCATGAGAATTCAACAATCGTGACACCGAACAGGTCCTGGCTTCGAGATATGACGTACCGCCTTGCAACATTGAGATCGGGATCTTTGGCTTCGAGCCAGATCTGACATTCCCTTTGTCCATCCTCTAACATGCGGAGGACTATGCGATAGCCACGTGAAGTTAGGCCAATCGGAAGTTTGAATCACAGGTCCCTGTCGTGATTCACGGAATCGATCTTAAGGCTGTCACCGTTAGCGTCCGCGCTCGTGGTGTAATTTTCGGTGGAGATTTAGGTGCTGCTGGTG
>LSHP01000038.1 GCA_001555775.1 Acidovorax delafieldii | reverse complement strand
CTGGGGGATTCGGGCTGGAGCCAGCACATCCATGAGGCCGAAGACCCGGCAGGCATGGGTGTCTTCAGCCTGGCGGGCAAGGACACACAGATCAGCTCGCGTCATGCCAATGCCGACACCGGATGGTCGGTGCATGTCCCCGCGGGTGGCTGGACCGGCGCGAAGGACATTGCCGTGCGGCCCCTTGCTCGCCCCGTCGGGACGACCATCACCTTCCTGATGCCCGGAGTGAGCGAGCAGACGGCCGAGCGGATTCTGCGCGAGGTCGCGAAGTTCTACCCGCTGCCGGTGTTCTTCAATGGCGCGCAAGTGCCGCGCGAGGACTTTCTCGCCAAGGCGATCTACATCGCCGAGTGGAACGGCAGCCAGATCGGCGTGTTCGAAGGGCGCGAATACCAGCGAGATCCCACGACCAACTTCCATGGCATGGTGCTCACGCGCAAGCTTGCCAGCGTCTCGGAAAGCCTTGGCGGCAAGACCTACCATGCCCGGCTCGATATCGGGGCCACCCCGGGCCTTGCCCTTGTGCTCCCGGCGCGCAAGGAATTCGTCGAGAA
>LSHP01000037.1 GCA_001555775.1 Acidovorax delafieldii | reverse complement strand
GGCGGGTGCGGGTTCGGCCGTCGGTTCGGCGACGGGCACCGTCGCGGCAGGCGCGGGAGTGGGGGCCGGAGCCTGTGCGGGTTCGGCGGCTGCCGCAGGGGCCTGGGGCGCAACGTCGGGGGTCACACCGCCCGAATCGATCGCGACGTCCAGGTCATCGCCGGAAAAGCCGAACACGTCCTCGATCGCATCGCGCTCGACATCGCCGGGCAGCGTCACGTCCCAGGCCAGATAGGCGCCGGCGGGATCGAAACCGTCGAGATCGGGCAGCGCGCTGGTGTCGAGCCGCACCGTGCCTTCGCCCAGCGAGCGCAGTTCGCGCAGCAGCAGCAGCGGTTCGCCGCCGTTCAGCATGGCGCTGGCCTGCGGCTTCATGCTGACGCGCCAGGCGGGCTTGGAAGGCGCGACTTCGGTGGCGATGTCGTTGAGCATCGCGTCGAGATCGAACGAGAGCAGATCGTCGACGTCGGAAGACGATTCGGTGGCGGTGGGCGCTTCGGGCGCCGCTGCGACTACCGGCTCGGGTGCGGCATCGACCGGAGCGGGAGCAGCAGCAGCTTCTGCGGGAGCCGCAGGCGCAGCACCGCCACCCTGCTGCGCTGCCGCCAGCTGGGCGATCATCGCGCTGTCATCGGGTGCTTCGCTGCCCTCGAGCGCCCGCGCGACATGGTCGCCAAGCAGGTCGAGCGCGCGCAGCAGCAGCGACAGCAGATCCTCGGTCATCGGCAGGATGCCGTCGCGCACGTCCGAGAGCAGCGTTTCGAACCCGTGGGTATAGACCTGCAGCGCGGTATAGCCGAACGCGCCCGCTCCACCCTTGATCGAGTGGACCGAGCGGAACACGTCGTTGACCGCGTCCATATTGTCGGGCTGGCTCTTGCAGATGGTCAGCGCCCGTTCGGCGGAGGCCAGCGCTTCCTCGCACTCGGCGAAGAAGATGGTACGGATTTCCTCGTTGGTCATGACGGCATTCCATTTCCGCACAGCATGTCCGGATCGGCTCCGGCATTGGTCAGCGTCGCGCGCATTTTTTCAGAAGGAGTGATGGTCAGCGCCTGCCCGGTGCGGTTGGCGGTCTGGCGTGCGCTCAGCAGCAGCTGCAGCATGGCCTGGCCCAGCGCAGTGACATCCGACCCGTCGATCGCCACCGGTCCTGCCTTAAGCTTGTCGCGCAATTCGGCATGCAGCGAGATCGCGCTTGCGCGATCGCACCGGCTGGGCAGAGTCAGTTGATGCATCACTCTGTTCTCCTGTTCCTCAGAATTCCGACCAGTCTTCTTCGGAAATGGTTAATGCTAGGTTTCCTGAAACCATCGGCGTGCGCGCGGCAGGGGCACGGCGGGGCGCCTTCGCGGCCGCGGGCTGCTTGATCGGCGCGGCGTTTCCTGTCTGGAAGCGCTGGACAACCTGAGCCAAATCAGTGGCTTCCTCTGCCAGGCTGCGGGCTGCGGCGTTCGATTCCTCGACCATCGCGGCATTTTGCTGGGTCATCTTGTCCATCTCGTTCACCGCGAGATTTACCTGCTGCAGGCGCAGCGCCTGCGCCTGGGCCGAAGACGAGATCTCGGAGATTCGCGTGTTGATCGCCGCGACGCGGTCGCTGATCTGCAAGAGAACGGTGCCGGTTTCATCGACCAGCGCAACGCCATCGGCCACGCCTGCGGTCGAAGCGGTGATCAGTTCCTTGATGTCCTTGGCGGCATCGGCGGAGCGCTGGGCGAGCGCGCGCACCTCGTTGGCGACGACCGCAAAGCCCTTGCCAGCATCGCCCGCGCGGGCCGCCTCGACCCCGGCGTTCAGCGCCAGCAGGTTGGTCTGGAACGCGATGCCGTCGATGACATCGATGATGTTGGTGATCTCGCTCGAGGATTTCTGGATCGCATCCATCGCGGTGACCGCACGGCGGACAACGGCCCCGCCATCGGTTGCGGCGTGATGCGCCTCGCTGACCTGCTTGCCGACTTCGGATGCGTTCTGCGCGGTCTGCTGCACCATGCCGGTGACTTCGCGCATCGCTGCGGCGCTTTCTTCCAGGCTGGCGGCCTGCTGTTCGGTGCGGCTGGCCAGATCGTCCGAGGCTGAGCGGATTTCCGAGGCGCCGTTGAGCACGTTCGACGCGGCGCTCGATGTCTGGGTCAGCAGCTGACAGAGCTGTCCCATGGTGTCGTTGAAATCCCGGCGCAGGCTGTCGAATTCAGGGTCGAAGGCCGAGTCGATCGAATAGCTGAGATTGCCGTTCTTCATGTGCTGCAGGCCCGACGTTATCTCGGACACCACGGTACGCAGCACGGCATCCGCGCGGACACGTTCGGCGGCATTGTCCTTGAACACCAGCATCGCCTTGTTCATCCGGCCGACGCAGTCGCGGTGATCGGTAAAGGCGATGGCACTGTTCAGATCGCCAGCCGCAAGCCCCTCCATACGGACGACCGTACTCACATAGGGGTCACAGACCGCCTTTTTTGCATATAGCACGAACGCCCCCACCGCCATCAGCACCGCCAGCTCGCCGATCATTTCCCACAGGGCGTCGCCGTTGCCGCCGACGAGTTCGACAGCGCTGTGCGCGGCGGGAATAATCGCAATGGCCAGCAGCACGCCGAGGATTATGTCGAATTTCTTGCGAATTGGATAATGGGCGTAAAAGTCTTTAAGCATGTTGGTCTCCTCTGGCGTCCCGCTGTCCAGTCTGGATGACACCGCTTAATCCGGCACTGCATAAGCAATGGTTAATGGAAATCGCCTGAAGAATTACCGAGATTTTCTACCTTGAAGCGCGTTCTGATCGATAACCAGACCCGTTCAACTTCGATGGGCTATCGATCGATTGGTTAATGTTGGCAGCAGGATTGGCCATGGCCGCGCGTGCATTAACCGGAGAAAACTGTTTGAAATCAAAATGAAGTCATTTCGACGCTGCCCCTGTCCAGCCGGTCTGACAGAGTGCACCGATGGATCGGCCAAAAGTCCGTCCGACAGGCTGGCGAGCCGTCGGGTCGCGCAGTGCCGCAGCTTGTTTAGGGATGTAAAATTTCTGTTCCAATCTGATGGTGCGTGCTGACCCGCGAGCGGTGTGCGAGTCGCCATGCACCGGTCAGAGGGTGACGACCGGTCGAGCCCTGGCGCACGCCTTGGGAAATCGACTTGTAACTTGCCATTGGCTAGTCATAACCTTCTGCGTCCGCCAATAGACAGCGGAGCCTCACCCCCGGACAAGGGCTTGATGATGGCAGCTATGGTTCCTTCTCGGCGCGGCTTCGTCATCAGCGTCCTGACTGCCATCGGCAAGCTGGGTGCTGCCGGATTCATCATGGATGCACCCCCCGCCCTTGCCGCCAGTCCGGCGCAACTGTGCCAATCGTTCGACCGTGGCCGCGTGGCCGCACCGATCGATGGCGCGGCCTTGCGCAGATCGACCGAGATGATCGAACAACGGCTGGCGCGCCGCAGCGGATCGACCGAAAGCGCCAACGGCGCGATGGAACTGCTGAACCTCGAGGAGGCAGCATCGGGTGCCGCAGAATTGAGCGAGCTTGCCGCCTATTGCGCTGCAGCCGGCGAACTGATGCGCACCGGCAGTGGCGGGACCCAGTCTGCGGCGCAATCCTTTCTGCTGACCGCGTTCCGCATGGCGGAGGCCGCCGGAGAAGAGCAGGTTGCGTCGCGCGCAGCCTACAGGCTTGGGCTGGTGTCGCTCAATGCCGCGACCATACCGGCAACCCGCGGGGCGAGACGTTCGCGATCGGGTACGCGCGGTGCGGTCCAGACCGTGGTGCAGGCCGATGCGATCGGAGACGGCGTCTGCGGCGCCCTGTCCGGCGTCCAGCTGGGCACGACATCTCCGCAATATGTCGCGTCCGTCGCCTTGCGCTGCGCATCGGTGCGCAGCCTGACCACGCAGGATTATCAGACAGCGGCGCTGGCTCAGTTGCGGCTGGCGAGGATATCCCTCGCGCTATTGGCCAAAGCCGATGACCGTCAGGACTATCTCAGATCGACCATCGCGAGCGCTCTTGAGCAGGGCTTTGCCGCCGCCGCATCCATTCCGGGCGCGGCCATGCGCAGCGAGATCACCGGGCGGCTTGCAGAGGTGGCGCTCGAGAGCGGGGCGGCCGACACGGCGACGCTCGGCACCCGGATCGCTGCCATGCGCTCTGCGGCAGGTAACGACGCGGCCTGCGCCGCCTATGCGGCTGCGCTCGAGGCGAGGCTGGCATTGGCGCAAGGAGATGCCGGCACCGCGCGCGAACGCATCAATCAGGCGATATTTCTCGAGGCGCAGCGTCCCGTACCTGTGCGCTTGCCCGAATGGTACGTGCTGCTGGCGGAGATCGACCCGGAGCACCGCACTGCTCATGCGCTTGCCGGCTACCGGGCACTCGAGGCAATCAGGCCGCTCTTGCCCGCGGTCGATCCGCTGACCGAAGAATCCACCTTTGCCCTGCGAATGCACAAGGTGTTCGAAAAGGCGGTCGATGTGACGCTATCGTCGATCCCGCCGGGCGACAGCCGCGAGGGAGAGGTGATCCTCGCCGCCCAGACGATGATCGAGACCTTCCGCGAGGCGGAAATTCAGAGCCTATTCGGCAGCGAATGCGTCCCGCCGCGCATCCCCTTCACGCCATCGGACCTCGCGGCGGGCGAGGTGCTGCTCTATCCGGTTCTGCTCGCTGACCGGCTCGAGATCATCCTGGCTGAGCGTCCGGCATCGGGCGGACCGGCCATCTACAGGCGGTTGCCGCCTGACCAGGCTGCCGATCGCCAGCGCGTCGCGGCGCTGGTCGAGAAGGTCAATCTGGGGCTGAGCGAAGGCTTTGACGACGCATGGCGCCCGCCCGCGCGCGAGCTGGATGCGCTGCTCATCGAGCCTGTGGCAGCCCTGCTCTCGCCCGAGACCACCCTGGTGATCATTCCCGATGGCCCGTTGCGCGCGCTGCCCTTTGCGGCGCTGCCCGATGCGGCAGGCCGTTTTCTCGTCGAGCGCACCCGGCTGGGTGGCAGCCCTGCGCTCGCCTATTCGCAGCCCGGTTCCGGCAGGCGCGACGATCAGCTGCGCGTCGTTGCGGCCTCGTTGCAGCAAAGCGTCGAGATTTTCGGCGGCACCTTTCCGGCGCTCGAAGGCACGACCGAGGAGGCGCGAATCGCCGCTGCCGTCGGCAAGCGCTCGGGCAGCCGGTTCATCGAGGATTTCCGCCGCGCCGATCTGGCCGAGGCGCTGCGGGGCGGTGCGATCGATGTGCTGCACCTGGCCACCCACGCCTCGTTCAACGGCGGCTCCAACCGCAGCTTCATCGTCGCCAATGGCGAAGCCATCCCGCTTTCCGAACTGCGCCGGATGATTGCCGGCAACTCGGTGCGCGGCGGAGCGCTCGACCTCATCGTGCTCAGCGCTTGCGAGACCGCCGTGGGCGACGACGAGGCCAATATGGGGCTTGCCGGAGCCGCGATCCAAGCAGGTGCAGCCAGCGCGATCGCCTCGCTCTGGCAGGTCAACGATGCAGGCACGGCAGAGCTGATGCGGCAGTTCTACGCGCGCTATGATGCGGGTCAAAGCAAGGCCGAGGCGTTGCGCCAGGCGCAGCTCGCGCTGCTCGCCGATGGTGCGTTTTCCGATCCCAATATCTGGGCGGCGTTCACGCTGCTGGGGGCCTGGCGATGACGCGGCGCAGCACCCTGCTGGGTAGCGCGCTGATGGCCGCGCTGCCTGCATGGCTGCCGGTCGCCGCCCAGGCGCAGACGGTCATTGTCGCCGATACGGCCCCAGACCGAAACCTGGGGACTATCGTGAACCGCGACGGCACCCGCACGACGATTGACGGCGGCAGACTGGCGGGCAGAAACCTGTTCCACTCGCTTGCTACCTTCCGCCTGAATGCAGGCGACACCGCAGCCTGGACATTTTCCTTCGCGAATCCCGCGTTGATCCAGAACGTCATCACGCGGGTCACCGGAGGCGAGGCATCGACGATCGACGGAACGATCGACAGCGTCGCGCTTCCCAATGCGGATTTCTGGTTCATCAACCCGGCTGGCATCGTGTTCGGCGAGAATGCGCAGCTCAATGTCGCTGCAGGTGCGCATTTTGCCGCCGCTTCGCATCTCGATTTCTTCAGGGGTGGTCGCTTCTCGGCGGTCACGCCCGGCGGATCGACATTCTCGATGACCGTCCCTGAGAGTTTCGGGTTTCAGGGAACCGAGGGCGCGCTGGCGGTTTTCGGCAGCCAGGCCAGTCGGCCGATCGCAGCGCCAGGGGCCATCACCCTGGCCGGGCGCGACCTTTCCATTTCCGATCGTGCGCTTGTGGTCGGGGAGCGGTTTTCGCGGGGATCCGGCTTCCGGCTGATTGCAGCGGGCAACAGCCCCGTCGTGCTGCCCATCAACCCGAACAGCAGCGACCCGATTATCGCCACGGGCCGCCTCACGATCAGCAATGCCGCGATCACGTCCGCCCGCGAGGATGTGGAAATCGATGCCGGATCGATAGTGATGTCCCGGACGGCGATAAGCGTCGATGCACTGTTCGAGCCAACGCTGGTGATGTTCGCCAACGATTCGATCACGCTCACGGACAGCCTGATCAACACGAGCGCGTCTGGCGACAGGGGAGCAGGAGCGATCATCTTTATTGCGCGAAATGCGCTTTCCCTGGATCGAACCACGATTTCCAGCAACCAGGGCGGAACCGGGCTGCAGGGGTTCATCGCGATGGAGGGCAGCGATGTCAGTATCCGGGACTCCCAGATTGCTGCGCGCTCCACCGGGCTTGGCGATGCCGGAAACATCTTTGTCGACGGTCGAAACATTCTCGTCGATGGCAACAGCGCGATCGAGACCAACGGTCTTTCGCGCGGCATCGCCGGGTCGGTGCAATTCAGGGCAAGCGAGTCGATCCGGCTCGCGGATAATGCCGCCATCGCAAGCAACAACAGCATCGGGCGCAGCCCGTTTTCGGGCTTGATTCGCTTTGAGGCCCCCGACATCCGTCTGAGCGGAAATGCCAGCATCACCGCCAATTCGCTGGGATCGGGCAGTCCGGGCGACATCGGGATCGCCGCCCGCCATTTCCAAATGGATGGCGGCCGCATCGAGCTGACCGCAGCCGGCACCGGCGATGCTGGCACGCTTCAGATCACCGCCGATACCATCAGCCTGGCCAATGGTGCCCTGATCAGTTCGGATACCACCAGCCTGGGGCAGGCGGGGTCGATCACCATCCGCGCAACGCAAGGCCTTGCCATGGAGCGGGGCGTGACGGTCACCAGCAGCACGTCGGGCGCTGGGAATGCCGGATCGATCTCGATTTCGGCGAGCGAACTCCGGCTCGATAATTCGGCGATTGCCACCGCGGTGGCACCAGGTGCCCGGGGCGGCGCCGGCAGCATTACCGTCGCCACGCCCGGAGATATCGTGCTGGCCAATGGTTCGCGGATCGCCTCGAGCAACGATGGGCTCGCGACCACGGCGACGAGCGCCGGGACGATCACCGTGGGTGCGCGCAATATCACGCTCGCCAATGGGTCGCAGATCACCACCAATTCGGCTTTCGGTCCCGCCGGGGCCATCCGCCTGGACCTTCCCTCCCGGGGCCTGTTGCGGCTCAGCGATGGGGCTTTCGGGCCCAGCATCGTGACGACATCGTCGGGGCCAGGCACCGGCGGCGTCATCACCATCGGCAATCCGCTTGCGATCATCAGCCAGGGCGGCAACATCTTCGCGCTGGGCGAGCAGGCGGGGGCCAATGTGGTGATCCGCTCGCAATTCTATATCGATGCCGCCGACCGGCTCGATCAGATCCGGGTTAACGGCAATTTCGTCTTCCAGGGCCAGCTCGATTATGTCGCCTCGGGCGAGGAGCCGAGGGATATCGACCTGCTCGATGCAAGTGCGGTGCTGGCAGGACGGTGCCGGGCGGCGCGTGCCGGCGGGGCGAGCCAGTTGAGCATCGCCGCGATCGGACCCTATGGCCTCGCAGAGCCCGATGCCGCACCCGATGAACGTCCATCCAGGCCTGTCGCACTGCTGGACCGCGCCGCTCCGGGGCAGCCGTGCGGCTGAGTCCGGCTCTTGCTACCGCAGGCCTGATCGCGCTCATGTCGGGCTTTTGGGCACCGGCGGCGGCGCAGGTGGTCCCCGATGGAGTGCTGAGACCGGATGCGGGCGCAGCACGGCTGCCGCCCCCCGTTTATGCCGATCCGGTGCCGCGCCCGGCACCCGGACGGTCCGAAACGCCGATGGCGCCATCGGTTCCGCGCGTGCCCGGCGATGTCCCCGGCGTCCCGGACCAGGGGGCGGTCACGCTGACCCAACTCATCGTCGAGGGTGACCGCGCCATGAAGCCGGTTGAGGCATGGGCACCGGCCCGCGATGCGGCAAGCGGGCTTGTCGTCTCACTGGAGCCGGACGAACTCATCGACCCCGCCTGGGTGCAGCGCCAGTTTGCCGCCAACGATCTGGTCGGCCAGCCTGTTCCCTATGCCCGGATCGTCGCGCTGATCCAGCTGATCAATGCGCAGTTCGCCGTGAACGGCTATGTCAATTCGGGTCTGCTAGTCCCCAGCCAGCCGCCGATCCGGGAAAGCGGTCCCTTGCGGCTCAGGCTGGTGCTTGGCCATGTGGCGCCTGATGCGCTGAGCATAGCCGAGCCCGGGGGCGGGCTGGACCGCCGGTTCGTCCTCGACCGGCTGCCCTCCGCCACAGCCTATCCGTTCAACGCCGCCGATTTCGAGCGCGAATTCCGACTGCTGGCAGAGGATGCCGCCATCACCACCGTCAATGCCGATCTGCGCCCGCATGGCCGTCCGGGCGAGGCCGCGCTGGCGGTCGCGGTCGTGCCTGCCGAGCGGCTCGACGCCTATGCCAGTCTTGCCAACAGCCGTACGCCGTCCATCGGTGCGCAGCGCCTGGCGATCGGCGGCAGCATCAGGAATCTGCTGACCCCCGGTGACCGGCTGGCGATCGAATTCGGGCGGACGCGCGGCGTGATCGATCTGGCGGCGACGTTCGAGGAGCCCATTTTCTCGCCGAGCTGGCAGTTCTTCGCCGGATTGGGCTTCAACGATGCGGCCGTGGTCGATTCGGTCCTCGCGCCGCTGGACATTCGCACGGAAGGCATCCAGCTCTACACGGGTCTGGCGCATCAGCTGATCAAGACCCCACTCATGCCCAAGGGCGACGGCACGTTTGCGCCCTCGACCTCGCTGGCGGCGCGCGCGCAGTTCGATTTTCGCGACACGAAAACTTTTCTGCTGGGCGAGCGCTTCAGCTTCGCGCCAGGATCGGTCGATGGCGTGTCGCGCTATTACGCTGCGCGCCTTGCACTCGATTTCGTGTCGCGCTCGATTCGCCAGGTGCTGGCGCTCAGCGTCACCCTTTCGGTCGGCATCGATGGCACCCGAAGCGACATTGCCGGCGTTCCGGCCCCTGACCGCAATTTCATCGGCGTGCTCGGCCAGGCGAATTACGCCCGCAGGCTCAATGCGGCGGGAACCGAATTGCGCGGGCGGATGACGGCCCAGTACAGCAGCAGCGTCACCTATGCCGGAGAGCGCCTGCCTATCGGCGGCCTCAATTCGGTTCGTGGCTATCGCGAGACGCTATACCTCGTCGACAATGCGGTCATCGGTTCGATCGAGCTTTCGCAGCCCTTGAACCTTGGGGGCGGAGCAGATGGCAGCGCTTCCGGGCCGGGCCGGTTCGTCATCGGCGCCTTTGTCGATGCCGCCTGGTTCGAGAACCGCGAGCCCCCCGATCCTCCGCGCGATTTCATCTCAGGGGCGGGCGTCTCGCTGGCCTGGACGCCGCATCCCGCCTTGAGCGCCCGCATCACCTGGGCGCATGACTTCCAGAAGACGCGTGTAGCGGGCAATCGCAACCTGCAGGATGACGGGATCTATTTCTCGATCCTGTTCAACCCGTCGAGACTGCAGTGATAGAGCGAGGGGGGCACGTCGCGGGCGTTGCATTGCCTGCATGGCCCCTAGTCGAAACGCAACCCGATGCGCCACACCCTGCCGGGCGAGGGCAATCCGGCCTGCGGGAAAATCTGTGCATCGGTGAGGTTGTCGACCGCTAGCGTGAGCATCAGGTCGTGTGCGCCCATGCGTGCAATCGGAACGGCTGCGCGCAACGCGATTTCCGCAGCCGCAGGCAGATCGACCCACTGGCCTGCTGCATCGAGATCGATCGCCTTGCCGATCGCGCGCAGTTCGGCGCGAAGGTCGAACCTGCCGGAAACGTTCCAATCGAGCACGGCCAGCGCCTCGTACGAGGGCCGTTGCGGCAACCGGCGGATGGGCGCGCTGCCCGCATCGGCGCGTGCGCTGAGCGCGGTGCCGGACAGCTCGAGCCGCAGCGTCTCGGTCAGATCATGCGCCAGCCGTGCGTCGATGCCGAAGCTGGTCGCACCGGACAGGTTGAACCGCTGGCGTCGGCCATCCGCGAGCACCCGCTGCGACAGGGTGTTCTCCGATCGGATCAGGAACGGGTTGAGCGTCAGCGCAAAACCGGTGCGCGTCAGGCGCAGTTCGGCATCGGCGAGCCAGGCCTGTTCGGGCCTGAGATCGGGATTGATCGCGAAGCGGCCGAGCGCCTCGCCGAACAGCTCGCGTGCGGTGGGGAAGCGCGTCCGCCTGCCGCCGCTGAACGTCAGCGCCGCGCCGCTGCCAAGATCGAACTGCAAGGCTGTCGAGAAGGCACCCGCGCCGAGCGAGGGCTGGCGCGGCTTGTCGCCGGTCAGCGGATTGTCGACCGCATCATAGGCCGCGCCCAGCGTCGCGCGGATGCCCTGGGCGAGTTGTGCGTCTGCCTCCACGCCGGCGCTGTAGAGGTTCTGCCGATATCTGAGCCGGGGTCCGGCAATTGCAGAAGGAAAGTCGGTCTCGACCTGTCGGTGCGTGCTCGACTGCGCCGAGGCCGCCCAGCGCAGGTCGAGCGGCCCCAGCCGGTGCGCCAGAGTGATGCGCCCGCCGGTGGTGCTGTCGTCATCGTCCTGCGTGCGGCGCAGCGCGGCATAGCTGACGCTGCGATACTGGGCGATGCGCTGGCTGAAATCCTGGTGCCAGCCGGTCGCGCGCAACTCGGCATGGTCGCTCAGCGTCAGGCCCAGGTTCAGCGTCGCCTGGGTCAGCGCGATATCGGGATAGCGCCAGAAGCGCGTCCCCGCCTCGGCTGGGCGATCCGATTCGGGCGCGATGCCCCGTTTGGCGGTCAGATGCAGCAGTGAGGCACGCAGGCGTAGATCGCCCTGTTCCGTCCCCAAGCCTGCGAAAAAGCTGGCGGCGTCGAGATCGCTGTTCGTGCGGCGGCTGCGCGAGGCCTGGCTGAAGGGCAGGGGGCCAGCCAGCGGGTCGGCGTCGCGGGTGATGCCGCCAGCGGCCAGGGTCGCTTCGATGGCACCAATCCGTTCGGCCAGCACCACCGATGCGCTGCCCGATCCCAGGCTGCCGGCCTCGGCATGCGCGAAGCTGCCCTGCGCGCTCTGCCGGGTCTGGAAATCGACCACGCCGGCCACGGTATTGGTGCCAAATTCGATCGGCGCGGCACCCTTGGTGATCCGTACATCGCCGATCAGCCCAGCGGGCAGCAGTCCCAGATCGACCCGCCCGTCCCATGGCACCGCAAGCGGGGCGCCGTCGAGAAACACCTGTGTCTGGCGTTCTTCTGCCCCGCGAATGCGCGCCACGGTCTCGCCGCGCGAATTGGCGCGCACGGTGACCCCGGCAACGCCGCGCAGCACATCGGCGAGGCTGCGTGGCTGGCGATCGACAAGCTCGTCCTGCGTGACCACCGTCTGCGGCGGCAGCACGCGGCCCGCTTGCGCAGGGGCAGTGACGGTGATCGGCGGCAGCCTGGTTTCGGCCGCCGCCGTTCCGGTCGTCAACATGGCGGGAGCCGCAAGCGCCGCCGCCAGACAGCGTGCTCTCATTCGGCTGCCGGATCGGCCACCGGTACGGCCAGCGGCCTGCGCTCGACTTCGGCGATTCCCGCTGCGCTCAATTGCGCGTTGAGCTTGGGCATCTCGCTGCCGATCGCCGCTTCGAGCGCCGCCAGCTGCCGGTCGAGCTCGGCCGAAAGCGTCGCGAACACTGCTTCGCTCTGATCTGTCGGGCGCGCCTCGGCGCTCTCCGCAACGCCGATCAGACCGGCGAGCTTGTCGTTGAGCTTGATCGGATAGTTGAGCGGGTCCTGACGCGAGCGGTTACGCACCTGATAGAGCTCGCCCTCGATCGCGCTCAGCTTTGCATCGAATGCGCCCAGGGAGGTGCGCAGCGCGGCATTGGCCGAGGCATTGGCCGCCGCTGCCGCGGTCTGCTCCTTGATCCCGCGGATCAGCAGGACCGCCTCGTTGGCCTGGCTCACGCGGCTGCTGACGCGGTTGGCAAAGTCGAACCGCGCGACCAGGTCCGCCTGGGTGACATTTGTCAGGCGCGGGTCGGTGCGGATCTCGAACGGCTGGGTGAAGCTCTTGCCGTCGACGGTCAGCCGCGCCTGATAGCGCCCCGGTGCCGCCGTGATGCCGCCATTGCGGCTGGTCCACAGGATCATGCCAGGAAAGTCGGTAAAGCCGGGATAGCGCATCTTCCACACGAAGCGGTTGAGGCCGGGCTTCATCGTCGTGGTTGGCTTGGGCTTGGGCTTGAACGGGTCGTTGTCCTCGTCGTCCTTCTTTTCGTCCTTCTTGGGCTCGACCGGATTGCCCGCGAAGCTCTGGATCAGCTGGCCGTCGGGGCCAAGAATGTCGAGCGCCAGCGTCTTGGGGCGGGTAGGCAGGAAATAGTCGATCGCCACGCCCTCATCGACCTCGCGCACGGCAGGGGCAGGGGCGAACAGCCGCTCGGTGCGCGGCGCGCCGCTTTCGAGCTGACGCAGCACACCGATATTGTCGAGCACCCAGAACGAGCGGCCATGCGTCGCGATCACCAGATCGTTGGCGGTGACGGCGAGGTCGGACACCTGCACCGCAGGCAGGTTGCGCTGCAGCTTGCGCCAGTCCTTGCCGCCGTTGAACGAGACCCACACGCCGCGCTCGGTGCCCAGATAGAGAAGGCCGGGGCGAACCGTGTCCTCGCGGATGCTGCGCGCCATCTCGTCGGCGGGCAGGCCGGACACGATCGAAGTCCAGGTCCTGCCGTAGTCGGTGGTCTTCAGCACATAGGGCTTGAAGTCATTGAGCAGGAAACGATGGCCGGTCATATAGGCCGTGCCATCGGCATGCGGCGAATCCTCGACCGTGGTGATCTTGGTGTGGCGCGGCAGGCCCTTGGGCGTGACATTCGCCCATTTGGCGCCGCCATCGCGCGTCACGTGCACCAGGCCGTCGTCCGACCCGGCCCAGATCAGCCCGCGCTCGCGCCGCGACGGGGCGAGGGCGAACACCGTGGCATAGGTCTCGACGCCAGTCTGGTCGCGCGTGATCGGCCCGCCCGAGGGGCCGAGCGTCTTGGGATCGGCAAGCGTCAGGTCGGGGCTGATCTTCTCCCAGCTCTGGCCCTCGTTGCGGCTGCGCCAGACATGCTGCGAGGTAACGTACAGGCTCCTGGGATCGTGCGGATCGAACACGATCGGGAAGGTCCACTGGAAGCGCTCGGCAATCTCGCCCGCCGAATAGCCCATCGGATTGTCGGGCAGCACATTGATCGCGCGCGCCTGGCCGGTTGCGCGATCGTAGCGGTCGAGCGTGCCGCCATAGCTGCCCGCATAAAAGATTTCCGGATTGAGCGGATCGTTGGTGACATAGCCGCTCTCGCCGCCGCCTGCAGCAAAGCCGTACTGGCCGCCGCCGAGCACGTTGACATGCTTCCAGTCGCGCGAGGGCACGCAGATCGTCGAATTGTCCTGCTGCCCGCCGCAGACGAAATAGGGGAAATGGTTGCTCACCGAGACGCGGTACATCTGCGCGGTCGGGTAATTCTGCCGCGTCCAGCTTTCGCCGCCATTGACGCTGACATTCGCGCCGCCGTCATTGGCCTGGATCATCCGCTGGTTGTTGGCGGGATCGATCCACAGATCGTGGTTGTCGCCATGCGGCACCTTGATCTTCTTGAGCGTCGCGCCCGCGTCGTCCGAACGGAAGAAATCGACATTGAGGATATAGACCCGGTCCTTCTCGACCGGATCGGCGAGCAGACGCGAATAATAGAAGGCGCGCTGGCGCATGTCGCGGCTGTCGTTGCTGCGCCGCCAGCTCGCGCCGGCATCGTCGGAGACGAAAAGACCGCCTTCTTCAGCATGCTCGACAATGGCGTAGACACGGTTTGCATCGACCGGCGAGACGCTGACCCCGATCTTGCCGATCAGCCCCGTTTGCGGAAGCCCCGGTGCGCGGGTCAGCTCCTTCCAGGTCTCGCCGCCATCGGTGCTGTGGAACAGCCCGCTGCCCGGGCCGCCCGAGCTCATGCCCCAGGGCTTGCGCCAGGCCTCCCACAGCGCCGCATAGATGTTGCGCGGGTTCTTCGGATCGATCGAGATGTCGACCGCGCCGGTCTTGGCGTCGCGGAACAGCACCTTGCGCCAGCTCTTGCCGCCATCGGTGGTCTTGAACACGCCGCGTTCGGCATTGGCCTCGCCATAATGGCCGAAGCCCGCGACAAAGGCGGTGTCGCAATCGGCCGGATCGATGCGAACGCGCGCGAAATTCTGGACATCGGCAAGACCGGTCTTCGCCCAGGTCTTGCCCGCATCGACCGATTTCCACACGCCATTGCCGGGCAGGATGTTGCCGCGCAGCTGCGTCTCGCCGGTGGTCAGGTAGAGGATATCGGGATTGGCCTCGCACACCGCGACCCCGCCGACCGCGGCGGTATCGAGCTGGCCATCGGTGACCGGCTTCCAGCTCTGACCGCTATCGGTGGTCTTCCACAGGCCGCCGCCCACGGCGGTGAAATAATATTCGTGCGGGCGCGCCGCGCTGCCAGTGGCAGAGATCGAACGCCCGCCACGATCGGGGCCGATATTGCGCCAGGTGAGCGAGGTGAAATAGGCCTGCTCATCCTCGGGCAGCGGGGCATCGGCAGCCTCCTTGGCCTTTTCGAGCTCGTTCGCGTCCTGCGCCAGCACGGCGCTGGCCGGCAACCAGCACATCGCCAGCCCGATCCATTTGTGTCTGAGCTTCATTTACGCCCCCTCTTCCTGTCTGATAGGATCCGCGACCCGGCGGCAGCCGATTCCAGATTGTTTCCGTTGGAACCACCATCGGGTGGCGCACAGGGAAAATCAAGCAAACTCACAGGCTTGGGGGGGCTGATCGCAAACGACCGTGCGGCACCGACCGAGCATGTCGCGCAATCGCTTGGTGCAACGTTATGAAATGACGTGAGCGTGACAGTAACGGGTCAGGTGGGCCAGGCGGAACGGGTTCCAAGGCCGACACGCGATCGCTCGGCACGAACCCGAAACCAAGATTGCCGGAAGCGATATCTTGCCAGTCCAGCTGACATGACCATGTCGGGACAACCCGCAGAAGAGCGCAACATTCGGCACCATTTGGGATGCCATGAAAAAGCATCCGTGGTGACCCCTACGGGAATCGAACCCGTGTTTCAGCCGTGAAAGGGCCGCGTCCTAACCGCTAGACGAAGGGGCCATCTGTGCGGGAAGCGCCCCTCTAAGCAGTTGATGGGGTGCCGTCAAGCGCCCGTTTCCGGTTTTTTTCGCTTTTTCAGAATTCGACCGGAGCCAGGTCGTCGACATGCATTTCGGTGGCGTGATTGCCGTTCCAATTGTCGATCTTCACGCGGCCTGCGAGCCAGAAACGCCGGTCGCGCGGGGCGCCGAGCAGCGCCTGGCCGAGCGAGGTATCGACGCTGCGGAACGCCATCGCCTTGAACGATGCGCCATCATCGCCCGCTGCAATTGCACGGACATGGGTGGTACCGACGACATCACAGCGGACGATTCGCACCGGGCCGGTGGCGAGCCGCGGGGCGGGCCAGCCCATGCCATAGGGCCCCGCCGCCTCCATGCGCTCGACCAGATCGGGGGTGAGGCCGCGCGGGGCGACCAGCGCATCGACCAGCAGCCGCGCCGCGCCCGAAGCGGCGGCGACAGGAGCGGCGAGCCGGTCCTCCAGAAACTCGGCGAATCGGTCGAGCAGATCGGCGTTGATCGTCAGCCCCGCTGCCATGGCATGGCCGCCGCCCGCGACGAGCAGCCCGGCATCCTTGGCCGCGATGATGGCGGCGCCGAGGTCAACGCCGGGGATCGAGCGACCCGATCCCTTGCCGATCCCCGCCTCGTCGAGCGCAATGACCAGCGAGGGGCGGTTCGTCTTTTCCTTGATTCGTCCTGCGACGATGCCGATCACGCCGGGATGCCAGGCGTGGCCCGCGAGCACCGCGACCGCACGGTTGTGCTGCGCGGCGAGCAGGCCTTCGGCTTCCTCCTGCACCATCGCCTCGATCGCGCGGCGCTCATCGTTGAGCCGCGATAGCTCGGCAGCGATCGCGCGCGCTTCGCTCTCGTCTTCGGTGGTCAGCAGCCGGACGCCCAGATCCGCCGATCCGACGCGTCCGCCGGCATTGATGCGCGGACCCAATGCGAAGCCGAGATCCGAGCAGACCGGCGCGCGGGTGAGGCGGCTGGCCTCGATCAATGCGGCCATGCCGATATTGCGCCTGCGGCCCATGATTTTCAGGCCCTGGGCGACGAAGGCGCGGTTGAGGCCCTTGAGTTGCGCGACATCGGCGACGGTGCCCAAGGCCACCAGATCGAGCAGTTCCATCAGCGCGGGCTCAGGACGGCTGGCGAAATAGCCTTGC
This sequence comes from Acidovorax delafieldii, assembly GCA_001555775.1. Lineage (GTDB taxonomy): Bacteria > Pseudomonadota > Alphaproteobacteria > Sphingomonadales > Sphingomonadaceae > Blastomonas > Blastomonas delafieldii_A. The sequence goes on along the minus strand of LSHP01000037.1, from coordinate 14,528 downwards.
GCGCGGAGGGTGCGCACCACCGCAGCGGCGAGCAGGAAGGCGACGCCGACGGCGGCGAGATGGCCGTGCGATGCCGCCTCGTCCTCTTCGTCGAGCCGGTTGGGATTGACCAGCGCAAAGGCGCGCGGCAGCACGGCGGCGCATTTGTGGTGATCGACGACGATGACATCAACGCCAGCCTCGTGCGCCATCTGCAGCGCCTCGTAGGCCATCGCACCGCAATCGACGGTGACGATCAATGTCGACCCGTCCTGCGCCAGCTTCGTCAGCGCCGCGCCCGAAGGGCCATAGCCTTCCATCAGCCGGTCAGGGATATAGGCCCCGGCGTCCAGGCCCAGATCGCGCAGCAGCCGGATCAGCAGCGCCGCGCTGGTCGCGCCGTCGACGTCATAATCGCCATAGATGGTGACCTTCTCGCGCGCGATCACCGCTTGCGCGAGGCGGTCGGCGGCATTGTCCATGTCGCGGAAGATCGACGGATTGGGCATGAAGCCGCGGATCGTGGGCGCGCGGTGCCGTTCCAGATCGTCGCGCGGCACGCCGCGGCTGAGCAGCAGCAGCGACACGAGGTCGTCGGGCTGCAGATCGGCCTCGCGGCGGTCGCCCTCGGCACCGCGCCAGTGCCAGGGCTGACCGGTGAGCGATCGGGTGATGCCGAGAACGGGATCGGTGTGGAGCGTGGCCATGGCCTGTCTCTAGCGGGCGCGATTCCGCTTGGCGAGGGTGTGCTGCATTGAAAGGGCTGGATTGCCGGTGGCTGGGCACTATCAAGGCGAGATGACCGAGCGGCCGACCCTGCTGATCCTCTGGCACAGCCGCACCGGCGCGTCGCAGGCGATGGCGGAGGCGGCGGCGGCAACAGCACGCGACGAATGCGCGGTGCGGCTGATCGCAGCGGAGCGGGCCGGGCCCGAGGACATGCTCGCCGCGTCGGGCTATATCTTCGTCTGTCCGGAGAATCTCGCCAGCATGACCGGGGCGATGAAGGAGTTTTTCGACCGCTGCTATTACCCGTTGCTGGGGCGGATCGAGGGGCGTCCCTATGCAGCGATGGTAGCGGCGGGATCGGACGGAGCAGGGGCGGTGCGGCAGATCGAGCGGATCGCGACCGGCTGGCGACTGAAGCGCATCGCCGAAAGCCTGATCGTCTGCACCCATGCGCAAACGCCCGAGGCGATTGCCGCGCACAAGCATCTCGATGACACTGCGCTCGCGCCTTGCAGCGAATTGGGCGCGATGTTCGGGGCGGGGCTGGCCATGGGCATTTTCTGAGCTTAAGTGTTTGCATCTGAAACGAGATTTGGGTCCATTCCTGGGGAGTATCGCATGCTGTTCCGTTCGTCGTTGCTGGCTGTTGCCGCACTCATCGCTGTCCCTGCCGCAGCGCAGCAGGCTTCGGTTGAAACCCGCCAGGTCGGCAACGCGCGGCTCGAGAATGTGCCCGAGATTCCGCAGGACATCCGCGATGCGGTGCAGCGCTACCAGAACTACCGCGAAGCGCGGTTTCAGGACTGGCTGCCAGACGGATCGATGCTGATCACCACGCGTTTCGGGTCGACCTTTCAGGTGCACCATGTGCCCGCTCCCGGCGCGGCGCGGCGGCAGCTGACCTATTTTGGCGAACCCGTTGGCGGCGCGAAGACCGTGCCCGGCAAGAACCGCTTTGTGCTGACTCGCGATACCGGCGGTGACGAGTGGTTCCAGCTTTTCGTCCGCGATCTTGATGGCATCGCCCAGCCGCTCACCGAGCCGGTGACGCGCAACCAGTCACCGGTTTTTGCCAAGGACGGCAGCCTGCTGGTCTGGTCGCGCGCTACCAAGGGGTCGGCCGACTATGCGATCATGGCCGCCGATCCTGCCGATCCCAAGAGCCGCCGGCTGGTCTGGCAGGGCATCGGCGCGGTCGGCCCGCAGGACATCAGCGCGGACAAGGCGACCGTGCTGCTCGCCAAGGGCATTTCCAACCGCGAGAACCATCTGATGCTGCTCGATCTGGCCAGCGGCAAGGTCAGCCCGCTCGACTGGTCGATCAAGGCCAGAGCGCGGTTCGAGGATCCGCGCTTCATCGATGGCGGCAAGGCAATCGTCGCGATCACCAACGCAGGCACTGATACCCGGCGGCTGGTGCGGATCGATACCGCCACCGGCAAGATGACTGCGCTGTCGCGCGAGCCGGGCTGGGATGTCGAGGCCTATGACCTGTCGCCCGACGGCAAGACGCTGGCCTATACGCTTAACGAGGACGGCTATTCGCGCGTGGTTCTGATGCCGCTCGTAGGCGGTGCGGGCATGTCGCCTGCGCTGCCGCGCGGAGTAGTGACGGCCCTGTCATTCTCGCCCGATGGCGGCAAGCTTGCGGTGGGGCTGACCAATGCCACCACCGCGGGCGATGTCTGGACGGTGGAACTGGGCAACCAGGCGATCACCCGCTGGACCCAGTCCGAGCCGGGCGAGCTCGATCCCGCCAGGCTGGTCGAGCCGCAGCTGGTGCGCTTTACCAGCTTTGACGGGCTCACCGTCCCCGCCTTTGTCTATCGGCCCAAGAATGCCGCGCCCGATGCGAAGCTTCCGGTGATCATCGACATTCATGGCGGGCCCGAGGCGCAGACGCGGCCCAGCTGGAACCCCGGCGCGCAATATTTCGCCGATGTGCTCGGTGCGGTCGTCATCCTGCCCAATGTGCGCGGGTCGGACGGCTATGGCACCAAGTACCTGAACCTCGACAACGGTCCGCTGCGCGAGGACAGCGTCAAGGATATCGGCGCGCTGATTGACTGGGCGGGCAAGCAGCCGGGCATGGATGCCAAGCGTATCGCGGTCTATGGCCAGTCCTATGGCGGTTACATGTCGCTCGCTTCGATGACCTTCTATTCGGACAGACTGGTCGGCGGGGTCGAGCGCTATGGCATCAGCGATTTCATCAGCTTCATGGCCAATACCGAAGCCTATCGTCGCGACAACCGCCGCGCCGAATATGGCGACGAGCGCGACCCCAAGATGCGCGCGGTGTTCGAACGGATCGCGCCGCTTAAGAATGTCGGCAAGATCACCAAGCCGATGCTGGTGATGCAGGGCGCCAACGACCCGCGTGTGCCGCAGTCGGAGTCCGATCAGGTGGTTGCCGCGCTTCGCAACAACGGGGTGGAAACCTGGTACGTGCTCTATGCCGATGAGGGCCATGGCTTCCTGAAAAAGGCGAACAACGACCTGCGCCGCGAGGTCGAGACGGTGTTCTTGCGCAAGCTGTTCGCGCAATGAGGACGTTCTTCGATCCGCGCCAGCACGACCATGCACCCGCGATGGAGCTGCATAACGGTGCCTATGTGCCCTATGCCGAACATCGCGGGCGGATGGAGAATGTGCTCGAAGCGCTGAGCGATGTCGAAGCCCCGCGCGATTACGGGCTCGAGCCTATCCGCCGGGTACATCGCGACAACTATCTGGAATTCCTGCAGAGTGCGCACACGCGCTGGGTCGAGGCGGGGCGCCATGGCGATGCGCATGGCTATGCCTGGCCGGTGGTGGGACGGCGTCCGCTGAAGCTCAACCGGATCGATGCGGATCTGGGCCAGTTCAGCTTCGATGCCTCCAGCCCGATTGCTGCGGGCACCTGGTCGAGCGCCTATTGGGCGGCGCAATCGGCGCTCGCGGCGACCGAGGCGGTGCTGGGCGGCGAGCGCGCGGCCTTCGCGCTGTGCCGTCCGCCGGGGCATCATTGCGGTGCGGATTATCTGGGGGGCTATTGTTTCATCAACAATGTCGCAGTCGCGGCTGAGGCGGCGATCGCGGCGGGCCGGACGCGCATTGCGATCCTCGATGTCGATTACCATCACGGCAACGGCACGCAGGACATTTTCTACGATCGCGGCGACGTGATGTTCATCTCGGTGCACGCCGATCCTGCGACCGACTATCCGTTCTTCTGGGGTCATGCCGACGAACGCGGCGAGGGGGAAGGCGAGGGGGCGACGCTCAACCTGCCGCTGCCGCGCGGTACGGACCTGGCCAGCTATACGGCGGCGCTGGAAACGGGACTTGCCGCGATCCGCGATTTCGGTGCGGACATGCTTTGCGTCTCGTTCGGCGCGGATACTTTTGCCGGGGACCCGATCTCGCAATTCGCGCTGCAGACCGCGGACTACACGCCGATCGCGCGCTCGATCGCGGCGCTCGATCTGCCGACGGTGATCGTGATGGAAGGCGGCTATGCGGTCGATGCCCTCGGCGCGAACGTCGCGGCGTTTCTGGCGGGGTTCGGCTAGGGGCGTCGGCTCGGGGCCTTCGACAGGCTCAGGCTGAGCGGGGTTGGGTAATATCCCGCCTTGAAGATAATGCCGCACCATCTCGGCCCAGCCTGCTCTTGTCGAAGGTTCCGCAAAGAGGGTTTCCCCCATCCCCGCACCACCTCCGCTCAGCCTGAGCTTGTCGAAGGCCCCGCGAAAGCGGCTGCCCCCTATTCCCCCTTTTTTACCTTGCGATAGGGCACGAACTCGCTCAGCGCGCAGCTGCCCAGCGGTACGCCGATGCGCAGGTCCTGGACCAGCACGATGTCGCCCGAGCACAGGCGGCCGACCGGGGTCTGCGAGATCATCGTGTTGTCGCGGGCGCGGGGGCAGCCCAGATACGGCGTGTTGACGTACACCACCGAGCCGTCGTCATAGAGCAGCACATCGTCGCTGGCGGCGGTCGAGCGGCGCAGGCGTATGCGCGGAATGCAGTCGACCGGATCGCCCGCCACCCGGTCCCTGAGATAGATTTTCGCGAGCTTCTGGCCGCGTTCGTCGAGATTGGCGATGGCATCGGCGGTGCGCGCGCGGATTTCCGCATCGCGGCTGTCCGACGCGACCAGCGGGGTGGCACAGGCGAGCGCGGCGAGGCTGAGCATGATGGGCATGTTGCGCATGGTCGTCATCCTTGTTCTGGGCCCCCGAAGAGCCTTAATATACCCCAGCCCGCCGCGCGTCGCCAGCGGCTTACCAGCTGCCGGTATTGGGCATCGAGACCCAGGGCTCGGCAGGCTCCAGATGGCCTTCCTGCAGCAGCTCGACCGAGATGCCGTCGGGGCTGCGCACGAAGGCCATATGGCCGTCGCGCGGCGGGCGGTTGATCGTCACGCCTGCATCCATCAGCCGCTGGCAGGTCTCGTAGACATTCTCCACCCGATAGGCGAGATGCCCGAAATTGCGCCCGCCGGTATATTCTTCCGGGTCCCAGTTGTGCGTGAGTTCGACCTCGGCGACGCCCTCCTGGCCGGGGGCCGCGAGGAAGATCAGCGTGAACCGGCCCTGCTCGCTGGAGAAGCGGCGGACCTCCTTGAGGCCGATCAGTTCGAAAAATTTGATCGTGGCATCGGGATCGGTGACGCGGATCATCGTGTGGAGATATTTGGTCATTATACTGGCCTCAGTTCATCGCAGTTAAGACACGGTTCATCGCAGATCTGCTAATCGATCAGGCGTGTCGTCGGGGGGATGTGCCCCGCAGATATAGGCGGCGCGCAAGGCATTGGAAGGACTTTCGGACATGGTTGAGGTTGGGGGATCGGACGGATCGAGCAAGCGCGGCTGGGTGCGCGACAATGTGTTTCTCGCAGGGGCCGGGATATTGGCGATCGGCATGGTGGCGGGCGGCTATCTGCTCGGCGACGGGCTGCTGCGCGCCAAGCAGGCGGACCGATCGGTGACGGTGCGCGGGCTTGCCGAGAAAGACGTGACCGCGGATCTCGCCACCTGGACCATCGCCTATTCGGCCCAGGCCGATGACCTGGCGAGCGCGCAGGCGGATATCGATGCCGATACCAAGGCGCTGCGCGGATTCTTCACCGAGCTCGGCTTTGACGGCGACGCGCTGCAGCCGACGGGTGCCAACGTGTCGCAGTTCAACAACAATTACGGCTCTACCACCTATACCATCCGCCAGCGCATGTCGCTGCGCACCAACGATATCAAGAAGGCGCAATCGGCGGTGAAGCGCCAGTTCGACCTGATCCGACGCGGCGTCGTGCTCGAGGAAGGATCGGGAATGGCGTACAGCTTCACCAAGCTCAATGACATCAAGCCCAAGATGGTGGCCGAGGCGACCAAGGACGCGCGCGCGTCCGCCGAACAGTTTGCAAAGGACAGCGGCACCGATGTCGGCGGCATCAAGAGCGCGACCCAGGGCTATTTCTCGGTCGAATCGCGCGATGGCGACAGCGGCGGCAGCTGGGGTGTCAGCGACACGCCGTACAAGAAGGTCCGCGTGGTCACGACGGTGGATTTCTACCTGGATTGATGGGCGTTGCTCGTCTTATCCGCTTGCATCACGCCTCTCCCTTGATGGGAGAGGCAGCGAGACTTGGTGGCTTGCCACCTAGTCGCAGCGGTGAGGGTGAGGGTGCCTTGGGGTGCTGTCCGAACAGGGCGTAAACCATTCTTTATCCGGAAAGATCACCCCCACCCAGCCCTCCTCCATCGAGGGGAGGGCTTTATGGGTTGCTCTGCTAGAGAGGGTCAGGGCTTTGCGGGCGCTGCCGTCTCCGCCTCTGCCCGGTCCAGCTCGCTCAGATGGCCGCGCGCGGTGCGCGCTATCGGCCCCTCGGGGCGAATCTCGATCGCCTGAGTCCAGTTGCGCCGAGCCACGTCGTACTTTCCGGCGCTCGCCGCGATATTGCCCGCCTCCAGCGCGACTTCGGGATCGCGCGGGGCAAGGCGCGCGGCGATGTCGATATCGGCCTGGGCGCGCTCCAGCTTGCCCAGCCTGCGCGCCAGCGTCGCGGAGAGCAGCCAGGCGAGCGGGTCCTCGGGCGCAAGCTTGTGCGCCTCGGCCAGCGCAATCTCTGCGGCATCGGTCTGCCCTGCGACCACCAGCGCGCGCGCACGGTCGAGATGCAGTTCGCCCAGCAATAGCCCCTGGGCAACGCCCTGTGCCAGTGCTGCGTCGAAATAGGTCAGCGCCTTGTCGGCATCTCCGGTTGCGAGCATGGCATTGCCCGCCTGGGTCCACAGGTTTGCGGCGCGCTTGTCGCGGGCAAGCTCGGCATCGCGCGCGGCGTCGACAAACGCATCGGCGGCGGCGGACCAGCGTCCTTCCTTGGAATAGGCAAAGCCCAGGCAATGCCGCGCGAAATAGCCGCCGCCCGCGATGAGCCACTCATTGGCCGCGACGATGCCCGTCTTGGGATCGTCAGTCGCGGTGTCCATGCAGGCATCGAAGCGTGCCTCGTCGGCCAAGGGCGCCGTGAAGCCGGACGCGCGGGGGCCGGGTTTCGGTGCGTCGGCCTCGGCGGGTGCCGGTGCGGGCAGGGGCGGCAAGGCATTGGCGTCGGCGGGGCCGACCTGGGTGGCCGCGAGCAGCAAGACAGCAGGGAATATCGTCATGGTGGCTCCTGTGACGCGCTCGACCTTAACCGGCGCTGGCTGGCTGGCGTGCCGCCGCTGCAATCGCGGCCGCGAAGGCCTTGCCGCCATCGGCCGTGCGGTCGAGCGACAGCCAGGGTTCGATCAGCTCGATTTCCATCAGCGCATAGCCTCCCCGGCCATCGCCGACCATGTCGATCCGCGCATAGAGCAAGTCGGCATCGATCGCCTTGAGCGTCGCCAGAGCGAGATCGCGCGCGGCCGCTGGCGGCTCGATCGCCTGCGACTGGCCCCCGAACTGGCCCTGTACGCGGAAATCCCCGCTTTTCGGGCGTTTGAGGATCGCGTGCGCGAATTCGCCCGCCAGCCAGAACAGCGAATATTCGCCCTCGCTGGCAATCATCGGCATCATCGGCTGCACCAGCATTGCCCGCCCCAGCGCTTCGGGCGGGCAGGGGGCGCCATCGCGCAGCAGCCAGGTTTGGTCGGATCCTGCCGAAACCGGGGGCTTCACCACCAGATCGGTGGTGCCGAAGGCGGCGCGCGCTTCGTCCACCGCCGCCGCGTCCAGCCGTTCGTGAAACCGCGTCGGCACGATCGCCACGCCGCGCTGTGCGAGTTCGAGCAGATAGCGTTTGTCGGTATTCCAGCGCAGAACCTCGAGCGGGTTGAGGAAGCGCACGCCCTGCCAGCGATCGAGCTGTTCGTGCCATCGCGGCAGCGCGCGGTGATAGCCCCAGGCCATCAGCGGCAGCACGAGATCGGCCTTGATCGGTGCGCTGTCGGTCCAGGCGCGCCATTCGACCGTCAGGCCATGCATGGCGAGCAGCGGCTCGATCACGACCGCCTGGTCCTGCCAGTCGTCATAGCGGGTGAGGTCGGCAGCGTCGGGGATGAGGATGCAGATGCGCATGAAACTGGCCTGGCTGGGATGGGGACGGGGTTCGGATCGGACTTGATCGTTTGTCCCTTTCGGGTCAACAGTTGCGGCCATGACCGATCCCGCGCCCGTAATCCAGAGCCTGTTTGCCGGGCTGCCGATCTTCATGCTGCACCTGGGCACCGCGACGGTCGCGTGGGCGTTGGCTCTGGCGCTCTATATGTGGATCACCCCGCACAAGGAATTCGCGCTGATCCGTGCAGGGAACGTATCGGCAGCGGTGTCGCTCGGGGGAGCCGCGCTCGGCCTTGCGCTGCCGCTCGCCTTCTGTCTCGCCGCTTCGGTCAATGTCTGGGACGTGCTGATCTGGGGCAGCGTGACGCTCATCCTGCAATTGATCGCGTTCCGCGCGGTCGACCTGATGATCGGCAACCTGTCGAAGCGGATCGAGGAGGATCAACTCGCTGCTGCGATCTTCCTGGCCATGACCAAGGTCGCATTGGCCGCGCTCAATGCGGCTGCCGTCGCCGGATAGAAAAATGGCGGGGCCGCTTGCGCAGCCCCGCCATTTTCAACGATCGGCTATCGATCAGAAGCGGAACGCGGTGGTCACGCGGATCGAGTGGAACTCGAAATTCGGATCGCTGCGGCGCATGTCGGTCTGGCCGGCACGCAGCAGGAACGGGTTGGTCGCAGGCGCGGTGCCCGGACCGACATTCACGGCGAAATCGTCATTGGTATAGGTGTTGTAGAGATATTCGAGGCCGATGCTCATGTTGGGAGCGATCTTGGCTTCGACACCGCCACCAGCCTGCCAGCCCCACGACCAATCCTTGGTGTTGCGCGGCGTGAACGAGTTGGCAGCGTTCGAGGTGCGGAAGCCGTTCTCGATGCGACCATAGCTGACGCCGCCGGTGCCGTAGAACAGGATGCCGCCGCCCGGAGTATAGCCAGCGCGGGCTCGGGCCGAGATGGCGTAATCGAGTTCACGCGTGAACGTATAGTTGGCCGGGGTCGTGCTGAACGCGGTGACGAAATCCTTGGCTTCCGACTTGCTGCCCTCGACCAGTGCGCCGATGACGATATTGCCATAGCGCTTGTCGGCGCCGATGCGGACACCGTATTCGATGCCGTTTTGGTCCTGACGGCAGCCGGCATCAGCATTGTTGCCCCGGGCCGAACCACGGCAGAAGCCGGGGCTGAAGGCATTGAGGCCTGCGGTATTCAGCACGCTGTCGTTGAAATCGCCATCGACATTGGTGTCGAAGACAACGCCTTCACCGCGCGGGCTCGACTGAGCCGAATAGCCGAAATGGCCGCCGACATAGACGCCGTCGAAATCGGTATCTTCCTTCACCGTCTGGGCGAATGCGGGCGTCGCCAGCATGGCGACAGCAATGGCCGAAGCGGCGGAGAATTTGATGAGGGTCTTCATGGTTTCGCGTCCTTGCTTTTTGGTATTCAGACGGTTGCCAAACCTACAGACCCATGGCTCGGTTCCAGCATCCTCAACATTGATGGCAGGGCGTTGCGATTTTATCACACATTCAACATGCCGAATGGTTTGCATGAACGCAGCATTAATTGCGTTGAAGTGCGATATTCAGAATTTGGCGTTGCATTGCATTTCCAGAGCGACCAGCAACACTTGCGCAGCCGAACTTCGCCTAGCCGCTTGATTCTGTCGCCAGTGCCGGTAGCGTCGCAATTATGCACAAGATGACGGAAGGTTCCGAAAGCGCTCGGGGCGCATGAGCAAGGCGCGGACTTCCAACCGCCGGGGCTGCCTGCCCTGGGTTCTGGGGGCGGTGCTGCTGATCGTCTGGTTTGGCGGCAGCGAAGAGGAATGGGGCGATGCGCCGCTCAGCGTCGAACAGTTCGACCCGCGCAGCCCGCGCCGCCCGATGCCCGATATCGGGGAGAGCTTTGTCATCGCCGATCCGGGGCCGCAGCAGGACAGCCAGGGCACGGCTTTCGCCGTTGATCGTGACGGCACCTGGCTGACCGCGCAGCATGTCACGCATGGCTGCGACCGGATCGGGCTGGTTGCCGAGGACGGCGTCGATGCGATCAGCGACGTCCTCGAAAGCGGCGAGGCCGATGCGTCGGTCATCCGTCAGGGGCCGCTTCCCGAATTCGCGCTCACGCTGACCGAAGAACTGCCGGAGGAGGGCGCGTTTGGCTATCATATGGGTTTCCCCGCAGGCAATCCGGCGGTGGTGGTCTCGCGCTTTCTGGGCGCCGCCTATGCCTCGCGCGGTGGCCCTGCCGGGCAGAGCGAGCCGATCCTGGCCTGGGCCGAAGCCGAACGTGTCCCCAGTTTCGATGGGCCGCTCGGCGGCATCAGCGGCGGGCCGACCTTTGACGAGCAGGGCAGGGTGGTCGGCGTGAACGCCGCGTCCACCCCGCGCCGGGGCCGGGTGCTGACCACCGACCCGCTGGCGGTGTTGCGGCTGGTCGTGGCGAGCGCGGCGGTCGACGAGTCCGGCGAGGTTACCGATCTGTCCAGCCCGGATCGCGCCGCGCGGCTGTTTCAGCTGTTGCTCGACCGGGGGATCATCCGGCAGGTCTATTGCGATGTCCGCTAGGGCTGGCTAAAGGCGCGGCACGATTTTGCCAGAACGGACCCCATGATGACCGAGACCCCGGAAACCCCCGAACAGACCCCCGCCGCTTCGACCGGCGCTGCGGACGTGCCGCCGGACCGGCTTGCGATCAATCCGCGCAGCCCCCATTTCGACGCCGATCTGCTCGGCCGCGGCATCGGCATCCGGTTCAAGGGTGTCGAGAAGAACAATGTCGAGGAATATTGTATTTCCGAGGGCTGGATCCGGGTGCAGGCGGGCAAGACGATGGACCGCAAGGGCCAGCCGCTGACGCTGAAGCTGAGCGGCCCGGTCGAGGCATGGTACAAGGATCTGGGCGAGGACGCGCCGGTCGCCAAGGCCTGAACGCCCGGCTCAGCTGCCGGTTGAAGCGATCAGGTCACCGATTGGATCGACCGGCAGGCGGGGCACCGGGGCCGGCGACGCCTGGGCCGTCGCCTTGCGCACCTTCTCTTGGCGTTTCAGATATTTCGCATATTCGCGGCGCTGCTTCTCGATCTGCTTCAGGCGGCGCTTCGCCTCCTTCTCGGCCTGACGCTGCGCCTGGCGTTCCTCGCGGCTCAGGCGCCCATCGCTGCGATCGGCTGAGGCGATCTGCACCGGCGGGACCTGCAGCTGGCTCGGCGCGCGGCCCTGCGGGTATATGAAGCCGTGCACCGGATAGCGCGTCGTGCCCAGCGCGCCGATCGGCGTGTACCAGACGCGTACCTCGCTCCAGTCATTGGCAGCCGAGACATCCTCGGCCAGCACATTGCGTTCGATCTGTCCCTTGCGGCCGTCGATCGGCGACCAGTTGGCGTGATCGAGCAGGACGCGGCGTTTGTCGATCACCTTGGCGACCGTCGCGACATGGCCAAGCTGCATCGAGCGATAAGGCTTGAACGCCATTACCGCGCCGACTGCAGGCCGCTGGCCGCGCTGGTATTTGCCCTCCGCCTGCTGCCACCAGCTGTGCGCATCGCCAAAGATCTGGATGCCGCTGACCTGCCGGGCATAGGGCACGCATTGCAGCATCGGCTCCTGCGCCGAGGCCAGGGGCGCGGCGAACAGCAACGCGGCGGCCATCGCCAGAACGGGCAAGGGGGCAAAGCGGGGAGACATCGCGGCAAAATTGCGGCAAAATGGTTGACGAAAAGTTTACCGTGCGACGGGTTGACTCTTACCTTCATTTCCATAATATTGGAAATATGGAATCAACATTCGTCTCATGTTCGCCAGTTGCCGCTTCGTCTGCAGAGGGTCACGTTTTGGGCAGCGCGGAGGTCATCGCCGCGCTTGCCGCGCTGGCGCAGGAGCATCGGCTCGCCGCCTTTCGTCTTCTCGTCCAGGCTGGCCCCGATGGCGTGAGCGCGGGCGATCTGGCCGACCGGCTCGGCATTCCGCGCTCGTCGCTGTCCTTCCACCTCAACCAGATGATGCAGGCGGGGCTGATCGTGCAGCGCCGCGAGAGCCGGTCGCTGATCTATTCCGCCGATTTCGCTGCGATGGCCGCGCTGGTCGGCTTCCTTACCGAAAATTGCTGCCGGGGCTCTGGCTGCTGAACCCGCTCACCCAAGGAGAAGACCGATGAAGCGCATGCATGTCCACGCCAAGACCCGCGATCTTGATGGCTCGATCGCCTTCTATTCCGCGATGTTTGGCGCGGAGCCGACCGTGGTGAAGCCCGATTACGCCAAGTGGCAGCTCGACGATCCGCGCGTCAATTTCGCCATCTCGGTCGCAGGCTGCGGCGCGAGCGAGGGCATCGAGCATCTCGGCATCCAGGCGGAAAACACCGAGGAGCTGGCCGAGGTTTATGCCGGGCTCGCCAAGGCCGACCAGCCGGTGCTGGAAGAGGGCAAGACTACCTGCTGCTACGCCCGCTCGGAAAAGAGCTGGGTCAAGGACCCCAATGGTATCGTTTGGGAGGCCTTTTACACCGATGGCGAGGCGACGGTGTACGGCGACCCCGGCCCGCTCGCCAAGGGGGCGTTGAGCGCGCCCGAAACCACCTGCTGCCCGACGATGTGATCGGATCGCGCGCCGTGACCAGCATCCTGTTCCTCTGCACCGGCAATTCGGCGCGCTCGATCCTGGCCGAAGCGCTTGCCAACCATATGGGCGGCGGGCTGATCGAGGCGCACTCGGCGGGCAGCTTCCCCAAGGCCGCGCCGCACCCTATGGCATTGCAGGTGCTGGCCGAGCGCGGAATCACGGGCGACTTCCGGTCCAAGAGCTGGGACGAGTTCGCTGCGCCCGGCGCGCCGCCGATCGATATCGTGATCACCGTGTGCGACAATGCCGCAGGCGAGCTCTGCCCGATTTTCCCCGGCCGCGCGATCAAGGCGCACTGGGGCATTACCGATCCGGCTGCGGTCGAAGGCGAAGGCCAGCGCGCCGCCTTCGAAGCCGCATACGATCAGATGCAGGCGCGGATCGCAGCGCTGCTCGCATGCGATCTTTCCGCGATCGCCTCGCCCGATTTCCCTCCGGTTCTGGCCCGTATCGGCCAGATGAGCGGTGCCACCCCAGGAAAAGAACCGATTTCATGACCCAGAGCCTGACCGCCGAGACCGCTGCGCCGCCAGCGGGGATCGGCTTTTTCGAGAAATATCTGAGCCTCTGGGTTGCCCTGTGCATCGTCGCGGGAATTGGTCTGGGCGCGCTGATGCCCGGCTTTTTCGCGCTGGTCGCCGCTGCGGAAGTGGCCAAGGTCAACCTGCCCGTGGCGGTGCTGATCTGGCTGATGATCATCCCCATGCTGATCCGCATCGATTTCGGCGCGCTGGGCGAGGTCGGGTCGCAATGGCGCGGCATCGGCGTGACGTTGTTCGTCAACTGGGCGGTCAAGCCGTTCACCATGGCGGTGTTGGGCATCATCTTCCTGGAATGGCTGTTCGCGCCGCTGCTACCGGCAGGCGAAATCCCGTCCTATATCGCGGGGCTGATCCTGCTGGGAGCGGCACCCTGCACCGCGATGGTCTTCGTCTGGTCCAACCTGTGCAACGGCGACGCGAATTTCACGCTCAGCCAGGTCGCGCTCAACGACACGGTGATGCTCGTCGCCTTTGCCCCGATCGTCGGGCTGCTGCTTGGCGTCGCTTCGATCACCATCCCGTGGGATACGCTGTTGCTGTCGGTGGGGCTGTACATCGTCATCCCGCTGATCATCGCGCAGGTTCTCAGGCGCGCGCTGCTGGCCCAGGGTGGCGAAGCGACGCTCGAACGGTTCCTGGGGCGCATCCAGCCGCTGTCGCTGCTCGCGCTGCTGAGCACGCTGGTGCTGCTCTTCGCGTTTCAGGGCGAGACGATTCTCGCTAGCCCGCTGGTCATCCTGCTGCTCGCGGTGCCGATTCTCATCCAGGTCTATTTCATCGCCTTTCTGGCGTATTGGATGAACCGCCAGCTGGGTGTGGCCTGGAATATCGGCGCGCCCTCCTGCCTGATCGGGGCATCGAACTTCTTCGAGCTGGCGGTGGCGGCCGCGATCGCGCTGTTCGGCCTCAACTCGGGTGCGGCGCTCGCGACCGTGGTCGGCGTCCTCGTCGAAGTTCCGGTGATGCTAACCATCGTGGCTATGGTGAAGCGCTCGCGCGGCTGGTACGAGGCGGGCGCGCGGCGGAGCTGAGCTGGCCCGCCTCCCGTCCGCTCGGCGCCATCGCACTTCACCGATGACAAACCGCTGCAAAACGCCTATGCGCCCGGCCATCATGTCCACCCCCATCA
>LSHP01000004.1 GCA_001555775.1 Acidovorax delafieldii | reverse complement strand
GTTGAAGGCGATGAGCTGGTCGTAAAAGCCGTTCACGTTGAGCAGTCCGACCGGCTTGTCATGATAGCCGAGCTGCGACCAGCTGATCGCCTCCCACAGCTCGTCCATGGTGCCGACGCCGCCGGGCAGTACGATGAAGCCATCGGACAGATCGGTGAACGCCTGCTTGCGCGCATGCATGCCGGGGACGACGTGAAGCTCGGTGCAGCCCTGATGCGCGACTTCGGGCCGGACCAGCGCCTCGGGGATGATTCCGATCACCTCGCCGCCCAGCTCAAGCGCCGCGTCGGCGGTCGCGCCCATCAGCCCCAGCCGTCCGCCGCCATAGACCACGCCGATCCCCCGATTGGCGAGTGTCGCACCGACCATGCGCGCGGTTTCGATATAAACGGGGTCGGCAGGGGTGGCAGAGCCGCAATAGACGGCCAGGCGCTTGAAAGGGGCGGTCATGATGATTCCTGATTGGGTTGTCCGGCGGTCCATCGCCGGAAATGCGGGGCGGGGCAAGCCTCGCAAACACTAAATCCTCCCCGAGCTTGTCTCGGGGAGGGGGACCGCCGAGCGAAGGTCGGTGGTGGAGGGGAAGCGGGATGGCATCCCGATCAAGGTCTGCAAGACCCCGCTGCCCC